>DASZBS010000053.1:0-77182 GCA_035943995.1 Candidatus Elarobacter sp. | reverse complement strand
GCGAGCGCGCGCTTGAGGTCGCCGCGGGCCGCGCGCACCGGCGCTTCGACGCTGGCGTCGACGGCGAGCGCGATGCTGCGCGCGTCCGCCATCGCTTGCAGTTCCGAGCCGATCTCGCGGGCGACCGGGCCGAGCTCGATCAGCTCGACGTTTGCGCGGCGGTCGCCCGATTCGAAGCGGGCGACGAGGAGTAGCGTTTCTGCTAGGCGGCGCAGGTCGTCGATCGAGACCAGGCTGTCGCGCAGCACCGTTTCGTAGCGTTCCGGCAGTGCACCGTACGAGCCGTCGGCGGCTTGGCGCAGCGTCATGGCGAGTGCGGCGAGCGGTGTGCGCAGGTCGTGCGAGAGGGCATAGACCAGGTCGCGAATTACGTCCTGGCGTTCGCTCAGCGCTTCGTTGCGTTCTGCGAGCTCGGCGAAGAGGCGGGCTTGGCCTAGTGCGTCGACTGCGAGCGCTGCGAAGGCGTGCGCGGCCTGGATGATGGTTTCGTCCGGCGTTTCGGCGTTCGATGCGGCGATCAGCACGCCGAAGCTCGTGCCGCGGTCGGCCAGTGGGATCGCGATCGCGCTGCGTGCTTGCAGGCGTTCGAGGACGAAGCGCCCGACCGGGTCGACTCCGCGCACGACCGTGACGGTGCGGTCGTCCGCGACGCGGTGGGTGAGCGTTGCGATCTCGGCGGACGGGCGTTCGTCGACGACGTCGACGTCGGTTTCGCCGGTGCGGGCGGCTAGGATCTCGCCGTCGCTTCCGCTCGGGTACCAGAAGACTGCGGTGGCGTCCAGTGCGTTCGGGGCTTCGCGGACGATCGCGCGTTTGACGAGGTCGGGGGAGAGCGACGCGCGCATGCGGTCGGCGGCCGCGGCGAGCGTGGCCTCGCGGCGTGCGCGCGCTTCTTGCGCGGCGAGGCGGCCGACGCGCTCGGCGCGTTCTTGGACGGCGGTGCTCAGGTAGCCCACGAGGACGATCGAGAGCATCGAGAGGAGACGGTCGCCGACGCCGACCGGGTCCCAGCGGTAGTCGTCGTGCGCGGCGTTGATGAAGCCGGCCGCCGCGTCGGCGGCGAGTGCGGCGACGACCAGCGACAACGTCAGGCGACGGCTTTGCGTGAGCGCCGCCAGGACGATCGGGACGTCCAGCAGGATCGCGATGACGAGCGTCTGCTGCGTCACCGCGTCGGCGGCGAACGTGACGATCAGCAGCGCGAAGGCTGCGGCGGCGACGGTTCGCGAGCGCACGATCAGCGCTTCGGGGAGCCGCGGTGCCGCCCTGCGAATGACATCGTGTGCGAGAAAGACGCTCCGCGGCGGCGCTGCTCGTCGAGCTCGGCCTGACGCCGAAGCTGACGATCTATCTGGGCGGCGCGCCCGGCGCGGGGAAGACGCACCGCTTGATCGCCGACGCGCTCGGCGAGGCGAAGGCGGGGCGGCGCGTGGCGATCGGGTGGATCGAGACGAAAGGGCGGCCGCAGCTCGAGACGCTTGCCGCGTCGCTGCCGCGCATCCCGCCGCGGCGTTTCACGGTCGCGGGGACGACCGTCGAGGACTTCGATCTCGAGGCCGCGCTTGCCAGCGACTACGAGACGATCGTCGTCGATGAGCTCGCGCATGCGAATCCCAGCGGGGCGACGCACACGAAGCGGTGGCAGGACGCGCTCGCGCTGCGCGAGGCCGGCAAGTCGGTGCTCGGCGCGTTCAACGTGATGCACTTGGACACCGTCGCGCCCGTTGCGGAGCGCATCGTCGGGCATCCGATTCGCGAGCTGGTGCCCATCGCGTTCCTGCGCAAAGCCGATCGTGTGATCGCACTCGACGTCGCACCGTCGATTCTCGAGTCGCGGTTGCGCACCGGGCGCATCGTGCGCGACGAGGACGTCGAGCGGGCCGCCGCGGGCGTGTTTCAGCCCAAGAACCTGAGCATGATGCGCGAGCTGCTGCTGCGCGTCGTCGACGATCTCACGATCCCGGTCATCGCGCCGAGCAAGGTGTCGATCGCGCTCGCGGTCGTTGCCGGCGCCGGCGATGCGGAGGCGTTCGTGCGGCGGGCCGCCGCGTTCGCGGACGCGCTCGATCTCGCGCTCGAAGCGACGGCCCTCGGCGGGGTCGATGTCGCACGCTTGACGGCGGCGACGCTGCGCGCGGACGGCGGTGTGATCTCTGCGCCGCCGGGCTTGGCGCGCGGCGACCTGCGTGAAGTTCGTGCGTCGCTGCTCATCGTGCCGCGGGGGGCGCTCGCGGACCGTATCTTGGAACGACCGCTCGATCGCGACGTGCTCGTCGCCGACCCCGCCGGCGTGCCCGCGCGCTCGGCGTACGACGGCGGGCGCCATCCGTACGGCACCGCGCTCGGCGACCGGTTGCGCATCGGCTACGGCAAGCTCACCATCTATCTGGGTTCGGTCGCCGGGAGCGGGAAGACGTACGCGATGCTCGATCGTGCGCATCAGCTCATCGACGACGGCGTCGACGTCGTCGCCGCGCTGGTGGAGACGCACGGGCGCGCCGAGACGGCGGCGCAGCTCACCGGGATCGAACAGATTCCGCGGCTTGCCAACGGCGAGATGGACCTCGAGACGCTGTTGCTGCGTCATCCGGCGGTCGCGCTGATCGACGAGCTCGCGCACACGAATCTCAGCGCGGGTGCGCGTGCGAAGCGCTATGACGACGTGATCGCCGTCTTGCGCGGCGGGATCGACGTGATCACGACGCTCAACGTGCAGCACTTCGAGGGCGTGAACGACGCCGTCGAACGGCTCACCGGGACGCGCGTGCGCGAGACGCTGCCCGACAGCGTGCTGGAGTTCGCCGACGACGCGGTGTTCATCGACGTGACACCGGACGTGCTGCGGCAGCGGTTGCGCGAGGGGAAGATCTATCCGCGCGACCGGGTCGACGCGGCGTTGTCCAACTTCTTCCGCACCGAGAACTTGGCCGCGCTGCGCGAGCTCGCCGTGCGCGAGATGCTGCGCGCGCGTTCCGAGCGCCGCCGGGAGCGGCCGTTCGCGCGCATCGTGCTCGGCGTCGCGCCGCGCGAGCGCGACGTGCAGCTGGTCGAGCGCGCCGGGCGGCTGGCGCGCCGCCTCGACGTCGACTTGCGCGTCGTCGCGGTCTCGCCGCAGGACGATCCGGCGACGCGCGCCGCGGTCGACGCGCTGGCTCGCGCGACGAGCGCGGTGCACGGCTCGTTCGTCGCCGACGTCGCGGCCGACGCCGCGGTGCGCATCGTGCAGTTGCTCGCCGTGGGCGACGTGCTGGCGGTCGAGTCGCCGCGGCATCCCAAGCGCCGGTTCTTCGGCAAGCCGTCGTTCGCCGTGCGCGCGCTCGCGGCGGGCGCGCGCGAGCTGCTGGTGCTCGCGCCGCGCACGGTTGCCGCCGCCGGCGAGACCGCTCAGAAGTAGAAGCTCGCGCCGAAGCCGACGGATTTGTACTTGCCGGTCGCCGCGGTCGGCGACGTGGCGAACGACGCGTCGAGCTGCACGCGCGGGCCGAGGTCGCGGTACACCGCGAACAGGTATTGCGTGCGGGTCGGCGTCGCCGGGCCGTTCGCGTGCGAAAACTGCGCGATCTCCAGGTTGAGCCCGGTCGTGTTCGGCAGCGATACGCCCAGCACGAGGGACGGGACGAACGATGTCCAGCGCTGCGGGCCGTTCGTGAGCGAGTTCGTCGCCAGCGTGGTTGCGAGCGAGAACACCGGGCTGAGCGTGTAGCCCGCGTTGAGCGCGTACGTCGAGTTCGTGCCGTTGGCCGAGAAGCCGTTGGTGCCGGTCGGCGCGGTGAAGAACGCCTGGCCGCCGTAGTTGAACTTCGGCGTGTAGCCGAAGACGTATTTCAAACCGGCGCCGATGTCGGTCGTGCCCGTTACGATGCCGCCCGCGTTCGTGCGGTTGATGCCCGGCGGCGCGATCTGCAGCTCGAGCGCCGGGATCGCCGTGCCGATGCGGATCAGGGTCTGCGGGTACGCGACCGTGTTGCCGCCGCCGTCGAAGCTCGTGTTCAAGTAGCCGGTTTCGATCTCGACGTGATTCGGGCGCACCGTGCACACCGAGTTCGTTACGGACGGACGTGTCACGATCGCCGCGATCGACGTGCACGGGTCGTTGTTGCCCAGCGACGGGCCGATCGGGTTCGGCGCGGCCGAGGGTGCGGGTGACGGTGACGCCGTTGGCGCGGGGGTCGGTGCCTGGGCACCCGCACCCTTCGACAGGCTCAGGGTGACACTGGCGGTGACGATGGCGACTACGAGCGCGCGCGCCGTCGCCGAAGCGCGTGTCGTTGCCTTGGGGCGGGTCACTTCGTGGCGGCTCCTTGCGCGTCGAGCGCGCGGTTGAGTTCGAGGACGTTGACGCGGGGTTCGCCCAGGAGGCCGAATTGGCGCGGCGTGATGTGTGCGGTGACGAGTGCGCGCACGGCGTCGGCTGACGTTCCGCGCGCTCTTGCGACGCGCGGTACCTGGTAGTATGCGCCCTCCGGCGATATGTCTGGATCGATGCCGCTTGCGCTCGACGTGATGAGATCCATCGGTATCGGGCCCGTCGCGTCGGGGTTTGCCTTCTTCAGCGCTGCGATCGCGCTCTTGGTGGCGTCGATCAGCTTTTTGCTGGTCGGGCCGAGGTTCGTGCCGCCGGTCGACGTGGGATCGTAGCCCTTGCCTGCCGCGGACGGACGGCCTTGGAAATATTGCGGCTTCGTCCAGTTCTGCCCGACCAGCTCCGACCCGATCACCTTGCCGCTCTTGTCCACGATCAGCGAGCCTCCCGCCTGGTGGTGGAACAGCACGCTCCCCAGAGCCCAGATGATCGCCGGGTAAATGAGGCCGAGCGCGACGACCGTGACGATCGTAAAGAGCACCGAGGTGACGATGTGGCGCAGCGTGCCTTCGCGCGCGTCCGGGGGTTGTTGCGTGGTTGCCATGGCGTCAGTGCGCTCCCGTCAGGTGCAGCGCGACCAAGATAAGGTCGATCGCTTTGATCCCGATGAACGGGACGATGATGCCGCCCAGGCCGTAGATCAGGACATTCTCGCGCAGCACGGCGTCCGCGCCGCGCGGGCGGTACGCAACGCCGCGCAGCGCGAGCGGGATCAGCGCGACGATGATCAGCGCGTTGAAGATGATCGCCGACAGGATCGCGCTCTGCGGCGTCGCCAAGCGCATGATGTTGAGCGCGTCCATCGCGGGGTACGCCGCGGTGAACATCGCGGGCAGGATCGCGAAGTACTTCGCGACGTCGTTGGCGATCGAGAACGTCGTGAGCGAGCCGCGCGTCATGAGCAGCTGCTTGCCGACCTCGACGATCTCGATGAGCTTCGTGGGGTCGGAGTCGAGGTCGACCATGTTGCCGGCCTCTTTGGCCGCCTGCGTCCCGCTGTTCATCGCGACGCCGACATCGGCTTGCGCCAGCGCGGGCGCGTCGTTGGTGCCGTCGCCGGTCATCGCGACGAGCCGGCCTTCGCTCTGCTCGCGCCGGATCAGCGTCATCTTCGTCTCGGGCGTGGCCTCGGCGAGGAAGTCGTCGACGCCCGCCTCGCGCGCGATCGCGCTCGCGGTCAGCGGGTTGTCGCCGGTGATCATCACCGTGCGAATGCCCATCGCGCGCAAGCGGTCGAACCGTTCGCGCGTGTTCGGCTTGAGGATGTCGCGCAGGTAGATCGCGCCGAGGATCCGGTGTCCGTCGGCCAGCAGCAGCGGCGTGCCGCCGGCGCGCGCGATGCGTTCGACGTCGGCCGACAGCACGTCGGTGGCGCCGCCGCCGGTCTGCGACACCCACGCGCGCACCGCGTCAGGCGCGCCTTTGCGCAGTTGCGAGCCGTCGGCGTAGTCGACGCCCGACATGCGCGTGTACGCGCTGAACGGCACGAAGACCGCGCCGGCCGGAAGCGCGCCGCCCCGCGTTCCGGCGAGCAGCACGATCGACCGGCCTTCCGGCGTCTCGTCGGCGAGCGACGCGAAATACGCCGACTGGTAGACCGTCGTCTCATCGACGCCGGGAGCGAGCACGATCTCCGTCGCCTGGCGGTTGCCCAGCGTGATCGTGCCGGTCTTGTCGAGGAGCAACGTATCGACGTCGCCGGCCGCTTCGACCGCGCGCCCCGAAGTCGCCAGCACGTTGCGCTGCAGGACACGGTCCATGCCCGCGATGCCGATCGCGCTGAGCAAACCGCCGATCGTCGTCGGGATCAGGCACACGAGCAGCGCGATCAGCACGACGACGCTGGGCGCGGCCCCCGCGTAGATCGAAAACGGCGCGAGCGTGGCGACGGCGATCACGAAAATGATCGTGAGCCCGGAAAGCAGGATCGACAGCGCGATCTCGTTGGGCGTCTTCTGGCGCTGCGCGCCTTCGACGAGCGAGATCATCCGGTCGAGGAACGACTCGCCCGGGTTTGCGCTGACGGTGTACACGATGCGGTCGGAGAGCACGCGCGTGCCGCCGGTGACCGATGAACGGTCGCCGCCGGCCTCGCGAATGACGGGCGCCGATTCACCGGTGATGGCCGATTCGTCGACGGTCGCGGCGCCTTCGACGATCTCGCCGTCGGTCGCGATGAGATCGTTGACCTCAGCGACGATGCGGTCGCCGCGCCGCAGTTGCGCCGCGGACACGAGCTCTTCGCGCCCATCGAGCAGGCGGCGTGCCGTCGTGTCGGTCTTGGTGCGGCGCAGGTACTCCGCCTGCGCTTTTCCGCGGCCTTCCGCCATCGCTTCGGCGAAGTTGGCGAACAGCACGGTGAACCACAGCCACGCCGAGATCGCGAGGTCGAACGACGCTTGGCCGTTGTGCGCGTCACGGAATGCGAACAGGAACGAGACGAGCGCGCCGACCTCGACGACGAACATCACCGGGTTGCGCAGTTGAACGCGTGGATCCAGCTTGACGAACGAGGATCGGATGGCCGGAAGGAGGATCGCGCGGTCGAAGAGCGAGCGGGAACGCGATACCATCAGAATTGCTTTCCTTGCACGAGGAGCAGATGCTCGACGATCGGACCGAGCGCATCGGCCGGGAAGAACGTCAGCGCGCCCACGATCACGATGACGCCGATGAGCAGCACGACGAAGATGGGCGACGTGGTCGCGAACGTCCCCACGGTCGTCGCGACGGCGCGTTTGCCGACGAGCGCGCCGGCGAGGGCGATGACCGGGATCATGATCGCGATCCGCCCGAACAGCATCACCACACCACCCGAGATGTTCCACCACGTGTTCGGCGAGAGACCCGCGAACGCCGAACCGTTGTTGTTGACCATCGAGGAGTACGCGTACAGGATCTCGCTGAAACCGTGCGGGCCCGCGTTGTTGAGCGTCGCGGTGCCCGCCGGCAAAACCGCCGCGATGCCGGCCGGGATCAGCGCGAACACCGGCACGACGAGCGCGGCCAAGATGGCGAGCTGCACCTCGCGGCGTTCGATCTTCTTGCCGAGGTACTCCGGAGTCCGGCCCACCATGAGCCCGGCGATGAAGACCGTCAGGATCGCGTAGTAGATGATCCCGTAGAAACCCGAGCCGACGCCGCCGAAGACGACTTCGCCGAGCTGCATGTTGAACATCGGCACCAAGCCGCCGAGCGCGGTGAACGAGTCGTGCATCGCGTTGACGGCGCCGCACGACGTGTCCGTCGTCATCGTCGCGAAGAGCGCCGACGCGGCGATGCCGAAGCGCGCCTCCTTGCCCTCCCAGTTGCCGCCCGCGACCCCGAGCGCGTGCACGATGGGATTGCCGACCGCCTCCGCCGCGTACGCGGCCGTGAACCCGGCGACGAACAGCGTGGTCATCGCGGCGAACAGCACCCAGCCTTGCCGCTGGTCGCGAGGGAAGCGCCCGAACGTGTACGTGAGCGCGCCGCCGATGAGGAAGATGCAGACGAGCTCGATGAGATTGCTGAGCCCCGTCGGGTTTTCCCACGGTGAGGCCGAGTTCGCGTTGACGAAACCGCCGCCGTTGGTACCGAGCTCCTTGATGATTTCCATCGACGCCATCGGCCCCTGCGGGATCGATTGCGCCGCGCCCTCGACCGTCGTCGCCGTCGCGTAGCCCAGGAAGTTCTGCGGCACGCCTTGCCACAGCAGCAGCAGCGAGCCGACGATAGCAATCGGCAACAGCACGTACAGCACCGTGCGCGTCAAGTCGACCCAGAAGTTGCCGATCGTCGTGCCGGTACGCCGCGCGAGCGCGCGCATCAGGGCGATCGCGATCGCGATGCCGGTCCCGGCCGAGACGAACATGTGCCAGCCGAGTCCCGCCATCTGCGAGAGATAGCTCATCGTCGACTCGCCGGAATAGAACTGCCAGTTCGTATTCGTCATGAACGACACGGCGGTGTTCCAGGCGAGATCGGGCGCGAGGTTGCCGAAACCTTGCGGGTTGAGCGGCAAGAACGCCTGGACGCGCAGCAACACGTAGAGATAGATCAGGCTGACGAGGCTGAACGCGACCACCGCGAACGCATAGCTCTTCCAGCCCATCTCGCGCGCCGGATCGATCCGGCAGATGCGGTAAAGACCGCGTTCGAGGGGCCCGAGCACGGGCGACAGCAAGACACGCTCGCCTTGAAACACGCGCGCCATGTACGCGCCCAGCGGCTTCACGAGCAAGCACACCAGCGCAAACACGACGGCCGCTTGCAGCCAGCCGTAGATCGTCATCGCAGCATACTCCTAGAAGCGCTCGGGCCGCAGCATCGCGTACGTCAGATAGACGAGCGCGGCCACGGCGAGTGCCAAGCCGACCATGAGATCGGCACTCATACGCTCTCGCATCCGATCACATAACGGTCGAGCAGCCAGAACGAGAGCGCGGTGAGCACGAGCACCCCCACCTCGACGAGTTCGGAATTCATTGTCTGGTCTCCATCGGGATGCGCGCCACGAGCCGCTCCGCCGCCAGTGAGGCGAGCGGACACGGTGCGACGAGAACGAGAACCCACAGCATCGAACCCATCATAGGCCTGAGCCACGGCGCGCGGTATCTGCCGTTCGGCCGAACCGTTCGGCGCTCGCGCCGCAGGTAAAACTCCGTCCGAACGGCCGATGGGCGCTATGCGCGCGTTTTGGTAGCATCACGACGCTATGACGACCAAGCCGCAGCCGGATGCGCCCGGCGGTGGAGACCTCCCGGCAGCGATGCACAAGGCGGACTTCATCCGCACGCTGCGGCGCGCTCACGAGCAGGCACCCGGATCCGAGGACGCGATCAAGCTCGAGATTTGGGCGGCACGGCTGCTGCCGTACCTGGACCGCGAGCCGGGCCTGACGGTCGCCGAAGCGTTGCGGAAATATCACGAGCGCGCGTAGCGCGTTTGCTCAGAAGTCGCCGAAGAGCTCGGAGTCGTGTGCACGCATTTCCTCGGCCGCTCGGAGCTTGGCGCGGTCCAGGCTTCGCCCCGCGACCGTTGAGACGACGATCACGAACGCAGCGAAGAGCGCGCCGATGAGGAAGTCCATACGCTCTAACGTAGCGGGTTTCTACGCGCAGGAAATCTCCCGATCGGCCGAACTTTTCGGCTCGTCCGAAAGGTTCGGCCAATTAAACGCGCCCGGCGTCCTTATGACCGTGGAGGCTCACTCGATGTCCGCAGACTGCTTTATGTCAGAGGTTCCAACAGCAACTTGCGCAGTAGCCTGAAAACGCAATCGCGGCAAAGACCGACGGCGTGATCCGAAAGGTACGCTAACCCACGTCGTCGGGGAACGAGTTGCCGGCGAACGCGTGCGCTCGGCGCCATTCGGACAGGACGACCGGTTCGGTTCGCGCGCGCTGCGCGATGTCGCGCAACGACGCGGCGAGCTCGGCCTGCTGCTCGCGCAGCCCGCTCGCGATCACTTGCGCCCGGCGCAACCGTTCTTCGTCGCGACGGCGACGGTCGTCGGTCATCTGCTCCTGTTACCCGCTCGGACGCCTCGCGCCGCAAGCGAGCGCTTCAGGCTGTCAGCGTGCGCGCGGATCCGTCCCCGTCGCGCGGCGGCGCGTCACGGGCAGCGTGACCGTGGTCGTGGTCCGGCCCTCGTGATGGCGCACCCGGAGGTCGCGGCCGAACGCCGCGACGAGGAACAGCCCGCGGCGCGACTCGGCGAAGTCGCCGGGCAGGTGCACGTCATCGATCGCGTAGCCCGGTCCGGAGTCGCCGACCTCCAGGATCGCGACGATGCCGTTCCACCGCAGCCGGACGTCGATCGCGCCCGGCGCGTGGCGCGCGACGTTGCCCAGCAGCTCGCCGAAGATCAGCTCCGCGCCGTCGACGTCGGAGCAGCCGGCGTCGACCTGCGTGGTGAGGTAGCGCTGAAAGATCGTGCGCGCGTTGTTCGCAAGCGATGCGTCCGCGATGCGGAAGCTGAATCCGCTGCTATCGGCCTTGAGGGTCCACCCAGCCGCCCCCGGCGGCTTCCCGTGCGGGGCGCGCTCCACGAGGTCACCCACTACGCGTCGAAGGCGCACGATCCCGCTTAGCCGAGCGGGCTGAGAATTTCCCGGGGCATGCGTTAAGTCTCTGGCAACCCGTCCGGCAGCGGAAGCACCCTCCCCAATTCTGTCTAATGCAGGTAGCGTAGGAGGGTCAGGTTGGCCTACGAGGTGATCAAACGGGTCAGCGGGCGAGCCTATCGGTACCGGGTCGAAAGCTTTCGCGACCCGGAGACCCGTCGCGTGCGCGGCCGCTGGACCTACCTCGGACGCGTCGATCCCGCCGACGCCGGGCTGCCCGAACGGCCCGTGAAGCCGAGCTCGCGCGACCGCCTGCTCGACGCCGTCGCGCGGCTGCTCGCGACCGCCGACGCCGAGACGCTGTCCGCGGGGGCGATCGCGCACGAGGCGGGCGTCGCGTACGGCACGTTCTACCGCTATTTCAAGGACCGCGCGCAGGCCGTTCGCGAGGCGCTGCTGCGGCGCGGCCCGTCCTTGGGCAACGTCGCGGCGCGCTTCGGCCAGCCGCCCGGGACGCGCGCGAGCGAGCGCGAGCGCATCGCGAGCTGGCTGCGCGAGGTCGCCGACGTCGGGCGCCGCGAGCGCGGCGTCGTGCGCGCCTGGCACGTCTATTCGAACGCCGACGAAGCCGTCGTGCGCGCGCGCCGCGACGCCGTCGACGCGGCGGTCGATCGCGTGACCGCGTACCTCGAGGCGCTGCGGAAAGCCGGCGTCAGCACGCTCGCGTCGCCGCGGTTCGCCGCGTACGGGCTCGTCGCGATAGTCGTCGCGCTGGGGCGCGACGCGGCGCTCGACGGCGACATCGGCGATGCCGACGTGGCCGGGCTCGTCTGCCTCGCGCACGACCTCTGCGGCCTCAAGTAGCGCGCAGCCCGGCGTAGGACGCGCCCCTGTCGCACCGAACCGGCCGCGAATGCTCGCGCGCCGTCTTCTTCTCGCCGCCGTCTGCGCTTTGCTCGCGGCGCCCGCGTCCGCCGATGCGACCCGCTACCGGCCGGCGGCGCCCGCGATCGAGGCCGTGCTGAAGGCGCCGCCGATCCCGGTCGTGGTGGTGGGGCCGCGGCGCGAAGTCATTGCGATCGAAACGCCGTTGCGCTATCCGCCCGTCGCCGACCTCGCGCGGCCCATGCTGCGGCTCGCGGGGCTGCGCATCGATCCGGTGACGAACGGCATCCATCATGCCGCGGCGATGTCGTCGCTCGCGTTCGAGCGCGTCGCCGACGGGCATGTCGCGCGCGTCGCGCTGCCCGCCGGCGCGCACGTGACCACGCTGCAGTTCTCGCCGGACGGGTCGCGGTTTGCGGTGACGAATGCGACGGCGCACGGCACCGAGCTGTGGGTGGGCACGACGGCGGACGCGCACGCTGTGCGCGTTGCGAACATCGCGGTGAACGACGTGTTTCGCGGGGCGGTGCGGTGGATGCCCGACGGTGCGCACGTGATCGTGCGCGCGATCGACCGGACGGCGCCGCCGCCCGCGCCCGGCGTCGCGAGCGGGCCGGCGGTGCAAGAAACGGCCGGCGCCGCCGGGCAGATCGTGACGTACGAAGACATGCTCGCGAACGCGTACGACGAGGCGCTGTTCGCGTACTACGGCACGTCGCGCGTCGTGATGGTTGACGCGCGCAACGGCAGCGTCGCGCGCACGCCGGCGCGCGGGATCTACACCTCGGTTTCTGTGTCGCCGGACGGGCGCTATCTGCTGGCGGAGCGCGTGCACGCGCCGTTCTCGTACTTGTTCCCGTACGTGCGGTTTCCGCACGCGATCGACGTGCTCGATGCGCGCGGCATGCGCGTGAAGACGATCGCCGATCTACCGCTCGCAGACCGCGTGCCCGCGGACGGCGTGCCGACCGGGCCGCGCGACGTCGCGTGGAAGCCATCGTCGCCCGCGACGCTGGTCTGGGCGGAAGCGCTCGACAACGGCGATCCGCGCGCGGCCGCCGCGGCGCGCGATCGCATCGTGATGCTCGCGGCGCCGTTCGCCGATGCGCCGGCCGAGCTGGCGCGTACGTCGGCGCGTACGTTTAGCGTGAGCTGGCTCGATCGCGATGAGCGCGCGCTGGTGACGACGTACGACAGCGCGACACGCACGCGCACGATGCTGCTAGCGGACGCGCGCGCCGCGGGAGCGGCGCCACGCGCGCTCGCGACCATGCGTGACGGCGACTACTACAACGACCCGGGTACGCCGGTCATTGCGTACTCCGCGAGCGGCCATCCCGTCGTCGACCACACCGGCGACGCGATCTGGCTGCGCGGCGCGGGTTATGGGCCCGACGGCCGCCGGCCGTTCCTCGACCGGCTCGACTTGCGCACGAACGAGAAGACGCGCGTGTTCCGTTCGGAGCTCGCGCCCCTGGAGACACCGCTCATGCCGCTCGACGCGAACGCGGCGCGCATCCTCACGCAGCGCGAGTCGCCGACGGATCCGCCAAACGTGTTCGTGCGAACGCGCGCGACGGGCGCGTTGCGCGCACTCACCGCGTTCGCCGATCCAGCCCCGCAACTGCGCGCGATCGGCCGGCGCCTGGTGACGTACAAACGGCCCGACGGCGTGGCGATGTCGTTCACGCTGTACACGCCGCCCGGCTGGAAAGAGGGGACGCGGCTACCGACGCTGGTGTGGGCGTACCCGCTCGAGTTCCTCGACCGCGGCACGGCGTCGCAGAACACGAACACGACGCAGACCTTCGCGGTGGTGAGCGGCACCTCGGAGATTTTCATGACGCTGGCCGGCTACGCGGTACTCGACAACGCGTCGATGCCGATCGTCGGCGACCCGAAGACCGTGAACGACACGTACGTCGAGCAGCTCACCGCGGATGCGAAAGCGGCAATCGACGAAGCGGTACGCATCGGCGTGACCGATCCCGACCGCGTCGCGGTGGGCGGCCACTCCTACGGCGCATTCATGACGGCCAACCTCCTCGCACACACGCGTTATTTCAAAGCGGCCATCGCCCGCAGCGGCGCGTACAACCGAACGCTGACGCCGTTCGGGTTCCAGAGCGAACGCCGCAGCTACTGGGAAGCGACGGAGCTCTACACCAAGATGTCGCCGTTCACGTACGCGAACGCGATCAAGGACCCGCTGTTGCTGATCCACGGCATGGCGGACGACAACACCGGCACGTTCCCGATCCAATCAGAGCGCTTATACGCAGCAATCCAAGGCAACGGCGGCACTGCACGCCTCGTGATGCTCCCATACGAAGCCCACGGCTACGTGGGCCGCGAGACCGTCGAAACTGTCCTCGCCGAGATGACGGACTGGCTAAACCGTTGGCTGGGGCCAGGACGAACGGCGCGCGCCGACTCGCAGCGCTAACGCGGTCGTCGCGTGCCTTTCCCTCCGACAGCTGGGCCGTCACCCGCCAATAGCGCGTGCCGGGGCTTCGCGGCGCTGGCGGTCCCAGCTCGCGCGCGTCAGCGTGAACAGCAGCACGTCGACGTGGCGGCCGCGGATCACCGCGCCGCTGCGCAGCAGGCGTTCTTCCCGAAAGCCCGTGCGGTCGAGCACCGAGCGTGACGCGCCGTTCTCCGGGATGATGCACGCCTGGATCTCGTCCAGGTCGGCGCTCTCGAACGCTTCGTCGATCACCGCACCCAGCGCTTCGCTTGCGTAGCCCTTGCCGCGCGCGTCCAGCACGAGGCTGTAGCCCACTTCGCCGATGCGCGGCGTGCGGTCGTTCACGCGCAGTGAGATCCAGCCGATCGGCTGCGCCGGATTGCCCGCTTTCAGCAGCCACTCGAAGCGTCCCGTCACGCCGCCGCGCAATTGCCGGGGGCGCGTGCGCACTTGGCGTTCGAACTCCTCGGGGCGCACGCGCGGGATGTCCTGGTACTTTCGCAGGTCCGGCATGTTCAGCACTTCCCAGAGCTCGCGCGCGTTGCGGCCGTCGACCGGCGCGAGCGTGACGCGCCGAGCGTGCAGCAATCTCATCGTGCGATCGATGCGTCCGTGAAGCCGCGCACGAGCTGCGCGCCGCTCTCGTCGCGCGTCGTCTCGAAGGTCACCTTGTCGCCCGGGCGCGCGAGCAGCACGTCGGGGCCGGCGGGATCGACGATCGTGAACACGCCGTGACGGTCGCGCAGCGTGAACCACACGCGCCCGGCGGCGTACGCGAAGCGGTCGATCGTCCCGTTCACGCGCGGCGTGCTCGCGCCGATCGCCGTGCGGTCGCCCAGGAACGCGCGGTACGAGGCGAACGCGTCCTCGGACGGCGACGACGCGGTCGTGCTGCCCACGACGACGTGCCCGCCCGCGGCTTGCGCGAGCGCGAGCGTCTGGAACTTTCCGTTGTCGGCGACCGCGGGCACCACCCACGTATTCTGCCCGAAGAGCACGTACAGCACCGGTTGGGTGGGGAGCAGGCGACCTTGCTTGATGATCGGGTTGCCGCCGACCGCGTCCTCGGCCGCCTTCGAGTTGTACTCGCCGCCGCTCGACGTGTAGTACGTCAGCGCGCCGGTGCGGCTGTCGGTGTAGGTGAAACCCGTCATCGACGCGTCGGTGCGATTCGGCGATGTGTGGTCGACGAACCACACGAAGCGGCCGTCGGCAAGCAGGATGCCGAACACGTCCGCGCGCGCGGGCAAGTGGACGTCGCGCTTGGTGATCGCCGCGTTCCACCAACCGTGCACGTAGCGCCCGAACCAGTCGTTGTACGCGACGACGAGATCGGGCGGATACACGCGGCTCACCCATTTCGGAAGCCGGTCGAACTGGTCGCGCGGGATGCGCTCCATCGCGCCGGTCGCCGGATCGACGATGACGACGGCGGTGACCTTCTCGCCGCTCCAGCCGATCGTCGGGCGCCCCAGCGTGACGAGATAGCGCGGGTTGCCGTCGGCGTCGAGCTGCAGCGTCTCTTCGAGCAGCAACTCGGTGCCGTAGCGCAGCCACACGTGACGGCGGAGGTTCGCGTTTAGCAGCGCCGACGGGACGTACGTAAGCGGTGCGCGCGCGCGCAGCTCCGCGGCTTTGTCCGGGTTTTCCGCATCGACGATCACGACGCCCGGCGAGCTGCGGCGCGACAGCCATTGAACGGCGCCTTGGAAATCCAGCGGCGCGACCCACACCAGGCGCCCGTTCTCGGACTGCACGTTGTACGTGCCGACGCGGTAGTACGCGCCGAGCTGGCCGACGACTTTCTCGCCGGCGAAGATCGCGGACTCTTCGGGTACCACGCGCACGTGGCGCGGGTCGGCGGCGGGCGCGCCGCTGGTCGACGTCGTCGCGCCGACCACGTCGCGCAGACCGCTCGCGTCGACGATCGGCGCGATCCACACGATCAGCGTGAACACCCCGACGAGGCCGATCGCGAGCGCCAGCGGCCACACCGGCGTGCGGCGCAGCGACACGATGTGCCGCGAGATCACCATCGTGCGCGCCGCGGTGGCCGAGGTGATGAGCACGTTCGGCACGAGCGTGAGCAGCAGCAGCGAGATCGCCTGCGGAAACACCAGCGGCGGCAGCGCGACGTAACAATACGCGCCCGCCAGCGGGACGCCGACGGCGAGCCGGCGGAGCTGTCCGCGCCACCACCCGCGCGAGAAGTCCAAGTTGACGAGCCCCAGCGAGAGGAACACGGTGCCGAGCAGCCAGATCACGCTCGCTCGGCCTACGGCACCCGTTTGCGACGTGCCTCCTTGCCGCGCGCCCCCGGCTGCGTGAAACGACAAGCGGAGGTGACCATGCAGGTCCAATACAGCGGCACGGTGACGACGCCGCCCAGCTTCTTCTGGTCGAAGCACTCGCACCGCGAGCACGAGCAGTTCGACGTCCGCGCGGACGACGGCTCGGCGTTCCGCGTGGTCGACAACGTCTCGATCGCGCCGCGCGTCCCGGCGCAGCCCGGCGACCGTGTCAGCGTCCAGGGAGAGCTGATCCGGTTCCACCACGGCGAAGGCCGGCCGATCGTGCACTGGACGCACCACGACCCACGCGGTCGCCACCCCGACGGCTTCATCGCGCTCGGCGGTCGCGTCTACGCCTGAGCCCGTTTGTCAGGCTGAGCCTGTCGGCTCAGCCTGACGACGGCTCAGCGGCCGCGGCTCTTCTTGCCGGCGGCTTTCTTGCGCCCGCCGGACGCGGCTTTCTTGGCGCCGCCGGCGCTCTTCTTCGCGGCGCCCGCGGCCTTGCGAGCCGGTGCGGCTGCGGCCTTGCGGGCCGGTGCGGCGGCCTTGCGTGCGGGCGCGGCCTTGGCGGTCGACTTCTTCGCGGTCGACTTCTTCGCTCCGGACTTCTTCGCGCCGCCGCGGCCGGGCTTGGCCGTGCCGACGGCTTCCTTGAGGGCGCGGCCGGCGATGAACTTCAGCACGCGCTTCGCGGGGACGTTGACCGGCGCGCCGGTCTGCGGATTACGGGCGATGCGCGCCGCGCGGTCGCGGATCTTGAACTGCCCGAACGGCGTGAGCTGCACCTTGTCACCCGATTTGAGCACCGCGGTGATCCGGTCGAGCAGCGCTTCGACGAGCTCGATGATCTGGCGCCTGGGAAGCTCGAACTCATCGGCGAGCTCACGGGCCAGTTCGTTTTTGGTCATGGGGTCCTTTCGTACGCGTTTCGGCTCGTGGGGGAGCCGTGTTGCCGACAGTATACGCCGAAAAATCCATATTTCCGGCTATTTTCGCGGAAAAAGACCGTCCAGCGTCACGAAGCGAAAGCCGCGCGCGCGCAGCGCCGCAATCACGCGCGGCGTCAGCGCGGCCTCGTAGGCGCGTTCGGTCGCGTCGCCCCGGCCCTGGTCGCCGTCGTGCAGCACCACGATCGCACCGTCGCCCACGTGCGTCACCAGCTCCTCCGCGAGCGCATCGGGCGCAGCGCTCGGCGACGTCTCGTCCAGCATCGCGCTCCACAGCGCGACGCGCAGCCCGTGCCGGCGCGCGGCGTCGAGCACCGCGGCGTTGCGCGCGCCGAACGGCGGGCGCAGCCAATGCGCGTGCCCACCCGTCGCGGCGGCGATCGCATCGTCCGCGTTCGCGAGCTCGGCGTCGAGCGCGCGCGCGGAGAAGATCGCGTTGAGGTGCGCGTGCGAGTCGGAGTGGTTCTCGATCTCGTCGCCGTCGGCACGCATGCGGCGCAGCAGCGCGGGCTCGCGGCGCGCGGCGCGCCCGACGACGAAGAACGTCGCCGGCACGTGCTCGCGCTCGAGCACGTCGAGCACGCGATCGGTCACGCCGCGCGTCGGGCCGTCATCGAACGTGAGCGCGACGACGTGCCCGTCGCCGTGCGTGACGACGGGCTCGAACGCGCCGCTGCGCGGCGACTCGATCAGCTCGTACAAGCCGAACGACCCGGCGGCGAGCAGCGCGAGCCCGGCGAGCACGCGCAACGGGCTCACGAGCGGCACCTGCCGGTGCTCACGAGCGGCACCTGCCGGTGCTCACGAGCGCAGCAGCTTCTCCCGCGCCGCGGCGACGGTCTTCTTGAAACGCGGCGGACCGAACGACGCGAAGTCGTTGACGACTTTTTGATAGCGCGGGTCGGCACTCGACGTCGACTGCAGCGTCAGCAGGTTCGGCACCGGCTTGTTTTTGTCGAGGTGGATCTGATACTGCCGGCCGGCCGCGATCGCGAGATAATGCGGGTCGGTGAACGTGAACTTGTGCGAGCCGCTGCGGTCGCCGGCGACCTGCGCGACGGTGACGGTGTAGACGGTGTCCGTCTGGCCTTTGAGCGGCCGCGTCTGGAGCTGCCAGATACCGTCCTGCACGAGCTTCTCGAACGCGAACGTCACGTCGTAGCCCGGGATCGGCTCGGTGAATTTCGCCACGCGCGAGCCGGCGCGGTTCTCCGCCGTGTACGTCGCGCTGCACGTGCCGTCGACGTTGTCCAGCCGCCATTCCTCGCGCGCGATCGGTCCCTTGTCGTGCGTGATCGCCTCGCCGAAGTGCAGCTCCGAGCGCTGCTGGCGAATCTGCTGGACGGCGTGGAAGCGCTGCGTCTCGTCCGAATAAAAAATCTTCCAGCCGGCGATCAGCCCGATGACGGCGAGGATGATGGCGAACGTCGTGGAGGGGAAGCGGCGCATCGTCTTCTAGAACGCCGCACGGCGCGGGGAAGTGTCAGCGGTGCGCATCGAGGACCTGATTGACCACGGCGTCGGCCGCCTTGTTCTCCTTGCGAGGGACGTGGCGCACGTCGACATGCCCGAACTTGCGCAGCAGCGCCTTGGCCTCGGCGTGCAGCGGGATGAGGCCGGGATGCTTGACCCGGTACGCACCGCTGAGCTGCTTGACGACCAGCTCGGAGTCGAGCCGCACCGCGAGGTCGTCGACACCGTGCGCGAGCGCGGCCTTGAGCCCGCCGAGCAAGCCCGTCCACTCCGCGACGTTGTTCGTCGTGACGCCCAAGAACGTGCCGATCTCTTCGAGCACCTCGCCGTCGTCGGCGTACAGCACGGCGCCGCCCGCGGCCGGACCGGGGTTGCCGCGGGAACCGCCGTCGGCAAAGAGCGTGGCTTTCACGAGGAAAGGGACAACCACACCAAACGGCACAATACCTCCACCGGCCTCCGTCGGGCAGTAGCGCAGCTTGGTAGCGCATCAGTCTGGGGGACTGGGGGTCGCAGGTTCAAATCCTGTCTGCCCGACCACCAAACGACGAGGATCCGCAGCGATGCGGGTCCTCGTCGCTTTTTTCTTCGTCCGCTGGGCAGTACGACCCAAGGAGATCGGGCGCGCGCGGTCACAGGCTCGACTACGCTTTCGCGTCGTCGTAAAAACGATTGGAGCTCACCTTGCGAAGTCTCTATCGAGCCTGTCCGCTCATCGCGCTGTTCTCGTTGGCCGCATGCGGCGGCGGCGGAACCATGAACTCCTCGGTCCCGCCGGCGTCGCCGGATCATGCGACCGCGCAAGCGCAAACCCGCGCCGTGTCGGATAAAGGCGACAACCACAAGAAAGACGTCGACTACGGCTACACGCTGTTCGGAGACGCGACGCTCGTGCATCCGGGCAACGCGTCGAACACCGCGGCGCAGGCCACCTCGACCGGCCTCAACGCATACGGCGGCGTCGACTTCGCGTTCCCGGCCGGAGCAACGTATAGCCAGCTCACGAATCTCAGCACGGACTATCGGTTCACCGTGGGAACCTGCGGTGTCGGCTCGCCGCGATTCGTCATCACCCTGACGAACGGAACGGTGACCGGCAACGTGAACTTCTACATCGGCCCGCCGCCGAACTACACGGGTTGCCCGCCGAACGTGTGGGCCAACACGGGCAATCTCGCGAGCGGTCTGGTCGACGACTCACAACTGCCGGGCGGCACGTTCTACGATCCGTACGCCGCCTCGCAGACCAAATTTGGCGCCTACGCGGTCACGGACGTCTTCGTGGTCGTGGACGGATATCAGCCGCCGTATCAAACCGTGCAATTCGACAACAGCTTCATCGGCATCGGCACCGACCAGACGACGTACACCTACGAAAAAGGACCCGACCACGGCGCGAACGACGGCGACAAGGACGACAAGCACAAGCGCCATCACGAGCACGACGACTAGCTTCTCGCGCCTCGCGTGCAAGAACGAAGGGCCCGCACGTCGTGCGAGCCCTTCTTCATGTCATCTCGTGCGCCGTGCTACTGTTCCTTGCGGTGGTGCAGGATGAACTGATTACCTTCCGGATCTTCGCCGAACGCCATGTGACAGACCGGCGTGTCGGTGATCTCGTCGTCGTGGAATTTCACGCCGCGCGCCTTCGCGTCGGCCATCGCTTGCGCGACGTCGTCGACCGCGAACATCGCGCTGCCGCCCGGACTTCCTTGTTCGGTGCCGTACAGCCCGAAGCTGGCGCCGTCGGCGAACGTCCATTCCGCCACCGGCCCCATGCTCATCGTGGGTTCCGCACCGAGCAAGCCGGTGTAGAATGTCGTCAGCGCGCCGAGGTCCTTCGCCGTGTAGTAGACCGCGTCCATTCCCGTTACTTTCATCGCGGTTTACTTCTTGCGTCCGGTCTTCTTGCCGCCGCCGCGCTTCGGCCCGCCGACCGCGTCCTTCAAGCCTTTGCCGGCTGAGAACGCCGGCACTTTGCGCGCCGCGATCTTGATGGTTTCGCCCGTCTGCGGGTTGCGGCCGGTGCGCGCCTTGCGCTCGCGGACGACGAAGCTCCCGAACGGAATCAGTTGGACTTTGTCGCCGTCCTTGAGCGCGGACGTGATCTCGTCGAGGATCAGATCGACGATCTCACCCGCCTGACGCTTCGACAGCTCGTGCTCGTTGGCCAGGGAGTCGACGATATCGGCTTTGGTCACTGTCTGGTTTGCACCTCACGGGAACGTCGTACGAAAAACGGCGGCTTTCGGTACGCGCCGCTCGCTCGGTGGAGTACGCTTGCACGCCGCCCGCTCCTTCTGCCCGCAACGGGAAAAAGCCGCGAACGGTTATCGGAAGAGAATGGATCGCATCGTCACCGCCTCGGCCGCGCGCGGTACCGTATCGCTCGTGGCCGGGATCACGTCCGGGCTCGTCCGGGAGGCGCGCGAACGCCACGACCTCGCGCCGACGTCGAGCGCGGCGGTCGGCCGCCTGCTGACCGCGGCCGCGCTGCTGGGCGCGTCGCTCAAGCGCCGCGAGCGCCTCACGCTCCAGATCGTCAGCGACGGCCCGATCGGCGGGCTCACCGCCGACGCGTGGAGCACCGGCACGCGCGCCATCGGCGCGCGCGCCTACGCGCGCAACGGACGCGCCGACGTGCCGCTCAACGCGCGCGGCAAGTTCGACGTGGCACGCGTCGTCGGCGCCGGCAAGCTGCACGTCACCAAGACGTACGAAGTGGGACAACCGTACAGCGGGATCGTCCCGCTCGCATCGGGCGAGATCGGCGACGACATCGCCGCGTACCTCGGAAACTCCGAGCAAATTCCCAGCATCGTCGCGGTCGGCGTGCTGGCGGGCCCCGGCGGCATCCGCGCGGCGGGCGGCGTGATCGCGCAGGTGCAGCCCGGCGCCGACGACGCCACGGTCGCGGCGCTCGAGCGCAACGTCGCGGCGATGAGCGCGGTGACGACGCAGATCGTAGAAGGCGCGGGGCCGGATGAGCTCGTGCGCGCCGTCGCGGGCGACCTCGAGGTGAAGCTGTTCGATACGTACGCGGTCGCGTTCGACTGCCGCTGCACGCGCGAAAAGGTCGAGTCCGCGCTGCTCGGGCTGGGCAAGGACGAGCTCGCGAAGATCGCGAGCGAGCAGCCGCAGACCGAAGCGACGTGCGACTTCTGCGGCGAGCTCTACGTCCTGAGCGCCGACGACGTCCGCGGTTTGGCGGAACGCGCTTCGACAGGCTCGGCCTGACGGGCTAGTGGTGGCCGGTCGCCGGACCGGCAGCCGCCTCGGGTCCTTTGGTCGCCGCGCCGCCGATGCGCGGCCGGAACTCCTCGACGATGCGCCCGTGCCCCAGGTTGGTGTACCACCAGCCGCACTCGCACCGCAGCGGCGCGCCGTGGTCGACCGGATACGGATACACGCGCTCGCAGCGCGGGCAGCTGAACGTCGGGCCGGGGACCGGCTCGGCCGGCGTGTACGTGACCGGGGGCTTCGAGGGTGCGTTGTGGCTCGCCATGATGTGGTTCTTCTCCAGAAATTCGATGGTCAGGGGATGATGCGCGCGAACTTGCGCGAGCCGACTTGCAGGACCGCCGGCCCCGCCGCCGTCCAGCGGGCGCCGGGATCGGTGACCGGCACGCCGTCGACCTTCACCGCGCCCTCGCCGATCAACCGCTGCGCGGCGCGCTTGGACTCGGCGAACCCCGCGGCGACGAGCAGCTCGACGAGCTTGCTGCGGCCGTCCAGTGGCAACTCCCGCATCTCCGCCGGAATCTCGCCGCGCTGGATGGTGCGCTCGAACCAGTCGCGCGCCGCGCTGGCGGCGCCGGCCCCATGGTACAACGCGACGATGTCCCCGGCGATACGCTTTTTCTCGTCCATCGGCACGACCGCGCCGTTGCGCAGCCCGGCCTCCAGCGCGCGCACGCGCTCGGCGGACCACCACGCACCGAGCCGAGCGTACTGCGGCATCACCTCGTCGGGGATGCTCATCGTCTTGCCGAACATCTCGTTCGGCGCGTCGGTCAACCCGATGTGATTGCCCAGCGACTTCGACATCTTTTTCGTACCGTCGAGCCCGACGAGCAGCGGCACGGTGATGCAGATCTCCGGCAACTGCCCGGCGTGCACCTGATACGGCCGGCTGATCAGCAAGTTGAAGAGCTGATCCGAGCCGCCTAACTCCACGTCGACGTTCATCGCGACCGAGTCGTACGCCACCGCGACGGGATAGACGAACTCGTGCAGCGCGATCGGCGACCCGCTCTCGTAGCGCTGCTTGAAGTCGTTGCGCTCGAGCATTTGCGCGACCGTCGTTTGTGCGAGCAGCTTGTAGATCTCGGTGAAGGTGAGCTTCGACAGCCACTCGCCGTTGTAGCGCAGCGTGACGCGCGACATGTCGAGCACCTTGCCGGCCTGCGCGGCGTACGTTCTCATGTTGGCGTCGATCTGCTCGTCGCTCAGCGCCGGCCGCAGCGCGTTGCGACCACTGGGATCGCCGATGCGCGCGGTGAAGTCGCCGATCAGCAAAATGACGTCGTGCCCGTCGTCGACGAAACGCTGCAGCAGCCGCAGCACCACCGCGTGCCCGAGGTGCAGATCGGGCGACGTCGGATCGAGCCCGAGATACACGCGCAGCGGCCGCCCGCGCTCGAGCCGCTCCGCAAGCTCCTTCAGCGATTCGACGTGCTCGGCGCCGTCGGTGAGAAACTCGGCGCGCTCGCGCGCGCTGCGTTCAGGCGTGGCGCTCATGCTGTAGTCGTCACGGTGGTCGTCATGCGGTCGGCGAGCGCAGTTCAAACACGGTGACCCCGCCGCCTCCCTCATCGGCGTGGCCGTAGCGCACGTTCTGCACGAACGGGTGCGCCTTGAGAAACTGCTGCAAGCCTTTGCCGAGCAGCCCCGTGCCCTTGCCGTGAATCAGCCGCAGCGGCGACTGCCCCAGCAACATCGCGTCGTCGATCCAGCGGTCGACCAACGGCTCCGCCTCGACGAACCGCTTCCCGCGCACGTCGATCTGCGTCTGCGCGTTGGAGGCCGCTTCGAGCGTAGACTCCCCACCCTTGTTGCCACCGTCACGCCCTTTCGTGTCACCGCGCCCGCCAGTGTCACCCTGAGCCTGTCGAAGCGTGGCCCCGCCTCGCCTTCGCAGCTCGCTCTTGGGCACCGTCAACCGCATCGAGCCGATCTGCACGAGCGCGCTCTCGCCGAGATCTTCCAACATCGTCCCGTCCTGGTCCCACGACGCTACGTGCACGCGGTCTCCGGCCGCGACCGGCTGCGCGGTCTCCCCCTCGCGCATGCGCTGCGGCCGCTCCTCGAGCCCGAGCTCGCGGTGCATCTGATCGAGCGTGCGTGCGAGCAAATCCGCTTGACCCGGCGTCACGCGCGGTGCGCGCGCACCGCGCTCGGTCCGCTCCGCGGCACGCCGCTCCAGCTCAGCAGTAAACCGCCGCAACGTCTCCGCGATCTCCGCGTCGGCCCGTTTGGCGAGCTCGCGCCGCTCGCGCTCCAACGTCTCGGCACGCCGCCGCGCGTTGTCTTCGAGCGACCGCAAATGCGCGCGCTCGCGCTCGAGCTGTTCGCGCTCGCGCGTCGCACGAATCCGCTGCTCCGCGACGTCCGCGAGCGCGCGCTCGTAGTCGCGCTCCTGGCTCGACAGGAGGGTTTCGGCGCGCGTCACCACCTCGCGGTCGAGCCGCATGCGCCGCGCGAGCGCGAACGCGAGCGACTGCCCCGGCGACCCGACGTCGAGCTGGTACGTCGGCTCGTACGTCTCGGGATCGAACCTTACACTCGCGTTCGCGACGTGCGGATGATCCGCACCGAACAACTTGAGCTCGGTCGCGTGCGTGGTGGCGACGACGCGCGCCCCGCGTTCCAAGAACCGCTCCAGCACGGCAACGGCGAGCGCGGCGCCGGCGTTGGGCTCGGTACCGCTCCCGATCTCGTCGATCAGGATCAGCGTTCGATCGTTCGCAACATCGACGATCTCCGCCAGCCGCCGCAGGTGCGCGGAGAACGTCGACGCGTTCTGCGCGATCGACTGCTCGTCGCCGATGTCGGTGCACACGCGCTCGAAACGCCCGATCGTCGCGGCCGTCGCGGGCACGTGCAACCCGCACGCGGTCATCGTCACGGCGAGTCCGACGAGCTTGAGCGCGACCGTCTTGCCGCCCATGTTCGGCCCGGACACGATCAGAATGCGAACGTCGTCGTCGAGCTTGACCGATTGCGGAACGGCGCGCTCGTCGAGCAGCGGATGCCGCCCCTCGAACACGTCGACGACCGCTTCGTCCACGAGCTCCGGCGCGATCGCCCGCATCCGGTGCGCGATCGCACCGCGCGCGGCGGCAAGATCGAGCTCGACGTAGACGCCAAGATCGGTTTCGACCTGCGCCGCTTCCGCCTGCACGAGCGACGACAGCTCGCCGAGGATCCGCGCGATCTCCACGCTTTCTTGCACGCGCAGCGCGCGCACGCGGTTGTTCGCCTCGAGGCTTTCGAGCGGCTCGACGAACAGCGTCTGACCCGACGAGCTCGTGTCGTGCACGATCCCCTGCACCTGGCCGGCAAACTCGGCCTTCACGGGCACGACGTACCGCCCGTCGCGCATGGTGACGATCGCGTCCTGGATCGCGGACGCGTACCGCGACGACCGCACGATCGCCGCGGCGCGGTCGCGCGCGTCGTCCTGCGCCTGCTGCGCGCTGCGCCGGATGCGCGCGAGCGCCGGCGAGGCGCGGTCGAGCACGTTGCCCCGCTCGTCGATCGCGTCGCCGATCCGGTTGACGATCAGCGGCAGCGCGCGAAACGGCGCGCACCGCGCGCGCAGCAGCGGCACGTCGGTCTCCGCGTCCCGGATCGCTCGCACCGCAGCGTTCGCCGCACCGAGCGCGTCGGCGACCGAACGCAGGTCGCGCGCCGCCAGCGACACCCCGCGCGCCGCGGTTGCGACCGCCTCGTCGACGTCGTCGATCCGCTGCATCGAGAATCCGGCGTCCTGCGCGAGCGCCCGCATCTCCGATGTCTCGCCGACCAGCCGGCGCACGGCCTCGAAGTCGGTCGCCGGCTCGCACGCTAGCGCCCGCGCGTACGATTGCGGCGCATGCGTCTGCCCCGCATACCGCTCGCGGATGCGCTGGAAGTCGAGAACGTCGAGCCCGCGCTCGTCGATCAGCATGACCCGCTCCGGTTCGCCTTTGAGCACGGCGCCTCCGTCCGACAGACGTTCGTAAGTCGGCCACCGCGGGCCGTAAGTGTTTGGTAGGTGGCCTCGGTTACGGTCCTGGCACGGGGTTACGGAGACCACCGATCATGCAAGCTGCCTACTCGGACTTCGCCGGCGACGATCGGCCCGTCCGCATCCCGCTGTCCGTGAACGACCCGAACGCGGGCCGATCGCTCACCCGGTCCGTCGACCGGATGCTGCGCGACGGCCGCACCACGCCGGTCGTGGTCGAGCTGCACGGCACCCACCTCCCCGCGCCGCTCGTCGCCGCGCTGATCGGCAACCTCCGCCGCCTGCGCGAAGCCGGCATCGCGCTCGCCGCCAACCCCACGACGCCCGCCTTGCGCACGGCGATGGCGCTGCATGGCCTCGACCGCGTGCTCGCGGGCGCACCCGCCGCCCGCGCCGGCGCACCCCGCCGCCGTTCCGCCGCCGGCGAAACGGCATGGCCGGTGTTCGCGCTGCTATTGCTCGTGGTGACAATCGCGTCCGTCATGGTCCTGCTGCAGTAGAGTCCCGGCTACGGCGGTCTCTGACGCCGCTTGGAGCGGCTCGAAACGACGGCTTGCGACGCGCTACCAAATCGATCGTGGCCGCGAGATGTCAACTCACAACCTCTTTGACGACATCTGATGCGCGGTCGATCACGTCATCCGGCGCCTTGCCGTCGGCAGTAGCGCGGCGAGCTCGCCAGTCGAATGATTTCAACTGATGCACCATCACGGAACCCTTGACGCGCAAGCCTGCGGGTAGGGCAATTTCGAACGCGTGCCCCTTGAAGGCCGCCGGCGACAAGACGAGCGCCGGTCGCCGCTTCATTTGCTGGCGCCCGGCCTGCGGTTCGAAATCGAGGATGATCAGGTCGCCGCGATCGGCGTCAATCGAACACCTCGTTCCCAATCGGTGCCCCACCACCGATCTCCGCTTCAGGTCCGCGCACCGTCGACAGCCACGCCGCGAGCCGCGTGCCGTGTCGGCGCTCCACTGCGACACCGTGATCGATACGGCGGAGTGTCACGCGGTCGCCTTCATGAAGATCGAGATCACGCGCGAGCGCTCAGGCGACGAGCAAATGCCTCCGACCGCGTTTCTCACTCGGCGCAGACGACATGACGACGTCGGAGCACAGGTCCGCCATCGGTTCTTCGCGCGGGATCGCCAGCGCGTTGCCGGGGCTCAGCCGCGGCGGCACTTTCGGCAAGCGCGCGGTGACGCCGCCGGCTGCCGCGTCGCCGCCGCCGTCGTCTATTTGCGGCTGCCACAACTCGCGGCGCCCCCGAGAGCGCACACGCTGTAATCCCAGCCGTTGCAGCATCCGATCGAAGGGGTTCATGCTCCCAACTTCTCCTTCAGCAACTCCTGTGCCAGCGTCGGGTTCGCTTTGCCGCGCGACGCCTTCATCACCGCGCCCGTGAGGAAACCGAACACGTTCGTCTTCCCCGCTTTGTAGTCAGCGACGACCTTCGGGTTCGCCGCGAGCACCTCATCCACGATCGCCTCGACGGCGCCGCGGTCGCTGACCTGCGCCAGCCCCTCGCGCTCGACGACCGCCTTCGCCGAACCGCCGTCGTTCCACAGCGTCTCCAGCACCTGCTTCGCCGCTTTGGAGTTGATCGCGTCGGACTGCGTGAGCCCCACCAGCTCGCCGAGCGCCTCCGGCGTGACTTTGCCTGCGGCGACGTGCGTGCCGCTTTCGTTCGCCAGCCGCGACAAGTCGCCGAGTACGAACGCCATCACGGCGTTCGCGTTGCCGCCGGCCACCGCGACCGCGCGATCGAACCACACCGCGAGCGCGTTGTCGTCGACGAGCTGCGTCGCGCGCTTCGTGTCGAGCCCGAGCTCGTCGACGTAGCGCACGTAGCGCTCGAACGGCGTCTCGACCAGCGTCGCGCGCACGCGCTCGACCACGTCGCGCGTGACGTCGAGCGGCACGAGGTCGGGATCGGGGAAGTAGCGGTAGTCGTGCGCCTGTTCTTTCGAGCGCTGGCTGCGCGTGACGCCCGCGCCTTCGTCCCAACCGCGCGTCTCCTGGATCACGCGGCCGCCGCTCTCGATGACGCGAATCTGCCGCGCGATCTCCGATTCGGTCGCGCGCCGCAGGCTGCGGAACGAGTTGATGTTCTTGATCTCGGCCTTGGTGCCGTACTCGCTCGCACCGCGCAGGCGGATCGACACGTTGGCATCGCAGCGCAGCGAGCCTTCCTCCATCTTCACGTCGCTCACGCCCAGCTCGCGGAACGTGCGCGCGAGCGTCTCGACGAACGCGACGGCTTCGTCGGCGCTGCGCAGATCGGGTTCGCCGACGCACTCCATCAGCGGCACGCCGGCGCGGTTGAAATCGATCAGCGACGACGTCGAGCTCGCGAGCCGCCCGTCGGCGCTCGCGTGCGTCGACTTGCCGGTGTCCTCCTCGATGTGGATGCGCGTCAGCCGGCACTCACCACGCGAGCCGTCCTCGAGCCAGTAGCGCACGACGCCGCCCTGCGTGAGCGGCATGTCGTACTGCGAGATCTGGTAATTCTTCGGCATGTCCGGATAGAAATAGTTCTTGCGGTCGAACTTCGAGTGCTCCGGGATCGTCGCGCCGAACGCGAGCCCCGCGCGGATCATGTGCTCGAGCGCCGTCGCGTTGGGCACGGGCAGCGCACCCGGCATTGCGAGACACACCGGGCACACCTTGGTGTTCGGCTCGCCGCCGAACGCATTGGGACACCCGCAGAACATCTTGCTCACGGTCTTGAGCTCGACGTGACATTCGATGCCGATGACCGCTTCGTACTTGTCGAACAGTTCGGACGTGATCTCGGACGTCATCTCGGAAGTCGTCATCGTGGCGCACCCTTCGACGAGCTCAGGGTGACACTGTCGTTCGACGAGCTCAGGGAGACATTGTCGTTCAGCTTTTCGGCGTGGAGGGTGGCGCGTTCGTAGGCGTGCGCGTAGCCGAGCAGCGCGCGTTCGGTGAATAGCGGGGTGGTCAGCTGCAGGCCCATCGGCATCGGGTGCGTGCCGTCTTCGGGTACCGCGCCCCCGCACGGCACCGACAGCGAGGGCAGGCCGGCGAGCGAGCCCGGGATGGTGTAGTAGTCCATCAGGTACATGGTCACCGGGTCGCTCTTCGCGTTGAACCGGAACGCCGGCGACGATGCGGCCGGCGCGGCGATCGCGTCGCAGCGCTCGAACGCGCGCGCGAAGTCCTCGGCGATCCGGGTGCGCGCCTTCTGCGCCTTCAGATAATACGCGTCGTAGTACCCGGACGACAGGGCGTACGTCCCGATGAGGATCCGCCGCTTCACCTCGGGTCCGAAGCCCTGCGCGCGCGTGCGCTCGTACATCTCGCCCACGTCGGCCCCGTCGACGCGCAAGCCGTACCGCACGCCGTCGAACCGCGCGAGGTTGGACGAGCACTCCGCAGGCGCGATCAGGTAGTACGTCGCCAGCCCGTAGTCCGCGGTCGGCAGCGACACCTCGACCAGCTCGGCGCCGAGCCGCGCGAGGTCGGCATACGCCGCCTCGTAGCACGCGCGGCTCGCCGCGTCGAGCTTCTCGAGCCCGAACTCCTTGACGATCCCGACGCGCACGCCGCGCAAATCCTCGCGCAGGTGCTCCGCGGTGGGCTCGACCGCGCGGTCGACGCTCGTCGCGTCGAGCGGGTCGTGGCCGGCGATCACGTCGTACGCGAGTGCCGCGTCGTCGACCGTGCGGGCGAACGGCCCGATCTGGTCGAGCGACGACGCGAACGCGATCAAGCCGTAGCGCGACACGCGGCCGTAGGTCGGCTTGAAGCCGACGACGTTGCAGAAGGCGGCCGGCTCGCGAATCGAACCGCCGGTGTCGCTGCCGAGCGAAAGCGTCGCGGCGAACCCGCCGACCGACGCCGCGCTGCCCGCCGACGACCCGCCGGGCACCCGGTCGAGATCGTACGGGTTGCGCGTGGCCGGGAACGCCGAGTTCTCACCAGACGAACCCATCGCGAACTCGTCTAGGTTCGTCTTGCCGACCGGCAGCGCACCGGCATCGAGCAGCCGCTGCACGGCCGTCGCCGTGTACGGCGCGACGAAGTTCTGCAGGATCTTCGAGCCGGCGGTCGTGCGCGTCCCCGTGACGCACATGTTGTCCTTGAGCGCGACCGGGACGCCGGCCAGCGGCAGCCGTTCGCCCGCGGCCACTCGCTCGTCGACCCAGCGAGCGTGCGCTCGCATGAGGTCCGGCGTCAGCTGGAGGTACGCGCGCAGCTGCTCGTCGACGCGTTCGGCGTGCGGGATCAGCCGCTCGGCGACTTCCACCGCCGAGACGGCGCCCGCGTTGACGCCCCGCGCGATCGCGCGGGCGGTGTCCTTGACCGGATCCACGCTAGCCCTCCTCGGCGATGATGCGCGGCACGCGGAAGAACGAACCCTGCCGCTGCGGGGCGTTCGCCATGGCGGCGTCGTGGGATAACATCGTCTCCGGCCGGAGCACATCGGGACGCTGCACGTTCCGCGACGGCACGACCTGCGCGGTCGCCGCGACGTCCTTCGTATCGAGCTGGGCGAGGTCGTCGACGTGCGTCATCAAGTCGCCGAGCTGAGGCCCGAAGGTCGCGATCTCTTCCTCAGTGAGCGCCAAACGCGCGAGGCGCGCGACATGGCGAATGTCGATCCGGTCCGATGGCATGACCCGCCCCGATTCGCGTCGCACGCGCCGAGGTCCGTCCGCCGAACGCGACGAGGTACGCGGCGAAACGCCGTGCACTTTCTTTACCGTGCCGATTCGCACTCGGCAGGGTTGATCGCTCGGCGCGCCCTATCTTGCTTGGGGCTCTTCTGGCCCAGGGGTCTTTTTTTGTCGAGAGTTCGCAGCCGCATGCCGCTCGCGGTATTCGCGCATCCACAAGCTGCCACAAAGGCGTCATCACGATGAACACGCGCGCCGTAGCGTTCGGCTCCGTCCTCCTTCTGGTCGCGAGCGGGATCGCAGCGTGCAGCGGCGGGGGCGCCGGCTCGACCGTCGCGCCGGTGGCGACCGCGGTGCCCGTGACCGGACCGACGAACTCGCCGCTGTCGGGACCGACCGGGACGCTCACCCTCACGATCCCGCGCAACACGACCTCGTCGGCGCAGCGCTCGCCGCGATTCGTGTCGCCGAACTCGGTGTTCTTGCGCACCACGGTCAAGACGGTCAACGGCCAGCCGCCGACGAGCCTGCAGGTGCCGGTGAACCCCACCACCACGGCGCTGTCGACCGGCGCCGGCGGGAACTGCACGGCCGCCCCGAGCGGCGAGACGTGCACGGTCGCGATCCCCGCGCCGAGCGGCTCGGTGGTCTACCAGTTCGACTTGCTCGACGCGAGCCAGCGCGTGCTCGCGACGATCACGGTGACGCTCACGATCCAGCCGGGCTCGACCAACCCCAACCTGCAAGCGCAGCTCGACGGCGTGGTCGCGTCCGTGACCGTCACGGCGCCGCACCTCCAGCCCGGCACGTCGTTCTCTGGGCCTATCACGGTCCAGGCCTTCGACGCCAGCGGCGCGCTCATCACGGGCCCGGCGCCCTTCGCGTTCTCGTTCACGCTCACCGACGCCGACGGCACCACGCACACGAGCCTGACCGACAACGGCACCACGGGCAAGACGATCACCGACGGCAGCCCCAACGACGTCGTGATCCTCAACTACGACGGCGCCAACATCCCGTCGTTCTCGATCAACTTCACGCTCAGCGGCGGCGGCGGCGGTACGGGTACCGCTGGCAACGTGCAAGTCGGCACGAGCGCGACCCCGACCCCGGGTCCGACGAACAGCCCCACGCCCACGCCGACGCCGACGGCCACGCCGACGCCCGGCGGTGCGACGCCGACTCCGACGCCCACGCCGACTCCGACCCCCACGCCGACTCCAACGCCGACGCCGACCCCCACGCCGACGCCGACCCCCACACCCACGCCGACCCCGGTTCCCGGCGCGCTCAACGCGAGCCCGAACCCGGTCGCCGTGAACGGCACGGGCGCCGCGAACGCCAAGACCATCACGGTTTCCGAGACCCCGTATGCCGCGCCGCTCCAGTTCACCGAGTCCGACACGTGCAACCCGATCGCCGGCACGATCGCGACCGTCTCGACCAGCAACCCGCAAGGACCGTCCGCGACCTACACCGTCACGGGCGTCGCCGCGGGCAGTTGCGACGCGACCTTCAAGGACGCGACCAATCAAACGAACGTCGTCCATATCGTCGTCACCACCAGCGGCTTCACCATCAGCAGCCACGGGCGCCGATGACGGCTACCAACCACCACCACCACCACCACCAACCCTCGCAGGAGCGAATCTACATGCGTAAGATCCTGACCCTACTCGCCATGATGGCGCTCGCGGGTTGCGGTGGCGGCGGCGGAAGCACCCCCGCGCCGAACCCGAATCCCCAACCGATTCAGACGGTCGCGCCGCAAGGCAATCTCGTCACGCCGACGTTCACGCTGAACATCGGACCGAAGACGGGTTCGAGCAATAGCCGCGATCCGCAGTACGTCGACGCCACGAACTCGAAATCGGTGTCGATCACGCTCGTCAGCACCAACGGTGTCGCGACGACGGTGACCAACCCGACGGTCACGACGAACATCACCCCGCCGTGCTCATGCACGGTTCCCGGCCCGCCTTCGCCGCCCGGAACCGACCGCTACACGGTAACCGTCTTCGACACGAACGGCGGCGCGGGCAACGCGCTCTCGACCGCGACGAAAGACTTCACCATCGTCGCGGGCTCGGCGAACACCGGTCTGGGCATCGTGCTGTTCGGCATCGTGAAGTCGTTCAGCGCCATCAGCGGCATCACGTCGCCGAACGCGGGCACGACCCCCGCCGACACGACGCTGACGGTAACCGCGCTCAACGCGGCCGGCGGCGCGATCACCGGCACGTACGGCGACAACAGCACGGGTGCCGCATACATCACCGGTGGCGGCCTGAACGGTACGCCCGTCACCGTCTCGATCAACGAAACCAACCCGCTCGGCGCGACGCTCGTCGCGGGCGGCGGCGCGACGCAGAACACGAACACGAACGTGACGCTGCACAACAGCACCGAGACGATCAAGCTGCACTACGCCGGGCTCGCGGAGAACGTGAAGACCTTCACCGTGGCGGCAACCGGCGCGACGTCCAACACCGCGTCGACGTTCCAGCCGACGCTCCAGGCGATCACGCCGTCGAGCGGAACGGAGATTGATCTGTACGTCGATAGCACGACCGGCGGTACCGGTTCTTCGGGAACCTCGACGTTCACCGAAGCCGGCTTCACCGGCGCGACGTACCAGCAGGCCTTCAGCTCGACGTTCACGATGACGAGCGGCTTCTCGACGCCGTGCAACCAGATCGCGACCGTCTCCCAGGGTGGCGGCGCGAACGTCGGCATCTTCACGGTGACGGCCCCGACCGCGGCGACGCCGCCGGCCGCCGGAAGCTGCGACCTCGTGATCAACGACAACCTGACTCAGGCCGGTCACACGTCAACGGCCAAGACGGTCGTCACGTACACCACGTCGTCGGTCAGCGCGAGCAAGCACAACCGCAAGCAGAACTGATCCAACCCACTGTCGCCGCAATCCGCCTCGCGCGGGTTGCGGCGGCTCATCGCCGTTCGGCCCGGGTACGACGGCGGCGATTTTCTTCGAACCCCGGATGTCTCGTTCAGCCGCCACTTGGCTGAGGAATGGTGCCCATGAACCGGCTGCTCCGCAAAAAGACTTTCTTCTCGGTGCTCGCGACGTTCGCGTCCGTTTCGCTTGCCGCTTGCGGCGGCGGCGGCTCGCATAGCAGCGCGTTGCCGCAAGCAGCGCCGGTTTCAAGCGGCGCGCCCGCCGCGCCGTACACCGGACCGCTCGCCGACGCGACGTTCAAGATCACGATCCCCGTGCCCACGGCCAGCGCCAAGGCGCGTCGCCCGAACTACGTATCGTCGTCGACGACCAAGATCGTGTTCACGTTGAACAGCGCAACGATCGCAGGCATGAGCGGCGCGACGCTCACGGCGTTCAACACGGCCAACCTCGGCGCGAAGGCCGTCACGCTCAACAGCGCGACGTGTCCGGGGACCGGGCCGTGGACGTGCACGCTCACGATCAAGCTGCCGCCGGGCACGGACAACGTCACGATGTCCGCGCAGGACTCGTCGAGCAACGTCCTCTCGCAGCAGATTCAAAACTTCGTCGTCGTCGTCGCGACGGCGAATTCGTTCAGCACGACACTCGACGCGAACGTCGCCACGATGATCGTCAACGGCGCCGGCAGCTGTCAGACCGGTCCGGTCGGTGCGGCATTCGGTTCCGTCGGTACGTCGCCCGTCACGTTCACCGTCGCGATCAGCGACCCGGCCGGGAAGTCGATCATCGCCCCCGGCATGCCGATTCTCCAGATCAAGGACAACACCGCGACCTTCCAATCGTCGTCCGGAACGATCAACGGCACGGGCGGGACCGTTGCGTTTACCATCAACCAGGCCGCGCAAACGTTCACCCTCACGCCGTCGAACAGCACCACCACGAACGCCTCCGTTCAGGTCAAGGAAGTTCCGGCGAACACCAACACGACGTCCGACGGCCTCGGCGGAAGCTTCCCGGCGGTGAAGACGTTCGCGTTCTCGACCGGCGTCGCGCCGCCGTCCCACAACTTCATCGCCCTCGTCGAACAGCTCACGCTCGCCAGCGGACAGGTCGACCTCTACAACGTCACGCTCGGCGGAAATACCGCCGGCTCCGATACCTTCTCCGCGTTCTCGCCGGCGACGCTCGCGGTGACCGCGTCCACGAACGAAGCCGGCGTCAACGACGTCGACAACCCGCAGGATCTGCGTTGGGACAGCACCGGCGATCTGCTGATCGCGAACGGCGGCGGCGCCCCGGGCGACAACGGAAACGTCGCATGCGTCCCGCTCGGCGCGATCGCGACCGGCGCGAACTCCGCCACCACCGTCTCGACGAACGCGGACGATCCGGTTTCGCTCGGGTACGACAGCCGCAACGGCTCGCTCGCGGTCGCGAACCAGCCGGCGAGCTCGCCGAAGCAGTTGGCCGAGTACGTGCTCACCGGAAACTACACCGCGTCGAGCAATAATCTGACGGCCTCCGGTTTCGGCTCGTTCGGCACCGGCACGGTGACGGAGATGCCGTCGCTCACCGCGGGCACGTTCGCGATCGCGCTCAGCAAAGGGACCGAAGAGGACCCCGCGCACGGCGGTACGACCGGGAGCAACAAGGTCGCGCTCTTCAGCCCGACCGGCGTGGAAACCGACATCACGGACGACGTTTCGTTCTCGGTCGACAACCCGTGGGGCATCGCCTGGGACGCCGCGGACAGCCAGCTCGCCATCGCGAACAACTCATCGTTCCACAAGCTGCTGAGCTTCTACACCGTCAGCGGTGCGCCGGCGCTGCAAAAGACCGTCCTCACGGGCTTCAAAAACACGCTCGTGGCCGCGTCGCCCGACGGGCACATCGCCGTGGCGTGGGTCAAGCAGTTCGGCGACATGCAGGTCCAGGTCTACGCGAATCACCCCGGCGCGACGGCCCCGACCCCGGTCTTCGGCCCGATCCCGTACAACGGGACCACGACGTCGTGCGGCTCGACCTACATCTACGGTAACGGAGCGGCGATCGTCAACGCGCTGCGGTGGCTCTCGAACACGAAGCTGCTCGTGGCAGTGCAGTCCAACAACTCGGGCACGCCGACGGCGCTCAACGGCTTCTACGTCTACGACATCACGAATTCGTCCGTTCCGCCCGGGTTCGACGACGTCACCTGCTCCGCGTTCGTAGCCGCTCCGATCAACACGGGCTTCGTCCACGTGAACAACAAACCGCTCAGCGCAGCTTTCAAGCCATAACCAGCAATCAACGCACTACGGTAACAGAGAGGGGGACTCATGAGCCAGCCCTACGTCGGTGAAATCCGAATGTTCGGCGGATCTTTTGCGCCAGCCGGGTGGATGACGTGCGACGGCCAGCTACTACCGATCTCGGAGTACGACACGCTCTTCAACCTGATCGGAACGACGTACGGCGGTGACGGGCAGAGCACGTTCGCGCTGCCGAACCTTGCCGCGCGCTTGCCGATCCACACGGGGAACAACGGCACGAGCACGTACACCCTGGCCGAAAACGGCGGTGTCACGAGCGTCACGCTGACGACCAACCAGATCCCGTCGCACACGCATCCGGTCGTTGCGGATAACAATGCCGGCACCACCGGAAGCCCGTCGAACGCGTATTATGCGGGGGCCGCCCCGACCAAAGCGTACACGGTTCCGAATTCGCCGAACAATCCGGACGGGCCCATCTTCCGCAACTTCAACGCCGCCGTGCTGCCCGTTCAGGGCGGGAGTCAACCGCACGACAACATGCAACCGTATCTTGCGGTCACGTTCATCATCTCACTGTTCGGCATCTACCCGAGTCCGACGTAATGGCGAGCCCATTCGTCGCCGAGATCCGCATCTTTCCGTTCAATTTCGCCCCCAAGGGCTGGGCGTTCTGCGACGGTCAGTTGATGGTCATCTCGCAAAACACCGCACTGTTCTCGCTCTTAGGTACGTTCTACGGCGGCGACGGCAAGTCGACGTTCGCGCTCCCGAATCTCCAAGGCGCGTCCGCCATGCACACGACGCAGTACGGGGGTAACAGCCCCTTCGGCCAGTTTTCCATCGGCGAATCGGGCGGGGAGCAAGCCGTCACGCTGCTCACCTCCGAGATGCCGGCGCACACGCACACGATGCAGGGTGACGCCGACGTCAACAACGCGTTGGCCCTCGTTCCGGGCGGGGCCGTCCCGGTCAACGCATCGCCCACGCTCCTGTACTCGAACAGCTCGTCGCCGCAGCTGGCGCTGATGAACCCCTCGATGATCAGCGTGTACGGAGGGAGCCAACCGCATAACAATATGATGCCGTATCTCACGCTCAACTACTGCATCGCCCTGCAAGGGGTCTATCCGCCGCGCACCTAGCGCGACCGGATGACGACGATAAGGAATGAGGAAGTAAAGCATGGGAACACCGATCCTGACCGAGATCCGCATCATGTCGTTCAACTTCGCCCCCAAAGGGTGGGCGATGTGCAACGGCCAGCTCTTGCCGATCAACCAGAATCAAGCGATCTTCGCGTTGCTGGGCACAACGTACGGCGGCGACGGCCGGACCACGTTCGGGTTGCCGAACTTGCAGGGCCGCACCGCGATGCATATGGGCCAGGGATTTACGCTCGGCCAGCGCGGCGGCGAAGAAGCGCACACGATCAATGCGGGCGAGACGCCGGCCCACATCCATCCGGCCACCGCTGACGCGAAAGTGGGCAACAACCAAGCCCAAAACATGAACGGCGCATATCCGGCCGACACCGGCGGAAATAAGATCTATTCGGCCGGCAGCAACAACATGGCGGCGATGTATCCGCAGATGGTATCCACCGTCGGCGGCAGCCAGCCGCATGAGAACCGGCAACCGTTTCTGACGCTGAATTTCTGCATCGCACTGCAAGGGGTTTTTCCGAGCCAAAACTAGGGCTCGGCAGTCCAACTCTCGGGGTGGCTTTCACCAACTGACTCGAAGGATCCAAAATTGAAACGCGCCCCATTTCTCGGGGCCACCGGTGCCGTGCTCTTAGCAGGCTGCGGTGGTCACCAAGTGATGAAGGCGCTCCCGGGTGTAGCGACTTCTTCGACCTCGTCCTCACCCAAACTCGGCTCGTATTCGGGCCGACTGGTCCCTGAAACCGCGGACCAGATCCCGGACAACGTCCTCAAGAATCCGATCATCGGCGAAGCACGCCGCTTCGACGGAGCCGTCGCACCCGCGGGTTGGATGCTCGCGCAAGGTCAATCACTGCAGGTGGCGGGAAACCGGCCGCTCTTCTCCGTTCTCGGCTCCATCGCGGGCGGTGACGGGAAGACGACGTTCAAGCTGCCGAGCACGCGGGTGCGGATCATCATCGCCGTCGGCGGGTCGTCGGTCACGAGCCCGTCGATGCTCGCGGCGAGCGGCCGCCACATGACGCCGCAGGATTCGCTCGGGCCCGGTGCGATACGCGCCCCGTTCCGTGCGCCCAAGCCGCCGTCGCCGCAGCTGGTCGCGTCGCAGCGGCTGCTGTCGTCGTCGGTCCGCGTCGGGCGCTCGTCACCCGTTGCGGTCGCGCCGGAGCTCGAAACGCGTCTCCGGCAAGCCTATGCGGACGCGCGCGCCGCCGCGCTCGCGCAGCTCGGCGCGAATAGCCGCGCCCGGCTCGACGCCGCCGTGGATGCTGCGGTCGCAGGACGGATCAGCGTGTTCGGCGCCGTTTCGGCGATGATCTCAGCGCTGACGAGCACGGAATCCGACGCTCTGCTGCGAATCAACGACGCGATGATACAGCCGTTCAACGACCGCGCCGTCCGAGCGGCGTCGCAGAATCCGCAAAGCGACGCCGCGCATTACCTCATCTCGGTCGCGATCACGCGCGAGCAGGCACGCGAGATCTACCGCATCACGCGCGGCGTGGACCGGTAGATGCCGAAGATCGTCAACTTCCATCTGCCGGCGGACGATGTCGACCGGGCGGCCGCGTTCTACCGGGACGTGTTCGGGTGGGAGTTCACGCCGTTCCCGGACTCGCCCGTGCCGTACCTCGTGAACGGCGCGGGCGACGGCCCGGGCGGCGCGGGGATCCCGGCGGCGATCACCAGCCGCCAGGAGATGGTGAAGGCGCCGGTGCCGACGATTGAAGTCGACCACATCGATCAAGCGATGCTCGACATCGCGCTGAAGGGCGGCCAACAGGCTCGCGTGCAGGATATCCCCGGTCTGGGACGCTTCGGCTACGCGATCGATTCCGAAGGAAACGTCATCGCGCTCCTGCAGCGAGCCTGAGTACGGCGGCGGCGATCAGCCGCCGATCTCGTCGGACATGACCCGGATGTCGAGCGTCCCGAGTCCTGTGGTGTAGTCGTATCCGGGCAGCGCGGTGAACGCGCCGTTCGCGCCGGTGATGATGTCGTGGAATCCGCCGAGCGCCTGCGTGGGCGGCGGTCCGTTGACCGTCGTCGCGCTGTTCTGGTTCTGCAGATAGTTACGGTAGAACCACGGCGGCGCGTAGCCGAGCATGTTGACCGTCCACGACAGGATGCGGGCGTACGAGCCCATCGCCAGCGGTGAGGCTTCGCTCGTACCGCCGATCGCGCAACCGGCGCTGCAATCGCCCACGCCCGGAACGTTGGCGCCGTAAACATTGTACGCGCCTGAGAAGGCGTCGGCGGCCATCGCGATATCGGGCAAGCCGCGCAGGTTCGTCGCGGCGAGACCGGTGCTGGTCGGGATGACGGCGCGCTGCCAATTCGGCGAGTTTTCGAACTGGCTCACGCCGCCGCCGCCCGCGTTCCATGCTGCCTCGCCGACGTAGCTCGAGTCAGCGCTGTTTGCGACGACCGTCGTGCCGCCCACCGCGACGACGTACGGCGACGCCGCGGGATACGACACGAACGGCGGCCCCGATGCCGGCGCGCCGTTCGTCGGCGCGAGCGGACACGACGAGCCGGTGTCGCCGGTCGAGGCGAACATCGTCTGGCCCTGCGCGGCGGCCTGCATGAACAGGTTGTCGTCCACCTTCATTGCGCCGTCGAGCCACGCTGAGTACTCGCATTCGCCGAACGACGAGTTCCCCAACTGCGCCACGTTCTGCGTGACCCACGTGCTGTACGCGTTCGCGATGTCGGAATCGCTGAGCGACGTGGTGGCGTAGAAGTACAGCGCCTTCACGTTTTGCGCCATTCCGGTGGAGCTCTGCGAATCGAGATCCCACTCGGCCGCACCCGAGGTGTCCGCGCTGGGGAGCCCGACCGTCACGACGTTGACGGGAACTTGCGGCAAGCCTTGTTTGGCTTCCGCGAACCGCAGGTCGGCCACCGTGCCGGACACGTCGCCGGCCGCGATGACCGCGACGGCCGTGGCGGAAGCGTCGGGGACGTAGCCCACGTCGTAGAACTTTCGTACGTCGGCGGCGTTGAAGGCCGGCGCGCACTGGCCCGTCGGCGCGGCGGTGACGAGACACGACGCATGAACGCGGCTGAGGTTCGGGCGCACCGACATCTTCGCGGCGTTCGACAGGCCGAGCACGGCGCTCACGACGCCGCCGAGCGAGGCCGGCACGAAGGCCGGCTGCGTGTTGACGTACACGCTCGCGCCGCCGAGCGAGAACGCTTCGAGCGAGGTGTTGAACGCTTTGGCGGCTTGGGCCGCGGTGCCGTCGGCGCTGACGAGCTGCGTGTCCGCGTGGACGTTGGTGAAGCCTTGGCCTTGCAGGTACGACACGACGGACCGGACTTCGGCCGGCGTCGGGCCGTACCGCGACGCGAACTGACCCGCCGTCATGGGCGCCCGCTTCGCCGGCGACGAGATCGCCGTCGCCAGCTGGTCCACGTTGTGCAGGTTCAGCCCGACGCGGACCGTGATCGCCGTGGTGGGCGCCAGCGCGCCACGGTCGGTGCCGCCGGCGATCGTTGCGCCGCGCGTCGCCGTCGCGGCCCAGCCGGCGGGCGCCGTGATCGCGTCGGACGCATGGACGCCGCGAGGCGCGACGTTGCCGCCGGGAAGAAAGCTGCCCACGCCGTGCCCTCCCGAGCACGACGCCGTCGCCGTCCCAACCGCTGCCGCCAGAACCACAAGCTTTTTCGTCAAGGCGTTCCTCCTCGATGCCAGGGTACGGTCCGGCGGTCAACGCCTCCATACACAAAATCGGGTAGGCGTGCGCTACCGCCAGCGAGCGGACGCCGCGACCAGGGCCGCATACGGCCCGTCCAGGCACCGCGCCGCGACCCGCTCGATACCGGGCCACGCGCAGCCACCGCCTCGCGGCACCGATATGCCCGGCCCCTTCGCGTCCCGGCGCGCCACGTCGCGCATGCGCTCGCGCTCCTCCCCGCTCGCGGCGACGCCGAAAAACGGCAGCAGCTTCGCGAAGACGGATTGGGGCAGATCGCCGTACTCCGCGAAAGCGCAGGCGTCCGAGTCTTTCTCGGCGAGCGCCGCTTCGCAGAACGCGGCGAGCATCCGGGCCGCGTGTTCTTCCGGGGGCACGGCATCCGCGGCGCCCGCGCCGATCGCGAGATCGGGCGCGTCGACCATGCCCGCCGTCACGTCGGCGCCCGGCATCCGTTCGTGCGAGCGCAGCACGGCGCGCGGCTCACGAAACACGAACACCCACGGAACGCCGGGGAAAGCGCGCCGGATCAGCGGCAGCTCGAGCACGTGCCACGCGTGAAACTTGATGAACAGCCGCTGCTCGCCGTTGCGCGGCTGCGCGAGCGCGCTCGTCATGCCGCGAAGCCAGCCGACCACGGCGGCATCGTCGGCGCCGCCGCGGCGCAACCGAAGCAGCGCGTCGAGCGGCTGCGGTTCCGAAAGCACGATCACCCGCGAAAGCTGGGCGAGCATTTGCGCGATCAGCGTCGATCCGCAGCGCGACATGTGAAAGATGAAGCCTGTCGGCGCAACCCCCGGCGAATCAGCGGCTAGCGCATCCAGCGCCGCGAGCGGCGTACGACGTGAGAACGCGAGGTTGAACGGGTGCTGCATCGCGCGCTGCGCGGTTTGCTCGAAAAACGGCTGGATGAACGGTTCGTCGACGAACGCCCACGCGATCTCGCCGGAGCTCACGCGCACGTGCACGGGCGTCCACGCGCGCAGCGCCGCCGCTAGAGAATCCAGCGCAGCGCCCATTCCCGGCGGCCTTGCGCGATCGCGTCCCGCATATCGGCCTCGGCGACCTCGCAACCGAGCTCACGTGCCAGCTCGGCTGCGACGGTGGCGAATCGCCCTGGATCGACGATGCGCAGGCGGCCGGCGAGGTTCGCATCGGCGTTCAACCGCTCGCGAAATCGGTCCAGCCCGTCCCGCGACATGCTACTGCTCCACGAAGTCCGGATATTCGGTCTTTGCGTACGGATCGTCCGACGGCCACTCGGGGATGCGGTCGTCCCACGGCGTCGCCTCGCGCTCGGGCAGCGTCACGGCGTCGACGCCGGCTTTGTGCAAGGTCGCGAGCGTCTCGACGTGGCCCGTTTGCGGGAACATGTCGAACGGCTGCACGACGCCCAGCGCATAGCCGCGCTTGGCGAGATAGGCCAGATCGCGTGCGAGCGTCGCGGGATTGCACGACAGATACCACACGTTCGCGACGCCGGCCGCGGCGATCGCGTCCAGCGTCGCTTCGTCGCTGCCCTTGCGCGGCGGGTCGAGGAACACGATGTCGGCTTCTTCGAGCGCTTTCTTGCCGTCCTTGTGAACGATCGCGCCTTCGACGCGGCCTTCGACGAAGCGCACGCGGCCCTCGACGTCGTTGAGCGCGGCGTTCTCGCGCGCCTCGCGCACCGCGGCGGGGTTCTCCTCGACGCCGACGACGCGCGCGCCGCGCGACGCGAAGAAGATCGCGAACGTGCCGGCGCCGCAGTACAGATCGACGACGTTGCGGTTCTGCGCGAGCCCGGGCGCCAGAAACCGGAAGATGCGCCCGACCATCTCGCTGTTGACTTGAAAGAACGACGCCGGCGACACGCGGTAGCGCACGCCTTCGATCGTCTCTTCCATCTCGCGCTGGCCCCACACGTACATCATCTTGCGGCCGAGGACCGCATTCGCCGTCCGTGGCTCGAACGAGTTCGAGATGCCGACGACGCCGCGCACGCGCCGCGCGATCGCCGGCGCACGCTCTTTGACCGCTGCCGATTGGCGGTCCGTCGTGATCGACAGCACCGCTTGGCCCGACGCGGCGCCCGCGCGCACGATCGCGTGCTTCGCGCCGGCGAACGCGTCGCGCGCGTCGGGCGCGCGCGCCGCGTCGTAGAGGCCGCCAATCGCGGCGTCGAGCTGCGGCAGCACGACGGGGCACGAGTCGATCCGCACCAGCGCGTGCGAGCGCGCTTGGTAGAACCCGAACGACGTTTCACCCGACGGCGGGTGGTCGACCACCAGCGCCATCTTGTTGCGGTAGTTGCGCGGGTTCGTCATCCCGACCGGCCGCCGCACGTCGGCCTGCGCGAAGCCGCCGATGCGGCGCAGCGCGCTGCGCACGATCTGCTCTTTCCACGCGAGCTGCGCGGGGTACGCGAGGTGCTGCACCTGGCAGCCGCCGCACACGCCGAACACCGCGCAAAACGGTTTGGCGCGCATCGGCGACTCCGACTCGTACGCGACGACGTCGCCGACCGCGTACTTCGGCTTCACCTGCGTAACGCGCACGCGCGCGCGCTCGCCCGGCAGCGGGCCGGTGACGAACACCACTTGGCCGTTCACGCGGCCGACCGCCTGACCGTTCGCGAGCAGGTCGGTGAAGCGAACCGATGCGACCACGCCGGGCACCAGGCCGGGCGTCGCGCGCCGGCCGGGGGCGGTGGACACTTAGCTCTGCTTCTTCTCGTCGAGCGTCTTGATGAGGTGGTTGGCCTCGTCGATGAGCGCTTGGATGCGGTCGGCCGTCTCGTCCGACGGCGCTTCATGCCGCAGCGCCACGCGCAAGGCGACGATGCCGACCGCCACCGATACGCTGGCGATCGAGAGGCCGATCCCCACCCACATGAGGGTGGGGCCGACCCGCGAGCGCCGGCGGGTCGGTTCGCTCGCACTCGCGGCGTTCGGGGCGGTCGTGGAATCGGTCACGCCGGGACGTTTCGGCGGGGCGGGCTGTTTTCCGTCAGGCCGCGGCCGCTTCCGCGTCGCTCGCTTCGAGCTCGCGCTTCTCCGCACCGGAGATGATGCGGCCGAGGTCGAGCAGGATGATCAAACGGTCCTCGATCTTGCCGACGCCGCGGATGTACTCGGTGTCGACGCCGGTGAGCATCTCGGGCGCGTCCTCGATCTGGTCGACCGGGAGGCGCAGCACTTCGGACACCGAGTCCACCACCATGCCGACGCGCTTCGCGCCGATCTCGGTGACGACGATGCGCGTGTTCTTCGTGTGCTCGGCGCGCGGCATGCCGAAGCGCGCGCGCAAGTCGATGATCGGGATCAGCTGCCCGCGCAGGTTGATCACGCCTTCCATGAACTGCGGCGCGCGCGGCACGTGCGTGACCGCGACCATCCGGTTGATCTCCTGAACTTGCGCGATGTCGACGCCGTACTCTTCGGACCCCAACTTGAACGATACGACCTGAATGGTTTCTGCCATGATTATACTCCGGAGAATTCGGCGCGGGTGACTTTGCCGCTGCCGCGGGCGGCGGCGACGAGCGAGTGGACGTCGATGATGAGCGAGATGGAGCCGTTGCCCAGGATCGTCGCGCCGGAGATGCCGGCGATGCGGCCGATCACGTCGGAGAGCGGCTTGATGACGATCTCCTGTTCGCCTTGGAACGAGTCGACGACGAGCCCCACCTGGCGCCCTTGCAGCCCGACGATCACGATCATCACCTTGTCGGGATCGCGCGGCGCGTCGAGCCGGAAGAAGTCGGCGATGCGGATCAGCGGCACGACCTGGCCGCGCAGCGTGATGACCTCGCCGCCGTGCACCGTGCGCACGTCCGCCTTGTCGATGCGCTGCGACTCGATCACGGAATCGAGCGGGATCGAGTACAACTCGTCGGCGACGTTCACCAGCAGCGCCTGGATGATCGCCAGCGTCAGCGGCAGCTTCATCGTGAACGTGGTGCCTTCGCCCGGCACGGAGTCGACGTCGAACACGCCCTTGAGGCGCAGGATGTTTTTCTTCACCACGTCCATGCCGACGCCGCGGCCGGAGACGTCCGTCACCGCGCTGGCCGTCGAGAAGCCGGGGGTGAAGATCAGCTCGATGATCTCGCGGTCGCTGAGCCGGTCGGACTCGGCGATCACGCCCATGCGCACGCCCTTGTCGCGCACGCGCTGCAGATCGATCCCGGCGCCGTCGTCGGAGATCTCGATGATCACCTGGTTGCCTTCGTGATATGCATTGAGCTTGATCGTGCCGTGGCGCGGTTTGCCGCGCGCCTCGCGCACCTCGGGCGGCTCGATCCCGTGGTCGACGCAGTTGCGCACGAGGTGCATCAGCGGCTCGCCGACTTCGTCGACGATCGTCTTGTCGAGGTCGGTCTCCGCGCCGGCGATCTCGAGGTGGATGTCCTTGCCGCGCGCCTTCGCGAGGTCGCGCACCATGCGCGGGAAGCGGTCGAACACCTGCCCGATCGGCACCATGCGGACCTTCATGATGCTCTCTTGGATCTCGTTGGTCGTGCGCGCCAGCAGCGCCGACGACTCGGACAGATCTTTCGCCAGGTTCGCGACGCCGTCGTCCGCGCGCGCGCCGTTGCCGAGCTGGCGCCCCAGCGTCGCGGCGATGTCGGAGATGCGCGTGCGGTTGATGACCAGCTCGCCGACGAGGTTCAGCAGCAGGTCGAGCCGCTCGATGTCGACGCGAATCGTCTGGTTCTTCGCGCGCTTAGCGTCGGCCGCGGGTGACGCAGCGACCACGGGCACGGCCGGCGCGGGCGCCGGTGCAGTCACCGCGGGGCTCTGCGGCGCGGAGGCCGGCGCAGCTGCCGGCGCGCTCGCGCTGACGAAGAACGCGTCGACCGCGGCTTGCGCGGCGGCGGCGTCGATTGCGGTTGCGCCTGCCGCGTCGAGCGGCGGCACGACGGCCTCCGCAGCGGCGGAGGCCGCTTGCGCAAGCAGCCGTTCGACCTCCGCTTGGAACGCGGCGACCTGCGCGTCGTCGAGTGGGGTGAGGTCTTCTTCGGCGTCGGTCTCGGAGCGCGGCCCTTCGATCGCCTGCGCGGTGGAATCGTAGATGCCGGCGAACGCGTCGAGCCGCTCGACGTACTCGTCGACGCCGCCGGGCGCCTCGCCGCCGGCGACGGCCTCGCGGACCAGCCCGGTGAGGACGTCACGGCCTTCGAACAGCAGGTTGATACCGCTCTCGGTGAGCGGCATGCGGTCCTTGCGTAACAGGTCGTAGACGTTTTCGAGCTTGTGCGCGATCTGCTGGACGCCCGCGAACTCCAGCATCCCCGCGCTGCCCTTGATCGTGTGCAGCGCGCGAAACAGCGACGCGACGATCTCCGCGTCGATGCTGCCGCTGTCGACGAACTGCTCGAGCCGCAGCAGATCCGCATCGATGGACTGGAGCAGCTCCTCCGTCTCGTCGCGAAAATACTGGATGAACTCGGACCGGTCGAAGAACTCGTCTGACGAAGACACGCCGCGAACTCGGTGGGTCTAGCCGTCGACGCCGAAGACGGACAGGAGCGGCTGCAGCGAGCCGGTCTCGGGGATCAGGATGAACTGGCCCGATACCGCGCGGTCCTTGTCGAGGAACTGCGACTCGATCAGGAACACGTCCTGATCGGGCAGGATCGACATCAGCGTGCGGAATGCGGCCTGCGTGGTGCCGTACGACAGCGTCGGCACCGACGGCAGCAGATTGATCCCCGTCAGCGAGATCAGCGCGGTGAGGTAAGAACCGGCGATGATGTTGCCGAGCTCCTTGAGCGTGGAGTCGACGATCGAGTCGAAGATCTGGATGTCGCCGATGATGCGCTTGATGAAGACGTTGGTGAACTCCATCGCCTGCTCGCGATCGAACAGCACGACCATCTGGCCCGGCGCGTCGCCGCGCACGTACATGTGCAGCGCCGCGATCTGGCGGTCGACGGCGCCCAGACGCGCGGACAGGTCGCGGAACTTCAGCACGTCGATGGTCGGCTCCGCGAGCCGCACCGTGGTGTTCAGCAGCTGCGACAGTGCCGTCGCCGCGTGGCCGGCGCCGATGTTGCCGACTTCCTTGAGCGCGTCGCGCTGGAGGTCGCTGAGCGTCAGCGTCGGCACGTCAGGCGAGCACTTTCTGGATCGTCTCGAGGATCTTGGGCGGCTGGAACGGCTTGGTGATGAACGATTTCGCGCCGGCCTGGATCGCCTCGACCACCAGCGCCTGCTGGCCCATCGACGTGCACATGATGATGCGCGCGTCGGGCCAGCCCGCGACGATCTCCTTGACCGCCGAGATCCCGTCCATCTCCGGCATCACCATGTCCATCGTGACCAAGTCGGGGATGAGCGAGCGGTACTTCTCGACCGCCTCGACGCCGTTCTGCGCCTCGCCTACCACCTCGTAGCCGTTCTTGCTCAAGATGCCTTTGATCATCATCCGCATGACGACCGCGTCGTCGACGATGAGTACTCGCTTCGTTGCCATGAGGTTCCGTGTGCTCCCTAAGCCAAGCCGCGGCTTCGCCGTTCGGCGTGCCGCTTGGTGATGAACTCCGTGATCGCCCGTTCTTCGGCGGGCTTCACCGCGTTGAAGCGTAGTCCCAACGTTATCTTCTTCGACGATTCGATGCCGGAACTTCGCATGACCTCACCGAGCAGCACGAGCGGCGGTGCCGCCGGGCTGACCGCGAAGCGTGTCTCGAGGTAGGTACCGCGCCGGATCTCGCGGTCGACGATCAGCGACGCGCCGGTCCGGCTGATGTCGGTGAGCGACGCGCGCGCGAAGTCGCCGCTGCCGCGGCCGCCGGGCGCGAAGCGCCATTGCGCCGAGATGTTCGCGTCCAGGCGCACGGCCTCGCGCTGCTGCGCGCTCGCGAACACGTGAAGCGCTTCGATCCGCTCCGGGATCGCGAACGTCGCGATGCCGGCGCGCAGCGACACGCACTTGGATGCAAACCGGAACTTGCCGACGGCGTTCTCGTACGTGAAGACGCCGGTGCCGCCGACGCTCGTCCCGGGCAGGGCGGACACCGTGAGGTTGCGCTCGGTCAGCGACTCGATGCACACCGAGCCGCGCGGTCCCGTACCGGTCATCGCGAGCGCGACGAAGCTGTTGAGCTGCGGCAGCTTGAGCTTGAGCTGATCCGAGAGCGGCCTCGGCCGCAAGCCCAAGATGTTCAGCATGGCTCAGACCCCGGCCCCGACGGGCTCGAGCGATTCTTCGGTGGTCGAGACTTGGCCGATCGACTCGACGCGCAGGCCCGGCGCGATCTCGCTGTACGAGAGCACCACCAGCGACGGCGCGGCGCGCTCGGTGAGGCGCTTGAGCGCGAGGCGCGTGCCGGGCGACGTCAGCACGATCGGCTGCAAGCCGCTCTGCTGCGCGTCCGTGATGCGTTTGGTCAGCGACGCGTAGATTTTCGCGACCGTCCCCGGATCGAGCAGCGCGTACGCGTCCTCGCCGCGGCGCACCGCTTCGCCCAGCAGCGTCTCGAGCCGCGGGTCGACGGTGATCACCGATAGCAGGCCGTTCTCGGAGTACTCGGCGCAGATGTGGCGTGCCATGGCGGCGCGAACTTTTTCGGTGAGGTAGTCGACGTCTTTGGACGCGCGCGCGCCGTCGGCCAGGTTCTCCAGGATCAGCAGCAGGTTGCGGATCGGGATGCGCTCGCGCAGCAGGTTCTGCAGCACGCGCTGCACCTCGCCCACGGTCAGCAGGTTGGGGATCAGCTCGTCGACGACCACCGGGTAGTGCTGCTTGACGTTGTCGAGCAGCGCGGACGTTTCTTGGCGGCCCAGTAGATCGGGCGCGTGCGTCTTGATGATCTCGGTGAGGTGCGTCGCGATGACCGACGTCGGGTCGATGACGGTGTAGCCCGCCATCTCCGCGTCGCCGCGCGCGCTCTCCGCGACCCACAGCGCCGGCAAACTGAACGCGGGCTCCGTGGTCGGGATCCCGTCGATACCGCTGACCGCGGTGCCGGGGTTCATCGCGAGCAGGCGCGACACCATGACTTCCGCGCGCGTGACCTCGAGCCCGTAGATCTTCACGACGTACGTCGACGGCTTGAGCTGCAAGTTGTCGCGCACGCGGATAGGCGGCACCACGATGCCGAGCTCGCGCGCGGCGTGGCGACGGATCATCGTGATGCGCTCGAGCAGGTCGCCGCCCTGCGACACGTCGACGAGCGGGATCAGGCCGAAGCCGATCTCCAGTTCCATCGGATCGTACGACAGCAGCGGCACCACGGACTCCGCCGGTTTGACGGCAGCCTGCGACGTCGAACCCGCGATGCCGTGCGCACCGGGCTGGCCCGCGATCGCCTTCGCTCCGGGACCAGCTTTAGCCGCAGCGGCGTTCGCGAGCTTGCGCCCGCGATACGCGAGCGCGAGCAGCACCGCCGCCATCGGCAGCATGAACAACGGCGGCAGACCGAACATGCCGAACAGGATGAGCAGTCCGCCGCCGATCGCGAGCGCGCGCGGCTCTTGCACGAGCTGGCGCGTGAGGTCGTGGCCGAACGAGCCTTCCGACGCGGCGCGGGTGACGATGATGCCGGTGGCCGTCGAGATGAGCAGCGCCGGGATCTGCGTGACGATGCCTTCACCGATCGTCAGCAGCGTGAAGCGCTGCAGCGCTTCGATCAGCGGCAGCTTCAGTTGGAACATCCCGACGACGAAGCCGCCGATGATGTTGACGAACACGATGATGACGGCCGCGACCGCGTCGCCGCGCACGAACTTCGACGCACCGTCCATCGCGCCGTAGAAGTCGGCCGCGCGCTGGATGTCCTTACGGCGCTGGCGCGCCTCGGCTTCGGTGATGAGCCCGGCGTTGAGGTCGGCGTCGACGGCGAGCTGTTTGCCGGGCATCGCGTCGAGCGTGAAACGCGCCGCGACTTCGGCCACGCGTCCCGCGCCGTTGGTGATGACGACGAACTGGATGATGATCAGGATCGCGAAGATCACGATGCCCACGGCGTAGTTGCCGCCGACCACCACGTTGCCGAACGCTTCGATCACCTGGCCCGCGTAGCCGTGCAAAAGGATGGAGCGCGTCCCGGTGATGTTGAGCGACAGGCGGAACAGCGTGACGATCAGCAGCAGCGTCGGAAACACGGAGAACGACAGCGCGTTCTCCGTATAGAGCGTCACCAGCAGGATGACCAGCGCCAGCGTGATGTTCACCGACAGCAGCATGTCGAGAACCCACGGGGGTACCGGCACGATCATCAGCACGACGAGCACGACCGATGCCGCGGCCACCCACGCGTGGGAGGTCGAGGCGAGCCGGTCGAGGATGCTGGGGCGCGCGGGAACGGCCGCTGCCACTAGGTGACGGTCCTCACGTTAGTACAATCATCGGCCGGAGCGAGGCGAGCCGTGAGGCCGCAAGGATCGGGCTCGGCGCCCTGGGCCATCAAACCCACCGTCCGCTGAGTCGGACGGCCCGTCATCCTAGGGCCCGAAGGCACAGGGCGCGGCGCGGTGCGGCGGGGCAACCATTTCCAGACATTCACTTCGGCCGAAGCGGTGTTCGGTTTTGCGAGGAGGTTTCGTGGGCCCTCGTCATTCCTTCGCACGATTCGGCACAACCGTGGCGCTCGCTCTGACGAGCGTACTCGGGTCGGCCGCGCCCGGGAGCGCGCAGTCCGCGCCGCCGCCCGCGGCCTTCGGAAGCCCGCCGTCGGGCGAGATCCCGATCTTCTTCAACGACCAGCACGTCTACGCCAAGCCGGACATGCTGCGCTCCGGGCGCGTCCTCGCCGCGCTGGTCCGCAACGGCGTGATCCTGGTGCCGCTGCGGTCGATGTTCGAGCAGCTCGGCGCGACGGTTTCGTGGGATGAGGCAACGCACACAGCCGACGTCTCGAAGCCCGGATCCGACGTCAAGGTGACCCTCGGCAAGTCCGTCGTCGTCGTGAACGGCGAGAACCGCCCGCTCGACGTCGCGCCGGCGATCTACCGCGGCACCGTCGTGGTGCCGGTGCGCGTGATCTCCGAGGCCATGGGCGCCTACGTCCAATGGATCCCCGACCGGCGCGTCGTTGTCGTGCGCGTGCTCGCCTCACCGGTGCCCGCGCCGCCGCCCGCCACGCCGGTGCCGACGAACCCGCCGGCGCCGGTCCCGCCGCCGACCGCGACGCCTGCTCCCACGCCGAGCCCGACGCCCTCGCCCCGCCCCGTCCGCTCCGAAGCGTTTGTCGCCGGCGACTACCTCATCTCACCGAAGGTCTACAACGAGATCAGCCCGGGCAACACCGCGACGGGCTCGTACGCGCTGCGCGGCGCGATCGAGTTTCCGCTGTTCGGCCTGCCGGCGATGCTCGAAGGCGACTACCGGCACTATCGCTACCCGCACACGGCGCAGCAGACCGTCGGCGTCTGCGCGCCGGGAACGCCGGGGCTGACCGGCTGCGGAACGGTCGTCGGGAACCAGGTCTACCAGACCGGGAACTGCCCGTCGACGACCGACCAGGGCTGCGTCACGGTCGTCGGCTTCCAGCAGATCATCGCGTTCAACGGCCTGGGACAGGCCTACGTCCCGGCGCTGACGGCGCAGGAGGACGAAGGCGACGTCCGGCTCGGCTTCAAGGTCTTCGATCCGCGCGTGTACCTCGGCGTCGGGTACCTCACCAAATCGTACAACTACCTCGGCCTCCCGCGTCTGTCCGGCGCCGGCGTCGGGTTGTCGAAGCTGCCCGATCTCGAGCAGCCGGTGTCGCTCGAAGGCAGCGTGTGGTACTACCCCCGGATCTCCGGCAACTACACGTATCCGACCACGACGCTGCTGGGGCCGCTGTCCGGTCAGTCCATCCCGCTGACGTACGCCTACTGGAAATATCGCGCGGGCGCGACCCTCAAGCTCGGCAGCACGCTGTTCGTGGACGCCGGGGTCGCCGGCGAGCGCGCGACCGCGCGCACGAACGCGCCGTCCAACACGACCGTGAACGCGCCGTATGCCGGGATCGGCATCCACTTCTAACCAGTGCAGGGTGTCGTCCCCGTCAGAAAGGGCCTCATGAGAGCTCGATATCTCGTCCCACTCGCGACGGCACTCGCGCTCGGCGGCTGTTCCGGCGGTGGAAGCAGCGGCGCGCCGGTGGCGCCGATCGCCGGCCCGGTCGTACCGTCAACGGCGACGTTTCCGCTGAGCTTCGTGATTCCGAACAAACCTATCCAGAGTACGTCGACGGCTCGAGCGCCGCGGTACGTGTCGCCCGGCACGGCGTCAGTCGCCGCGTACGACGGCGCGACGCTGATCTACGTCGGCAACTATTCGTCGACGACGACTCAGTTCACAACGGTCTACGGGAAGACGGGGACCACCACCGTCACCTCCGGCTCATGCGTCGCGAGTTCGTCGTCGCAGACGTGCACGCTGACGATCGCGACGACGATCGGCGCGCATACGTTCGGCGTCGTCACCTATCCGGTTTCGCAGGGGACGCAGCAGACCGGAGCTCTCGCGCGCTCGCCCGACGACGTTGGGACGATCCCGACGTTCGCCGGCGTGATCCTCGCCGAAGGCGAGCTCAGCGTCACGCTCGTCGCCGGGACGAACCCCGGTCAGACGATCAACCCGCTCGGCGTCGCCGATCGCGCCAACATGGGCGTAGCGGGCCTGACGCTGCGGCTGAACGGCACCGGACCGCTGGTCGGGATCATCGGGACGAGTTACACGGTCAATTACACGATCAACGACTCGTCGAACGCCGTTACCGGCGGATACCAGATCGTGCAGCCCGGCGACTATGATAACGGGCCGGTCACGATCGCCGAGACCGACGGCGGCAACATCGTGACGATGACGGCGGTCTCCCAGAGCACGCCGCCCGCGGCGGCCGGAGCGCAGTCGTTCAGCGTCACGTGCCAGAACAACGGTACGGCAACGTTCACCGCCTCGGCGAAAACCAAGCCGAACGCGACGTATGCGTCGGGCCTCACGTACTCGGCGACCAACTATCCGACCGGGACCATCGGCACGACGACGCTGCAATGCGTGCCGAACTCGGCCACCCTCCCCGTCACCGTCCAGTAATCGAGCATGATGATGAACGCACGACACCTCGCAGCACTCGCCTCGACGCTCGTGCTCGCCGCATGCGGCGGCGGCGGATCGTCGACGAGCGCCGGCGCGCCCACCGCGCAGGCAATTCCGTTCGCGACCGCTGCTCCGACGAATGCGCCGCAAGCGCTCGGGCAGTTCCCGATGACGCTCGCGATCCCACGTAACAAAACGTCGGCCACGGCGCGCAGCCCGCAATTCTTCTCGCCAAGCGCGGCCGCGATTGCGATTTACGACGGCGCGACGCTGGTGTACGTGGCGAACCTCTCCCTTGACAGCGGGACGCAATTCACGACCGTGTATGCGAAGTCGGGCAGCACGACGATAGCACCCGGGTCGTGTACGTTCACGAATAGCGAAGCGACGTGCACGCTGACGATCACGTCGACAATCGGTGCGCACAAGTTCGACATGGTGGTGTATCCGTCGAGCCAGGGGGCCCAGGCGCAGTCCGCGAGCCGAACGGTTTCGGACACCGGGACGCCGCCCGCGTTTCGCGGCGTCATCTCGTCCGAGGGCGAGCTGTCCGTGAACCTCAACCCGGGCGCCAACCCCGCGCAAACGCTCACGTTGCTGGGAGTCGCGGACAAGGTGATTGACGCGGGCCTCTCGGAGGCCGCGTTCAATTCCGTGACGACGTACGGATACCGGATCCAGGACTCGACGAACTCGCAGATCGTGCAACCCGGCAGCTCGTACGACAACGGCCCGATCACCATCACAGCGTCTCCGGCGGGCATCGTGACGATCGCCCCGACCTCGATTTCTACGCCGCCTGCCGCAGTCGGCGATCAGAACTTCACGGTCACGTGCGTCAACGGGTCGGGCGGCACGGTGACGATCTCGTTCAATGCCGGCACGCACCCGAACACCGCGTACGCTTCGGGGCTCACGTACTCGGCGAGCAATTACTCGGCGGCGGTGATCGCGACGATCCCCTTCACGTGCGATCCGGCTACGGCAACGATCCCGATTACGGTCCAGTAATGGAGACGAAGATGACGACAGCACGGCTCGCGGCGCTCGCGCTTCTCCTCGCGGCTGCGGGTTGCGGCGGGGGCGGCGGCGTCGCGCCCGCCGGGCCGGCGATCACGCCGGCGTCGACGGCGACGATGTCGCTAGCGATCTCGATCCCGAACCGGACGTCGAGCTCCACCGCACGAGCAGCGCGCTATGTCTCCGACGGGACGATGGCGCTCGCGGTCTACGACGGACCGACGCTGCTGTACGTCGGCAACTTGTTCGTCACGCCCGGTCCGGCGTTTTCGACGCTGTACGCGAAATCCGGAAGCACGACGGTCGCACCCGGCGACTGCGTCAAAGGGAGCCTGGCGATGACCTGCACCCTCACCGTCACGACGGTACCCGGGCCGCACACGTTCGGCCTGACGGCGTACGGTGAACTGCAGGGTGGCGTGGTGCTGCCCGGAAGCGTGCAGCGGTCCGTGCAGGACACAGGTACGCCACCAACGTTCACGGGCCTCATCCTTTCCGAAGGCGAGTTGTCCATGACGGCCATCGCGGGCACCAACCCTGCGCAGACGATCACGCTGCTGGGCGTTGCCGACATCGCGCAGTGGTTCGGGTCGCAGACCGCCTCGTTCAACCAGACCGCGACGATCGGATACGAGATCCAAGACGCGCGCTCCGGGCAAATCGTCCTGCCGGGCGCCACCTACGACAACGGACCGGTGACGATCACGGCGTCGCCGAGCGGCATCCTCACGTTCACGCCGATCTCGCAAACCACGCCGCCGGCGATCAACGGCTCGCAGACGTTCAACGTCACGTGCACGTCGGGTAGCGGCGGCCTCGTCACGTTTACGGCGAGCGCCGGCACCCACCCGAACGCGACCTATGCATCCGGGCTGACGTACAACTCGAGCAACTATTCGAACGGTACGCTCAGCACGCGAGGGTTTCGGTGCTTCGGAAGCTGATCGCTACGCGATCGTCTTGTTCTTGAGCTTGTAGACGAACGCAATCACCTGGGCGACGGCTGCGTACAGGTCGGGCGGGACCGGTGAGTCCAGCTCGACCTTCGCGTAAAGCGTGCGCGCGAGCGGCGGGTTCTCCAGGATCGGCACGTCGTGCTCTTCGGCGAGCTCGCGGATGTGCTTCGCGATCAGGTCCGCCCCTTTGGCGACCAGCACGGGCGCGTCCATCTTGAGGTCGTCCCACATCAGCGCGACCGCGTAGTGGGTCGGGTTCGTCACGACGACCGTCGCCTTGGGGACCGCGGCCATCATGCGCCGGCGCGCCATCTGGCGCTGGCGGTTGCGCAACGCCTGCTTCGCTTCCGGGTTGCCTTCGGATTGCTTGTGCTCGTCCTTGACCTCGGTCTTGGTCATCTTCAGCGACTGCTCCAGGCGGCGCTTCTCCCAGATGTAGTCCGCGAGCCCGAGCACGAGCAGCAGCATGCCGACTTTCACGCCGATCCCGTACACGATGCCCTCGACCGTCACGATGATGTCGTGCGGCGACGCGTGCGCGAGCGCGTAGAGCATCGTGACGTTGTCCTTCACGCCGAACCAGCAGATCATCACCACGATGCCGAGCTTGAGCAGCTGCTTCGCGAGCTGCACCAGCGTCTGCGGCGAAAAGAAAATGCGCTTGAGCCCGCTGGCGGGGTTGAGCTTGCTGAACTTCGGCACGATGAGCTGCGGGGAGAACAGCAGACCGAACTGCAGCACATTCGCGACGACGGCCAGCACGACGCCCGACGCGAACGCCATCGCCAGCAGCGGCGAGTACGGCATGATCGAGCGCAGGAACAGCCCGCCGATCGAGCGGATCGTCAGGTCCTCGTGCGAGCCCGCGTGGGTCAGCGCGACGGTGAACGCCTGCGCACCCGCATCGATCGCGGCGAGGAAGCCGATGTGCAATGAGATGACGATCGCGAGAAAGATCGCCGAGCCGCCGATGTCGTGCGAACGCGGGACCTGCCCGCGCTGGCGGGCCTCGCGTTTGCGTTTGGGTGTGGCCTTTTCGGTGGCGTCGGGGCGAGCCATCGCGCTACGGCGCCGGGCTCGGCAGCGGTGACGGCGAAGCCTGCCCTGAGCTTGTCGAAGGGGTGCCCATCGCGCGCAGGATCGTGTCGAGCTGGTGCGTGGACGTGTCGATCAGCGACGGAAACACCGCGCCGAGCAGCGGCAGCGAGACGATCAGCATGATAAACCCGACGGTGATCTGAATCGGAAAGCCGACGACGAACACGTTCATCTGCGGCGCGACGCGCGCCATCAGGCCGAGCATCACGTTGACCAAGAACAGCGCGACCGCGACCGGGGCCGCGATCTGGAACACGATGAACAGCGCCTGCGCGAAAAAGCGCACGACGTCGCCGGCCACGAGCTCCGGCGCACCGGCGAACGGCAGCGGCACGAGCTGGAACGAGCCCGCGATCCCCGCGATGAGCGCGTGGTGCGCGTCGGCGGCGAGGTACAGCAGCGTCGCCAGCGCGAGCTGGAACTCGCCGATCACGGTGACGCTTTGCGACGTCAGCGGGTTGATGATGTTCACCACCGCGAAGCCGATCTGGATGTCGATGATCTCGCCGGCGAACTGGATCCCGGTGAACAGCAGGAACGCGACGAACCCGAACACGAGCCCGATGAACACCTGCGCGAGGACCGCAACCGCCAGCATCCCCAGCCCGCCCAGCGGCGCCATCGGCGGCACGGTGCGCACGATGACGAACGCGAGCAGCAGCCCGAGCCCGAAGCGCACCATCCGCGGGATCTGCGTCTGCGAGAAGATCGGCACCAAAAACAGCATCGCCGATACGCGCACGAGCACGAGCAGCATCGTCTCGAACTGCCCGGTCGACAGCCCGAACACGTTGAACGCGTGCGTCACAGCCCGCGCCTCACCGGATGAACGCGGGTATGCCGGTGAAAACTCTGGTCGTGAAGTCGGTGAGCAGCGCCAGCATGAACGGCCCGAACAACAGGATCGCGAGCGCGACCACGACGATCTTCGGGATGAACGCCAGGGTGGGCTCTTGAATCTGCGTGACGGCCTGGAACACCGACACGATCAACCCCGTCGCAAGCCCCAGCAGCAGCGCCGGCGCGCACACGAGCAACGCGATGACGATCGCCTCGCGCCCGAGCGACAGCGCCGCCGCATACGTCATCTCTGGAAGCTCGCGAACAAGGCTTGGACCGTGAGGTTCCAGCCGTCGACGAGCAAGAAGATCAAGATCTTGAACGGCAGCGAGATGATCACGGGCGGGATCATCATCATCCCCATCGACAGCAGCACCGAGGCGACCACCATGTCGATGACGATGAACGGGATGTAGATCGCGAAGCCGATCTGAAACGCCGTCTTGAGCTCGCTGATGACGAACGCGGGTACGAGCAGGTACGTTGGGACGTCTTCCTGCTTCGCCGGGCGCGCCTCTTTGGAGAGCGAGTAGAACAGCGCGATGTCCTTCTCACGCGTCTGCTTGAACATGAAACCGCGCAGCGGCTTGGCGGCGCGGTCGATGGCGACGGACTGCGAGATCTTGTTGCCCATGTACGGCTGGAGCGCGTTCTTGTTGATGTCCTGGATGACGGGGTTCATCACGAAGAACGTCAGCAGCAGCGAGAGCCCGACCAGCACCTGCGTCGGCGGCACTTGCTGCGTGCCCAGCGCCGTGCGCACGAACGACAGCACGATCACGATGCGCGTGAACGACGTCAGCAGCACCAGCATCGTCGGCGCCAGCGTGACGACCGTGAGCAGCAAGAGAATTTGCAGCGAGAGCGCGACGTCGGCCGGCTTGGTGGCGGGGCTGACGCCGATGTTCACCCGCGGGATCGGGATCGTCGGGTTGCTCGGGCCGGGCACGCCCTGCGCGAACGCGGGCGCGGCGAACACCACGAGGGCGAATACCGAGGCCAACGCGGCAAGGAGGATGAGGAGACGGCGGTTCACGTTATTTGCGGAATCTTTGCAGCAGGCGGAGCACCGCGTCGCGTTGCTCCCCGAGCGCCTTCCGTTGCGTCTCGATGTAGGGATCGACCGCGTCGCTGGGGACGTCGGCGATGTGGGTCACTCCGGCGGATCCTCCGCCTATCAGGTAGTATCGGTCGCCCACCTTCACGACGTGAACGGTGGTCGTCTGCGACAGGACCGTCGACTCCACGACGGTCACGAGGCGCTTGCCCGTGGCGGATACGAGCCGGCCGCGGTTGAACGCGCGGGCGGCGTACGCCAGGCCGACCAGCAGCAGGGCGACGACCGCGAACGCCCAGACGGCATGGAGAACGACGTCGGTCGTCAGGGCTTAGACCCGGTCGACGACGGGGTTGAGCTCGCTGATCTTCACCGCGAACTTGTCGTCGACGACGACCACCTCACCGCGCGCGATGAGGATGTTGTTGACGTAGAGGTCGATGGGCTCGGTCGACAGCTTGTCGAGCTCGAACACGCTGCCGGTCGTCATCGAGACGACCTCGCGCAGCGACAGCTCCGTCTGGCCCAGCACCGCCGAGATCTCCAGCGGCACGTCGTGGACGAGGTCGAGGTTGGCGTGGCCGGGCGCGGCGGTCCGCACCGGCGTGGGCTGCATCGGGGCGAACGTGACGGGCCGGCCCTCTTCGACGCGCCGCTTGGGCGCGGCGGCCGGGGTCGCATGGAGCACGGGCGCCGGCTGCGGCGTCGGGATCGACGCGTCGGGCGCGAGCCGGTGCTGCGCCAGAATGTCGAAGTCCAGCGTCAGCGTCGTCGTGAAGCCGTCGCCGAGGTCGAGCGGCGCGGTGAACGCCGCGAACGGCGGCGCGGGGAAGGCGCTCGCATCGGCCGCGACGGCCGACTCGATGTCCGTGACGGCGTGGCTCGTCGCCGTCGCGAGCGCCTCGCCCATGGCGCTGGAGATCTGGGCGACCGTCTCGGCGACGATCGAGAGCTGCATCGCATCCAGGTCGCCGCCGTTTCCGGGGCTGCCGAGCATCAAGTCGACGATGCGGCCGACGTCCCGCTTGCGGTAGCGCGCGACGAACACCACGTCGGCCGACGGGATGCGCGTGACGGTGGCGACCGCGTCGGCGTCGATGCGGATCGACGCGTCGCTCGCCGTGCGCTCCGATGCGCCCGCCGAGACCGAGCGTCCCGCCAGCGCTCCGAGCACGGAGCCGGCGGAGGCGAACATCTCATCGGCCAGGGTTTGCAGCGTGTCGGGCACCCTTACTCCTCGTCTTCGACGATCTGGCTCACGCGCACCGCGAGCTTGTCGCGGTTGACGCCGGGGAAGACCTTGAACTTCTCGCGGTCGTTCACCGTCGCGGTGAGCGGCTCCGTCACGGACTTGTCGAACATGACCAGATCGCCGGGCTGCAGCGCGATCAGGTCGCGCAGCGACACGACGGTCTTGCCCAGCTCGACGCGCACGTCGACCGGCGCCCGCTCCACGTTGCGCGCCAGCAGCGCGATGTCTTGCTCGGTCATCCCGCGGCCCGCGGTGATGCTGGGCGACCACTGGAAGTCCGAGAGCTGGGTCCCGACCTGCTGCAGCACCTGGTAGGGGAGGCAGAAGTTCATCACGCCGGACATGTCGCCAACCTTGAGCTCGCAGGTGACGAACGCGACGATCTGGTCGAGCGGGATGATGCGCGGGATGAACTGCGGGTTCGAGTCGAGCGCCTCGATCTTGAGCGAGAGCGTCAGCAGGTAGTTCCACGACTCGCGGTAGCTGTTGAGCATGCGGGCCATGAAGCGCTGCATCAGCGTGCGCTCGATGTCGGTGAGGTCGCGGAGCTTTTGCGGGAACCAGCCCGGGCCGCCGAGCAGCCGGTCGATCACCGAGAACACGAGGTTGAGGTCGACCTGCACCATCCCCGAGCCGGGCAGCGGGTCCATCGAGAAGATCGAGAGGATCGACGGGATGCCGATCGAGCTGACGAAATCACCGTACGTGATCTGGTCGATCGAGACGACCGTCGCCTCGACGCGCGTGCGCAGGTAGACCGACAGCGAGTTGTTCAGCAGCCGCGTGAAGTTGTCGTGCAGCGTGCGCAGCGTCTGCAGCTGGTTGGTGCTGAACTTGTCGAGCCGCTTGTTGAAGCGGAAGTCGAAGGTCTTGACCTTGCGCATCTCCGGCAGCGCGCCGGGCTCGGGTGCGGCGAGCTGGTTGACCAGGGCATCGATCTCCGCCTGCGACAGCATCGACATCGGTTATTCGGTCTCCGGATTCTGCGGTACGGCCTGCGGTGTGCTGCCGTTGAGGATCACGACGTCGACGCGGCGGTTCTGCTGCCGGTGCACGTCGCTGTCGTTGGAAAATTTCGGCCGGAACTCGCCGTAGCCGGCGAACGAGATGCGCGTCGGCACGATCTTCGCGTGCTCGACGAGGTAGCGCGTGACGCCGGTCGAGCGCGCCGCGGACAGCTCCCAGTTGGTGGGATACGCGGCGGTCCTGATCGGGACGTTGTCGGTGCTGCCCTCGACGCGCACTTCGTTGCTCACGGTGCGCAGTTGGCCGGCGACGGCGTCGAGCAACTGCTTTGTCTCCGGCCGCAGATCGGCGGAGCCGGAATCGTAGTACGCCCGGTCGCTGAGCAGCGTGATCACCAAGCCCTGCTTGGCGATGCGCGTCTGCACCTTCGCTTGCAGGTTCTGGCGCGCGATGTACTTGTCGAGCTGCGCCTTGATCGACGCGAGATTCGCCTGGTCGGTGCGGCCGTGCAGGCCGCCGATCACGCCGCCGTTGGGCGGGTTGTTGATGGCGTCGGTGCTGTTAAAGCCGCCGGAGACGGCCTTGACGAGGCGCTGAAACTTCACCGACGAGATGTTCGAGATCGCGAACAGGATGATGAACAGCGCCAGCAGCAGCGTGATCATGTCGGCGTAGGTCAGCAGCCAGCGCATCATGCCGGCGCTCTCCATCGGATCGCGTCCCGAGTTGCGCTTCAGGCGCGAGCGCAGGTCACCGGTAACCGCCACGCGCTATACGCCCGCCAGCTCGGGCTCGCCGACGGCGCCGCCCGCTTCGATGTCCGTCTCGCGCTCGTTCGGGTCGAGGAACGCGTGCAGCTTCTCCTCGAGCAGGCGCGGGTTGTCGCCGGCCTGGATCGAGAGGATGCCTTCGATCATGATCTCGCGCAGCAGCAGCTCTTGCCCCGCGCGCTCGCGGATCTTCGTCGCGAGCGGGATCCACACCAAGTTCGCCAGCGCGATGCCGAAGAACGTCGCGACGAACGCCTGCGCGGTCGCGACGCCGAGCTGGCCGGCGATGTTGCCGTTGCCCGAGAGCGAGCCCAGCGCCTTGAGCATCGCGATGAGCCCCAGCACGGTGCCGATGATGCCGAGCGTCGGCGAGAAGCCGCCCATCGTCATGAAGACGCCTTCGGCCTTGCTGTTGCGCTCTTGAACGAAGGCCACTTCGGTCTCGAGGATCTTGCGGATGATGTCGGTGTCGCGGCCGTCGATCACGAGCTGGATGCCCTTGCGCATGAACTCGTCCTCGAGCGCCGCGGCCTCGTTTTCGAGCGCGAGCAAACCTTCGCGCCGCGCCTTCTCCGCGAAGGAGACCAGCGTCGCGATGACCTCGCGCTCGTGGTACACCGGCTCGACGAAGGCCGTCTTCAGCCCGCGCGTGAGCCCGCCCCAGAACGTCCGCAGCGGATACGACACCATCGTCGCCCCGACCGTCCCGAAGAAGACGAGAATGAACGCTTCGTAGCGCGCGAAGATGATGCGGGCGTCGACGTTCCCGATCCACGCCGACAGCGCGAGTGCTGCCATGGCGATCACGAGGCCGAGTATCGTCGCGAAATCCAAGGTACGGCCTTTCGAACGGGGACCGGTGTCGGGAGGGTTCTCAGGAGACTATCGGCGTCGGGACCTTCGCTCTTGAGAGCCATCCGCACGAACGGCGGCCGCTCGGGGCCGGGCTAGCCTGCTTCGGGCGCTCCGGCCGGGCCGTGGATGCGGCGTTTGAACTCGATGATCTTCTCGCGGACCTCGTCCATCGTGTCCCGCACGAGCAGCTTGTTGCCCGAGGTCAGGGTGACCACCGTGTCCGGGGTAGACTCGAGCGACTCGATCAGGTCGGGGTTGACCATGATGGGCTCGTTGTTGAGGCGGCGCAAGGCAATCATGCTTTCCTTACTCTACGGCAAACGAGCGCCCGAGGGAACGAAAAAGAGGACCGCCTCCGTGCGATCCCCTGTTTCCGTCCCCCGCGCCCTCCGTGGCGCGATACGTCCTGCGGATTACCGGATGAGTTGGATGACGGTCTGCATGTCCTCGGACGCCGTCGTGATGCTCTTCGAGTTCGCCTGATAGGCGTTCTGCGCCGAGATCATCTTGGTGAACTCGTCGGCGATCGACACGTTCGACTGCTCGAGCGAACCCGAGACGATCGAACCGTAGCGGCCGACCGACGCGGTGCCGACCTGCGCGAGGCCGGAGTTCGCCGTCGCGGCGAAGTCCGAGCCGCCGACGCGCTGGAGGCCGCCCTCGTTCTGGAACGTCGCGACCGCGACGCGCCCGAGCACCGTCGTCTGGCCGTTCGTGAACGCGCCGTTGATCGTGCCGTCCTGGCCGATGGTCAGGTTCGACAGGATCCCCGCCGTGAAGCCGTTCTGCGCAACCACGTTCGCGGTCGACGTACCGGCGAGCGAGGTCGAGTTCTGGCTGCCGAAGTCCAGGCCGATGGGCCCGGTCTGCGGCGCGGGACCGCCGGCCGTGGGAGCCACGGAGTTGTTCGTGTTGCCGGTTCCCCACGACCGAATGTTCAGCTGGTTGCCGTCGGCCAGCGACGCCGCGCCGTTGTTCGTGTGCACGTTCGCGCCGGTGATGTTCTGCCCGGGCGCCGCGCCCTCGATCGACGACGTGTTGATGTACTGACCGTTTTGATCGAAGTAGACGTACCCGAGCGTACCCGCAGCGACCGGAGCCGCCGTCGTGACGGCCGCCGTTACGACACCGCCCGCCGCGACCGAGCCCGGCGTTTGAATCGCGTCGAACGCGGTGCCGTCGGCGAACGACACGGAGACTTTCCAGCGTGCGGCCGCGTTGCGCAGCACACCGCTGGAGTCCGCGACCTGCGCGGGGAGGCCGCTGGTCGCCGGCGGGCCGGCGGCCGCGCCGGCGGCATCCGGCGTGTACGTGATCTGCGCGAGGTGCGCGTTGCCGAGCGAGTCGTAGATCGTCGTCGACATCGTGTAGGGCGCCCCGGTTCCCGGTGTGCCGGTCTGAACGCCTTGCGCTTCTTTGATCCACTGCGTCTGGTCGACGTTGCCGCCCAGCGAGACGTCGAAGACCTGGTCGCCGCTCTTGCCGAACTTCATCTTCGCGTTCAGACCCGTGCCGACGGCTTGCGACGACAGGCCCAGCGGGATCGTCACGTCGGCCGGCGTGCCGGTCTGATTGACGTTGCCCGTCTTGTCGGCCATGTAGCCTTGCACGGCCATGCCGCTGGACTGGTCGTAGAGCATGCCGTTGGAGTTGAGCGAGAAGTCGCCGTTGCGCGTGTAGACCGGCGAGCCGTTGCCGTTGGGCTTGCGCAGGATGAAGAAGCCGTCGCCGTTCATGGCGAGGTTCGTGTTGACGCCGGTCGTGCGCAAGCCGCCCTGCGCGTAGTTCGTGTCGATCGAGCCGATCTGCACGCCCAGGCCCGCGTCCTTGCCGTTGATGCCGCCGCTGGTCTGCGTCGGCGCGCTGGCGAAGCTCTGCGCCTGGTAGATGAGATCCTGGAAGTTGACGTCCTGGCCCTTGAAGCCGGTCGTACCGACGTTGGCGATGTTGTTCGAGATGACGTCGATCTGGCTCTGATACGATTCCAGGCCGGTGACGCCGATGAACAACGAGTCGAAAGCCATCTAGGAGACCTTTCGTGTCATCGAATCGCGAAGCTTCAATCAATCCGCTTCGCGCGAGAGCCCCACGAGTGGTCCGCTCTCTTGGTGATTAGTGTTTCGGCAGTTCCGCGGTTCGCGTTAATCGATGATTGCGGCGCTGTCGATGTTGGTGAAGACGTTCTCTTTCATGCTGCTCTGGTCGACGGCGGTGATGACGGTGCGATTGGTGATCGAAACGACCATCGCCGTGTCGCGCATCATGAAGAGGGATTGTTTGGAGCCCTTCGCCGCCGCTTTGTCGGCCATCGCGTTCATTTTGGCGACGTCGTCTTGCGTGAGGCGGATGTTCCGCGACTCCAAGCGCTGCTGCGCGTGGGCCGAGAACTTGAGCTGTTGCGTGACCGGTGCTGGCGCGGTCGCGGGCGGCTGCGCGGTGCGCAGGACGTCGCGAAACGAGCCGGTGCCGGCCGGCGGGATCTGAACCGGGACGCCGCGCGGGCGAACCGCGGGGGTGATCGCCGGCGGGATCTGGACGCCGCTGATCTTCGGATCGGCCATGTCGTCAGCCGATCGAAAGGATCGCGGAGGTGGGCAGTTGCAGCGGTTGTCCGTTGCTGTCGACGAGCAGCTTGCCGTTCGCGTCGACGAGCGTGATCATCGGCGTTCCGTTGATCACGGAGATGGTCTTCACCGTACCGCTTACGGACGTGACGTTGCCGCCCGCGTCGGTCGACTGTGCCGAGACCGTTTTGCCGAGAAGCCCGGCGGACTGCATCACGGAGAAGTTCGACTGGAACGATGCGAACGCGTCCTTGAGCTCCGTGGTGGCCTGCACGCTGCTGAATTGCGCGAGCTGCGCAACGGACTGCGTGTCGTCCATCGGGTGGAGCGGGTCTTGGTTCTGCAACTGCGTGGTGAGCAGCTTGAGAAAGGCGTCTTGCCCAAGCTGTGAACCCAGCGACGACGCCTGCTGCGCCGCGGTCTGGGTCTTGGAGATCAGATTGTCGATCGGAAGACCGGTCGTCGATCCGATGCCGCTGGACATACGATGTTCCTTTTCTAAACCAGGTAGTTGAGATTGCGGAGCGCCGGACTCGCCGCGTAGATCGGCGGGCCGAAGCTCGGTACCGCGAGCAGCGCCGGGTCCGCAGACTCGTCGGTTCCGACGGATTCGACGACGCCGATGCGGCGCCAACCGGAGCGGTTCCACGAGTCGTTTGGACGCGACTGATCGCGGTTGCCCGTGAAGTCGCCGGCGAGACCGACGGTGAAGCTCTGCAGCTTCAGGCCGGCGTCGGCAAGCGTCTTCGCGAGTTGGAGTTGTCCGCCGGCGAGCGCGGTCTGCGCGTCGGCGGTGTGCGCGACGATCGACGCGTCGACCGAGCCGCCGGAGACGATGAGCTTGACGCTCACGTCGCCGAGGTTCTCGGGGACGAGCCGCAGCCGCACTTCCGACTGACCGTCGGTGGTGCGGATCGCCATGCCGCGCAGCATCTGGTCGACGACGGCGTTCGCGTCGACGTGCGGCGGTTGTGCCGCCGCCGGAGCGGGCGGCGCGGGCGCCACCGGCAGGCTGTCGTGCGCGACCGGGATCGCGAACGTCAGCGGAGTCTGCGGCGGCGGAGCGGGCGCCGGCGGTGCCGGCGCGTCGAACGGGAGGATCGCTGCGGGTTCGGAGCGCTGCGCCGCGTCGTTGCGCGCCACGGCGCTCGTGAACGCGTGCACGAACGCTTCGAGCACGTTTGCGTTCGCTGCGTTCGGGTTGACGTTCGCGCTCGCGGGATGCGCCGCGGCGGCCGGAGCCGGTGCGGCGTTCGCGATGCGGTTCGCCGCCGCGTCGACCGGCGTGGCGTCCGCCGGGGCGGACGGCTGCGGGTCGGCGAGCATGGCGCGGGTGAGGATGCGGCCGAGCAGCGTGTCGCCGCCGGACGCGACCGCCTGCACGACGGCAGGCAGCGCGACGGTGCGGCCGTCGCCCGCCGCCTGAGCGGCCGGAGACGTCGCGGGAGCCGCCGCTGCGACGAGCGCCGGATCGGGGACGGGAGACGCGGGCGCCGCGAGCGCATCGAGCGCGCTGCGGAGGATGCTGTCCGGGGTCGGGGGCGGATTTGCTTTCGCCGAGTTGGCGTCCAAGCTGGTTCCTGCGATCGTTCGGATCGATTGCCCCGAGTCTCCGTTCGTCACCCCCGTCGCAAGCTCGGCGATCTGCCGCAGCCGTGAGACGAGGGATGACGCCCTCTCGGCGTTGGTGCCCGGTGGCCCGGTCCCGTTGGACTGGAGCACCTGGGTGAACGCCTGGGTGAGCTTTTCGAGCGCCGCCTGCGGCGAGATGCCGAGCTGAGCCGCGACCGAGGTCGCGAGCGAGCTCGCCAGCCGTGCGATGACGTCGCCGAGCGCGGTTCCGCGGTCGAGCAGATCCTTGACGGCCTGCGCGAGCTTGGCGTCCACGTCCTTCGACGAGCTCGGGATGACCGGCGCCGGTGCGGCGGTCGTGGTGACGGCGTCGGATTTGGCGCCGGCGAAAAGCGCGGCGACCGAGCCGTCGAGCTGTGCCTTGAACGCGACGCCGTCGCTTGCGGCCGCAGCCGGGTTGCCGGTCGTCGGGTTCAACGGTCTGTTGTCCGAGGATATGGGGTTGGGGAGAGAGATCATGCGAGAATTCAGGATGTCACCTCCTTTCTCTACAGTCTATCGGCCCGCGCTCGGCGGGACCTGAGCGACGGCACGGCTGATCCGTGCGGCGGCGCTCGCGGGGAGCGCGTTCATGATCGCGCCCGCGCTGTCGGCGTCCATCTGCGCGAGCACGCGCGTGACCGCGTCGTCGGGCAGGCGCTGGACGATCGCGGCGGCCTTTTCCGGCTCCATGGCCGCCCAGGTCGCGGCCAGGCGCCGCTCGTCGGCGCTCCCCGCGGCGGCGCCGCCGGCTGCGAGCGTAACACCGAGAACGGGCGCGGCAGTGCGGCGCGGGGCAGGGGCCGGCGTCTCGTGCGGCTGGTTCGCCAGCGCGGCGAGCTGCTGCTGGAGCTCCTGCGCGCGCGTTTCCGCATCCGCCTTCGCCTGGCGCTGGCGTTCGAGCTGCGCGTCGAGGTCGCGGATCTGGCGGTTTCGGTCGGTGATCGTCTGCTGCTGCGCGGCGAACGACAGCGGCCGCGCGAGGACGCCGCCGATGCTTGCGCCCGCGGACCACACCGGACGGAGCGGTCCGTTCGCGATGACGCGCTGCGACGGCGGCCACGCCAGCGCGGCGGCGAGCACGAGGAGCACGGCGAGGGGGATGAGATAGCGCGCGGGATGATGCCGCTGCTTGCGATGGCGGGTGACGATCACGGCGTGAGTCCTTCGAACGGGTGGGCGCGGTCGAACAGCCGCGCGTTCTGGTCGTCGAGCTCGCGCTGGTCGGCGAGCGCGGCGTCGAGCCGGAACGCCTCGTGGCGGCGCTCCTTGAGCGTCTCGAGCACCTTGCGGTCGCGGGCGGCCTCGACGAGCCGCACGCGCGCGAGCTCGGTCGCCGCCAAGCACGCGTCGACGCGCTGCTGCGCGGCGACGATCGCGCGGTCGAGGTAGTCGAGGTGCGTGTACGACGAACGCAGCGTGTCGGCGTCGAAGTGCGCGTGCTCGCGCATCAGCCGCACCCGCAGGCCATCACGCCGTTCGACGATGTCGTCGTACATGCGCTGCGCGGCGAGCTGCTGCGCGAGCGCGCGCGCATGATCGCCGGCACGTTCTTGCTCGACACGTTCGCGCTGCCCGAGCACGGGCTCCAGCCTAAAGCGAAATTTCATGCCAGGCTCCCGAGCGCGCGCTGCGCGTCCGCAAACGTCGATCCGTCGTAGATGCCTTGGCGCAGAAATGCGCGGACCGCGTCGATGCGCGCGAGCGCGTGGTCCACGCGCGGGTTCGAGCCGGGGACGTAGGCGCCGATGTTGACGAGGTCCTCGGCGTCCTTGTACGTCGCCAGCACGTCGCGCACCGCCGACGCCGATTTCAGATGCGAAGGCGACACGACGTCGGGCATCACGCGGCTGACCGACGCCAGCACGTCGACGGCGGGGTACTGGTTCGCGGCCGCGAGCTTGCGCGACAGCACGATGTGCCCGTCCAGGATCGAGCGCACGGCGTCGGCGACGGGCTCGTTCATGTCGTCACCGTCGACGAGCACGGTGTAGAGCGCGGTGATCGTGCCGTGCTCGGACGTGCCGGTGCGTTCGAGCAGCTTGGGCAGCAGCGCGAACACCGACGGCGTGTAGCCGCGGGTGGTGGTCGGCTCGCCGATCGCGAGGCCGACCTCACGCTGCGCCATCGCGAAGCGCGTGACGCTGTCCATCATCAGCATCACGTCGAGCCCTTGATCGCGGAAGAACTCCGCGATGCGGGTGGCGACGAACGCCGCTTTGATGCGCACGAGCGCGGGCTGGTCGGACGTCGCGACGATCACGACGGAGCGCTTGAGCCCGGCTTCGCCGAGGTCGCGCTCGAGGAAGTCGCGCACTTCTTTGCCGCGCTCGCCGACGAGCGCGATCACGTTGACGTCGGCGGCTGTGTTGCGCGCGATCATGCCGAGCACGGTCGACTTGCCGACGCCCGAGCCCGCGAAGATGCCGGCGCGCTGGCCTTTGCCAACGGTGAGCAGCCCGTCGATGACGCGCACGCCGACGCCGAGCGGCTCGGTGACGCGGCGGCGGTGCAGCGCGCTGGGCGGCGTGCCGCCGACCTCCGCGCGCTTTGCCTGCACGATCGGACCGAGGCCGTCGATCGGGCGCCCGAGCCCGTCGAGCACGCGGCCCAGCAGCCCGTCGGATAGACCGATCTGCAGCGGTTTGCCGAGCGCGACGACCTCGGAGCCCGCGGCGATCCCGCCCAGTTCGCCGAGCGGCATCAACAAGACTTTCGCGTCGCGGAAGCCGACCGCTTCGGCGAGCACGGGCTTTGCGGTGCGCTTGTACGCGATCGACGCGGTCTCACCGATCGCCATCGGCGGCCCGTTCGACTCGATGACCGTGCCGATCACCTGGCTGACCTTGCCGTTGGTGCGAATGAGATCGACGTGGTGCAGCTCGTCGAGATAGCGCGTTCCGTCGAAGCCGCGCGCGGACTTCACCACGGTCACGACGCGCGGGCCGCGGTCAGATCGGCTTTCAGGCGGGTCTCGGCGGGCGCGGGCTCGACGACCACGTCGTCCTCGATGTGCAGGATCTTGCGCGCCTCGTCGAGTTGCGTGCGGACGCGGGCGTCGATCGTGCCGGCGTCGGTCTCGACGATGACGCCGCCGCGATCGACGCGCTTGTCCTCGAGCAGCCGCAGGTTGCGGATGTCGCCGATCGCCATGAGGTCGTCGCGGTGCTCGCGCATGCGCTCGAGGTCGGCGGGGTTGACGCGCACGGTGACGCTGTCGCGCTCGATCAGGCGCGCGATGGCGGTCTTCGCCATCTCGACGACCACGCTGCGGTCGAGCGCGACCTGCTGGTGCAGCACGCGTTCCGCGATCCCCAGCGCGAGTCGCACGAGCTCGGGCTCCGCTTCTTCGATCAGCTTGTGGCGCTCGAGCTTCGCCATCTCCAGCAAGCCGCGCATCGTGACGAGCATGTCGTCCATCTCGGCGTCGGCGGCCGCGCGCCCGGCATGGAAGCCTTCGTCGTGACCGCGTCCGCGCGCGTCCTGCGCGATCGCGTCGGCACGCGCGACGGCATCCTCGACGAGCGCGCGCGCACGCTCGCGCGCGTCCGCGAGCAGCGCCTCCGCGTCGTGCGCGGCTTCGTCGAGCACGGTCTGCGCTTGCAGCCGGATCGCCTCGAAGTCGATGTCCGGCTCCGGTGGCGCGCTCGCGAGCGGCGCGTCGGCGAGATAGCCGTCGTCGAACGCGCCGAACCCAAAGCCGTCCGTCGACGCGAAATCGTCGGCGGCAGGCACGGCCTCCACAACCGGTACGACGATCTCCGGAACTTCGAGCGCGTAGCGCTCCTCCCGGAATCGCGCACCCTTCACGACCCGTCCCATGTTAGACGATGCGGTCTTCCTTGCCGCCGCGGGCGATGACGATCTGACCGTTCTCCTCGAGCGTGCGGATCACGTCGACGATGTTCTGCTGCGCCTTGCCCACTTCGCGCACGCGCACCGGTCCGAGCACCTCGATGTCCTCGCGCAGCGTGGTGGACGCGCGGGTGGACATGTTTTTGTAGATGCGTGCGAGCAGGTCGGCGTTGGCGGTCTTGAGCGAGAGCGCGAGGTCCTTGCCGTCGACTTCCTTGAGCACGCGCTGGATCGCGCGGTCGTCGAGGTTGATGATGTCCTCGAACACGAACAGCAGGTTCTTGACCTCGTTCGCGACGTCGGGGTCGCGCTTGGTGAGGCCGTCGAGGATGTTCTTCTCCGTCTCGCGGTCGACGAAGCCCATGACCGCCGCGAGCGATTGCACGCCGCCGGCCTTGGTGAAATCGGAGCCGCTCACCAGCAGTCTGCGGCCGAGCAATTCGTCCAACTGTTCGAGGATCTCCGGCGCGGTTTTCTGCAGGATGGCGATGCGCATCGCGACTTCGCCTTGGAGCTCGGGCTCGAGCTGCGACAGCACGGCGCCGGCTTGGTCGGGCGACATGTACACGAGGATGAGCGCGATCGTCTGCGGGTGCTCTTCCTTGATGAACTCCAGCAGCTGTGCGGGCTCGGTCTTCTTCACCAGCTCCAGCGGGTTGCCGTGCTTGAGCGCCGCGAACAGCCGGTTCGTCATGTCGTCGGCCTGGCCGGCGCCGAACGACCGCTCGAGGATCTCCTTGGCGTACTCGATGCCGCCTTCGTTGATGTACTTGAGCGCGATCGCGCGTTGGTACGCTTCTTGGATGACGGCGTCGCGCTTCTCGATCGAAACCGTCGAGATCTTCGCGATCTCGAGCACGATCCGCTCGACTTCATCTTGGCGGAGAAACTTGAAGATGGACGCGGACAGCTCGAGCCCGATGGTGATCATCAGGATCGCGGCCTTCTCCGGCCCCGACATGTCGGGCACCGCCGGCGGCGCGTACGAGTCGAGGTAGGACGATCCGTGCGGATCGTCGCCGAGCGTGAGAATCGGTTTGTCGGTGAGCATGTTATTCAGCGAGCCACAGTTTCACGAGCTTGGCGATGTTGTCAGGATTCTCTTGAGCGACGGTCGTGACGTACTCGATCATCTGCTCGCGCGTGAGGTCCGCGGCGGAGCGAATCGGCGCGGCGATGGATGGATTTCCATCGAGCATCGGGTGCTCTTCGAAGGACGGCAGCTCTTCGGCGAGCGTCGAGTCGAACGTGGGCAGCTCGTTGCTGGGGCGGAACATCCGGCGGCGCATCAGGGCGAAGCCGAAGCCTGCACCGGCGACGCCGAGGATCACGAGCAGCGCGATGAACGGTACCGCCGGCAGCCCGAACACGGTGGTCGTCGCGGACCCGGCGCCCGAGCCGATCGCTTGCGGGCTCGGCGCGAACGGGATCGCTTCGACGGAGATCTGGTCGCCGCGCGCGGGATCGATGCCGGCGGCCGCGGCGACGGCGTGCTGAATCTTCTGCACGTCCGCGTTCGCGACGACGTACGGCGCGGCGGCGTTCGCGTTCGCGGGCGCACCTGCGGCGGCCGGAACGTTGACGAGCACCGCGACGGACAGCCGCGTCAGCTTGCCCGGCGCATCGACGTGCTTCGCGGTCTGCTCGGTGACTTCGTAGTTGGTGGTGGTCTTGGTCTTTCCGTAGCGGCCGGTGGTCCCTTGCGTCTGCGTGCCTTGGTAGGTCGGGACGACGTTGGTGGTCGTACCCGGCACGCCCACGGCGCCGGCGCGCGGGTTTCCGTTGCCGTTGTATGTCTCGCGCTCCGTTTGCGCGGAGCGGACCGTGCCCTGCGGCGCGAACGACTTTGTCTCCGTCGCGTTCGCGTCGAAGTTCATCTCGCTGTTGACGCGCACGGCGGACCGGTGCGCGCCGATCGTCGCGTCGAGCAGACCTTGCAGCGATTGCTGCAGGTCCGACTCGTACTTCTCTTTGGCAACGAGCTGGTCTTGGGTGTGCTTGAGCGCGCTCGTCGAGTCGGCGATGGCGCCCGCTTCTTCGAGCGCCGACGGCCGCAGGATCGTGCCGTTCTGGTCGACGATCGTAACGTTCTCGGGCTTGAGGCCTGCGACCGCGCCCGAGACGAGCTGCGTGATGCCGCGGACTTCCTGCGCGTTGAGCTGCATGCCGGTCTTCGTCTGAATGGCGACCGATGCGGTGGTGGGCTGCTGCGTCGTGGAGTACAACGACGCTTCGGGCGACGCGATGTGCACGCGCGCCGACTGCACGGGCCCCAGGCCCGAGATCGTGCGCTGCAGCTCGCCTTCGGTCGCGCGCGTCTTGGCGATCTTCTCCTGGAAGTCGGTCATGCCGAGGTTGGTGCGGTCGAAGAGCTCGAAGCCGGTGCCGCCGCCCGCCTTGACGACGCCTTCGCCGGCGAGCGCGACGCGCTGCTCGTACACGGCTTCGTGCGGGACGAGGATCGTGGCGCCGCCGTCGGCGAGCCGGTGCGGGATCTTGCTCGCGTCGAGCTTCTGGACGACGGCGTTCGCCTCGTCGGGCTGCAAATTCGAAAAGAGCACGGCGTAGTCGGGGCCGCGCATGCGGAACATGGCGAAGAAGACGAGTCCGAGCACCATCGCGAGCGCGACCGCGCCGTAGATGATGCGATTCGTGCCGGCCTGCGAGCCCCACCAGTCGCGAAGACGGGCTGGGAACGACGCGGCAGACGAGGTCAGACGATCCAAATGCCACCTTCGCGGGGCGCTCAACAACGCTCCGTGGTCTGCCCACCGTGGCTCGTTCCACCGAGCATCCTTGCCCGGCACTGTGTATCGTATCGGCCGGGCTTCGCGCGTTGTTTACCGCGAATCGTTACTATCGGCGGGGCGTGGCCGGCGAGAAACGCCGGCACCCGAGGGCTACACGGCGAGCGCGGAGCGCTCCGGCCCGACGGACACCGCGGCGACGGGGGCGCCCGTGACGGCGGCAAGGCGGTCGACGAAGGCGCGCGCTGCGGCGGGCAGGTCGGCGATGCGCCGGACCGTCCGGATGTCCACGGCCCAGCCGTCGTGCTCCTCGACCTCCACCTGGAGGTCGGCGTCGCCGAGCGCCTCGATCCCGCACGGCGTGCCGTCGGCGCGGCGGTAGCCCGTGACGAGCCCGATCCGCTCGAACCCCGACAAGACGTCGAGCTTCGTTATGACCAGCGCGTCCAGGCCGTTGACCTGAGCGGCGTAGCGAGCCGCGACGGCGTCGTACCAGCCGCAGCGCCGCGGCCGGCCGGTGGTCACGCCGAACTCCCGCCCCTGCGCCCGCAGCCGCTCGCCGCGCTCGTCTGCGAGCTCCGACGGAAACGGACCGCTGCCGACCCGCGTGCAGTAGGCCTTCGCGACGCCCAGCACGCGGCCGACCGCAGTCGGCCCGACGCCGAGCCCGGTGCAGGCGGCGCCTGCGACCGTGTGCGAGCTGGTGACGTAGGGATACGTCCCGAACGTCACGTCGAGCATCGTGCCCTGCGCGCCCTCGGCGAGGATCCGCTCGCCGCGCGCGATCGCGTCGTGGAGGAACCGCACGTCGTCGACGACGTGCGGGCCGATGCGCTTGGCGAGGGCGAGCGCCTCGCCGACAACGTCTTCCTCGCGCGGCACGTCCTCGGCGCCGGCGAACAGCGGCGCCCGCGTCAGCAGCGCCTGGCGAATCTTCGTGGCGAGGACTTCCTCCGGCTTGGCGAGGTCGCCGTACGTGATCCCGAGCCGTCCCGCGCGGTCGACGTAGGCAGGACCGATCCCGCGCCCGGTCGTCCCGATCGCCGCGCCGCCGCGCGCCTTCTCGCCGATCCGGTCGAGCGTCGCGTGATACGGGAACACGATGTGCGCGCGCGCCGCGACCGAGATGCGGGACACGTCGACCCCGAGCTTCGCCAACATGTCGAGCTCGTCCACGAGCCCGCGCATCGACACGACGGTCCCCGCGCCGATCAGCAGCTTCGTGCCTTCGACGAGCACGCCCGACGGCACGACGTGCAGCGCGAGCTTGGTGTCGCCGACCTCGATGGAGTGGCCGGCGTTGTCGCCGCCGCCGAACCGCGCGATCACGCCGTAGTCGCGCGCGAGCAAGTCGACGACGCGCCCTTTTCCCTCGTCGCCCCATTGGATGCCGACGCACACGTCTAAAGGCGCTCCGGCCCTGCCTCCGCGCCCCCCACGCTCCGCGTGGGGCCCCCAATCGAAGAGCGCGCTCACGATTGCGACATGGAGCGATTCCCCGAAGGCGCGCTCAACACCATTTTTCTCGCTCAGTCGCCGCGGAAGCCCAGGTCCGCCGTGGAACCCACCGGCAGCGATGGGACGCCTTCGAACGTCGTCATGACGTACTCGCTGAACAGCGCGTTGGGCCAGCCGAAGTCCGCTCGCGTATACTTCGTCGGATCGTCGGGATTGAACGACTCGTGCAGCAAGTGATCGCCCGGATCGGAGGCGAGGAGCTGCGAGAGCACGTCCTTGCGCTCGGTATCGCTGGACGCGGTGAAGCCTTGCATCAGCATCGCGATCGGCCACACGTAGTTGTCGGCCGTGTGCTGCGAGCCGATGCCCCGCGCGACTTTTCCGACGTAGTACGTCGGGTTGTCCTTCGAAAGCAAGAACTTGCGCGTGTTGCGGTAGATGAACGACGTCGGCTTCGTATAGCCGAGGTACGGCGCGGAGAGGAGCGACGGTACGTTGGCGTCGTCCATCAAGTTCGCGTTGCCGAGCCCGTCGACTTCGTACGCGTAGATGTACCCGTAGTTCGGCGTGAACACGACGCCGTACGTCTGGATCCCGTTCTGGACCTCGTTGCGCAGCGTCTTGGCACGCTGGGCCTTGATGACGTTGTGGTACACGTCGCGCTCGATCTCTTCGAGGTTGCCCAGCGCGACGACAGCCATCATCTCCGACGGGATCAAGAAGTTGTACTTGCAGGCGTCGTCGGACGGGCGGAAGCCGGTCCAGATCATCCCGGTGTACGCAACGGGATTGCCTTTGCCCCCGTTGGGCATCTCCTTGTGAAAATATTTCGAATCGTTGCGCGCGTGGTCTTGCTCGCGCTCCATCGTCGCCAGCGCGGCGTCGAACCCGAGCGAGAGATCGCCGGTGAAGACGGACGTGTCGCCGGTCTGCTTCCAGTACGTCCACGCAAGCGTGATCGGATATGCCAGGGAATCGAGCTCGAACTTGACTTCCCACGTGCGGTAATTCAGCGTGAACGCGTTCGCGTACGGGTCGATCTGCAGATATTTGCCCATCCGCGCGATCGAGCCGCGCAGCAGCGTGGCGACCTCGGGGTCGGTTTTTGCGAAGAACAGGTACGGCCGCACTTGAACGCTCGCGTCGCGCAGCCACTCAGCGGGGATGTCGCCCGTCTTGACGTAGGCGGTGCCGTCCGAGGCGAGCGTTACCTGCTTGTTGGTGTTGAGCAGCGCCGCGCGGTACATCGACTGCAGCTTGGGGTCACCGACGGTGTAGCCGGCGGCGGCCTTCGTGATGGAGTCGAGCTCGATCGCCGGCGCAGGCAGAGGCGCGAGCAACGCAAGAGCTGCGAGCGTGCATAACAGCCCGCGAGCGATGACGATGAAGAACCGCATTCCTGACGGCGACCTTACCATGCCGCCTCAGCGCATTCCTCGGAAGGACCCTTTGACGACCTCAGACTTGACGCGGCCGTCAACCCAGGCCGGCGAGCGCGTCGCCGAGGTCGGCGCCGGCCCGCTCGCGCAGGACGCGGTAGATCAGCGATGCCGGAAATCCCAGCCGCTCGAGCTTGCGCGCCGCGGACTGATAGGAAAGCGCCGGGTTCGTGCGCCGGATGCGGTCGTATGCCGCGCCGATGCGCTCGGGTTCCCGGGTCTCCGCCGAGGCGACGCGCTCGCGCGCCGCGTCACGGTCGATCCCGCGTTTGACGAGCTCGGCGACGAGGCGCGCATCGCCCACCGCGGCGCGCTTGGTCTCGACGTAGAGCGCCGCGTAGAGGCCGTCGTCGACGAGACCGTCACGGCGGCACGACGCAACGGCCGCGGCGACGGTGTCGTCGTCGAAGCCCTTGCGCGCCAGCTTACCGTGCAGCTGTGCTTCGGTGAGACGGCGCTGCGCCAGCATGCGCAACGCCGTCACCCGTGCGGAAGCCATTTGTCGTATCGCCGGTCGAGGGGCTACTCGTCGTCCTTGACGTTGGCGCCGACCGGTTTGCCGATGCCGTTCGGTGAGACGGTCGCCTTGAGCGCCTCGCGGATCTTCACTTCGATCTCGCTCGCCGTGTCGGTGTGCTCTTCGAGGAACGACTTCGCGTTCTCGCGGCCTTGGCCGATGCGCTGCTCGCCGTAGGTGTACCACGAGCCCGACTTGCCGATGATGTTGCGTTCGAGCGCGACGTCGATGATGGAGCCCATCTTCGAGATCCCCTTGCCGTAGGTGATGTCGAACTCGGCCAGGCGGAACGGCGGTGCGACCTTGTTCTTGACGACCTTGACGCGGGTGCGCGTGCCGACGACGTCCTGGCCGACCTTGATCTGCTCGAGCTTGCGCACGTCGAGCCGGACCGAGGCGTAGAACTTGAGCGCGCGGCCGCCCGAGGTGGTCTCGGGGCTGCCGAACATGACGCCGACCTTCTCGCGCAGCTGGTTGATGAAAATCATCACGCACTTCGAGCGCGAGATCGCCGAGGTGAGCTTGCGCAGCGCCTGCGACATCAGCCGTGCCTGCAGGCCGACGTGCGTGTCGCCCATGTCGCCTTCGAGCTCGGCTTTGGTGACGAGTGCCGCGACAGAGTCGACGACGACGACGTCGACCGCGTTGGAGCGGACGAGCATCTCGGCGATGTCGAGCGCCTGTTCGCCGGTGTCCGGCTGCGAGACCAGCAGGTTGTCGAGATCGATCCCGAGCGCTTGCGCGTACGTCGGGTCGAGCGCGTGCTCGACGTCGACGAACGCGGCGGTGCCGCCGGCCTTCTGCGCTTCGGCGATGACGTGGAGCGCGAGCGTCGTCTTACCGCTCGACTCCGGTCCATAGATTTCCACGACGCGTCCGCGCGGCAAGCCGCCGACGCCGAGCGCGAGGTCGAGGGCGATCGAGCCGGTCGAGATGACGTCGAACGCCATCCGGTCCGAGAACTCGCCCATCTTCATGATCGAGCCCTTGCCGAACTGGCGCTCGATCTGTGCGAGCGCGTTCGCGAGGGCTGCTTGTTTATCGTCGGCCATGGTGCTCCGTGCGGATGGTGCTGTCGGTTGTGTTTCCGACGGTACCGCGCCAGAATGCCAAGTGCGTGGCAGGGTGCGAATGCCGTCGTCCGTCATTCCCACGCCGGCCCGCGCCGGCAAGGGCGCGTCATTACCACACCTCTTCGGAGCGACCGAGCATCGAACCTCTGTTCGATGCAAGATATTCGAAAGACTTGACTTATTTAAGCAAACGCTATTGAATAGACGACATGCAGGCCTTCGCGGCGCTCGGCGACCCCACGCGGCAGCGGATCGTCGAGATGCTCGCCGTGCGCGAGCTCTCCTCGGGTGAGATCGCCAGGCGCTTCGACATGACCCCGCCCGCCGTGTCGCAGCACCTCAAGCTCCTGCGCGAGGCCGGGCTCGTCCAGGTCCGGCGCGACGCGCAGCGCCGCATCTATGCCCTCGATCCGACCGGACTCGCCGAGTTGGATACCTGGCTCGCGCGCTTCCGCCGTTTCCGGCCGGAACGGTGATCGCCGCACTCAACGCTCGCGCACGCTGCCGTTAGCGCTCCTGTTGCGTCGGCCTGATCAGCACTTCGTTGATTGCGACATGGCTTGCGCGCGTAACGATGTACGCGATCGCGTCGGCGACATCCGCCGCTTGCAGCGGGTGCTCCGAACGCGGCGGCAACTGCGCCTGAACCTCAGGACGGTTCTGATCGCGCAGCTCGGTGGCCGTTTCGCCGGGTTCGAC
>DASZBS010000052.1:0-10316 GCA_035943995.1 Candidatus Elarobacter sp. | reverse complement strand
CCGCCGTTGGGCGCCGGGTTGACGTCGGCCGCCACCGAGAGGTTCCACCCGTTCGTGTCGTCGCTGTAGACCGAGGCCGCGAGAACGTCCGTCGCGGTCATGGTGCCCGTGAAGGCACCCAGATTGATGACCGGCACCAGCGTGTTGATGTACGTGCAGGTCGCGCAGCCGATGATGGGGTTCGAGCCGCCGAACAACCCCGGGTTGTACACGCCGGCCGTCGGGATCTGGATCGCCAGCGTCGCGTCGGTCGCGATGTGCACGGTGTTCGAGAGGCTGTAGAGCGGCAGCGTGTTCGGCGTCGCCGGCGGGCGCGGGTCGAGCGGCACGCTCCCGTTCGCGACGTTGGCCGGGAACGAGAAGTTCGATCCGTTGTCGTACGGCGAGAGCGCGTAGAAGAACACGTCGATGGTGCCGCCGATCGGGACGTTGCATCCCGAGAGCATCAGCAGCCCGTAGGTGCCCGGCGAGCCGCGCACCGGCTGCACGAGCGACTTGTAGCCGTTCGCCAAGCACTGCGCGCCCTGCGCGCCCGCGCCGTAGACGTGGACGGACGCGGCGATGACCTGCCAGTCCTGCGCGTCGGTGATCTGGCCCGACGTGTTCGACGACGGGATCCCGATGGAGATGTCGGTGATCGGCGTGGAGCCGTTGTTGTGCAGCTCGTACACGAACCCGTTGCCGTTGGCAAAGTTCGACCACGAACCGACGCTCGGCTGCGCGTTGCTCGGCACGGCGAGGATCGGCAGGACCGGCGGATACGCCGGCGCCGCCGTGTAGCCGCCGGAGAACGTGAAGCTCGTTTGCGCCGTCGTATTGGCGACGGTCAGCTTCGGTATCTGCGCCCCGGAGGCGATGACGACCCCGTTGCCGTTCGCGCCGCGCACCTGCCACCCGATCGGGTAGACACCGATCGTGGGCGCGGCGACGTAGGTGAACTTGACGTCGAGCTCGTCACCGGGCGGCAGCGCGTTCGCGTCCGTGTTCCCCGCGCACGGCGCCGGTCCGGGCGTGCACAGCTCGACCCGGTATTGTCCCGCGGTCCCCGTCGGGTTGGCGAACCACGTCACGCCGCTTTGATTCGGGGAGGTCACCGTCACCGAAGTCGGTATCGCCCCGAGGGGCACGGTGATCAGCAGTTGGTTGACGTAGTCCGGATTCGGATCGAGCCCGGTCGACGTGTTGATGAACTTGAACGTCGTCGTCACGCCGGGCAGCGCCGCGACCGTGGAAGGATTCATCGTCGCCGACATCAGCGAGGTGTCGAGCGAGAACACGCCGAGCTCCGTCGAGTCGATGTTCTGCGTCCCGGCGACCGCGTTGGTGAGCACGTTGGTCTGGCCGAGCTGGTACGCCGTGCCGCCGATACTGGCCGAGTCGCAGTAGTTCGCGGTGCCCGCGATCTCTTCGAACGGGAACGCCGTCGGCAGGATCGGCATCGAGATTGTCACGACCGCGGTCTTGCCCGTCGCCAGCGTGGCGGCGTTCTTCGTCGTCGTGATGCCGAAGTCGTTGACGGCCGGGTCGCAGCCGGTGCCGATCCCGCCGAACGGGTTCGGTGTCTGGATCGACCAGTTCGCCGTCTGGTTCACGCCGTTGACGATGATGCTGGTGAGCGTCGGCGGCGTCAGCTGCATGTCGAAGCCGGGCGGCAGCGCGAACTCCGCGCTCTCCATCGCCTGCGCCGAGCCGCTGTTGTTGATCGTGAACGTCATCGTGTACGTGCCGCCGCTCGCGGCGTTAGTACCGGTGCGGTACATCATCTGCGAGTAGCGCGGGGTCGGCAGCTGCGCGCCGGAGTACGCGCCGACGGCCAGCGCGAACGTCGGTACCGTCCCGCCGGAGCCCGCCGCGAACACGAGCAGACCGTTGCTCGCGGTGTTCTGCATCTTCGCGTTGGTGACGCTAGAGTTGATCCCGTGCAGCGGCAGGATCGACGTGCGCAGGATGCAACCGGTGCCGCCGCACTTCACGCCGGGATCCGCGACGGTCATCGGGATCGGGATCGTCCCGTTGGCCGGCAGGCTCGTGCCGGCGACGTTCGGCGTCGCGACGATCGTCCGGATGTTGGGGTTCGTCAGGTTCCAAACGTTGCCGCTCGAGTCGGTCGCCGTCGTGACGCCGCCTTGCAGGCCCAGCGACACGAAGTTGTTCGTATCGCTCGTGATCGTGATCTGCTTGACGCCGTCGGCGTTCCACGCGCCGTACAAGATACCGGCCGTGTTCTGCACGGTCGTGGTCACCGGCGTCGCGGCCACGTTGGCGTTCACGAACAGCCCGGCGGGAGTCGTCCAGCGCAGCGCGGCGTTATAGGATAGCATGCGGAACGACTTGGACGCCACGACCGCGTTCGCGGTGGTGTCGTAGAGCTGCGCCGTGTACACGTTCGGCGCGAACTGGATCTGCGCTTGGCCGAGCGAGGTGATCGTCGTGGTGTTGACCGGAAAGTCGACCTTCGTGGCCGGCAGCGCGCCGCCGACGGCCGCATACGTCGGGAGCTGGGTGAACGACTGCTGCTGCGGGTCGGTCGTCGTGCTGTTCATCACGACGCCGTTGGGGTTGCTCACCGTGATGCGGTAGTTGCGGCCGGTGACGAGCCCGGACGCGGCGTAGGTCAGACCCGTCACCGACTCCTCGACCACCGCCGGCGCGCCGGTGTTGCCGTTGAGGATGCCGTCGACCGCGAACGTATCGGCGACGTTGGTGCCGATCGTCGCGCCGTTGTACGGCACGAGCGGGTTCCACGTCACCGACGCCGGGTTCAGCGAGATCTGCTGCGTCGAGATCAAATCGCTGGTCGTGACGTCGAAGAGCTGCACCGAGTACGTGCCGACGCTGTTCGCGCCGGCGGCCGGCGAGGGGAAGCTTCCGGTCAGCGTGCCGCCCGTCGGCAGCACGCCCGACGTGCCTTGCAGGAAACAGGTCGCGTTCGCGTTGTTCTGCGCGGCCGACGGGATCGTGTACACGCACGGGAGCCCGTTGCCGGACGTGTTGACGAAGCCGAACGCGTAGAAGTGCGCGGGATTGAGCCCGGAGGCGGAGACGTAGACGTTCGCGCCGGACGCGAAGTTCGCGGCCTGCGTCGAGAACCCCGGATCGCTGTACGTGTTGAAGTTCAGCGTGCCCAGCACGACCGTGTACGCGACCGCGTCGAACAGCCCGGACGTCATGTTCTTCACGGCGATCGCCCAGACGCCGGAATACGGCGGATCCGAACCGGCGGCGCCGCCGCGCAAGGGGCCGACCGCGGTGATCGGATCGGGGTTGTTGCCGCCGCCGGGGCCGTTCGTCATCGGCGTCGACAGCGGGATGAACGCGTAGTACGCGAAGTTCGAGCTGTCGAGACAGCGGCCCTGATTGTCGGTGGTGAACTGCCCGACGTTCGAGTTCGTGGACTGCTTGAACGGAAGCACCTGCGCCGCATAGCCGTCGGGCGAGAACACGATGTACTCGTACGGCGTCGTCGCCTGCAGGTTCTCGCAAACCCAGCCGACCAGCGCTCCGTACGCGACGGTCGAATCCTCGAGATACGCAACGCCGAGCGGTCCGGTCAGCACGATCGACGAGCCGTTCGCCGAATGCGGACGGCGGCGGTGGTGCAACATGTCGGAGAGCTTGGGGATCGGCGGCCGCGGGCCCGTGTACGGTATCAGCCGGCTCTGGCCGCGGGTCGACGCCATCAGCCGCGCGAGCGGGCCGACGAGATCGCGCGATCCTCCCGTGTCCGTGGAGCGTTTTCCGCTCGACGACGTTCGCGACTGGTCGCCGAACGGCAGCGGCGGCGGCGTTACGGTGGTCGTCGTCGTCGTACGCGGGCCGCCCGTGGTGCGCTGCGCCGACTGCGTCGACTGCGCGAGGGCGACCAGCGCCCCGATCCCGAGCACACTGGCGACGACGAAGGCGATAACCGCCAACGTCCGCGACACGTGGTACATGAACTCTCCGGAATCCGTTCCGTAGTGCGGTGCTTAACGCACCGTGATGTTCGCTTGGCCGGCGACGAGATTCGGACCGCCGTAGTCGACCATTGCGACGACGGAGTACGAACCCGGCGCGAGCTTTTTCCCGACGGCGTCGATCAGCCGCTTCCCGGCGCGCTCGACGAGCATGCCCTGCGGAAAGCTGACCCGGTCGACGACCGTCCCTCCTTGTTTGATCTCGACGCGCCCGCTCAGATAGACGTGCGCGTTACCCGTGTTGCGAAAGTTGACGAGATAGTGCTGGCCGTCGTCGAGCGATTGCGCTTTGACGTCATCGACCTCGCCGCTGATCCGCGTCGACGCGGGGATGATGACGTAAACCTTGGACGCGATCTTCTCCACCACCGAGAGCCCGCCGCCGTGACGCGTCGGCCTGGTCGTGAAGAAGACGAGGCTGCTGTACTCGCCGCTGGCACCCTGCGGGACGTCGACCGAGAACCTGACTTGTACGAACGAGCCGGGCTCGAGGTCGAACTCCCGCGGGTTGATGCTGATCTCTTTCGACAGGGAGAACAGCGATTTTCCGGGCGGCGTGAGGATGTAGTTTCCGCCGGGACCGACCGAGTAGTCCGAGAGCGACGCCACGATGTGCACCGCGGCGCCGCTCGTGTTTCGAACCGTGATCGGGAACGTCTCCTGCTTGCCGGGCTGTGTCGACAGCTCGTACTTCGCCGGCGCGACGTCGACGGAGATGTCCGCCGAGGACGGAACGGTCAGCACGAGCCCGAAGCTCGTGGTGACCGCGAGAACCGTGAGAAAACGCGATAGACGCATCATGTGTATTCTCGGCGATTCCGTTCGGCAGGTTGAGGCGGCCGCTGCCGCTTAGTTCGCGATCAGCGCGAGCGTGATGACGCTCGAGAGACCGGCACCGGACGCCGCGGCGGGACTCACGCTCAGGCTGACGTCCTGACCCATGAAGTTCCAGCCGGCCGGCGGAGCCGCCGCACCGCTGTTGTAGAGCGCGAAGCCGCCCGCCGTGTACGCGGTCGACGTCGGCGTTCCGGGTCCCACGACGACCGTGCCGCCGGGAGCGCCTTGCGCGCCGTAACCGGAGCCTGCCGTTGTCGCACCCAGCGCGCCGAGTGCCGTGCCCGCGGCACCGCCCGTCGGAGCCGCGCACGTGCCGTTGCCGGCGATCGCCGTGGCGGCCGACTGCGTCGGCTTGACTTTCGGGGTGGCATCGAGCGGATACGCGCAGATGACCGTTCCGGCCGGAAGCACGTCAACGTACTCCATGACCTTCACGCCGGCGGAGTCGTTCGAGTTGACGCCGACGGAAAGCGCGTTCTTGTAGAGGCACGAGGTGTACGTGCCGGCGCCACCGGGCGGCGTGATTCCGCCGAACGTCAGCGTGGCGTTGGACGCTTCCGCGACGCCCGCCGTGCAGTTACCGGCGGTGGACTGCAGGATCGACGAAGCGACCGCAGGTTGGATGTTGCCGTTGACGTCGTAGTTGACGGCAATTGAGATCGACGCCGTCGCGTTGACGGTGTATTTGAGCTGAGCTGATCCATAGACCGTCGTAGCCGCCGAACTGGGCGCCGCCGTGACGGTCGCGATCCCCAGCATGACCAGAGCAGCAACTGCTCTTTTCACGTTCGAATCCTTTCGAGTTTGGGACGCTGTGGAGGAGGCGGACTACGCCCCTCCCTACGATCATCGTCCGTGAGCGGGCACACCTTAGCGACCGTCCGCCGATCGAGTTGGCTTAACGGAGACTTATCGGGTAGGTGGGCCCTCGCTTAGTCAGCAGTGTGGCCGAGTACGGCAGGCCGCGGCCCCAGATGCGCACATCGAACACGAACAGGTGGCCGGTCGGTTTGGGAAGCGCGATCTTGTAGCCGTCCTCGAACTGCAGCGTATCGCCCTCCTCGGCCGGGGCCAGCGACTTCAGCGTCACCCGGGCTGTCTGCCTGGGCCCGGGCGCGCGCGGATTGAGCCGGACCGCGAACAGCGGCACGCGCGGGTCGACCGGGACCAGCGAGGCGGCGTCCGTGACGTCGGTGCGGTGCGCGGTCACGGTCAGCGCGTAGTCGCCCTTCGCCAGCGCGGGCACGATCGTGCTGCCCGTCCAGGCGCCGGTGCGCGCGTCGAGCCGCAGCGGGAACGTCCCGAACACGTCGCTCTCGACGGCGAGCGCCGCGACGTCCTTGGCCGACGTCCGCGCGCTCACGTGCAGCAGGCTGCCCGGCGGTGCGATCCCCGGCGTGACCTCGACCTGGATCGGCATCCGCCGTCCGTCGCTGTACGTGAAGACGACGTTCTTCGCGGCGGGCCCGAGCTTGAAGATGATCCCGGAGAGGGTCGTCGCACCCTGGATCGCGAGCGGGCCGTCCGGGCCCGACAGAACGCTCAGGCCGTCGGGCATCGTGTCGGCATCGACGGTCAGCGTGTACGTGCCGGGCGGCAAATTGTCCATGAGGAACGAGCCGTCGTCCGAGGTGATGACCGCGTGCTCGCCGGGCTCGGCGACCACGTAGACGTTTCGCAAACCGATCAGCGCCCCGAAACCGCCGTCGGCCGGGGCGACGACCGACCCGGCGATCGAGCCGAGCGGCAGCGCGACGAAGTTCAGCGGCGTCGAGGTGCCCGCGCTGACCGTCACCGTCTTCTTCTTGTCGGCGACGAACTGCACCGTCGAGGGGACCGTCGACTCGACGATCTCGATCGTGTGCGCGCCGGGGCTGAGCCGCCCGATCTGATAGCGGCCGTCGGGGGTGGTCGTGACCGCTTGGATGCCGTCGACCGCGATCCCAACATCGGCCAGCGGGTGCTTGGCGCCGGTCGCATCCTGCGTCGCGACGATGCCGCTGACGCCGGCGAAATTCCCGACGTTGAACTGCACCGTCGAGGTCTGGCCGCCCAAGACTTTGAGCGTCTGGTACTCGCGGTCGACGATCAGCCCGGGCGCGATCGTCGCCGAGTCGATCCGGATCGTGTGCGTCCCTTGCGGGACGAACCGGAACTCGAACGCCCCGCTCGAGTCGGTGCGCTGCGTGATCCGGCCGTCGAGGATCACCAGCGCGTTGTTGAGGCCCTTGAGCGCCGGAGCGTTGTACGCGAACGGGCTCGACGAGGTCGAGAACGTGACCAGGCCGCGGATGACGGCCGGCATGTTGGGGTTCGCGCGTCCGCCGGCCGGCTGGCCGAAGCCGAACGGTCCGACCAGTGAGGCCGAGAAGCTCGTGCCGGACCCGCCGCCCAGCCCGGTCTGGTGGAAGCGGTCGGCGGACACCTGCACGGCCACGACGTCGGAGAGCCGGCGCACGAGCGCGAGGCTGGTCTCGCTCAGCCGCGTCGCGACGCCGTTGTTGGACGAGGTCTGGAACGCCTGGGTGACCTGCGCGTCGAGCTTGCGGCCGAGCTTGCGGCGAAACGACAGCGCTTGCGACGAGGCGGTGCCGTCGCTGCCCGAGCCGCCGGACGAATCGCTGCGCGAGAACTGGTACGCGAGCGAGCCGCCGAAGAACGGTTTGCTGGCGCCGAGCGCGAGCTGGCGCTGCGCGGCGAACCCGGACGTCTGCGACGTCGACGTCGCTTGGTACGTCTCGAACAGCGAGAGCGAGCGGATCGACTCGGTCAGCGTGAGCGCACCCGACCGCTGCAGCGAGTCGACGTCGCCGATGCGCGTGCGGTCCAGCCCCGCGACGTATTGGAAGCCGACCTTCGCCCAGCTCTTCCCGCCCGAAACCGTCAGCCGGTCGTCGTGCTGCACGGCGCTATCGAGCCGGTCGTCCGCGTGCGCGAGCTCGAGGTTGAGCTCGCCGAAGCGCTCGGAGTGGCGGCGAACGGCGAGGTCGGCGGAGAAACCGCCGTTGACGGAGCTGGTCAGCGACTGGAACCCGGCGGGATCGAACTTCAGCGCCAGGGTCGTGAACGTGTTCTTTCCTTGGAGGTCGGCCTGGAACGCGGTCGCGATGCGCGCGCCTTCGGGCGAGCCGGGGATCCCGTTCGTCGACGAGACGGCGACCTCGGCGTCGGTCGACAGCGCGGCGCCGTACCGGCGAAAGCCGACGTCGGCGATCGTCTCGCGCCCGATGCCCTGCTCGCCGGCGCCGTAGTAGGCGCCCAGCGCGAGGAATCCGCCGAGCGCGTTCCAGTCGCGGCGCAGGCCGAAGACGCGGAAGGTTTCATTGAAGGACGTCGTCTGTTGGGCCGCCGTCCCGGCGACGTACGACACGTCGCCGTTGCGCACCGGGATGGCCAGCGAGATGCCGCGCGCGATGCCGCCGATCTGCAGCTGGCTGTCGGCCGGCCCGGTGACCTGCCCGTAGGTCAGCCCGTACGCGGGCGTGCGGTACCCGACGATGAGCCCGCCGGCGGAGAACGTGTTGCCGCCGTAGCCGAACGCATTCGAGATCGAGAGCGCGCTCTGCTCGGTCCGCCGCTCGGCGACCAGGGAGAGGGCGGTGGCGTAGTTGTCGGTCCCGGTCGACAAGCCGTTGCGCGCCGAGCGCGCGACCGCGAGCTGGTACGTGCCCGTGCCCTTGAGGACGATCGGGCCGTTGCCGAAGGCGCCGCGCCGATGGGGCGTCGCCACCAAGCTGGTTTTGGTCGTCACCGGCGTTTGCGATGCGGACGGTGAAGGCGACGGCTCCGGCGCGTCCGCGCGTGCCCGCGGCGCGAGGAACGGCAGGCGCAGCCGGACAGCCAGGAGCGGGGCCGCATGCACCGCGGTCTCGGACGTCAAGCAGAAGGCCGACAGCGCATAACATACGGTGGCCGCTACGGCGAGGGACCGCCGGAGACGGGTACGCACTCCCGTGTGATCGGCCGCACCGCGGCGAACCTGTACCGGCTCCGCCGTGGCATTAAAGTTCGGCGACCCGATCGGCCGATAGAGTGGTGAGGGGTACACCCGAACCCCGCCACTGGGTGATTTCCAAGGAGGGAAGTCGACCACACCAATGGACGTTCTCAGTCTAGCCGGCGGCGCGCTCAACGCGTCGTTGAAGACGCAGAACGAACTACAGACGTTGACCAAACGTCTGTCGTCTGGTTTGCGCGTGAATTCGGCCACCGACGATCCGAGCGGACTCGCGATCGCGGAGTCGCTTGCCTCCAAGGTCTCCGGCCTTGACGAAGGCTCGCGCCAAATTCAGACTGCGAACAACGCCCTCACCGTCGCCGAAGGCGCGATGACGACGATCGGCGACATCTTGCAGCGGATGCGCTCGCTGGTGGTGCAGGCGCGGAGCGACCTGCAGAGCACGGCCGACACGGGGAACATCCAAGCCGAGCTGAGCCAGCTCCGCTTGGAGATCGATCGCATCGCGCAGAACACGTCGTTCAACGGGCGTTCGCTCCTGGACGGCAGCGCTTCGAGCGCTGGTTCGCTACCGACGCGCGCGCTGCTGGTCGTCAACCCGTCCGCTTCCGGCGGCGGGAACATCATCGACACGTCCGTCGATCCGAACATGCCGGCGATCGCGCCGAACTCGCCGCAGCTCGTGCAAAGCCTGACCGTGGACTCCTACGACCCGGTCGCGAACGCGCTGAACCTCACCGTCACGATCGGAAGCCAACAGGCGACGTTCGGCCCCAATCAGACCTCGCCGGTCCAGATCGGCAACGGCACGAACTTCCAGCCGGGGTTCTTCCCGCCGACGCCCGGATCGCCGACGTTCTATCAGTACGACCAGTACGGCAACTACGTGATGTCGTTCAACGTGGGAACGCTCACGCCGGCCGACGTCGGCAAAACGGCGATCATCGTAACGCTCCCCGCGCAGTCGAAGGCGCCGGGGTCCGCGCTGCTCGTCAACACCGGCGACGGCGAGGGATCGGTCGTGTCGGTCGACATCCCCGCGATGAACACGACCAATCTCGGCGTCAACCAGATGATCCTCGGCGACGACCTGCAGAACCAGGGCGCGGAATACCGCCTCGACTACGCGATCCAAACGCTCGGCTCGAGCCGCGCCGTCGTCGGCGCGCAGATGGTCTCGCTGCAGGAGGCCGCGCAGAACGCCAACACGATGAGTGTCAACACGCAGGCGTCGGAGAGCGCGATCCGCGACTTGAACGTCGGCGCTGCGATGGTCGACTTCACGCGCGATCAGGTGCTGCGCCAGTTCCAGACGCGGCTCGTGGCCGACTCCGACAAGATGTCGCAGAGCGTCGCGACGCTCGTCGCCGACTCGATCGTCCACTAAGCCAGCTCGCCCGACCCGGGCGCGCTCATGCGCCGCCTCCCGGCCGCCGAACATCTATCTATGTCGGACGCGCAGGGCATACCGCACGTGAACCGTGCTCGCACATGGACGCTGTCCATCTCGCTGCTGCTCGCAGCCGGATGCGGCGGCGGTGGCGGGGGCGGGGGCACGTCGACGA
>DASZBS010000051.1:0-12337 GCA_035943995.1 Candidatus Elarobacter sp. | reverse complement strand
GGGACGTTGACGTCGTCGCCCTGCCACACTTTGAACGCGTAGACGACGCTCGCGACCATCGTGACGGGCAGGATGAAGGGCAGCAGCGGCCACGCGCCCAGGCTCAAGATGGGAAGGGAAGCGGCGGCGCTGAGAAGCCCCCAGAGCCCGTACATCCCGGCGTTGAAACCCAGCGCCTGCCATGCCTGGCGTTTGACGAAGTGCGAGGCTTTGCCGTCGAGCAGCGCGATCAGCGCCAGCGGCCAGAACGGGTAACCCAGCGCGACGACCGCACGCGTCTCGGGCCGCACGGCAACGGCGGCCGGCCGCTGCACCTGAGGCGGCGGCGGTTGCGGCGGGGGCGGTGCGGAGTACGCCGCCTGCTGTTGCTGGTGCTGGGAGTACGATCCGTACGACGGCCCGACGCCGCCGTTGATCTGATTGGTCTGGCGCGCCGCGTCGATGCGCGCGGCCAGAACGCAGCCCGGGCAATCGCCGTTCTCGTTGCGGCACGTCGCGCAGACGGGCTTTTTGCAGCCTCGGCACGGGGCGACCGACGGAACGGCGTTGTGAAAGAAGCAATCCACGGTTGAGATGACTACCTCGCGGCTGGAGATTTCGCACCCAAGGTACTGTGGCGCCGCGGCGAAGGTTTCGTGGTGAGCCCAACGTTCCGCCGCCTGCTGCGCGAGGCCCGACCCTACTACGGCCGCCTCGTCGTCGGGTCGCTGTTCGGGGTGCTCGCCGGCGTCGCGCCGATCACGATGGCGAAGGTCGCCGAGTATCTCCAGAGCGACGTCCTCGTTCGCAACCCGGATTGGGACGTGCTCGCGCTGGTCATCGGGCTGATCCTGGTGTCGCAGATCGTCGGCAACGCGGCGTCGTACGGCCAGGCGTATCTCACCGCGTTCAGCGGCCAGAAGATGGTCGCGACGTTCCGCGCGCGCATGTTCGACCGCATCGCGCGCATGCCGCTGCGCGAGTTCGACCGCTGGCGCCCCGGCGAGCTGCAGTCGCGCATGTCGGCCGACCTCGGGTTGATGACGGACGCGATCTCGATCTCGCTACCGCAGTTCGTCCAAGTGACGGTCACGTTCATCGCGGCGCTGGTCTACATGCTGATCAAGGACTGGTTCTTGGCGGTCGTCTTGATCGTCGCCGCGCCGGTCATCGCGTTCGTCGTCAGCAAATTCAACGCGCTCATCGTGACCGGGACGCGGCGCGCGCAGGAGCGCATCGCCGACCTCTCCAGCAACCTGATCGAAGTCTTGGCGAACGAGCGCGTCGTGAAAGCGTTCCGCCGCGAGGACTTCGAGCGCGACCGGTTCGCGGCGGCGAACGAGCGCTATTTCAGCGCGTACATGAAGGTCACGCAGTTCAACCAGACGCAGACGCCCGTGCTGTCGTTCGTCGTGATGGTCGCGCTCTGCGCGGTGATCGGGTTCACGGCGCGCGAAGTCTCGGTCGGCCACCTTACGCCTTCGACCGCGTGGGGGTTCTGGGTCGCAACCGGCCTGTTGATCAACCCGATGAACCGCTTCTCGATATTCTTCGCGGACTTCGCGCGCGCGTTCGTCGGCGCCGGGCGCGTGTTCGAGATCCTCGACCTGCCGGTCGAGCGCGACGATCCGCCGGACGCGATCCCGCTGCCGCAGGTCGTGGGCGACATCCGGTTCGAGAACGTCTCGTTCGCGTACGACGACGGGCGGCCGGTGCTCGAAAATTTCACTGCCGAGATGCTGCACGGCGAGGTCGTGGCGCTGGTCGGACCGTCGGGTGCCGGTAAGAGTACGATCGTCAACTTGGTGCCGCGCTTCTACGAGCCGCAGAACGGCCGGATCACCGTCGACGGCGTCGACATCGCGCGCGTCCGCCTCGGCGACCTGCGCGACGCGATCGCCATCGTGCCGCAAGAGACGCAGCTTTTCAACGGCACGATCGCCGACAACATCCGCTACGGCCGGCTTGCGGCGCGCGAAGACGAGATCGTCGCGGCCGCCGTCGAGGCGAACGCGGACGAGTTCGTCCGTAAGCTCTCCGACGGCTACGACACGCTCGTCGGCGAGCGCGGCATCCGCCTCTCGGGCGGCCAGCGCCAGCGCATCGCGATCGCACGCGCGATCCTGCGCGACCCGCGCATCCTGATCTTAGACGAAGCGACGAGCGCGCTGGACTCGCACTCCGAAGCGCTGATCGAAGACGCGCTGGACCGCCTGCTCCCCGGCCGCACGACGCTGATCATCGCGCACCGCCTCTCGACGATCCGCCGCGCCACGAAGATCCTCTACATCGAAGGCGGCCGCGTCCGCGAAACGGGCACCCACGACGACCTGATCGCCGCAGGCGGCCCGTACGCAGATTTGCACGCGGCGCAATTCGCGCGCTGACCCATTGACATGGGCGTTTCCTTTTCGGCCAAATCGCTGACACCGTCGGTTTTCGCGAGATGCGTCAGAGAGCCCATGCGGTATGGTTCATCCATCGCCCGCGTCGTCAGCGGTGAAGCGGCTTCGGACATTCGTCCGAGGCCGCTGCCGTTTTTTTGCGTACCTTCCGGCCACATCTTCGTCTTAAGTTCGAGCATCGAAATGCTGCGAAAGCGATGGTGTGCTATCTGCATGCCACGCGTCCGTAGCTCAATTGGATAGAGCGCCATTCTGACTCAGTGGAGGATGAGGGTTCGAGTCCCTCCGGGCGCGTGCGGCGAGCGGATGTCCTTGACCGAGACTAGTCATCTCGGATAGAATCACGGTACCTCCACTTAGTCAGCGGACAACAGCCTCGGACACCCGTCCGGGGCTGTTTCCGTTTATTCAGTTCTTGCCGTTGATCATCAAGTGTGCGTACGGCGTCCCGGCATACATGATCCACGTGCCCGTATCGCGCGGTGTCGTCGGTAGACCCGAAGACTTTTCGACCGGCCACATCACCATCCAGTGCGGCGGCTCCTTGATTGATTTGCCTTTGGTGGCGAACGGATCGCTCGCGCTCCAGTCGGTTCCACCGGCGTACATGTATGCGATCCCGGGCTTTGCGTTGGTCGGCTTCGCCTTGTGCGCGGCCCAGTCGTCGCTCCACTTCATCGTCATGGCATCCGCACAAATCGGATCGTCCCCGATGACGCCGGGGTGACCGGGCATGCACATCCACCCGTTCGTGCCCTTGCGCAACACGGTCATCTTGCCTTTGGCGTCCGTGTCGGCGACGGTGGCCTGCGCGGTGATCGACGCCGGCCCGGCTGACAGCGCGCGGGCGATCTTCTGATCTTTCGTTTCGCCGGCCGCGGATGCGGCGGCGACGGTGGCGGCGACCGCCACGGCGAGCGCGATGAGACGTGGCGACATGAACCCTCCTCGAAAATCGGTGGTGTCACCCTCCAGCACGAGCGTTCGCGACGGACCCCGCGGGCCTCCCGCCAGGCTAACGTCGCAAGGCCCGCTTGCCGATGGCTGAGGGGATGGGCGACATTTCCTTCGGCCAGACCGTCGGCATGCTCAAGAACGCGATGGACGGCGCGGGCACCGCGCACGGCGTCATCGCGAACAACATCGCGAACGTCAACACGCCGAATTTCCGGCGCTCTGACGTCTCGTTCAAAGACGCCCTAGCCGCCACCGAGGCGAGCGCCGGCGATCCCGACGAGCTCGCGCTCGCGACCACGTCCGACCAGCATTTCACGGCCGCCGGCGCCCAAGCCGCCCAGCCGTTCGCGGTCACGACCACCGTCCAAGAGGACCAGCAGATGCGCGTCGACGGTTCGAACGTCGACGTCGACCAAGAGATGGCGAAGCTGTCCCTCAACTCGTCCTACGCCCAGACGATGGGCCAATTGCTGCAGAACCAATACTCCCGCCTGCGCCAGGCGATTCAGAGCTGAGGCGGATCCCCGTGGGTTTTTACACCTCGATCGAGGTCAGCGCGACCGGCCTGTCGGCCGAGCGGCTCGCGATGGACACCATCGCCAACAACATCGCCAACGTCAACACGACGCGCACCGCCGAAGGCGGTCCGTTCAAGCGGCAGCTGGTGGTGTACGCGCAGAAGAACGAGCCGACCGCGGCGTCCGCCAACGCGCTCGACGACGCGAACGACCCGGCGCGCTCGCGCGCGGGCGTCGACGTGGTCGGGATCGTCAAGGACCAGGGCCCCGACAAGCTGATCTACGACCCGTCGCATCCCGACGCCGACGCGCAAGGCTACGTGCACATGCCCAACGTCGATGTCGTCAAAGAGATGGTCGACATGATGGCCGCCTCGCGCGCCTACGAAGCCAACGTGACGGCGATCCAGGAAGCCCGCGCGATGGGCACCGCGACGCTGGGGCTGCTCAAAGCCTGATGGACTACGGAAGCGTCATCTCCAAAGTCGTCCCGGGCACGTTCGTCCCGGACATGGGCGCCGCGATCAAGCTCGACGAGCGCCCCAACGTCGGCCCGATCCCCGGCACGTCGCCCGACGGCGTCGCCGGTCCTTCGACAAGCTCAGGACAGGCCGCGGAAGGCACGTCGTTTCGAGATACCGTGAAGTCGATGCTCGCCGACGTGAACGACAAGGTCAACGTGTCCGACCAGGCGCAGCGCGACCTCGCGAGCGGCAAGACGAACGACCTCCAGAAGGTCGTCACGTCGGTCGAAGAAGCGAACCTCGCCATGAACTTCACGATGTCGATGCGCTCGAAGCTGCTCGAGGCCTACCAAGAAATCGCGAGAATGCAGATTTAGCCTTACGGGGTGGGTGCTGGCCGTCAGCGTATACCTCCGGCCATGGGTTCGGAGGAGCTGGTTGGTGGGCGGTACCGGTTGGAGCACGTTGCCGGGCATGGTGGCATGGCGACGGTGTTCGTCGCGCACGACACGCGGCTCGACCGGAAGGTCGCGATCAAGCTTCTATCACGCCGGCGCGATGCGAGCGGCGTGCTCAACAAGCGGTTCGAGCGTGAAGCGCGCGCCGAGGCGCGGATCGTGCATCCCAACGTCGTTTCCGTGCACGACGTGGGCGAGCACGAGGGCCGGCCGTACATCGTCATGGACTACGTCGAAGGCGAGCCGCTGGCGGACCTGATCGCGGAGACACCGCTATCGTCGGAGCGCGTCGCGGCGATCGGTTTCGGCATCGCGCGCGCGCTCGCCGCCGCGCACGTGCTCGGCATCTTTCACCGCGATGTCAAGCCGGCCAACATCATCATCGACGGCCAAGGTATCCCGCACCTAATGGATTTCGGGCTCGCGCGCGAGCTCGACGACGAGGACCCGGGCGTCACGGCGCCGGGCCTGTTGGTGGGCACCGCGCACTACGTCGCGCCGGAGCAGGCGCGGTACGGCACGGCGAGTCCCGCGGCGGACCTGTACTCGCTCGGCGCGGTGCTGTACCACGCGCTCACCGGCGAGCCGCCGTTCTCCGGCGGCAACGCGCTCGACGTCGCGCTGCGCCGCTTCGAGGAAGATCCCGCCGAGCTGCGCGTGCTTCTGCCCGCCGCGGATTCCGAGCTGACCGAGCTCATCCACGCGCTGCTCGCGCGCGAGCCGATCGACCGGCCGTGGGACGCGGCGCAGGTCGCGGAGCGGCTCGGCGACATCGCGGCGCGGTTGCGCGCGACGCGCACCGCGGGCGAGGCGCAAGAGCCCCTGCGCTAAAGTCCCGCCCCGCGACGCCGATCAAGAACAGGTAAGCGGCCGGACAGCCCTCGCACGGTTGGGGCCGCAGCGGATCCTGAACGATGGACGGATCCGCGTTCGACGCCCCGGTATTCCGGAGCGGCATTCGTGCGGAGGGTCTTTTACTTTGGTCCGTGGCATGTACACGGCGGCGTCTGGGGCGCTCGTCGCGCAATCGGCGGTCGACACGATCGCGAACAACCTCGCGAACGTCAACACCGCGGGGTTCAAGCGCACGCTGCTCCAGGTGCAATCGCAGCCCGAGCGCGACCTCTACCGCTTCCAGACCGATCCGCTCAAGCAAGGCAGTGCGACGGGCGTCGCCGCGCAGCAGCTCGTCGGCGCGCTGGGCACCGGCGCGCAGATCTACGACACGCCGGCGGACTACGCGCAAGGCACCATCGCGGCGACCGGCAACGACCTCGACGTCGCGCTGTCCGGCCCCGGCTTCTTCGCGGTCCGCGAAGGCAACGGCAACGTCCGCTACACGCGCGACGGGGCCTTCCTGCGCGACCAGAACGGCTTCCTGACGGCGCAGAACGGCGATCGCGTGCTGGGACGCAACGCGACGCCGATCGTGCTCCCCGCCACCGGCCAGCTGCAGATCGCCCGCGACGGCACCGTCAACGTGGACGGGCGCGCGTACGACAAGCTCGGCGTCGTGGAGTTCGCGAACGCCGCGGCGCTGCGCCCCGAAGGCGCGAACCGCTTCGTCGACACCGGCACGGCGGGCGTGCGCGCGGCGACGAACACCACCGCACTGCAAGGCTCGCTCGAGAAGAGCAACGCCGACGTCATCCGCTCGATGGTCGACTTGATCGCCAACGAGCGCTGGTTCGACGCGAACGAAAAATCGATCCAAACCCAAGACGACGCGGTTGGTCAAGCGATCACCACCGTCGGCCGCACGAGCGCATAGGAGCGACCCCGACATGATGAGAGCACTGTACACCGCGGCGACCGGGATGATCGCGCAGCAGTACAACATCGACACGATCTCCAACAACCTGGCCAACGTGAACACCACGGGGTTCCGCAAGAACTCCGCGCACTTCCAGGACCTGATCTATCAGAACCTGCGCGCGCCCGGAACGCCGGTCGGCCCGTCGGTCGTGCCCGTGGGTCAGGACGTCGGCCTCGGCGTGAAGATCGGCGCGTCGGAGAAGTCGTTCACGCAAGGCGTGCTTCAGCAGACCAGCAACCCGCTCGACATCGCGATCGAGGGCGACGGTTTCTTCCAGGTCACGCAGCCCGACGGCACCGCCGCGTACACGCGCGACGGCTCGTTCAAGCGCGACGCGAACGGCTCGATCGTCACCGCCGACGGCTATTTCCTCAACCCGCAGATCACCATCCCGCAGAACGCGACGTCGGTGCAAGTCGGGCAAGACGGCATCGTCACGGCGCTGATCCCCGGCCAGCAGACACCGCAGCAGCTCGGCCAGATCCAGCTCGTGCGCTTCACCAACGCCGCGGGCCTCGCGCCGACCGGCCGCAACTTGTTCATCCAGACCGGTGCGTCCGGCGCGCCGACCCTTACGCAACCCGGCCTCAACGGCACCGGCACACTGCAAGGCGGATACCTCGAGCAGAGCAACGTCGCGGTCGTGGAAGAGATGGTCAACCTGATCACCGCGCAGCGCGCGTACGAAGCGAACTCCAAGGCGATCACCACCGCCGACGAGATGCTGCAAACCGCCGTTCAGACGAAGCGCTGATGACCCTCCGCCGCGCGCTCGCCAGGCTGACCATGGTAGTGGTCTGTGCGCTTTGCGCACAGCTTGGTGTTTGCGCGGCCGCGGGTGCGGCCGGGCAAACTCTTTCCGGCGCGCGCATCGCGGGCGTCGCCGACAAGATCGCGCACGGGCTCGTCAACGGGCCCGACCGCTCGATCGCGCCGGCATATACGGTTGCGGATCAGAGCCTTCCCGCCGGCGACGTGCAGCTCGCGCCGGCCGGTTCGCCGTTCGTCACGTCGACGTACGTCGGCGTGCCGGTCGCGATCCGCGTCGACGGCAAGCTCGCGCGCACGGTCGTCGCCGGCTACCGCGTCACGACGTACGTGCGCACCGCCGTCGCCGCGCGCGATCTCGCGCCGGGCGCGGTGCTCGCCGAATCCGATCTCGCGCTCGCGCGCGTCGCGTCGAACGGCCGCCCCGCGGTCGGCACCGACGTGCTCGTCGGGCGCAAGCTCAGCAGCGCGACCGTCAAAGGCGCGCCGCTCTACGTGGAGCAGACGGTCCCCGATACCGTCGTCAAGGCGGGTCAAGCCGCGATCTTGCTGGTGCGCGACGGCCCCGTCGCGCTGACGGTCGACGTCGTCGCCCGCACCGGCGGCGCGGTCGGCGATACCGTCACCGTGTTCAACCCGCAAACCCAAAAAGCGATCGCGGCCGTGGTCACCGGACCGAACCGCGTCGAGCTCACGCTGCCCGGAGCACAATGATGAAAGAGCGCGCCCTAGGGGAATCCTTCGCATACGCTAATCGTAAGCGCGCTCATGGCGTGGGGGCCCCGCGCGAAGCGTGGGGGGCGCGGAGCCTGGGGCGTAGCGCCTTGACAACTGTGGCGCTCGTCGCGGCATTCGCCGTGCCCGCGTTCGCCGACACGCTGTACCAGGCCGCGCCGCCGCCTGCCGGGCCGGGTCATCCGCTGCGCTTGGGCACCGACCATAAAGCCGCGCAGGTCGGCGACCTGCTGCAAGTCGTGTTCAACTTCAACGTCAACAGCACGAGCTCGGACGTCACCAACGTCAACAACAGCTATAACCTCGGCTTGGGCCAAGGCACAGGGCTCGCCAACGTGTCGCTGCTGCGCTTCGGCGCCGGCCTCAACGGCGGGCGCCAGACGCAGTCGAGCAAGACGCAGAGCGGGCAGAACACGTTCGTCAGCACGATGGAGGCGCAGGTCACCGACGTGCTGCCGTCCGGCGCGCTGCGCATCTCCGGCGACCAAGCGCTGCTCGTCAACGGCCAGAAGCAGACGCTGCACATCACCGGCCTCGTGCGCCCCGAAGACATCGACAACACCGACAGCGTCCTCTCGACGCGTGTCGCGAACGTCGAGGCCAAGTTCGACGGCAACTTCCAAGAGAAGCACAAGGGCCTCATCCAGAAGATCCTGGATTTCATCTTCTGAGAATGCCGATGATGAAGAAGATGATGAAGCAGACGGTTTCCGCGGTGGTCCTTGGCGCGCTCTTCGCGAGCGGCGTCGCGTTCGTCCCCGCGCCCGCGAGCGCGCAGCCCGTGCGGCTCAAGGACGTGTCGCGCGTGCAAGGCGTCACCGCGAACCAGCTCGTCGGCTACGGCCTGGTCATGGGGCTCGCGCAGACGGGCGACACCACCTCGGTGCTGTTCACCTCGAAGTCGATCCAGAACGTGCTGCAGTCGTTCGGCCTGACCACCACCTCGCAGGACGTGCGCACGCGCAACGTCGCGGCGGTGATCGTCACCGCGTCGCTGCCGGCGTTCGCGCACTCCGGCGACACGGTCGACGTGACCGTCTCCTCGATGGGCGACGCGACGAGCCTGCAAGGCGGGACGCTGATCCTCACCGAGCTGCGCGCCGCGAACAACCTCGTGTACGCGACCGCGCAAGGGCCGATGTCGGTCGGCGGGTTCTACGCGACCGACCAGAGCGGCCAGAACTCGATCGTCAAGAACCACGTCACCGCCGGCCGCATCCCGCAGGGCGCCGTGCTCGCGCGCGACATGATCACCAACATCCAGCAGGACCAGGCGGGCTTCTCGTACGTGCTGACCGCGCCGGATTTCAAGACCGCGGCGCGCGTCGCGCAGGTGCTCAACGGGCGCTTCGGCCCCGGCACCGCGCGCGCGAACGACGCCGAGACGATCCGCGTCAACCTGCCGCCGCGCTACGCCGGCGATCCCGTGAACTTCCTCGCCGACGCGGGCGACTTGAGCATCAACGCCGACGCGCTGGCCAAGGTCGTCGTCAACGAGCGCACGGGGACCGTGGTCATGGGCGGCGACATCACGCTGGCTCAGTGCGCGATCGCGCACGGCAACCTGTCCATCACGATCACCACCGACAACAAGGTGATCCCGCCGGGGCCGTTCACGACCGGCTCGCCGCAGCTGCAATCGAACACGCGGATCACCGCGACCGAGAGCGGACGCCACCTCGTGTACATCTCCGGCGCGGCGACGCTCGCGCAAGTCGTCCGCGCGCTCAACACCATCGGCGTCTCGCCGCGCGACCTGATCGCGATCATCCAGGCGCTGCGCGAGTCCGGCTCGCTGCAGGCCGACGTGCAGATCATCTGATGGAACTCGACAAGCTGGCCGGCCCGTCGCAGGCGCCGCTCACCAACGAACAGCAGGCCGCGCTCAAGAAGCTGCACCAGGCGGCGCAGCAGATGGAGTCGCTCTTCGTCGACATGCTCTTCAAGGAGATGCGCAAGAGCGCGCCGCCGATGTCGCTCACGGGCAAGACGTCCAACGCCGAAGCGACCTTCAGCGACATGCTCGACGAGAAGCGTGCGGAAGCGCTGTCCACGTCGGGCTCGCTGGGCATCGGTAAAATTTTGGAACAGCAGCTGCGCGCGTCCGTGATCGCCGAGCCCGGCGCCGCCGGCCGCGCGCGCATCCCCGGGGAGACGGGATCGTGACGCTGCTCAATGTTATAGGACTAAAGTCCCAGGGACCGGCCGACGATACGCCTAGTAGCAAGGAAGCTAGCGAAAGAGGCGTTCACAACCATGATCATCTCGCGGGCCGAGATCGCGTCGGCGCTCTCCGCCTACAAGACGGTGAAACGGAAGTCCACGGGTGCAACGGCGCCGCTCGACACGGCGGACTCGTTCGAGCGCTCCGACGCGGCGTCGTCGCTGGGCGCGTTCCACTCGGCTGCGGCCGAGCCGTTCTACCGGCCCGCGCTGGTCGATCAGTTGCGCCACCAGATCTCCGAGGGCCGGTATTTCGTCCCGACGGAAGAGATCGTCGAACGGCTGCTGGGCCGCCTGTTGATCGCAGCCGCGTACTGATCGCGGCCCCGCCGCCGGTGGTGCTGCCGTGAACGAGTGGCAGCAGTTCGGCGAGATGATCGCCGAGGAGTGCCGGCTGCTCAACGAGCTCGGCGCCGCGGCGCTCGCGCTCACCGACGCGCTGGTCGAGAACGATCCGGATGCGATCGAAGCCGCGGAACGGCGCGTCGAGGCGCGCCGGGTGCTGCACGGCACCGCGTACGCGCAGCGCGTCGCGATGCAGCGGCGCGGCTTCGGCAAGCTCACGCTCGCGCAGGTGTGCGCGTACGCGCCGCCCGCGCTGCGCCGCCGTTTCTACGGCGTCGCGCACGAGCTCGAGACCAGCAGCCTCGCGCTGAAGATGACCGTCTCCAACAACAAGTCGCTCATCCTCGCCGGGATGGAGCGGCTCGCGCGCACCGTCGCGGTGCTGCAGCGCGCGGGGACGGAGCAAACCGGAACCTACCGCCGTCGTGGCGTCGTACCGCCGCCTGACGGGAGCGTCATCGTGAGTCGCAGAGCATGAGTTTCTTCGGGCTGAACGTCATCGGGAGCGCGGTCGACGCGTTCCAGCAAGCCGCCAACACCACGTCCGACAACATCGCGAACGTGAACACGCCGGGCGCGTCGCGCCAGGTCGTGAACTTGAGCGAGGCCGCGCCGATCGTCGGCTCGCCGGGCTACGCGAGCTGGACCGGCCCGGGCACCAAGGGTGACGGCGTGGTGGTCGACTCGATCACGCGCATCCACATGGACTCCTACGACAGCCTGTTCCGCGGCGCGTCCGGCTCGCAGAGCTACTTCGACGTGCAACAGCAGCAGCTCTCGGCGATCCAGTCGTCGTTCGGCGAGCCGAACAACGGCGTGAACAAAGCGTTCACCGACCTCCAAACGGCGATTTCGCAGCTGGGCTCGAATCCCGGCGGCACCTCGGAGCGCCAGGGCGTCATCTCCGCCTCGCAAGCGTTCGTCGCCGCGCTCAACCGCGTCGGCTCCGCGATCCAAACGTCGCAGGCGACGGTGATCGGGCAAGCCGGCACGATCGTCAACCAGGCCAACACGCTCATCGACAAGATCGCGGCGCTCAACGGCCAGATCCGCGCGTCCAAAGCGATCGGGGATAACCCGAACACGTACCAGGACCAGCGCGACCTGGACGTCGACCAGCTCTCGAAGCTGCTGTCGACGCAGACCGCGGTGCAGGCGAACGGCTCGGCGCTGGTCACCGTCGGCGGCCGCGCGCTCGTCAACGACACGCAGGCGTACCACCTCGCGTCGCCCGTCGTCGGCACCGACGCGTCCGGCAACGCGACGCTCGTGATCGGCATGCAAGGCGATCCGAACCCGTCCAACCCGGTGCCGGTCACGCTCGGCAGCGGTCAGCTCGCGGGCTATGCCGACGTCTACAACAAGAACCTCACGCCGTACGGCCGCAAGCTCGACGCGTTCGCGAACGCCGCGGCGACCGAGATCAACCGCATCACGACCGCGGGCTACGACAAGAACGGCAACGCCGGGATCGCACTGTTCCAGCCCGTCATCGCGTCGCAGGCGATCACCGCGGGCAACATCCAGGTCGGGGTCACCGACCCGGCGCAGATGGCCGCCGCGCTCGCGTCGACCGCGGCCGGTTCGCTCACGGTCGGGATGAACGCCGCCAACGCCACCGTCGACACCGCGAGCGCGCTCGTCGGCAACGTGGCGGTGGCGCATCCGG
>DASZBS010000050.1:0-42990 GCA_035943995.1 Candidatus Elarobacter sp. | reverse complement strand
TGAACGCGACCAGCGCGGACGTCGCGAACGCGGCGACGAGGTTGCCCGCGAGGATGACCGCCCACAAGCGCGCGAGCTTCGCGAACCGCCACGCCTTGGGATCGTAGAAGATCGGCAGCAGCGGCGTGAGCGTGTTCTCGGTGAAGAGCTGCTGGCGGCCGAGGATGACGATCAAGAAACCGATCGTGTAGCCGAACGACGCGACGAGATGGCGCCAGGGCGTGTCGGGCATGTGCGCGAGCAGCACGCCCATCGTGATCATCGAGAACGTCATCGAGCCGCCGGCCGCGACCGCCGACCAGAACAGCGACGCCGACGCGCGCTGGTACGTGTCCTCGCCCTCGCGGCGGATCGTCTCGAAGATCACCGCCGACCGCGGCCGCTGGCGCTCCTCGACCTGCTCGACCTCTTCCGCGCTGATCGGCGTGCCGTCGCTCATTCGAGGATGGTACCCGTTTACGGGCGATTCGTGCCGAGGCGCCCCGTATAGCGGCGGCCGCGCCATTCCACGCCGCGGCCGGTGACGACGCGTAGCGTCGAGTTCAGCATGATCGCGCCGCACATCGCGTAGCCGAGCGGGGCGTACCAGCCGTAGCGGCGCGGGATGCCGGTCTTGCCGATGCCGTAGGTCTGGACGGCGACGCCGTTCGCGAGGCAGAGCAGCGCTTCGAGCGCGCGCCACGGTCGTTTGCGCGCGATCCCGTCGACCGCCAGCGCGGCGGGGACGACGGAAAGCAGCGCGAGGAACGCGATGCCGCCGGACAGCGCGCGCAAATCGCCCTTCGCGCCGGCGTACATGTTCTTGGAAAAGCCGTTCCACAGCTCGCGCAGTGAGGTGTACATGCGCACGCGCACGATGTTGTGACCGTCGGCGAGCACCAGCCGAAAGCGCCCGTCGGCTTTGAGGCGATGGGCGAACGCGACGTCTTCGACGATCTCGCCGCGCAGCGCTTCGAAGCCGCCGAGCGCGTCGTGCGCAGCACGCGTGACGAGCACGTATTGGCCGTTTGCCAGCGCGTGGTCACGATCCGCGGGGTCGTTCAGTTGCGCGATCGGTCCCGACGCGAGCAGCACCATGCCGAGCAGCGTCGGCAGCACCGCGCGCTCCGACCACGTGCCCAGCTCCTGATACGTCCACAGCGTCAGCGCATCCGCGCGGTGTGCGCGGGCGAATGCGAGCGCGGAAGCGCACGCGTGCGGCGCGTGCCAGGTGTCGGCGTCGGTGAACAGCAGCCACTCGCCGCGGGCCGCGCGCTCGCCCTGCGCGACCGCCCATGGCTTGCCGACCCAGCCGTCGGGCAGCGGTTCGCCGGGCACGATCCGCAGCCGGGGTTGTTCGCCCGCAAGCTCGGCGAGGATTGCGGCGGTTCGGTCGGTGGAGCGGTCGTCCACGACGATCACTTCGACATCGGTCAGCGTCTGCGCGAGCAGCGAGCGCACGCAGCGTTCGACGTTGCGTTCTTCGTTGCGCGCCGGGACGACGACGGACAGCGACGGCGCATCGTGCAGCGTCGCGAGCTCGGGCACGGTGCGCAAGCCGCGCAGCATCACCGACGCGCGCGCCGTGTAGCCGAGCGCGGTGAGCGCACACAGGTGCGTCAGCACGGCGAGGACGCGTTCGTTCAGCGGATCGTGCGCCACGGCTGCGGCGTGCGTGCGACGAAGCCGCGGTGGATCTCGTCGAGCACGCGCCGGTGCGATGCGAACTCCAGCAGCTCGGCGGCTCGGGCGAACGTCACCCAGCGGTGCTCGTCGTGCACGCCGGTTTCCAGTACCACGTCGCCCGCGCCGGCGTATGCGACGAAGAACGGCACGTGCACGATGCGGTCGCGCACGGGATCGTAGAACGCGTCGAGCTCGCCCGCGGTGAACAGCGCCGTCGCCGTCAGGCCCGTCTCCTCGACCAGCTCGCGGCGCGCCGCGTCGGTGGCGCGCTCGCCGTCCTCGACGCCGCCCATCACGAAGGTCCACGCGCCGGTGAACGCCCCGCTTGCGCGCCGCAGCAGCAAGACCTCCGCCGTCGGGACAGCACCCTTCGACAAGCTCAGGGTGACATCAGGGGTGCGCAGCACGACGACCGCGACCGCGTCGGGCTTGCTTTCGGGCTTCAGCTGGCTTTCGCCCGCGGCTGCGTGTCGGCGCGAAGCTGGCCGCACGCGGCGGCGATGTCGCGGCCCATCGGGGTGCGCACCGTTACCGCCACGCCGCGCGCCTCGAGGATCTTGGCAAACTCCCAGATGCGCTTGTCGTCGCTGCCGCGCACCGCGGCGTCCGGCGTGCTGTTGTACGGGATCAGGTTGACGTGGTAGAGCGGGCCCTTCATCAGGCGCGCGAGGTCGTGCGCGTGCTGGTCGGTGTCGTTCACGTCCGCCAGCATGACGTACTCGAAGAACACCTTGCGGTTCGTCTTGCGGATGTAGCGCTCGACCGCAGCCATCAGCTCGGCGGTGGAGAACTTGCGGTTCACCGGCATGATCGTCGAGCGCGTCGCGTCGGTGGGCGCGTGCAGCGAGATGGCGAGGTTCACCTGCGTGTGCTCGTCGGCGAAGCGGTCGATCTTGTCGACCAATCCCACGGTGGAGATCGTGATGTGCCGATGACCCAGGCCGAACCCCTTCGGGTCGTTGAGCAGCGCGACGGCGCCCATCACCGGATCCATGTTGGCCAACGGTTCACCTTGGCCCATGAAAACCACGTTGGTGATCTTGCGTCCTTGGCGCGCGAGCTGCTTCGCGAAATATCGCGCCTGGTCGAAAATTTCCGTGGCGGTGAGATTGCGCGAAAACCCGGCCTGGCCGGTCGCGCAGAACGTGCACGCGTACGCGCAGCCCGCTTGCGACGAGATGCACACGGTGTTGCGCTCGCCGTGGTGTTCCATCAGCACCGCTTCGACCTCGTTGCCGTCGTGCAGGCGGAACAGCCCCTTTGTAGTCTGGCCGTCGTTCGAGCGCTGGATCACCACCGGCTCGATGCTGTCGAGCGCGACGCCCTCCGACGTGAAGGCCGCGCGCAACTCCTTGGGCAGCGTCGTGATGTCGTCGAGGCCGTCGACGAGCTCCTTGGTGGCGGCGCGGTAGACCTGGTCGATGCGGTAGCTCTTCAAGCCGTGCGCGGAAGCGAGCGCCGCGCCGTTTTCGTAGCCGGCGCGGCGCGCTTTCTCGTCCATCCAGAGGTCCCGCGCGCTGAGCATGACGGACCATTCTACCACGCCATGCCCGGCGCCGCGGACTACGTAAGCAGGACCTTGTCGATGGTGGTGATGCAGCCGTTGTCCGCGCGCATGTCGTAGCTGACGACGTGAGCGCCGCCGACGGTCGTGCGGTCGTTGTCGGCGCCGAACGTCAGCATCCCGCCGCCGGCGCTCGCGACCGAGCCGCTCGTGATGGCGGCGTCACCGTCGCGCATCTTGATCATGTCGTTCACGACGTGGCCGAGCAACAGGGCTTTGAGCCGGGCCGGATCGTGCATGAGCGCGTCGCGGTCCATGGCGGGGAGTTTCGCGAAGGCTTCGTCGGTCGGGGCGTAGACCGTGATCGGGCCGGCGGCCTTGAGCGTGTCGTCGAGGCCGGCGGCGTGTACCGCGGCGACGAAGGTGGTGAGGTTCTTCTGCTGGGCGGCGAGCTCGAGGACCGTCGCCGGACGGGGCTGGGCCAACGCGGGCCCGGTGAGGCTGAGGGCGAGCAGGCAACCGGCCAACGACCGGCATGCGGCAGCACGGGTAAGGCGCATGGAGACCTTCCTCCGGAACAAAGAGGGTGCTGACGATCGATCGTTACGCCCAGTCTACTATTTCCATAGGAGCTTGTTTCGAGAGAAAGATTAAATTTATAGGAGTTGGCGTGATCCCGGCATTCCGGCCCGCCGCTTCCGGCTAGAACAGCGATTCCTGCTCGGGTTTTTTCGTGATTTCCGGCACGGGCTCGTCGAGCCGCGCGCGGACCTTCTTGAGGTCGCTGTAGACCAGCTTCTTCACCTCGGTCATCGCGCCGCCGGTCTGGCGCAGGATGTACGCCGGGTGGAACGTGGCGATCACCGGGATGCCGCTGGGGCCGTCGAACCACTGGCCGCGCTGCTTGGTGATCGAGAACTTCTCGCCCATGAACGACTTCGCGGCCGGCGCGCCCAGCGCGAGGATCACGCGCGGGCGGATGATCTCGATCTGCTGGTCGAGGTACGGGCGGCAGTTGCGCATCTCTTCGGGCGTCGGCGCGCGATTGGCGAGCCGCGTTCCCGTGTCGAGCGTCGGCCGGCACTTGACGGTGTTGCAGATGAACACGTCCTCGCGCGGCAAGTCGATCGAGAGCAGCATCTTGTCGAGCAGCTCGCCCGCGCGCCCGACGAACGGGCGGCCGAGCTTGTCCTCCGTCTCGCCCGGCCCTTCGCCGACGACCATCAGCGAAGCGCACGGATCGCCCTCGCCGTACACGCTGTTGCGGCGCGTCGCGCCGATCCCGCACTTGCGGCACTGCGCGACGATCGCCGACTGCCGCTCGAGCTCGCGCTCCCGCTTCGCGCGCTCTTCAAGGCTCATGCGGACAGCTTCCCCGGCGCGGGCTCGAGTAGCACCGCTTCGCCGAACGCGAGCACGCGCGTCGCACCGTCGGGTCCTTCCGAGGCTTGGAACTGCAAGCCGAGCACGCCGTTCGCGCCCATCGTCTCGGCCTTGCGCAGCAGCATGTCCAGCGACTCGGTGCGCGTGCGTTCGGCCTCGGTGAGAAACTCCACCGGCGTCAAGCCGATGAGCGCACCGATGCTGCGGAACGTCTGCTTGAGCACGTTGCGCGGGCGCGTCGCGTTGCCGTACGCGTAGCCGAACGACCGCACCACGCGATAGCCTTCGACGCGCTCGAACGTGGTGACGGCGTCGGGCGCGAGCGCCATCAGCGCAGCAGCCTGCGGCCGAGCACGACCGCACCGACGGCAACGCCGGCATAGAGCGCGTAGCGGCCGACGAGCGCACCGACCAGGCTGTAGTACCATGCGCGCCCGTGGTGCTTGAGCCAGTACTTGCGGCGCGACGTCTGCTTGCGCTTCTCGACGTTGTACTGCCCGCGCGCGGAGCCCATCCCTTCGTGCACCGCCTCGCTCGCCGGCACGTACCACGTCTCCCAGCCCGCATCGGCGGCGCGCTTCGCGAAGTCCACCTCCTCGTGGTAGAGGAAGAACCGCTCGTCGAACGGGCCGATCGCGTCGATGACGGCGCGCCGGATCGCGAGCGCCGCGCCGATCGCGAGGTCGACGTGCTGCGGTGTGTCGTGATCGAAATCGCGCAGCCCGGCACCGTTCGCGAACCGGCGCAGCACCGGCAGCTCGCCCCACGCGCTGCTGCGCAGAAACGCGCCTGCCCAGGTGTCGAACTCACCGACCGACTCTTGCACGCTGCCGTCGTAATTGTAGATGCGCGAGCCCGCGATCCCGCACGCCGGGTGCGTGTCCATGAACGCGACGATCTCCGCCAGCGCACGGCCCTTCAGCTCCGCGTCGGGGTTGAGCAGGAAGACGTACTCCGACGACGTCGCCGCGAACGCGCGGTTGCACGCCGCCGCGAAGCCGAGGTTCGCGCCGTTCTCGACGATCCGCACGCGGCCGTGATAGCGCTCCGCGATGAACTCGCGCGAGCCGTCCACCGAACCGTTGTCGGACACCACGACGTTCGCGAACGCGGGATCGTCGCGCACCTCGCTCAGCGCGAACACCGAGTCGAGCGCGGTGGCGATCTTCTCCTTGTCGTTCCAGCACACGACGACCACGTCGACCCTACTCACGCCGCGGACCTCACGCCGCGTCGCCGCCGCGCACCGGGGCGAAGGTGTTGCGGTTCTGCAGGTACGGCCAGATGAAGCCGTCGAGATCGCCTTCGAGCACCGCTTGCGCGCTGCCGGTCTCGACGTTGGTGCGCACGTCCTTGACCATCTGGTACGGGTGCAGCACGTAGTTGCGGATCTGCGAGCCCCACTCGTTGGCCATGCGGTCACCGCGCAGCTCGTTGAGCTTCGCCTCCTGCTCTTCGCGGACGCGCTGCACGAGCTTCGCGCGCAAGATGTTCAGCGCGACGTCGCGGTTCTGCATCTGCGAACGCTCTTGCTGCGACGCGACCACGATCCCCGTCGGCAGATGATAGATGCGAATCGCGGACTCCGTCTTGTTGACGTACTGGCCGCCCGCGCCGCTGGCTTTGAACGTCTCGACCTTGAGGTCGTCGGCCTTGATCTCGACGTCGCCCGCGTCGCCTTCTTCCATCTCCGGCACGACGTCGACCTCAGCGAACGACGTCTGGCGGCGACCCTGGTTGTCGAACGGCGAAATGCGCACGAGCCGGTGCACGCCGCGCTCGCTTTCGAGCATGCCGTACGCGTGCTTGCCGCGGATGATGAACGTGATCGAACGCAAGCCGGCTTCGTCGCCCGGCATCTCTTCCACGACGTGCGTCTCGTAGCCGTGGTTCTCGGCCCAGCGCAGGTACATGCGCCCGAGCATCTGCGTCCAGTCCGCCGCATCGGTGCCGCCGGCGCCGGCGCGGATCGTCACGATCGCGCCGTGCGAGTCGTACGGGCGGTCGAAGTTCGCCGCCATCTCCAACTCGTCGAGCGCCTTGACGGCGCGCGCGAGCGCCGCCTCGGCTTCCGCTTCGGCGCCCGGCTCGTCGCCGAGCACGTCGAGGATCTCCGAAGCATCGGTCAGCGCGGCGTCGACCGCGTCGACCGCATCGAGATCCGAGCGCAGGTCGGCGATCCGCTTCATGACGCCGCGCGCCCGCTCGGGATCGCTCCAGAAGTCGTCCGCGCGCGAGCGCGCCTCGAGCTCGGCTACGCTGCGGCGCTTGCCGGCATCGTCAAAGCCGCACCTTGAGCGCGCTCAGGCGCTCGCGGGCGCGATCGATGGCGGTGGTTTGTGCGTCTGACACGGGACGACCGGGTTCTCCGGGAGTCGGCGACGCCCTACCGGAACAGCGCGCTCGTGAGCAGCATCCTCCTCCGGCCGGCGGCCGTGTTCGACGGCGAGCAGCGGCGCGACGGCTGGCACGTCCTCGTCGAAGGCGACCGCATCGTCGCCGCGGGCGCCGCATCCGGCATCGGCGCGCCGGACGGTGCGCGCACCATCGACCTGCCCGGCGCGACGCTGCTGCCCGGGCTGATCGACCTGCACACGCACCTGCTGCTGCACCCGTACGACGAGCGGCCGTGGGCGGATCAGGTGCTGCGCGATCCGGAGTCGCTGCGCGTCGTGCGCGCCGTCGTCGCGGCGAAGCGCACGCTCGCCGCGGGGTTCACCACGGTACGCGACCTCGGCACCGAAGGCGCGGGCGAAGCGGACGTCGGCTTGCGCCGCGCGATCGACGAAGGCGTGATACCGGGGCCGCGCCTGGTGTGCGTGACGCGCGCGATCGTCGCGCGCGGAACGTACGGCCCGACGGGATTTCATTCCGGCTGCTGCGTGCCGCAAGGCGCCGACGAGGTGGACGGGCCAGAATCGATCCTGCGCGCTACGCGCACGCAGATCGCGCGCGGTGCGGACTGGATCAAGGTGTACGCGGACTATCGCTTCGGCCCCGCGAACGACGCGCGCCCGACGTTCTCTCAGGACGAGCTCGCGCTCATCGTGCGCGTCGCGCACGACGCGGGCGTGCCGGTCGCCGCGCATGCGACGACCGTCGAAGGGATGCGGCGCGCCGCGCTGGCCGGCGTGCAGACGATCGAGCACGGCAACGAAGGCACGCCCGAGGTGTTCGCGATCCTGGCGGAACGCGGCGTCGCGTACGTGCCGACGCTTGCGGCGTACGAAGCGCTCGAACGCATCCGCGGCTTGTCGCGCGACCATCCGACGGTGATAGCGAAGCGCGCGGCGTTCGCCGCGGCGCGCGCGAGCGGCGTGACGATCGCGAACGGCAGCGACATCGGCGTGTTTCCGCACGGCGACAACGCGCGCGAGCTGGAGCTCCTCGTCGAGCACGGCCTGACGACTACCGAAGCGCTGCGCGCGGCAACGTCGGTCGCCGCGCGCGTGCTACGGCGCGACGACCTCGGCATCATCGCCGCAGGCGCACGCGCCGACATCGTGTGCTGCGACGACGATCCCACCACGTCGATCGGAGCGTTGCGCAACGTCCGCCTTGTGGTCAAGGACGGCGTCGCGCTCCAGCGGGCTTAGGTTCGGCCGGGTGATTCGCCCTATGCGGTGGCCCCATGGCAGCGCTTGTATTTTTTGCCGCTGCCGCACGGGCAGAGCTCGTTGCGGCCCACCTTGTCGGCGGCCGCCGCCTTCGGCTTCGTCGGCTCGCCGTCGTCGCCGCGGTTGGTGTGGATCTGCGTCGCTTCGTACTTCGGCGCCGGTCCGAGCAGGCGTTCTGCCATCGCGGGATCGATGCGCGACTCTACCGGCTGCGGTGCGATCTGTCCCGTCGGGATCGGCTCGAACGCCGGCGCACCGTTCGCGGCGGCACCGTTGGCGTAGGCCTGTCCGTTGACGTGCGGTTGCGCGGCGAGCTGCGTGCCGTCGGGCGCGAACCCCTGGAACTCGTCGGGCGGCGCAGCTTCGACGCGCACCGCGAACGCCGCTTTGATCGCTTCGTCGGCGATGTTGTTCTTGAGGTCCTCGAAGATCTCGTACGCTTCTTTTTCGTACTCGACGCGCGGGTCTTTCTGCCCGTAGCCGCGCAGGCCGATGCCGCTCTTGAGCGCGTCCATCACGTACAGGTGATCCACCCACAAGCGGTCGATGATCGGCAGCATGATGTACTGCGACTCGACCATCCGCATGATCTCCGGGGTGACCTCGGCTTCTTTTTCCTCGTACGCCGCGAGCGCGTGGTTGTAGAGCAGCTCTTTCATGCCGTCGCGGTCGAGCTTCTCGAGCTCCTCGACGCTGACATGCTCCTTGATCGGAAACAGCAGCTCGAGCTCGTCGAGCGTCGCTGGCAGATCCCATTCCGACGGATGCTTTTCTTCCGGCGCGCCAGTGTCCACCGCGAACGACACCTTGTTGCGCAGCGTGTCGACGAAGAAGTCGCGCAGCGGCTGGCCTTCGAGCACCCGGCGGCGTTCGCCGTAGATGACCTCGCGCTGCTTGTTCATGACGTCGTCGTACTCGAGAACCTGCTTGCGGATCTCGTAGTTGTGGTTCTCGACCTTGGACTGCGCGTTCTCGATCGAGCGCGACAGGATACCGGCTTCGATCGGCGTCTCGTCGGTGAACTTCACGAAGTCCATCATCTTCTGCAGCCGCTCTTGACCGAACAGCCGCATCAGCTCGTCTTCGAGCGCGATGTAGAAGCGCGTCGTGCCGGGATCGCCCTGACGTCCGGCCCGGCCGCGCAGCTGGTTGTCGATGCGGCGCGACTCGTGCCGCTCGGTGCCGATGATGTGCAAACCGCCCGCGTCGGGGACGCCTTCGCCCAGCTTGATGTCGACGCCGCGGCCGGCCATGTTGGTCGCGATCGTCACCTTGCCGGGGATGCCGGCGTCCTTGATGATCTGCGCTTCCTGCTCGTGGTATTTCGCGTTGAGCACGTTGCACTCGACGCCCTTGCGGCGCAGCATCATCGCGAGCCGCTCGGACTTCTCGATCGAGCGCGTGCCGACCAGCACCGGGCGGTCTTTCTTGTGCTCTTCGATGATGTCGTCGATGACCGCGCCGAACTTCGCGTTCTCGCTGCGGTACACGATGTCGGCCATGTCTTTGCGGCACACCGGCATGTTCGTCGGCAGCACCACGACGTTGAGGCCGTAGATCTCGCGGAACTCGCGCTCTTCGGTCTTCGCGGTACCCGTCATGCCGGCGAGCTTGTCGTACAGCCGGAAGTAGTTCTGGAACGTGATCGTCGCGAGCGTCTGGTCCTCGCTGCGAACGTCCAGCCCTTCCTTCGCTTCGATCGCCTGGTGGATGCCCTCGGAGTAGCGGCGGCCGTACATCAGCCGGCCGGTGAACTCGTCGACGATGATGATCTCGCCGTCCTTCACGATGTACTGCTGATCTTTGTGGAACAGGTTCCACGCCTTGAGCGCCGCGTTGAGCTGGTGCGTCAGCTCCAGGTTGCGCTGGTCGTACAGGTTCGAGACGCCGAGCATCTTCTCGACCTTCGCGACGCCCTTCTCGGTGATCGGCGCGGCGTGCGACTTCTGGTCGACGGTGAAGTCTTCGTCCTTGACCAAACGCGGGATGATCTTCGCGAACTGGCCGTACAGCTCGGTGGCGTCGTGGCCCTGGCCGCTGATGATGAGCGGCGTGCGCGCCTCGTCGATCAGGATCGAGTCGACCTCGTCGACGATCGCGAAGTTCAGGTGGCGCTGCACCATCTGGTCGAGCGCCCACGCCATGTTGTCGCGCAGGTAGTCGAACCCGACCTCGTTGTTGGTGACGTAGGTGATGTCGCTATTGTAGGCGTCTTTGCGCGCGTTGTGGTCGAGGTCGTGCTGGATGATGCCGACGGTCAGGCCGAGCGCTTCGTACAGCGGCCCCATCCACTCGGCGTCACGCTTGGCGAGGTAGTCGTTGACGGTGACGAGGTGGACGCCTTTGCCGGTCAGCGCGTTGAGGTACACCGGCAGCGTCGCGACGAGCGTCTTACCCTCGCCGGTGCGCATCTCGGCGACGTTGCCTTCGTGCAGCGCCTGGCCGCCCATGATCTGCACGTCGAAGTGGCGCATCCCCAGCACGCGCTTACCGGCCTCGCGCACCACCGCGAACGCCTCGGGCAGCAGCGCGTCGAGCGCGGCCTTCTCGGCTTCACGCCGCTCCTTGGGATCGTCGCTCTTGCTCGCGCCTTGCTCGAGGCGCGCTTTGAACTCGGCGGTCTTCGCGCGCAGCTCATCGTCGGAGAGCGCCGCGGTCGCCGGCTCGAGCGCGTTGACGCGGTCGGCCGTGCGGCGCAGCCGCACGACTTCGCGAGCGTTCGCATCGAACAGGGTCTTGAGAAAGGCCATACAGGTCTACAACCATTCGCCGGGCGGAGGGGTTCCTCCGCGAATACCGGTTCCCGCCGGCGAGGTTACCCAGTCAGCCGCCCAGTGCGACTTTTGCCGGGCGGTTCAGCTGCTCGGCCGAGCTGCGCCGCAACAGAGCGCCCACCGTGACGAACGTGAACCCCGCGCGCCGGAACCGTTCGACCACCTCGGGCAGCGCCGCGACGGTCGCTTGCCGCCCGCTGTGCAGCAGCAGGATCTCGGGCGCCACGGCATGCGCCAGCACGTGGTCGCGCAGCGCCTCGGCCGGCACCGCCCGCCAGTCGCCGGGATCGTCGCTCCACAGGATCGTGTCGAACCCGGCCGACTGCGCCGCCTGCAAGGTCGCCACCGTGAACCGCCCGTGCGGCGGCCGGAACAGCCGCCGCTCGGCGGGATCGGGCGCGATGCGCTCGAGGCTGGCGGCGCCGTCCCGCAGCTCGCCGACCACCGCAGCATCCGAAAGCCGGTCCAGGTCGGGGTGCGTCAGCGTGTGATCGGCAATCTCGTGCCCGTCCGCCGCGATCGCCCGCGCGAGGTCGGGATACTGCTCCGCGTCGCGCCCGATCAGAAAGAACGTCGCCGGCACGCGCAGGTCGTGCAGCGTCTGCAGCAGCAGCGGCGTCACGACCGGATACGGCCCGTCGTCGAACGTCAGCGCGACCAGCCGCGGCCGCGCATCAGCGGGCGCGCGCGCCTTGCCGAGCAAGGCATCGAGCCGCGCGCGCAGCGACGGCTGCACCAGCGCCGCCGCGTCCGCGCCGCGCAGCACGACCACCGGCCGCAGCAGGTCATCGGACTTGAGCCACAGCCGCCGGCCGCCGTACGCGAGCACGGCCACGACGGCGACCGCGACCGCGACCGCCGCGACGATCAGGGGGCGCGACACGCGCTCGCGGCGCGGCATGCGGTCAGTGCGCGGGCGCGACGGACGAGGTCGGCGCGGCGGACGCGGTCGCGGTCGCGTAGTCCTTGCCGACGATCACGGTGACGGCCGTGTGCGGTCCCGGCGTCGTATCGGTCGCCGGCGCGATCGCGGCCGCCGGCACGCCGAGGTCCGCGCGCACGCGCTCGCCGAGGTACGGCAGCGCGGTCACGGGCCGGATCTGCGTGACGTCGTAGCCGAACGTGTCGGCGTTGCCGACCGAGTCGACGACATAGTGCAGCTTCTCCAGCTTTGCGGAGACCACGCCCGCGAGCCCGGGGACGCCGCTGCCGTTCTGCACCACCACGTGCACGGTGGACGGCTTGATGGACCGCAGCGCGCTAAGCGGCGGCGGCGTCACGTTACCGTACGGGCCCAGGAACGCACCGATCACTTTGGCCTTCTGCGCGGGATCGGGCATCACGACCTCGCCGCCACTGGGCGTGTCCTTCGCGGTCTGATACTCGATCGTGTCGGCCTTGAGCATGTCGGCGAGGTTCGCGTCGCGGAAATGCCACGCGAGCGACTTCTCCTCGTCGAACGACATGTTGGTCTTGACGTTTTTGTTCAGCGCCCCGAGCAGCGCGCCGATGTGCAGCAGGTCGTTGAACTTCTGCGCCTTCAGCTTGGTCATCGTGATGTGGATGATCTGCTGCTGGCGCCGCGTGCGGCACACGTCGCTGCACGCGTCGTGACGGAACCGGCTGTACTCCATCGCGTGCTGCCCGTTCATGTGCTGCAAGCCGGGCTTGAAGTGGATGTGCAGCTGGCCCCAGCTGTCGTCGTAGTCCATCGTCTCGGTGACCGGCACGTCGATGCCGCCGATCGCGTCGACGAAGTCCTTGAGGCCGCGCGCGTTGACCACGATGTAGCGGTCGAAGCTCGTGCCCTTCGCGCCGCGCGGCAGCCCGACGAAGTCGCCGATCACCGCGTCGGCGAGCTTGACGCCGCCCTGCGAGTACGCTTCGTTGATCTTCGTCTCGTGGCCGTTCACCATCGCGTCGGTGTCGCGCAGGATCGACACGAGCTTGAGCGACCGTGACGGGAAGTCGAGCCCGGCGACCATGATGGTGTCGCTGCGCGCACCCTTGGAGTACGGCATGCCTTTGTCGTCGCGGTTGTAGTCGGTACCGAGGAGCATCACGTAGATGCGGTCGCGCCCGAACACCGACGACGGCGAAGGGATGAAAATACCGCCGAGCGCGTCGGGTGGGCTCTGATGATCGTGGAGCACCCGGTACGCGACGAAACCGCACACGACGCCGACGACGATCAAGATCAGCGCGAGCAGATAGGCGAGGATTCGGCGCCAGCGCGACGGCGGCGGGCCGCCGGGCGGCGGGTCCGAGCGCCGGCGCGGCCGGTCGCCGGCGGGCGGCGCGGGGGGGACGGGCGGGTCGGCGACGATGCGCTCGCTCACGCGAGCACCGGCGCATGCACGAGCGTCCCGTGGAAATCGAACGCGGTGTTCCCGTCGAGCCGCACGTCGACGAACTCGCCGACGCGCGCGCCGGCGTCGAACGCGAACACGATCCCGCCGTCGACGCCGGGCGCTTCACCCATCGAGCGCCCGACCAGCACGTCGCGCGCGCGCAGCGCGACCGCGAGCGGATCGGTCTTGCGCAGCGTCCGCCGCTCCTCGACCAGCACGCGCACCACGGTGCCGGCACGCTTCGCCCGCGCGCGTTCCGACGCGCGCCGCTGCGCGTCGCGCAACCGCAACAACCGCTTGCGCTTCTCGCGCTCCGGCACCTGATCCGGCAACAGCGCGCCGGGCGTACCGTCCTCGCGCGAGTACACGAAGAAGCCGACGCGGTCGAGCTCCGCGCGCTCGATCCAGCGCTCCAGCTCTGCGACGTGCTCCTCGGTCTCACCGGGGAACCCGACGATGAACGTCGAGCGCATCGTCATGCCCGGCACGCGCCGCCGGAAGTCCTCGACGATCTCCAGATACCGCGCGCCGTTGGACGGCCGCAGCATCGCGCGCAGCACCGGCACGCTGACGTGCTGCAAAGGCATGTCCATGTACGTGCACACCTTGCGCAGCGACGCCATCGCGTCGATCAGCTCCGAATCGACCGTCGCAGGATACAGATACAGCAGCCGAATCCACTCGATGCCGTCGACGGCGTCGAGCGCGCCCAGCAGATGCGCGAGCCCGCCGCGCCGAAAGCCGCGGTCGCGCCCCCACATCGAGGTATCCTGCGCGATCAAGATCAACTCTTTGGTGCCGCCGGCCGCGAGCGCACGCGCTTCGGCGAGGATCGACTCTTCCGACCGCGAGCGAAACGCACCGCGCAGTTGCGGGATGATGCAGAACGTGCACGGGTGATCGCAGCCTTCGGCGATCTTCAGATACGCGGTCGCCGACGGCGTGGTGATGAGCCGCGGCAGAAAATCATGTTCGGGCTCGGCCTCGAAACCCAACCGCACGGGCTTGCGACCCGCGCGCGCATCCTCGAGCAGCTCGACGATGGACGCATATGCGCCGGTGCCGATCACGCCGTCGATCTCCGGGATCAGCGACTGCAGCTCCTCACCGAAGCGCTGCGACAAGCAGCCCGCGACGATCAGCTGCTGCCCGTCGCGCTTGCGCTCCGCGTGCTCGAGGATCGTCTCGGTCGATTCGGCCTTCGCGGGATCGATGAACGCGCACGTGTTGATGACCACCGCATCCGCACCGTCGGCCTCGGGGACGAGCGCCCACCCCGCCGCGCCGAGCTTCGCGATCATCACCTCGCTGTCGACGAGGTTCTTCGCGCACCCGAGGGAGACGAACGAGACGGTGTTGGTGCGAACGGCGGTAGCTGTCATCGATAATTGGTGAACTGCAGGGGCAACTCGTAGTCCAGCCCCTTGAGCAGGCTCATAACCTTTTGCAGATCGTCCTTGGATTTGCCTGAGACGCGGATCTGCTCGTCCTGGTACTGCGCCTGGACCTTGAGCTTCGACCCTTTGATCGCCTCGATCAGCGGCTTGGATTTGTCTTTGGGGATGCCGGCGCGGATCGGAATTTTCTTGCGCACCGCGCTGCCCGACGCGGCCTCGGGCTCCTTCGAGAGATCGAAGGACTTCAGATCGATTCCCCGCTTGACGGCCTTGGACTGAATGATGTCGATCACGTTGCGCAGCTTCATCTCGTCGTCGGCCAGCACGGTGATCGTGGCGGCGTCGTTTTCGATCGAAGCGATGGAGTGCTTGAAGTCGAAACGGCCCGCGAGCTCCTTGCGCGCTTGGTTGAGCGCGTTGTCGAGCTCTTGCGGATCCACTTTCGATACGACGTCGAACGACGAGTCGGATGCCATGCTGACGTTTTCCCTAGATCAGAGCGTGAAGCGCTGCTCGACGACGTCGCCCACGTTACCCATCGGTTTGGGCGAGCGCTCGTTCGTCGCGATGACGACGCCGCCGGCGTTCCCCGCCCGCACGTCGGCAACGTTCCCTTTGAACGTCCGGACCGTGCCGGCCGGAAAGATCCCTTCGAGCTGCTGCGTGCCGTCGACGACGACGCGCAGCCACGACCGCTGGGTGAGCCGGACTGCTAGCTGGTGCGGCGCGACACCCGACGCACCCGGCGTCGCCGCCGGTCGCGCGGAAGCGTTCGCGGCCGGAGCTTGGGACTCGCCGGCGGTGGCCGCCGGTTGCGGCGCGGCCGTCGCCCGCGCGATGGCGCCTGCCCCGGCGCCGCCGGGGTGCGCGTATTGCCACCACTCGTAGCCGACGAACCCGACCAAAACGACGGCGACGAGCGTCGCGACGACGGCCCACAGCGACGGTCCCGAGCGCTCGTTGTCGCTCAGCGTCGCGGCCGAAGCAGACGGGACGACCGGTCGCTCGACGGGCGACGTCTGGTTGAACCGCCCGACCGCGTCTTCGGCGTCCTTGCCCAGGTATCGCGCATAGGTGCGGATGAACCCGCGGACGTAGACCGGCGCACCGATCGACTTCCAGTCCTCGTTCTCGATGGCGTTGAGGTAGACCGAACGGATGTGAATCTGTTCGGCGACGTCAGAGAGTGTCAGCCCGCGCGCTTCACGCGCGCTGCGGAACTCTTCGCCGAGCGCTGGCATTGGTCGAACCTTCGCGGGTGCACCCGGTTCTCCCGGTGCGCGGTCATACGATGAAGTACAAGGAAAGATGAGCGAACGAGAACGTGTGGTCGCCGCGATGAGCGGCGGCGTCGATTCGGCGGTTGCGGCGGGCCTGCTGGCGGAAGCGGGCTACGACGTCGTCGGCGTGACGATGAAGATGTACGCGCCGACAAAAGCTCCGCACGCCAAGTCGTGCTGCGGCGCCGACGACTTCGACGACGCGCGCCGCACGGCGGCTGCGCTCGGCATCCCGCACTACGTGCTCGATTTCGAGGAGACGTTTCGCCGCGCCGTGATCGACCGCTTCGCGCGCGATTACGCGCAGGGCCGCACGCCCAACCCGTGCGTTTCGTGCAACAACGAGGTGAAGCTGGGCACGCTCCGAGCGTACGCCGACCGCCTCGGCGCGCGCTGGGTCGCGACGGGCCACTACGCGCGCCTCGAGCACGCCGCCGACGGCCCGCACCTCTACCGCAGCGACTCGCCCAAGGACCAGGCCTACGCGCTGGCCCAGCTCGCCCCGGCCCAATTGGATCGCCTGCTGCTGCCAGTCGGGCAGATGACGAAGGCGGAGACGCGCGCCCACGCGGCCCGGCTGGGCCTGCCGGTCGCGGAGAAGACCGAGTCCCAGGACATCTGCTTCGTCGAGGGCGGCGACTACCGCGACGTGCTCGCGCGGCTGGCCCCGGAGACGACGCGCCCGGGCGACGTGCTGTCGACGGCCGGCGAGCTGGTCGGCACGCACGCAGGCATCGGCGGCTACACAGTCGGCCAGCGCCGCGGCCTACCGTCCGGGGACGAACCGCGCTACGTGACGCGCATCGACGCGGCGACGAACACGATCGTGATCGGCCGCGAGGACGAGCTCGGCGTCGGAGCGCTGGTGGCGGACGAAGTGAACTTGATTCGCCCCGAGCGGTTCGCCGGCGGTCGCGCGCGCGTGCTGGCGATGACGCGCTACCGCGCGAAGCTCGCGCCGGCGGATGCGGTTATCGCGGACGACGGAACGCTGCGGCTGACGTTCGATGAGTCGCATCGTGCGGTAACGCCGGGCCAGCTCATCGCGCTCTTCGACGACGACGGCATCGAAGTGATCGGCGCCGCAACGATCCGCGAAACGATGTAAGAGCGGGCCTTATATCACCAGAGCGGGCCTTATGTCACCAGAGCGGGCCTTATGTCACCCTGAGCTTGTCGAAGGGTGCGCCCGGGCTGTCGCCGCGGACATCGCTGACCACAGTCTGCGTGTTCGCGCGGCGGCGCCGGGGTACGATGAAACATGCTGATCGCCGCGCTGATAATGATGCTCCAGGTGACGCCGTTGCCGGCGAGTCCGAGCGGCCAGGCGCTGTCGCCCGATTGCATGCGACGCGAGGACGTTGGGCAACTCTGCCCGTTCGGTTCCCGAGGAGCCTCAGCGGAGTCCGCGTGTGTTCGCGCCGCACAGCATCAAGAGCGCTGTGCGCAACAAACCACCGGCTTCGTGCACTACGTCCTGCTGCTGCGCGCCGGCTCGCTCTGGGGCGTCGCGGGAGCGTGGCTAGGCCATCGAACGCCGGGCGGTCATATCTATCTCGACAATTCGCGACGCATCTACGTTCAGCTCGCGAACGATCCGAACGCTCCGGGAACGATCTCCGACGCCGCCCGAACTACGCTTCGGCGGCTCTACGGAACAGAGCACCCGACATCGTCGACGCCCTTGATCGTGGACCGCAAGCGTACGTAACGACGTAGCACCCGTTAAGACGAATCCGAACTTTCCCCATAAGCTGTATGCAAAGCGGCGAGATAGCGTTCAAGGGCCTCTTTTTCGAGGTCAGCCATGTATGCGATGAATTCGGTCGGATCACCCACGCCGGGGACCGCTACCTGCGAGCGCTGCAGCACGTCGAAGTAGCGCTGCTTTTCTTCGGGCCCGATAAGGATCGGGACGAAGCCTTCGCGGATCAAGTGGAGATTATCCAAGAGCCTCGCGGTTCTGCCGTTTCCGTCCTTGAACGGATGAATCGTTAGCAAGTCGAAATGAAGCGTCGAAGCGACCCGGACGGGATGCTCACCGTTCGATATGCCTTCGTCATAGCGCGCGAGCATCTCATCTACCAACCGCGGCACTTCAGGTAACTGCCCGCCGTACGAAACATCGCCGACAATGGTCCGATGAAGATCCAGCACGGTTTCAAGCACGATCTTCGCTCGCTTTTGCGCCAAATCGAGCATCGCCGAGTAAGCCTTCTGCCCATTCACGGCATCGAGATAGTCCGACATCCGCTTGCCGCCAACCGTCACGCGATGCTCGAGAAGGACCAATGTCTCGCCGAGGGTCAGCGTGCTTCCTTCAACCGCATTGGTCGCGTACACGAACAAAGCGTCTTCGGCTCGCCACTGCGGCCACAGCAACTGGATACGATCCTGATTAAACGGTCGCAATGCGTCGAGCTTACAATTTAAGGCATTCGCCGCATCCATTTGCATCATCGGTTCCGAGGCTACTTTGAATTTCGTTCGCACAACCCGTTGATGCGAACACATGTTCGTGCTATAATTCCGTTAGCGATTCTTCGCGACTTATCACTAAAGCGGCTCGGCCGGTGTTAGACCACCGACCGAGCCCGTCACCCGATGGAAGTGCATCGAATGACAACCAGCGAGTTCGACGTATCAACGTCGAGCCCTCGGCGCGGCTTTTCCGTTGCCGACGGGCATCCATTTCGTCAGTCCGGCTCGGTGACCGCGTGATGGCGCCGCTCACCGAGTTTCACGCCTCGATGGCCGACGTGACGAACGAAGAGCACCAGAATATGCACGGTCTGGTGCAGGACGACGACTTCAATGCCGAGGTAGTCGTTCGGTTCTTGCGTGCGAACGGAATCGATGCCAGCGTCGACGAGTCGACCGGCGGGTTCCGGTACACGGCCGCCGATACCACTCGCGCGTCGCATGTGCAGTTCGCCTGTGTCTGCCTGCGCGCGTCGATCAGCTATGCGATCGAGGCCGCCTTCTGGTGTATGAAGGCGAAGCGATGATGTTCAAACGTTCGTCGTCGCCTTACCCAAAGCCGTACAACGGGCACCGCAGAGTCACCCCGGTAGAGCCATTGTCGGCGCGCATCCGTCGTCTTCGCATCGCTCGCGGCTACAGCGTCTACGAGCTGGCGATGACGGCCGGCGTCTTTGCAGGCACGATCCAGCTCGAATCGAGCAAGCCCACCGACAAGGGTGTCTTGCCAGCGCTTGCGACCGCGCTCGGCGTGCCTGTTTGCCGACTCGTCTGCGGGAATCATAGCTGCGCCGAACGAGCCTGCGTGCCGGCGCGGTCGGCACGCACTCCGCAGGACCGGTAGTGTGCTGATCGTCCTCCGACCATGGTCTGTCTGAACTAATGTGTCCGAGCTGGGCAGCACGTCCATGAGTCTGAGATCCATGCGGGCGTTCACCGCATCCGGCCGCTGATCGTGGACAAGCTCCTCAAGCTCCGCGATCCCGCCGTCGCGCGTGCCGTGCTGGATCGGTGGCTCGCTCCCGGCGTGGCTGCCGATGCGGAGCGCGTGTTGGCCGAGGTCAACACCGACCGGCTCGCGCTCAAGGCGACGCGCGACGGCTCAACGCGCAGCTCGCGCGGCTCGCGAAAGCTTTACAGACGATCTGGGTATCGCTAGGCAGGATTGCTCCTCGACAAGGGCGCAAACCCGACACCCCTGGGGTGGCGTTTATTTGCTTGAGTGAATAGCGAAAGGGTGAAGGGTGTCGAATCAAATGCAGCGGGCGATCCTCGTTACGTCCGCAATGTTCGCGCTGGCCGCATGCGGTCGCAGCAGTCAGACCGTAACGGCTGTGCCGGATCGCGCGGTATCGTCCGCGCACTTGTCGGCGCTAGATGCTGAGCGCGGTGCCCCGGGGCCGCACGGGGCTGAAACCGAATCGGGTGTGCCGTTTATGGTCAACGACGGCAATTCCCATATCATGTTCCCGGGCTCTTCAACGGTGTCGCAAGCCAATGACGGCACGATCGTCGTCACCACTGGCCGCCATACGCGCGTATTTTCGGCGCACGCGATCGTCGCGCGTTCGGGCGAATATCACCACTATGCTGCGGTAGTCCACTAGGAGGACGACGAGCATGATGAATATGTTGCGCGGCCGCACAGCGACCGCGCTAGCCTCCCTGTGCCTCCTGCTGGCAGCCACCGCCGGACCAGCGAGCGCCGTACTACCTGAGGATATCGCAAACGACGGAATGGGACTCTGCGCGAATTGTAAAGCCAACACGCAGACGAAAACGGGAAATGCGACCGGCGGGTACGTCCACGACAACGGGAACGGTTATTCGAACACGGCCATGAGTTACGTGCCGCCAAACGACGGCACGCAGTACTCAGGGACCGTGTCGATCACGATCAATGACGCCAACGGAAACAATTTGTACAACTACAGCGGCTCAATATCAGATACAGGCAACGGCGCCACGCAGTACGCGGGCCTTGACGATATCTACATTCCAGCCGGCGCGAACATCTTTATTAAAGTGACCGAATCCAATTGGGCTCAGAGCTTCGCCGCAAGTTGGCACTTGCAAAACTACCAGCCTTAAAACAAACAGTGGACGGCATCCGAGAGCGTCTTTGCAAGGGGCGCTTTCGGTCGTTGTGGCGGCAAAGTCGTTTCGGCTAGTCGTTTACGTACGGTGAGACCTCGATCATTGTGGCCGTCAATCTCATGACTCACCTTAAGCTCGCAGCTGCTTTGGGCGGACGGATCAAGATCGATATCGTCGACATCGAATCGCCGAAAGCCCGCCGGTTCCGAAAAGAGCCTGCTTGAGCAGTTCTACGAAGAGTTCCCCGGAAACGCCGCGATCGCGCTGCGAATTTGAGCAGCCATCGCCTGCGGCGCGCCGTAGCCCAGCACGAGCTCGATCATGTTCGGGTTCGCGAGCAGCAGGCTGTTGATCGCGTAGTCTGCAGCGTCGGAGTTGGAGAAACGCGCCGCGAGGATCAGCACGACCGCGAACACCGAGGACGCGCGGTCGCCGGTCGAGCAGTGGATGAGCGCCGGAACCGGCCCGCTGCTCAGCACCGCGAGCGCGGCTTGCGTGGCGGCGGCGTCGAACTGCTGCTGCGTCATCTCGCGCGTGATCGGGATGTTCTGGTACGACACGCCGAGCTTCGCGAGTTCCGAGGCCTCGGCCGTGTCGAACGGCGTGACCGGCGGCACCGGCGGCGGCAGCGCCGGCTCGCCGGGCTGGCGAACGCAGATCACCGATTTGATTCCGGCTCCCGCGATCGCGGCGTACGCCGGCGTCGAGGGCTGGCCGGTGACGTAGTACCGGTCCAGCACGATACGCGCGCCGCTGTACGCGACGAACGCGAGGCTGTTGATCGTCGGAAACGGGTACGCGCTCATGTCGATCTAGCTTCCCACCGGGATCGTAGTCGGGCTGTCGCCGTAGAGCAGCATCTCGGGGTACTGCACGAACGTATACGCGTCCCCGGGCGCGGCTCTCGTAAAGGCCCAGACGACGTCATAGCGGTCATCAGGCCACGTCTGCGGGATCTGCGACTGTCCCGAAGGTCCGACGATGGCGTTCGCGATGGTGGGGATCGCGCTGTGCTCCCAACAGACCAGCGTGACCATCGGCGGGGGCTGGGCGGCTAAGTTGGTGCCCATCGTCCCTTCACCGCCCTCGGCGTATGTCGTGTTGTCGATGGTCATGCTGAGAGATTGACTTATCGCGTAGATCGTCTGGTTCGTGCGGTGCCCGCTGATTTGCCCGCTCTGCGGATCGTCGGAATAGCTCGGCGAGTACATCTGGCCCGGCGTGATCACCCATGCGCGCGCCTGCGTTTCGTAGGGCGCGAACAGCGTCGTCAGGGCGCCCGCGCGCTGCCACCCGAACGGGGTCAGCGAGCTGGGGTTCGGATTACCATAGGCGTCGATGCCGATGGTCGCGATCGTGCTTCCGGGGTTGGGGTCCGTCGGCTTCTCACCGTGGCGGATAATGTAGATCGTTCGCGCCGAACCGCCGTAGCTCACGCCTCTTCTCCTCGTCGATAGGGCAAGTACGTCCTACCGCTTTTGGCTTCGAGAGCAATTATCCGCCTGATACTACCGGGGCCGACATACCTCGAACGGGCGAAAGGCGGTCAAGACCGTGGCGGCAGCGAACACCACGGCCGTGGCTAGCATAAAGAACATCGAGCGCGACATCCGCGCCTTGGAAGGTTTCAGCGTCGTGATTCACTCGGACGGTGCGAACCGCAGAAAACTCCCCGACTACGATTATGACCGCGCGGCGCGCGCTCCGTTCACCGTCGCCGACTGGAAGCGCCGGCGCATCGAGCCGAACTATCCCGACCTCAACGTCGACGTGCTGCGCGCCGACGGCCGGCGCGCGAACGCCACGACGACCCTCGCCAAGATCCGCGCGGAATACGACTGACCCGAGCCGTTTCGTCCATCGCGCAAACGTAGCGCGCGTTCGCTTTACCGATCGTCAGGTGCGCCGTGGTCACGGTTCATGGTTCGATCGGCGAACAATGTCTGAGATCAAGAAAGTCCTCGCGTCCGTCGCGACCTTTGTCGCACTGTTCGCGATGTTCGCGTTCGCCCCGCCGCGCGATCCAGCCAAAGTCGTACCCGGTATCCCGTGTTCCGTGTTGTCCGAGAACGACATCGGCGCGGTGCTCGGCACGCCGATGCGTTTGATGCCGACGAGCGGGAGCATCTGCCAGTACGTTTCGACGACGTCGGGCGCGCCCTCGCTGTTCGTCGTCGCGCGGCGCGATCCGCGAACGCCGGCCGAGCCGGACACCGTTCCCATCGCCGGCCTCGGCGGCACCGCCGTGCACTACGCGAACACGCTCTACGTGCGCTACGGCACGCACGCCTATACGTTCGCCGTCGTTCCACAGCTCACGCCCGACGCCCACGCGTTCGGCAAGGAGCTGCAGCTCGCGCGGCTGCTGCACCGGGCAACGATCGCGCAGAACCGCTGAGGTTACGCCGGCGACGACTTGTGATCGCGGAACACCGGTTCGCTCGCGTCGAAGAGTGCGAGCGCCTCGGCGATGACGGCGGCGTGCTCGGCGGTGTCGCCGGCCGGGCCGAAGTTCTGTCCGCGGTCGTACGGCGTCACGATGACGCGCGGCAAACCTTTGAGCATCCCGCGCATCGTGCCGACGACGGCGGTCGCGATCCCGTCGAACTCGAGCGCTTCGGCGACCAGACGCACGGTCTGGTGACACATCGGTCAAACCGGGACGAGCAGCGCGCACGTCGCGCGGTCGGCACGCACCTGCGCGACGAGCTGCGGCACCGTCTGCTCGATGAAGCTCGGCCAGTCGATGCAGTAGCCCATCGTCGAGATCACGTTCGCGGTGAGCACGGCTCCCGCGTCACGCAGCGTGCGCCGCGGCAGCAGCACCTCCACATCGGCATTCGCGGCGGCGGGATCGTAATGACCGTGGCGCAGCGCGATGCGCGCGTCCGGCAACTCCGTCGGAAACACGCGGTGCGTCACGTCGCCGATCGCCGACCCGGCGGCGAACGGCGCTTGCGTCTGCGCGTCGTACGCCCCGGCGGTCGTGATCAGCGCGATCCGCCGCTCCGCGCGGGCGGGCGCAGGACGAAACGGCAGCGCCGCGAGCTCCGGGCTCGGAAACGACTTGAACGCGGCAGCATACTCCTCGTTCTCCAGCAGCGGTAAGGCCGCGGGCAGCCACGCGGCCCACGCGCGGCGGTAGGCGTTCGCTTCGATCGGCATCGTCCGCGGTGACCGCCGAATGCGAAAAAAGGTTCGCCACGCCGCCGCCCGCCGCGGGCGGGCGCTGGATTCCGGGACCGGTGCGTCTAACGACGGCGTATGCTGGAAGAGAGCGGGGTGACGTTCGAGCCGGTGACGCCGCGCCGCTTCGACGCGTGGCGTGCGCACTATCTCCGCTACGCGGCGGCGCTCGGCGAGCACGCGGACGACACGGTCGCTGCAACGGTGTGGTCGTGGCTGCTCGCGCGCACGCACGGCGTCGAGGGCGTCCTCGCGATCGGGGCAGACGACGGGGTCGTCGGATTCGTCCACTTTCGCCCGTTCCCGCGCACACTCGACGGCAACGAGGCCTGCTTCCTCGACGACCTCTGGGTCGCGGAATCACACCGCGGAACGGGCCTGGCCAAGGCGCTGATCGACCAGGTCCGCGCCGCCGCACGCGACCGCGGCTGGACGCACGTGCGCTGGGTGGCGGAAGGACGCAACGCCCGCGCCCGAGCGCTCTACGACCGCATCGCCGAAGACACGCACCTCGCGACGTACCGCACCGGCGTCGACAACGCCTGACGGCCGGCTACGCCGTTGCCAGCGCCAGGTCCGAGCGCAGGTTCCAGTACGTATCGCGGATCACCGGCGTGAAGCCCGCGCCGCGGATGATCTCCTCCACCTGCGCGCGCGTCGCTTCGTTCGTGCTGCCCGCGTCGTGGACGACCTGCTCCTCGATGATCGTCCCGCCCATGTCATCGCAGCCGTAGAACAGCGCGAGCTGGCCCAGCTTCAGCCCCGGCGTCAGCCACGACGCCTGCAAGTGCGGCACGTTGTCCAGGAACAGCCGCGACACCGCCAGCACGCGCAAGTACTCGATCCCGCTCGCCTCGCGGCCGCGCAGCGGCGTCTTGTACGGCACGTAGTACCACGGGATGAACGCGGTGAAGCCGTGCGTCTCGTCCTGCAGGTCGCGGATCACCTGCATGTGCAGGATGCGTTCTTCGTCGGTCTCGATCGAGCCGAACATCATCGTCGCGGTCGTCGGCATGCCGAGCAGCTGCGCCTCGCGCATCACGCCGATCCAGCCGTCGTGAACGATCTTGCGCGCGCTGATCCGCTTGCGCACGCGCTCGACGAGGATCTCCGCGCCGGCGCCCGGCAGCGACTTCATCCCCGCGGCCTTGAGGCGCACCAGCACATCGCGCACGCTCAAGTCCTCGATCTTCGCCAATCCCGCGACCTCGGACACGGACAGCGAGTGGATGTCGACGCGGGGAAACTCCGCGGCAACGCGGCGGAACAGGTCCTCGAACCACTCGATGCGCAGCTCGGGGTTGACCCCGCCCTGGATCATGATCTGCGTCGCGCCCATGTCGGCCGCGTAGCGCACGCGCTCGATCACCTTGTCGTGCGACATCGTGTAGCCTTCGCCGTGCTGCTCGGGCCGGAAGAACGCGCAGAAGGTGCAGTGCACGTTGCACACGTTGGTGTAGTTGATCGTGGTGTCGACGACGTACGTCACGTCGTTCGTCGGATACATCGCCATGCGGCGCGCGTGCGCCGCCGCGCCCAGGTCGTGCAGCGGCGCGTCGCGGTACAGCCGCACCCCTTCGTCGAGCGAGATGCGCCCGCCGGCCGCGGCGCGGTCGAGCACGTCAGCCAGCGACACGAACGTCCTCCGGCCTGTCATCCTGAGCCTGTCGAAGGACACCCTGACGTATTGTCAGCTGCGGCTGATCCTGTCGAAGGGCGGCGAAGTGCTCCAACCCGCGCAGCGCGCGGTCGTCGAGCGTGTAGGAAAGGCGCATGAAATAGTCGTCGTAGAGCGCGCGGTGATACGGCGCCTGCGCGAGCGCGGCGTCGACGACGGCGTCGCGATGTGCGTTGCCCCACGCGCGCCCTTGCGCGAGCGCATCGGCGAGCGCGGCGACGTCGGCCGGCCGCGCGGCAAGCACTTCGCGGCGCACCGCCCACACGGCGAACACGAACGGCAACCCGGTCCACGCGTGCCACGCCTCACCCAAATCGTAGATGCACGCGGGCCGGCAGACCTTGCGCGCCACGAGCGCGTCGTCTCCGATCACCAGCGCGGGCCGGCCGTTCGCCGCGGCGGCAAGCGCGTCGTCGACCACTTCGTACGTCGGCTGCACGCGCTGCAATTTATCGAGCAGCGTCGCGAGCAGCGCGCTGCCGGTCGCCGACTGCGCGGTGACGGCGATGGACGCGCCGCCGAGCAGCGCGGGCGGTACGGGCGAGAGCAGCAGCACCGAGCGCACGGGGCCGTCGGCCGCGATGCAGAGATCGCCGACGAGCTCGAGCGAGTCGCGGTGCTCCAGATAGTGCGCGGCGCTGATCGCGGCGACGTCCAGCTCGCCGGCCAGCAGCGCGGCGTTGAGCCGGGTCGGAACGTCCACCACGACGTCCGCGTCGCGTGCGACCGCGCCCACGTCGAACGCGGTCTCGATCGGCGCGACGTTGACGTACGCGATCCGCCCGTAGCGCAGTTTGCTCATGACGCTCAGGCGCCCGCTCCGACGAGCTCCCGGCCGGGGATCGTGTCGTCGGGCTTCCAGTCGTACGGGAAGGTCTCGTACGTCGAGTTGCGGCGCACCGCGACGTAGCCCGCCTCCTCGATGAGCCGGCGAAACTCGCGGTCGTCCACGTGCTGGCCCGAGCGCGTGCCCGCGCTGTGGTAGATGAGCTCTTCGTCGGTCGAACCGTGCGTGCCGTCCATGTCGTCGGCGCCGAACTGCAGCGCGAGCTGACAGATCTTCAAGCCCTGGATCATCCAGTACGCCTTGATGTGGTCGAAGTTGTCGAGCATCAGCCGCGCGACCGCGAACATGCGGATGTCGTCGAGGCCCGAGGTCCACCCGTGATGCGAGAGCGCGTTGCCGTCGGGATGGAACGCGAGCGGGATGAACGCGTTGAAGCCGGGCGAGCGCTGTTGCGACTCGCGCAGCATGATCAGGTGCTCGATCCGCTCTTGCGTCGTCTCGATCGTCCCGTACAGCATCGTCGCGTTGGAGGCGACACCGTGGCGGTGCAGCGTCTCGTGGATCTCCAGCCAGTGCGCAGCATCCACTTTGTTCGGGCAGACTTCCTTGCGAAAGCGCTCGCTGAACACTTCGGCGCCGCCGCCGTTGACGTTGTCGAGCCCGGCCTCGCGCAGCGTGCGGCAGATCTCGTCGTACGAGAGCCGATGGCGGCGCGCCATGTAATCGATCTCCGCCGCGGTGAACAGCGAGAGCTGCACGTGCGGCAGCAGTTCCTTGACGCGCCGCATCAGCGGCAGCCAGTAGTCGAGCGAGAGCTGGCGCGGATCGTGCCCGCCGACGATGTGCAGCTGGTTGAAGTTCGTCCCGGTCTCGAGCGTCTTCGCGACGACCTCGTCCGCCGACATCCGGACTTTGTCCGCATCCTTCTCGGCGCGCGCGAACGAGCAGAACGTGCAGTTCGCATAGCAAACGTTCGTCGAGTTGATGTAGCGGTTGAGGACGTAGTAGACGTTCTTGCCGCTCTTACGCTCCTTGACCGACGTCGCGAGGCGGCCGAGCGTATGGATGTCGGGCGTGCGGAAGAGCGCGAGGCCGTCGGCGAGGCTGAGCGAGATCCCGGCGCCGACTTTCGCCTCGATGGCGGACAGCGCGGGGTCGGTCGTTCGGGTCACGAGCATATCCCTTGAAGTATCCGAGATCGGGTGTGGTTCTCGTATGACAAAAGGAGAGGACGGCCCTCGAAAGGACCGCCCTCTGCGGGTTGGTTCGCTCCCTACGGGCTCGTACTACAAGTACGCGACCGAGGAGAGGACTGAGATCGAGACGTCCGTCTGAGCGGGAAGCGGCGGGGCCGTCGACACGTTGTTCGGCGGCGCGTCCCCGACGATGTCCCAGTTCGCAGCGGCGACGTACGCCCGGAGGACGTCACCCGCGGTGAAGTTGCCGGCGGCGAGCGAGAAGACCCCGCCCGCCGTACCGGCGTTGAACGAGAAGAACGTCCCGGACGATTGATCCACGACGTACAGCACCTGCGAGGTCGCGCCTGCCGGGGCGGGTGCGACGGTGAAGGTGACGGCCGTGCCCGCGCCGCCCGGTTCCGCGATGACGGGCGCGGTCGTGGTTGCGAGCGGGACCACACTGCTCATCGTGGCAGTTTGGTCGAACACGGCGGAGTTGGAACCGATGGTCGGCCCCGGTACCGCGATGTGAATCGCGTAGGTGCCGGCCACCGGCGTCACGCCGAACGTGATGAAGCCGGAGTCGTAGCCGAGGAAGCCCGCCGGGAAACCAGCGCTAGCCGGGTGGAAATCCGGCACGGCCGGAGGCCCGAGCAAGAACGGGTAACGCCGGGACGTCGCGCAGTAGATTGGCTGCGTGTACACGTCGGTGTAGGTCCCGATCGCGCTCGGGAGCGCCCGGCCGGCCGTGTTTCCGGGATAGAACGCGGTGCCGTTCGTGGTCGAGTTCGCCGGAGCGAACCCGTACGCGTACGCCCCGCCGCTCTGCGCGAACGTCGTCACCACCGCAGTCGTTCCGGGCTGCGTCGGCGGCGTCGAGTTGATGACGTTGCCGCCGGCGTCCACGCCGGGCGACGGGCTCGAGGGAAGCGTGCCCGGCGCCGACGTGCCGAGACAGGCCGCCGGGACCGCCGCCGGGACGGTGAATCCCACCGGGCCGGTGATCGACGGCGCGTTGTACAGCGTGGCCGACAACCCGTTGGGCTGCCGGAACGTGACGACCGTGTTGAAGAAGGTCGCCGCGCCCCGGAAGTTCACCGTGCCGACTCGGAACTGGAGTGTAGACTGCGCCTGCACGTTGACCGCCGTCGACGGCGGCTGGATTGCGGATTGTCCGCCCGTGCAGGCCGCGAGGATCGAAATCCCCGCGGCTGCCGTAGCGAACCTTGAGAAAACTGCGCGCACGCGCCCTCCTAGAGATTCAGCTGGTAGTAGAAGTCGACCCGGCGAGGCTGTTGGCCCTGGTTGATGATGTAGGCCTGGTTGCCTTGTGCCGCGGTATAGTTCCGGAAACCGTAGAACGCGGGGTTCGTCGCGCCGCTGGTGTATCCGGAGTACGGCGCGGCGATACCGGTCGCTACCGGCTGATACCGCAGGTTGTACGACGGCCGGCTGAAGAGGTTGTTGAAAACGTTGTACACCACTGCGCCGAAGGTCGAATGCGGGTTCTTCGGCGACTGGTATTCAATGGTGAGCTGCACCGGCGTGAACCGCGCAGAGTTCAGGATGCCGCCGGCTGCGGCTGTTTCAGGAGTTCCGCGCGTCGCGTCGACGTTCGGCTTGAACTGGCTACCCGGGTTGCGGGGATCGACGTACTGCGGCGCCCCGTTGGAACCGCTCAACTGCGCCGAGTTCGTGACGTTTGTGTTTGGCAAGTTGTAGTTCACGCCGTTGACGGTGTTCGCCGTCAGCAAGCCCTGACCGATCGGATACCCGTGGTTGTAGTAGATCACCGGGTTGATCCGCCAGCCGTTCCGCGTACGCTCCTGGAATGAGAGCGTGCCGACGAACGGCGAGAGGAAGCCGACGCGGTAGAGGTTGCCCAGCGCCAGCGAAGCCGGCGGGATGGACGGGAAGAAGTCCTCGCTCGCCGACGTCGGAACGACGTTCGAGAACTCGTTCTGGTACGTCATCGACAGCGAGCCCGAGAGCCCGTACGCCGCTTCCTTCGTGAGGAGGAACTCGACGCCGGTGATGTGCGACTGTCCGAGATTCGTGTTGACCGAGGGACCCAGCAGAATGGCGCCGGTGACCGGGTCGGTCTGGACGACGCCGTTCTTGATGATCGGCAAGTTGGTCGCTGCGACCTGGTTGAACGACTTGTTGTAGAACGGCGTGATCTTCATCGACACCTGGTGCGGGAAGAGCCGTGAATACGAGAAGTCGAAGTTGTTGTAGGTCGTCGGCAGCAGCGGCTGGATCGGCACGCCGAGCACGACGTTCTGGTTCTCCCAGTACAGCTGGTCGGCATAGCTCTTGCAGAGCTGGTCACCCGTGACGCCGCAGAAGGTGGCCGGGCCGGTCGCCCCGCCGAAGCTTCCGTTGTAGAACGACGGGGTGTTGTTGTACTGGCTGTACGCCATGCGCGAGCCGGTGACGTCCGCCGACGCGATCGGGGCGAACTGCACCGACCGTCCGTAGCTGAACCGGAACGCGTCGTTCTTGGTCGCCTGGAACGATACGGCAGCACGCGGCTGCAGCACGCGCGGGTTGAGCGTGTCCTTGCTGTAGTTGAACTGGTACGCCGTGACGCCGCCGCTCGTCGTCGACGAGGTGGGCAGGCACTGGTTGATGTCGCATGCAGGGCGCTTCCAGTTCACGCCGTCCATCCGCAGGCCGAAGTCGAACTTCAACCGGTCGGTGGGCGAGAACGTGTCCTTCACGTAGAACGCGAAGTCCTGACGATTGGTGCTCGTGCTCTCATCGGAGTACGGCAACTGACAGGCTGCGGGCAGCGCCGGGCCGGTGTTCAAACCGGTCGCGAGGTTGAGTTGGTTGCCCTGCGAGAACGGCGTGCAGTATGCCGTGCCGGTGGCGTTGTTGCCGAGCAGGTATCCGCAGCCGCCCGGACCGTTGGGGCATGCGGCGTTGTTGGGCAGGAAGTCGAAGATCTCTTGATTTGCGCCGAAGCCGCCGAACCCGAAGAACGCGTTCGTCGCCGATGGCTGCGAGTAGACCGGCCGCAGGAAGTCGTACTTTCCGCCGAACCCGACAAGGTTCTTCGAACCGAATTGCTTCGTGCCGTCGATTGCGAAGCCGGCGCGCTGGCCGCCCTGCAGCGAGACTTGCTCGGTGAAGAGCGTCCCGTTGCCCGCGTTCGGAAGGTCGAAGAGCGCCACCGCGTTCACGCGGTAGAACTTCGCGGTCAAGAACGTCGTCGCGTTGAGATTGTTCGAGTACTGGAGCTTGAACGTCTCACTGGGCTGGTTGTAGTTGAAGTTCTGGCGAGTCGACTGCTGACCGCCGTAGCGCTGCGTGAGCGCCGTCTGACCCAGTGTGTACGGGTACAGCGCCTGGATCTGCCCGACCGTGAGCCCGAGCCCGAAGCCGGCGACGCTGTTGATGGTGAACGGGTCGTTGTCCTTGAACGGCAAGCCCTGGGGCCCGATTCCGGCGCCCAGGTGAGCGTACAACGACGTATTCTCGTAGAAGAACTGCAGCGACTGGCCGTTGTCCTTGCCGAACTTGAATACGAAGTTGTTCAGGACGTCTTGATCCCATTCGAACGACGTGCAGTTGAAGAAGCAGTTGTTCAACAGTGGGTACACGCCCGAGGGCCCGTACGTCGGCACGACGTTGTCGCGGTAGTACGACGAGTAGTTGGAGTAGCGGCCGTTCGGGCTCGCCCAGCCGTACTCACCGCGCAGATCGTGCTCGTAGCGTCCGCTGAAGACGCCGAGCTCGAACTGGCCGAAGCCGGGGTTCGTGCCGCGCTTCGCGACGATGTTGATGGCGCCCGTGCCGGCGTTGCCGACGGACGCGTCGCCCGCGCCGGGCTGAACTTGGAAGTTCGCGGCGCCGTTGAGGATGAGCGAGTTGGTGAATTGGTGCGTGAAGGCGTCTGTGTAGTCGATGCCTTCGTACTGGAAGCCCTCTTCGTACTCACGGCCGCCGCGCAGAACGGGGTAGCCGCTGGAGTCGAAGGATGCACCTGGGATCGACGCGAGCAAGTTCGATTCGCTCGACGCGCCCTGTTTGCCGAGCGTCGTCGTGATCCCCTGAACTCCGACGTTGTACTGGTCGGTCGTCTGGGTGGGCTGGAACGCGCCCGTGGTGCTTCGCGCCTGGGTGCGCCCGATGTTGGCGAGGGACTTGTTCAGAGCGGCCGTCGCATTCGCCGTTTGGCCCTGAACGACCGTCACGCCGGTCAAGGAGTACGTCTCGTACCCCTTGGTGGTGAACGTGATGGTGTAGGTGTCCGGCGAGACGCCGTTGACGTTGAAGAAACCGTTTTGGTCGGACGTGGCAGAATAACGACCGGAAGGAGCAACCGCGGATACCGCAACGCCGGCCAGTTTCGTATTTCCCTGGCTGTCGGTGATGGTACCCTGGATGTTTCCAGTAACAGTCTGCGCGAAGGCCGACGGCATGCTGCACAGCACGAACGCCAGAAGCAACGCAAGCGACACTGCGCTGCGAAGTCCGGCTCTCGTGCGGTGCGTGAGCTCATGGAGCAAACGCACTACCTCGTGGGTGTGGGTGAAAGCAACCTTAAAGGCTGCTTAGGAAACGCTGCTTTTCCGAGGCTCCGTTCTCCTGCCAGATTTCCGCCAGGTCGGCCGTTTGGGCCCCAGGCTTTGCACGGCATCGCTCTAAAGAGGGGGACCGGTACCGATGACCGCTTCCCCTTCCGCCACCGAGCTCGAAGCCGCCGCCGGGCTGGAGCCGGCCGCCCGAACCTTCGCCGCCGACGTCTGGCGGCGGTTCCGCAAAGCGCCCGGCGCCGTCGCCGGGGCCGCCGTCGTGGCCGCGATCGTCCTGCTGGCGGTCTTCGCCCCGGTGCTCGCGCCGAGCGACCCGCTCGCCCAGCACGTGGCCCAGGGCGCGCAGGCGCCGTCGGCCGCCCACTGGTTCGGGACCGACAAGCTTGGGCGCGACGTGTTCGCCCGCATCTTGTACGGCGCCCGGATCTCCATCCGCATCGGCTTCGTCGCCGTCGGCTTGGCGATCACGGCCGGGACGCTGATCGGGCTCGTCGCCGGCTACGCCGGCAAGCGCGTCGACGCCGCCCTGATGGGGGCGATGGATGTCATGCTGGCGTTTCCGTCGATCATCCTGGCCATCGCGATCACCACCATCCTGGGCCCGAGCATCAACAACCTCATGCTCGCCGTCGGCATCGTCTACGTTCCTCAATACGCGCGGCTGGCGCGGTCGTCGGTGCTCGCGGTCAAGGAGCACGAGTACGTCGAGGCGGCCCGGGCCATCGGGGCCGGGACCCCCGCCATCTTGGCGCGCCACGTCCTGCCGAACATCCTCGCGCCGCTGCTGGTCCAAGCGACGCTCGGCGTCGCGACGGCGGAGCTCGAAGCCGCCGGTCTCTCCTACCTGGGCCTGGGCGCGCGGCCGCCGGCCCCGGAGTGGGGCGCGATGCTCAACGACGCGCGCGACTACTGGCTCTCCGCGCCGTGGGCGCTGATCTTCCCGGGGGTCTCGATCACCGTGCTGGTGCTCGGGTTCAACCTGCTCGGAGACGGCCTGCGCGACGCGCTGGACCCGCGGCAGCGCTGAGCTCGCGCCCGTCCTACGGAAGCCCGGGCAGCGGCTTCGCGATCGCGCCGAGCACGTCGGGCGTGCCCGCGACGCGCTCGAGATGCGGATAGCGCGGGCCGCCGCGGTAGTCGAGCGGGACGGTGCGGTAGACGCTGCCGGCGACGAGCAGCAACCGCACCGGCGCGCCGGCGCGCGCGTCGCGCAGCGCGGCGTCGAGCTGCGCCGCGCCGGTCAGCGCGCGGTCGTTCACCGCCACGATCTTCTCGCCCGGCCCGATCCCGGCACGATATGCGACCGACTCCGGAAACACGTCGGTCACCGTGCCGTCGGTGCCGGCGACGATGCCCAGCGAATAGCGCAGGTCGATCGTCTTGCGGCGCACGTTCTCGAGCTTCTCGTACGCCGACGGCGTGCCGGTGAAGGCCAGCGCGTAGCCGCCGCCCGTCAAGAAATCGGGCGGGTGCGGCGCGACCGCGTCGACGCGCCGCGCGAAGAACGTCTTCCAGTCGTACGGCTGCACGGCGTTCAGGGCGGCGACGATATCGTCGCGCGTGTACGGCACGACTTGCGGGCCGGTGTTCGCGCCGTGGCCGAAGAACGCGCGCGCCGCGTCGTCGAGCGACTTCTTGCCGGCGGAAAGCCGGCGGATCAGCACGTCGGCTTCGAGCCACATCAGCTCGCCTTCGGAATAGTAGTCGACGCCGCGGCGCTCCGACGCCCACGGTCCGCGCGCGCTGTAGAGAAACGACGACGACGTGGCGGTGTCGGCGAGCGGGCGCGTCAAGCGGCCGTGCTGCGCGTCGTACGACGCGTACGTCAGCGCGAGCGCGTCGAGCCACTGCTGCTCGCTGCGCATGCCCGCGCGCTCCGCCTCGAGGTTGCCGTAGAACTGCGTCATGCCTTCGTACACCCACAGCAGGTCGTCGATCATCGGTACTTGCAAATTCGGCGTCGCGAGCTCGGCGGGCCGGCGGAACTTGCCGTCCCACGAGTGGTTCATCTCGTGCGTCAACAGGTCGGCGCGCGTCGCGAACACGTCGTCGTCGGTGAAGAAATCGCCGACGGTGCCGTTGTCGCTGGACTGGTGGTGCTCGACGCCCTGGCCCGGCATGACGTCGCTGACGGTGAGCAAGAACGTGTACCGGTTCCAGTGGCGGTTGCGGTACAGCGCGCGCATCTGCGGGACGACGGCGCGCAGCTTCGCCAGCGTCTTGTCGCTCGCGGCGAGCTGCTCCGGCGTGTCGGCGAACGCGGCGAGCGTCACCGGCGCGCCGTCCCACGTGCCGAGGTCGAACGTGCGCGCGACGGTCCCCGCGTCGAGCGGTGAGTCGACGAGCATCTCCAGCGAGACGGGCTTGAAGCGCAGCTCCGCGCCGTTCGCCGACTCGGTCTCGAGCGCGGTGGCGTACGCCCACTGCGCCGACGGCAAGCGCAGCGACGGCGCGAGCGTCACGCGGCTGTAGTCGGCCGCGTCCGGCGTCAGCACCACTTTGTTCCACGCGAGCGTGAAGATGGTCGGGGTCGAGAGCCGCGCGCGGCTGTTCTCGCCGCTCTGCGCGCCGAGATATTCGAACGCGACGTCGAGCGACGTCGTGCCCGCCGGGACGTCGACGTGGAACGCGTACAGGTCGACGGGATCGCGGCGCCACGACAGCGTCAGGCCGCGGGCGCGTATCGCAAGACCGGCGACGTTCGCGATCGGCCCGTTGGGCGCGTGCTCGCCCGGGATCCATTTCGGATACACCAGCGTGAGCGGCCCCGGCGTGACGGGGATCGTCTCGCGCACGAACAGGATGCCTTGCACCGCGTGCGACGCGTCGACGGCCAGCGCGATCGGCACGGCGGCGAACTGGGCGCGTGCCGCGCTCGCGGTCGCCGCGAGGAGCGCGAGCGCAGCGGCGAGCACGAGGGCGCGGCGAAAGAACGGCATGAGCGCCTCTTACACGAATCGGGGCGGCGCGTACCTGGCGGACCGCCGTGGTAAAATGGGCGACGTGCTTGCTCTCGCCTGGCTGATCCTCGCGTTCGCGGCCCCGAACCCGTTCGCGCTGGGGCCCACGCCGACGCCCGCGCCGTCCGCGTCGCCCGGCTTCGACTTGCCGGAGATCGGCCGGGTCCGCGCGGCGACCCCTGCGTGCGCCGTGATGCGCGATCTCATCGCGCCGGCGTACGCCGCGGCGGTGCGCGCGGACGCTCGCTTCACCAAGATTCGCAAGGGATTTCCGAAGTACGTCGACGTCGCCGACGATCGCAACGACCGCTACGGCGCGCGCCACGCGATGATCGTAGCGGAGCTCGACCGCGACGCGCTGGCGTTGCGCGACGAGGCGCTGGTGCTCAACCGCGCGCTTGGCGATCCGCGGTTCGTCCGCCCGACCGACCCGCAGGTGGTCGCGGAGAAACGCGAGCTGCAGCAGCTCTACGACAACCAGTCGGGCCGCGCGAACCTGATCTTCGAGTTCGTGACGCGCGAGCAAGCCGCGATCATGCGCTCGGGGATGGTCACCGGCGGCGGCGGGGTCGGTCCGGCGCCGCTGCCGGCGCCGGTCGATCCGGCGACGACCGCGCCGTTCGGCATGCCGCCGCCGCTGCGCGGCATCGAGCTCACGGACCGCAACGCGCTCGACGAGTGGGCCGGCACAGTAACGGTCCAGGTTCGCGCCAGCGAGCACCGCATGGCGGCGGCGCTACTGCCGATCGCGCAGAGCTGCCGCTGAGCTAGAGCGTCGCCCAAACGTCGAGCTTCGTCTTGACCTTCGCGATCACGGCGTCGGTGAATTCCGTCGTGGACGCGTGGCCACCCAGATCGCTCGTCGCGGTGCCCTCGCGCACCGTCTCGAGCGTCGCTTCGTAGATCGCGCGCGACGCGTTGGGCGCGCCGCGCTCGTCGACGAACGTGAGCAGCGCCGCGACCGCGAGGATCATCGCCATCGGGTTGGCGACGTTCTTGCCTTCGAGGCGCGGCGCGGTGCCGTGCGGCGCTTCGGTCATCACGACGTCGGGCTTGCCGTCGGGCGTGAACGACATCAGCGTCGACTCGGCGCCCGCGATCGAGCCGAACAGCTGCATCACGAGATCCGACAAGCAGTCGCCGTCGCGGTTGAGCGTCGGGATCACCATCGCGTCGCCGGCGGTGGAGATCAGCAGCGCGTACGTCGCGTCGATCAGCTGCGGCTCGTACACGACGTCGGGGTAGCGCGCGGCGGCCGCGTCCATCTCTTCCTTGAGCATCCCTTCGTACACCGGACTGACGGTGTACTTCGGTCCGCCGAACACCTTCGCGCTCGTGCGCCGCGCGTGGAAGAACGCATATTCCGCAACCACGCGGCACACCGACCGCTCGATCCGCTCGGTGCGATACGCGACTTCGTCGCCGCCCTCGGTCTCGCGCCACTCTTTGGCGCCGTAGGCGTCGCCCACGGCCATGCGCACGACCGAGATGGGCGCGTGGATGCCGGCGACCGGGCGCACGCCGGGGATACGGCGCCCCGTGCGCACGATGACCTTGCCGTCGATCGCTTCGCGCAGGATGCGGTTGGGCGAACCGACGTCGCCTGAGGTCTCCGGCGTGATCGTCGCCGCCTTGAGCCCGAGCTTGGTGCGCTTCATCGCGGCGGCCGCGTCGTAGACGATGCCGTTCTTCGTTTCGCGCCGCTTCGCGAGCGAGAGGTCGTAGTGCTCGAGATCCACGTGGAAGCCGATCACGTCCGGGGCGAGGACCCGCAGCGATTCGACGAGCAGCTCTTGTCCGGTCTGGTCGCCTTCCAGGACGACGATGGTGGGTTTGGGTGTCGGCACGGCCCGACGCGTTCGCGCTCTCCGCGCGGCTTTCCCAGCCGTGGACGGTACCGTCCAGAGTTCGGCCGCTCCGGCGGCACGTTCGACCGCGCCGCGCCGTTCATGAGGACATGAAAGCTCTTTCGGGTGTTCTCGCACTCGCGGCCGCTGCCGTTCTGTTCGTGCCCGCGGCGCGGGCCGACGCGGCGTTCTCGGACCAGCTCTGCCCCGAGGCGACGAAGAGCGTCGTGGCGCTGGGCACGATGTCGCAGACCGATCCGCCGCAAAAGCAGTACGACGCGCTGCACGCCGCGACGGCCGCGTACGACACGTGCGCGCAGCGCAAGCTCGGCGACGCCAAGACCGAGCCCGACCTCCATTACGCCTATACGCGCGAAGCGTCGTTCGGCATCGTCGAGGCCCGTGCGCTGCTCGCCCTGAACCGGCCGGCCGATGCGAAGCGGGTGCTCGAGAACAGCAAGCGCCTCGCCCAGGACGTGTTCGACTGGCGCCGCTCCGTCAGCCAAAACGGTTCCATCATCGCGTCGAGCGGCACCGACAACCGGCCGTCGATCTATCACGACGCGGCCGCCGACGTCATCGCTGCGGCGAACGACATGCTCGCGAAACTCGCCGCATCGCAGGCGAGCAGCGCGGCGTCACCCGCGCCGAGCCCGCACGGCTGATCGGCCGCCCACCGCACAGGTGACGCACCCCTCGTAACGGGAAGTCGGACGCGATGGCTCGCGTCCGACGCAAGACCAGCGCAGCGGCGCGCTGGAACCTGGAGATCGCCGGAATCGTCGCGCTCGGCTTCGCGATGCTGCTCGGCGTCGCGCTCGTCGCCCCGGCGTCGCGCACCGGCGTCGTCGGCGGCGCGACCGCGTTCGCGCTGCACACGCTGTTCGGGATCGCCGCGGCGTTCTTCGTCGTGCTGATCGCACTGATAGCGGCGATCGTCTTCTTGGAGATCAACGTCCCCAAGATGATCGCGACGCTCGGTGGCGCCGCCTGCGCGTACTTCGTCCTGCTCGACACCGCGTTCGCCGCGTCGGGCCGCGACGGCGGCTTGCTCGGCGGCGCGCTGCACCGCGGTTTGCACGCGCTCGTCGGCGACGCCGGCGTGTGGATCGTGCTGATCGTCGCGTTCCTCGCGGTGACGGTCGCGATCACCGGCGTGAGCTTGAAGAAAGTCATCGGCTGGTGCGCGACGCGGCTCGCCGCGCTGCGCGTGCCGCCGGCGGTGGCGGCGGCGGTGCGCCCGGGTTCGCTGCGCGAGGCGTTCCATCTCCCCGCGCTGCGTCCGGCCACGGCACCCGAGTTGCCCGCGCCGACGCACACGGTCGTCGAACCGGCGCCGCCCGTGCGCTTCTACGACGAAGAGCTCGTCGACGACGAGGCCGACGCCGACGACGACGACGCGGACGAGGACGAGGACGACGAGTCGTACGACGACGATGAGGTTTACGACGAGGACTCGGTCGATGACGACGACGCGCTCGCGGACGAGCCGGAAGACGACGCGCCGGGCGACGTGGAGTCCGGCGTGCAGGACCGCGTCGCGCAAGTCGCGCTGACCGGCGAGGTGCTCGCACCGGAGCCGGCGCGCCCGGCCTACCGCCTGCCCGACGTTGCGGCGATCTTCGACGCGCCGCAGGCGCAAAAGACGGACGACGCGAGCCGCGCGCACGTGCTCGAGGATACGCTCGCGTCGTTCGGCGTCGGCGCGAAGGTGACGCACATCGAGCGCGGCCCGTCGATCACGCGCTACGAGCTGCGGCCGGAGCGCGGCGTGAAGATCTCGCGCATCTCCTCGCTCGCCGACGACATCGCGCTCGCGCTCGCCGCGACGTCCGTGCGCATCGAGGCGCCGATCCCCGGCAAGTCCGCGGTCGGTATCGAGGTGCCGAACACGACGGTGTCGATCGTCGCGATCCGCGAGATCTTGGAGCGCTTGCCCAAGGACGCCGCGCCGCTGTCGATGGCCCTCGGCAAGGACATCACCGGCCGTCCGGTGTTCGGCGACCTCGCGAAGATGCCGCATCTCCTGGTCGCAGGTGCGACCGGCGCGGGCAAGTCCGTGTGCTTGAACTGCATCATCGCGTCGCTGCTCGTCACCGCGACGCCCGATCAGCTCGAGCTGCTGATGATCGACCCGAAGCGCGTCGAGCTGACCATGTACAACGGCATCCCGCACCTCAAGAACGAGGTGATCACGGATCCGAGCATGGCCGCGGGAGCGCTTGCGATGATCACCCGCGAGATGGACGAGCGCTACACGCGCTTCGCGCGCGAAGGCGTGCGCAAGATCGAGGAATACAACGCGAAGTTCCCCGACCAGAAGCTGCCGTACATCGTCGTCGTCATCGACGAGCTCGCCGACCTGATGCTCGTTGCGCCGGCAAAGGTAGAGATGCTCGTCATGCGGCTGGCGCAGCTCGCGCGCGCCACGGGCATCCACCTCATCGTGGCGACGCAGCGCCCGTCGGTGGACGTCATCACGGGCCTCATCAAGGCGAACATCCCGTCGCGCATCGCGTTCGCGGTGTCGTCGCAGGTGGACTCGCGCGTGATCCTCGACATGGGTGGCGCGGAGCGCCTGCTCGGCCGTGGCGACATGCTGTACCTGCCGATCGACGCGCCCAAGCCGGTCCGCGCGCAAGGCGCGCTCGTCACCAACCACGAGATCGACAAGCTGGTCGCGTTTTGGAAGCGCCAACCCAAACCGACGGGCGCGCGCGCGATGGAGATCACGCCGATCCGCGACGACGACGATCGCAACGGCAACGACCGCAAGATCGACGACCTGTGGTACGACGCGGCGAAGTTCTTGCTCGACTCGCGCGTCGCCAAAGGCGATCCCGGCGTCGGCTCGACCGCGGCGCTGCAGGCGCGCTTCTCGATCGGCCACCCGCGCGCCGTGCGCGTGATGCGCAACCTCGAAGAGCTCGGCATCGTCGGCCCCAACGAGGGGACGAAACCTCGCAACGTGATGATCGAATCGCCGGCCGACCTCGACCGCCTCGCCGAACGCATCGGCCGCCCCGCGCAAACCGACCTCTTCGCCGGATGATGCCTCCGGCTCACTTGCGAGTGACGCCTGCGGCTCATTTGCGAATGATGCGCCCGCTCGCGGTCGCGGTCGTCGCTGCGATCCTGTATGCCTGGCTCGGCGCGGCCGTGTCGCACGTGCCGCCGCACGGGATCGATCTCGCGGGGCGCGCGCTCGCCGGCCAAGCGCAGCACCTCGCGCTGCTGTTCACGCGATCGTGCCTGTGGTACTCGCTCGTCGTGCTCGGGCTGATCGCCGTGGGCGTGGCGATTCGCTTCCCCGCGTGGCGATCGCGCGCGATCTACGCGATCCCGACGACGCTGATCACGTGGCAGGTCAGCGATGCGATCAAGATCGCGTTCCGGCGCCCGCGCCCCGACTATTGGCGCTTGATCCACGAGCCGACGTTCTCGTACTCGAGCGGGCACGCAATGTTCGCCGTGCTCGTCTACGGGCTGTGGGCGTGGTTCATCTGGAACAGCGATCTGCCGCGCAACGTGCGCGTCGTCGCAGCCCCGTTGTTCGCGCTGTGGGGCTGCGGCGTCATCTGGTCGCGACTCGCGCTGGGCGCACACTACGTGACCGATCTGATCGGCGGAGTGCTGCTGGCGGTGACGGCGCTCGGGGTCGCGTCGGCGATCGCGTCGGTCTTCCGCCGCAACGCACCCGCGGTTCGCGCCTGACGTGCGCATTCGTCCGGTCAGCCGCAGAACGGTGCTCGCGACGCTTCTCGGCGTCGCATCGTTACCGGCCGCGGCGTTCGCCGCGTCGCCGAAACGCTACCGGTGCCGCGCACGGTTGGAGCGCGAACCGGATCACAAGGAAACGCGCACGGTCGAGGTCGTGTGCGAAGACGGCAAGACCGTGAACGGCATCGACGGCGAGCGCGACTACAAGACGTCCCCGCCGACCGTCATGGGGCTTTCATGCGATTTCACGGCGAAAGCCGACGCGAGCGACGGGACCGCCGTGCGCCTGCACGCCGTGTACCGAACCACGCAAGTCACGATCGTCGGCGGTCTGACGGTCATCACCGCGACGACCGACGTGATCACCGTTCTTTTTCCGGGCGACGTCTCGACGTCGACGCTCGACGTCAACGGCACGCCGTACACGCTGATGGTGTCGGTCAAGGCCGTCGAGTAGCCGGCGAAAAGAAAAGCCCGGAACCGAAGTTCCGGGCTTGGCGGATTGCGAAACGCCCGAAGGCTAGGGGCCGAAGCCGATCGCCGACGTCGTCACGTCCGACTGTCCGGTCGCGCCCGCGATGGCGGGAGCCTGCAACCGGTTGCCGGGCGGCCCGGCTTCGAGCGCCGGGTAATCGAAGCCGACCGCGTAGACGCGCCAGCGGTCGGCGGCAACGGCCGGTGCGGGCGGCGGCGGCGAGTTCTGCGCCGACGTGCAGATCGTCGGAGTCGACGTCTGCGAACCGAACGTCGGACCCATCCGGTTGGGCACGGTGATCACCTGCGCTCCGACGGTGGTCGTGCGGAAGCCGAAGTACGCCGGCGCGCCGTTCGCGCCCGGATAGCAGACGCCGTCGCGATCTTGCAAGATCACGAACGCCTCGGTGACGCCCGCGGGCACCGTCACCGCGATCGTGCCGCCGCCGGTACCATCAGGCGAGAACACAGGCGTTGCGAACGTGGGCAGGGGAACGAGCGACGCCAGCGTGGCCGAGGCGCTCACGTTCGCGGACGTCGGGTTTCCGCTCGTATCGAAGCCGGTCGGGACGTTGAGCGTGAGCGTATACGACCCCGCCGCCGGAGCGAGCCGGAAGTCGGTAAAGCCCAGTGGATATCCCAGGAAGCCGCTCGGGAACGTGCCGTCGCGAACGTTCGGAAAGAACGGCGGGCCGCCGATGTACGGCATGGTAACCGGCGGCAGAGGCGGAGCGGGCGGCGGAGGCGGAGCAGGCGTCACGATTGCCGTGTACGGCGACGTCGACCCCGGAGCGTAGATCGGCAGCGCGTAGCGCGTGAAGCTCACGCCGCCGGCGGTCGTCGAGTTCGCGGGCTGAAACCCGTACGCGAACGCGCCGCCCGACGTGCCGAGCGTGGTGAGCACCGCGGTCGTGCCGGCCGGCAGCGGCTGCGGGGACCCCGAGATTTTGTTCGTCCCGGCGTCGGTGCCGGACTGCGCCGCGGCCGTGGTGTTGACGAACCCCGCGGGGCCCGCGATCGTCGGCGTGTTCAGCAGCGTGCCGTCCAGTCCGTTGGGCTGGCGATAGGACACGACGGTGTTGAGCCCCGTGAAGCCCGCGATGTTCGCGGTTCCCACCGTGAACTCGAGCACGTTCGACGCGATCGGATTGACGGAAGTTTGGCCCGGCGGCACCGCGGTGTTACCCGAGGTGCAGCCGGCGAGCGCCGCCGCGCAGACGAGCGCGGTGACGATGTTGGTACGGTTCACGAATGGCTCCTACAGCGCGATCGAGTAATAGAAGCGGAAACGGATCGGCGCGTTGCTCGGCGAGAGATTGTACGCGCTTTGGCCGAACCGCTCGGGCCCGAAGTTCGTGAAGCCCAAGTTGGGGAACAGCACCGTGCCGGTGGTCTGACCCGTTTGCGGCCCAGCGACGCCCGTCGCGACGGGCTGATACCGTGAGTTCAGCGCGGGCTCCGCGTAGATCTGATTGAACAGATTGTTGATGTACAGCCCGAACGTGCCTTTGGATCCCGGCTTCGAGAACTCGAAGTCCAGGTCGGTGTTGAACCGTGCCTTGGAGAGATTGCCGCCCGCGAGCGGGGTCTCCGCGGTACCGCGCGTCGCGGCGATGTTCGGGTTGAAGACCGAGCCCGGATTCGTGGGGCTCACGTACTGCGTCACGACCGACGGCGCGCCGCCGTTCGCGATGATGCCGTAGCCCGGCACCGAGACGTTGGTGTTCGGGAGAATCACCGCGACGTTGTTCACGAACGCCGTCGCGAGGCTGCCGGCACCGACGATCGGGAAGCCCTTGTCGTACGACACGATCGGGTTGATCCGGAAACCGCCGCGCGATTTGTAGTTCAATCCGAGCCGCGCGTTCAGCGGCGAAAGGTAGCCGGCGCGGTAGAGATTACCGAGCGCGAGCGAAGCTGCCGGGATGGACGGATAGAAGTCCTCGGTCTGACCGCCGTACAGCGGCGGCACGTTCTGCAGCCGGTTGACGTACGTCATCGCCAAGAAGCCCGACAAACCGATTGGACGGTCTTTGGTGAGCAGCAGCTCGACGCCCGTGGTCTTGT
>DASZBS010000049.1:0-5632 GCA_035943995.1 Candidatus Elarobacter sp. | reverse complement strand
CCGACGTCTGTGCTCACTCTTCCAGCGGCCCTTCGGCAGTGGCGCCGCCACCGCCGCGACCGTTCTGGCTTCCACCGTTGCGTTTTCCGACGGACGGCTGGATGACGACGCGGCCGTGCTCGTCGCTCGTTTCGCGTAAGGCGAGCGTTCGCCGTTAGCGGGTTACCATGCGGGGCTAGATTCGCAAGAGACTCGTAATGAACTTCGTTCGTAATCAAGGCAGATCGTTTTAGGAGACTTGAATGACAAAATTTGTCGAGGTACCGGGCGGTCGGCTCGCCTATACGGATGTCGGCATCGGACCACTGGTCGTGGGCGTACCGGGCATGGGTGACCTTCGCTCCGCATACCGGTTCCTCGCCCCGCTCCTCGTGGAGGCTGGGTACCGCTTCGTTTCGGTTGACGTTCGCGGGCATGGCGAGTCGAGCGTCGCATGGGATGACTACTCGGTCGGGGCCATCGCCGGCGACATCCTTGCGGTGATCCGCTCCGTTCATGCGGGTCCTGCCTGCGTGATCGGAAATTCGATGGCCGCCGCAGCCGGAGTGATCGCGGCCGCACGCGAGCCCAAACTAGTCCGGGGATTGGTCCTCATCGGCCCCTTCGTGCGCGACGTGATCCCGGCACGGCTCGCGGCCGCAATCTTCGGTCCGATGCTCGGCGGGCCGTGGCGCGGGGCCCTATGGCGCATGCTCTTCAAGCGGTCGTTTCCAACCCGCTTACCGGACGACTACGCTGCTGAAGAATCGCGACGCGACGCGAACTTAGCGCAACCCGGTCGTTTCACGGCCTTCCGTCGCATGGCGATCGCTTCGAAGATCGAGTCGGAACGCCGCATAGCCGAGGTAACGGCACAGACGCTCGTGCTCATGGGAACCCGAGACGGCGATTTTCCGGATCCCGCAAAGGAAGCGCGGAAGGTCGGCGAGCTGTTGAACGGTAGAGTCGTGATGATCGAAGGCGCTGGTCATTACCCGCACGTCGAAATGCCACAGGCCGTCGCGGCAGAAATTGTGCCTTTTTTGCAGTCGGTCGACGGCGCACCTGACACCCTAAGGCATGCCTCGTAACGCGGGCTAACTCTACGACTGCTGGTCGGCGCGGCTGCGGCACTCGCCGACGAGCAGGGTTTGGACTCTCTCACGCTCGCGAATCGCGCCGAGCGCCTCTGGACTCCGAGCGGCTTGCGGCAGTGCGACTCGAAACAACATCAGGCATACCGGACTTTTCTTCACCTAGTCGCCTGTGAGGCGAGCGCCAGGTACCCTCGCGCCAATAACACGAGCTCGCGTCGAGTCGACTTCACGTGCGCCTCGGGCGCCTTCGCTTCGAGCAGCGCGCGCACAGTGCCGATCATCGCCGTGAAAAGCACGGCGGCGGTTGTTTGGAAGGAGCCAGACCCGGTCACGCCCGGGCGAGATAATCTCTCGGGCCCCGGGGAGGTCCATCGCTGCGTAGAGCGCCATGGACTCCGCGACGTCGCGCAACTTGGCATCAAGGAATGCGGAAACCAGCGCCTCTGCCATTTCGTCAAGCGGGGCTCCGTGATTGGCTTGGCATGCTTCCTCGACCGCAAGCGTTACGAGCTTCACGTGCTGTTCGAGTACGTCATACAAGAGCGCATTCTTGTCTGCGTAGTACTGGTACAGCGTCCCAACCGAGACCCCCGCCCGCTTCGCCACCTGGGTCGTCGTCAGACGTTGCCCATAACGCGCCAAAACCTGAAGAGTCGCCTGTTGAATTGCGCGCACCGTTTCGCTCGAACGCGCTTGAACCGGCACCTTTCGCGGCTTTTCTCGCAATGCCGGCGGCCGTCTCGAATGCGAACGAGAAACCGAAGTTTTCTTCATGATTTGCGGTATATGATACTGAAAGCGCTACAGCTTTCATTTAAGATGGAACCAGAGTGCAATTCCTGCGCCTCGTCCATCCCGGCCACCGTGTCTCTTGGGAGTTCTTCAATGACGAGCAAAGTCTGGTTCATCACCGGTGCTTCTCGCGGTTTTGGCCGCATTTGGGCCGAGGCCGCGCTTAAGCGAGGCGACAAGGTCGCCGCTACCGGTCGCACATTGGCAGACGTTGCTGACTTAAAGGAACGTTTCGGCGACGCTGTCCATCCGATGGCGCTCGACGTGACGGACGCCGGTAGCGTCGCGCAGGTCGTGCGCGATGCTCATGCGCACTTCGGCAGGCTGGACGTGGTCGTCAACAACGCCGGATATGCTCTGGTCGGCGCCATCGAGGAGGCTCCCGAAGCCGACGTCCGGGCGCTGTTCGACGCGAACTACTTCGGAACGCTGCGGGTCATTCAGGCCGTCTTGCCGTTGCTGCGGCAACAGGGCAGCGGACACATTCTCGGAGTTTCGAGCAGCCTTGGCATCACGCCGATGCCGCTTATCGGTTTCTATTGCTCGACCAAGGCGGCGATCGAGTCGCTCCATGAAAGCCTCGCGGCCGAAGTGAAGCCGTTCGGCATCAAGGTGACACTGCTCGAGCCTGGCGCCTATGCGACCGAATTCGGCAGCCCGGCATCGCTCAAGATGGCACCCGGCATAGATGCTTACACCGATCTGCGAGCCCGTGTTTTTGGCCGGCTTTCGACTGCGCAGCGTGGCGATCCACAAGCGACGGCGCAAGCCATCCTGAGAGTTGTTGACGCGGAGCAACCGCCCTTACGATTCATCTTCGGCAACCAGTTGCTGCCGGCCGCGCGCGCCGTGTATGCGGACCGCCTGGCCACTTGGGGAGCGTGGGAAGACGTGTCGAACGCCGCGCAGGGCGAGCCGTCGAAAAGCGCGATCGCGTCCGTCGCATGATGGGCCCCGTGGGGTCGATCCGCGTGAACGGAACGCAGTTCGAACTTCCGCGTGATCCGCGCGTGTCGTTACTCGATGCGTTGCGCGACACGTTCCAGATGCACGGCACCAAGAAGGGGTGTGACCAGGGAGCGTGCGGCGCGTGCACCGTGCTGGTCGACGGCGAACGGATTCTTGCGTGCCTCGCGCTGGCGGTGCAGTACGAGGGGCGCGCCGTGACCACGATTGAGGGGCTCACGCATGACGACGGGGGAGTCCGACTGCAGGAGGCTTTCATCGAGTGTGACGGCCTGCAGTGCGGGTACTGCACGCCCGGCCAGATTTGTTCCGCGGTCGGCATGGCCGGCGAAATCGGACGTGGCGTTCCGAGCTATGTGACAGCAGACCTCACGACCGAGGCAGTCGCGTTCAGTCGCGACGAGATGCGCGAGCGCATGAGTGGCAATCTCTGCCGCTGCGGTGCCTACAACGGCATCGTCGCCGCGCTCGAAGACGTCTACGCGGAAAACGCGTCATGACTCCATTCATCTACGAGCGCGCGACCAACGTAACTGATGCCCTGGGCTGGGCGAGCGGTCCACATGCGAAATACCTGGGCGGCGGCACCAACCTCGTCGATCTGATGCGTGAGAATATCGAGCAGCCCGCGATGCTGATTGACGTTTCGAACATGTCGTCGAGCATCGAGGCGCGTGAGGACGGCAGCCTGCTGATCGGTGCCGCCGTCCGCAACACCGCGCTCGCGGAGCATCGCGCGGTGCGGATTCGATACCCCATGCTTGCGCGTGCAATTTTGGCCGGCGCGTCGGCGCAGATCCGCAACATGGCGACGGTTGGCGGGAACATCCTGCAGCGCACCCGCTGCGCGTATTTTTACGACGCCTCAGGGTCACGGTGCAATAAGCGCAGCCCCGGTCAGGGCTGCGATGCAATCAGCGGATTTCACCGCATGCATGCGGTCCTCGGCGCATCGTCCGCGTGCATCGCGACGCATCCCTCCGACATGTGCGTGGCGCTCGCCGCGCTCGATGCGGTCATCCACCTGCATGGTCCGCGAGGCGCCCGAACGCTACCGTTGACTGATCTTCACCGACTCCCTGAGGACCATCCCGAAATCGAGACAGTGCTGCAGCCCGGCGAGCTGATCACGGCGGTCGAACTGATGCCGCAGCCTCCGGGCGCCCGTTCCACCTATCGCAAGGTGCGTGACCGTGCAAGCTACGCTTTCGCCCTGGTTTCCGTCGCGGCATCGCTCGAGCTCGAAGGCGGGGCCGTGAAGCACGTCCGGGTTGCGCTCGGCGGGGTGGCGCCCAAACCGTGGCGCGCGAGAAAGGTTGAAGAAGCGTTGCGTAATGCGCCGGCCTCGGCCGAGGCGTTCCGCGCGGCGGCCGAGTTGGAACTTGCGGACGCGCAGCCGTTGCCTGACAACCGGTTCAAGATCGAACTCGCAACGCGCACCATAACCGCGGTGCTTTCCGAGCTCGCGGGTAAGCCTGCATGAACGTTTTCGATAGTGCGAGGCGGTCCGCGCAAGATCTCGTCGGGCGCGCGATGATGACGGCCGTTCGGCTTGCGCCTGATGGCTGGTTGCCTGGAGGCACGCCTGATCCGCTAATGGATCACCGGAACGGCTTGATTGGCGCGCCAATTTCGCGCGTCGATGGTCCGCTCAAGGTACGCGGCGAGGCCACCTTCGCCGCCGAGTTCGCACTCGACGGCATGACCTACGCGGCGCTCGCTTTCAGTACAATCGCGAAGGGCCGCATCGTCGCGCTGCACACCGACCGGGCGGAAAGCGCGGCCGGCGTCGTCTTCGTGATGACGCATCGGAATGCGCCGCGGATGCTGCCGATGCCGATAATAGTGCAACCGACCGACAAGGCTGCTGGTGGCGACAATCTGCCAGTCATGCAAGATGACCGCGTCTCCTGGAACGGGCAGCCCATCGCCCTTGTCCTCGCCGAGTCGCAGGAGCAGGCGGACTACGCGTCATCGCTGATCACCGCGCAGTACGCCCCCGAACCGGCCGTCACCGTCTTCGCTGAGGCTAGTCGTCAAGCGACGGATTCCGGGACGACGTTGGGCCAGCCGCTCAAACTTCAGATAGGCGATGCCGAGGCTGCGCTCGCAGGGGCTGCGGTCGCGATCGACGCGACGTATCGGACGCCGTACCAGAACCACAACGCAATGGAACCACACGCCGCGACGGTCGTGTGGAACGGCGACGATCTGATGATGCACGACGCCTCGCAAGCCGTTGTCCATACCGCCGCATCACTTGCCACCATGTTCGGCATCGACGAAGCGCGGGTCCACGTTACCTCGCCCTTTGTCGGCGGTGCCTTCGGCGGGAAACTGCTCTGGCAGCATCAAGTGCTTGCCGCCGCCGCGGCGAAGCTCACGAATCGGCCGGTTCGCATCGCGCTGTCGCGCGAAGGCGTATACCGCGTGGTGGGCGGTCGCACGATGACCGAACAGCGCGTCGCGATCGGCGCGGACGCCGACGGTCGCTTCGTCGCGATCATTCACACGGGAACGTCAGGGGCGACCCAACGCACGAAGCTGGCGGAAGCATTTACGTACCCGACGATGAGCAATTACGCGGCCAAAACGTTCAGCCTCGACAACAAGCTCGCGTATCTCGACGTCATCGCCAACTCGCAGATGCGCGCGCCGGGAGGGGCGGTCGGAACGTTCGCGCTCGAGTGTGCCGTCGACGAATTGGCGGTCGCCCTCGCGATGGATCCCATCGAATTGCGGATCCGCAACGAGCCGGTGACGGAGCCGACTTCAGGCAAGACGTTCTCCTCGCGGCA
>DASZBS010000048.1:0-8129 GCA_035943995.1 Candidatus Elarobacter sp. | reverse complement strand
AGGGAGGTGCCGAGCGGCGGGGCGATGGCCATCGTTCTCATCGAACCCCACCCGCGCCACGAGACGTTGCGCGCGGCCGGCGTGTTCATTTCCCAGCCAAACGGAGAGACTGGACGGTATGCGTGGATTTCTCGGCGGCTTCGTAGCCGCGCTGATCGTGGTTGCCCTGGTGGTCTTCGGTGCCGTGAAAACGGGCCGCGTCCCGGCCCGCGCCGACGGGCCGCTGATGCTCGGCGAGCGGTGGGCGGCGCGCACGGCGCTCAACGCGACGCTCGCGCGCGAAGCGCCGCAGCCCCCGTATCCGTACACGCAGACCGACGCCGACATCGAAACCGGCGCGAAGCTGTACGTGCAGAACTGCGCTGTCTGTCACGGCACCGCAAACTCGACACCCAACGCGATCGCGCGCGGCATGGGCGTGCATCCGCCGCAGTTCAACAAAAACGACGTCATGGACGATCCGGAAGGCGCGACGTACTGGCGGATCGAGCATGGCATCCGCTTCACCGGCATGCCTTCGTACAGCCCCGCGCTCGACGAGAAGTCGATCTGGCAACTGACGTACTTCATGAAGCGCACGCCCGACCATCTTCCGGCCGCCGCGAAAACCATCTGGGAACACCCGGAGACGGTCTCCGCGCCGACGCCGATGCCTGCGCTCCCGGAAAAGCCGGGCCAGGGAAAGCCGCCGTCGTAGCCGCGAGCGCAAGCTCGCCCAATGTCATCGGCACTCAATGTCATGGTGCCCAATGTGATCGCACCCAATGTCATGCTGAGCCTGTCGAAGCATGGGCCACGATCGTGGCGCACCCTTCGACAAGCTCAGGGTGACATTTGGAACACCGAGGGGCTCACGATGACATGGGACGCGCTTACATCTTGTACGAGTGCAGGCCGCTGATCCAGATGTTCACGCCGAGATAGCAGAAGATGATCGTCGCGAAGCCGGCCACGCTCACCCAGGCGGTGCGCGTGCCGCGCCACTCGGGGCGCGTGTGCAAGTGCATGTACGCGGCGTAGACGATCCACGACACCAGCGCGGCCGTCTCTTTGGGATCCCACTGCCAATACGCGCCCCACGCCTCTTTGGCCCACATCGCGCCGGTGATGATCCCGAGCGAGAGCAGCGGCAGCCCGACCGCGATGATGCGGTACTGCATGACGTCGAGCCGCGTGAGCGACGGTAGCCCGGCCATCCACTGCGCGAACGGGTCGCCCGCCGCCGCCGCTTGCGACAGCGCCGGCGTGTCGCTCGCGCGCGTGATCGTGCCGGGGGTGGCGGCATACGCGCTCATCGTGAGGCCGGCGCCACCTGCGCCCGCGCCCGCCGCGAGGCCGCGCACAGCCGTGCCGTCGCGCTGGTAGCGCCGTTCAACCGCGGCTTTGATCAGGTAGATCAGCGACACGCAGAACGCCACCATGAACGACGCGTACGCGCTGATCACGATCGGCACGTGGATCTTGATCCAGTACGATTGCAGCGCGGGCACGGCCGGCATGTAGCCTTCGTTCCAGGTCGTCGCGTAGCCGAGCGCGATCGCGGCGATCGCGAGCACGGGGCCGCCGGCGAACGCGAGATCGTACCGCAGCGCAAACACCACGAAGATCGCGACGGCGACGGCGCTGAACAGCGAGAGCGAACCGTACAGGTTCGTCAGCGGCCACACACCTGTCATCCACCAGCGCGCGCCCAGCTCCGCGAACTGCGACACGGCGCCGACGATTGCCAGCGGCAACCCGATCGTGCGCAGCCACGGCTTGCGGAACAAGAAGTAGCCGAGCAGCACGAACGCGCCCGTGACGTAGGCGGCGATGCCCACGACGAGCAGCACTTGGTCGATCGACTGTCTGGTTGGGTCCATGGTGCTTCTTTCTAGCTGCTCGCGGGCGCTGGTGCGGCGGTGGCGGGCTCGGTGCGCCGCAGCGCGTCGACGAGCTCGCGAAAGCGTTCCTCGAACACGTCGTAGCCTTTGACCGTCGTCGCCGCGATGCCGACCTCGGTGCCGCCGTCGTCGGCCGCGCGCGCCAGCACGAACAGCCGCGCCGGCAGAAAGTAGAACGAGATGCACAAGCCGGCGAGCAACACGAACGCGCCGATCCCGACGACCGGGATGCCCGGGTCGTTGCGGTACTGAAAGCCCGAGTACAGCACGTAGCGCGCGGCTTCGAGCTTGTAGCCCGCGCCGAGATCGACGGGCCGCCCGAGCGCCAGCATCGCCGCGCCCGCGGGCTGGTCGCCCTCGAACGCCTGGATCACGACGCCGGGATCGTTCGGGCGCGGATCGGCGGCGGGCCGGCCCGTGGCGCGGTCGATCGTGCCGACGAAGCGCTGGTACTGGATCGCGCGCGACGTGCCCGGGATGACGAAGCCTTCGCCTTCCTTGAGCGGATGATCCGGGCCGGGCGCGGGGCGGCCGTCCTTGGTCAGCCGGAAATCGATTGCAAACCCGTACGTCGCCTGATAGATCGCGGTGCCGTCGACCTCGTACGGGTGGTTGACGCGGATCTCCGCGGCTTGCGGTTTGCCGTCGCTGCCCGTCACCATGGCGTTCGACACGTAGTCGATGGGCTGGTACACGGTGCCGGCTTTGGTTTGAATGGGATCGATGCGGTAGGCGAAGCGCTGCAGATCCACCTTCACGCCGTTCTCGGGGATCGTCGCGGTCTGCCCGCTCAGCACCGCGAACTGCCCGCTGTAGCCTTTCGCCCAGTAGATCGTCGTACCGGTCGCGATCAGCACGAACCCGACGTGCGCGACGAGCACGCCGCGCCGCGCCCAGTTGTTCTTGTCGGCGAACGTCCACTCCGTGCCGCCGAACTCGCGCTTGCGCACTTGCCACCCGCGCTGCGCGAAGAACGCGGCGAGTCGCGCGCGCGCGCTCTCGACGTCGCCCGCGACGCGCACGGTGGCGTGCAGCGGGATCGCGTCGATCTTCACCGGGTTCAAGCGCGGGATGCGGCGCGGGATCACCTTGGTGAACGTCGCCGCCGCCATGGAGCACAGGATCAGCCCGAGGATGCCGATGTACGCGGCGCTGTGATAGATGTTGCCCAAGTCCAGCCGCACGATCAGCCGCGCGAGCGACGGCGCGTACTCGCCGGCGTAGAACGCGGCGTCTTTGCCCTGCTCGATCACGACGCCGATCAGCGTGAGAAAACCCCAGATCGCCAGCAGCGACACGCCGAACGTGACGTTGGCAAACAGCCGGACAGTGTCGTCCCAGCTGTCGCGGAGACCGCGTAGCGCGCCTGAGCGCGCTACGCCGCTTCCGCTGCCGCTTCGCGCTTCCAACGCTTCTCCATGAACACGATGAGCCAGATCGAGATCTCGAACAGCACGTACATCGGCGCGGCGAGCAGCGTCATCGTCACGGGGCTGCCGTCGGGCGCGAGCACGGCGCCGGCGACGAGCATCCCGAAGCCGATGTACTTGCGGTACTTGCGCAGCAGCCCGCTGTTGATCAAGCCGATGCGCGCGCACATAAGCATCACGACCGGTGTCTGGAACACGATCGCGAACGCCAGCAGCATCAAGAGGATCAGGTTGATCGTCGCCTCGATCCCGAACGTCGCCTTGGCGACCTTGTCCGTGATGAAGAGTAGGCCGCCGATCACGCGCGGCAGCACGAGATAGTGCGCGAACGCGATGCCGGCCGCCGCCAGCAACAGCGACGGGGCGACGTACCAATACACCATGCGGCGCGTCTTCGGGTTGACGGCCGGCACGACGAACATCCAGATCTGGAACAGGATGACCGGCAGCCCGAGCACGATCGCGATGTACAGCGACAGCTTGAAGATGGCCCAGATCGCGTCGGCGGGGCCGAACGCGTTGAGCACGATGCCCGGGAAATAGTGGTGGTTCATGATCGGGATCAGTTGCTGTGCCGGCCACAGCGCGAACACCGCGATCGCTGCGATCGTCGCCACGCAGATGAAGAGCCGGTTCCGGAGCTCCCGCAGGTGCTCGGTGAACGGCATCTCCTTTTGGTCCCAGTCGATCTGGCGCTCGCGGTCGTCCGCCGGCGGCCGCTCAGCGAGCACCCTCAGCCTGCCTTACTCGTGCGGTCGGGCGATGGTCGTCGGGCCCGGGGCGCCGGTCAGCGGGTCGGGCACGATGGTCGGCTGCCCGACCCCGTTCACCGAGGTCGCGTTTGCCGCGGCGGCGGTTTCGGCTTCCGCGCGCCGGCGGGCTTCTTCGCGCGACCGCTCGGCCGCGACGTCGGCCTCGGCCTGTCCGACGAGGAACTCTTTTTTGGCCTGGCCGGCGCTGCGGGCCAGCTTCGGCAGCTTGTCGGCGCCGAAGATCAGGATCGCGACCCCGACCAGGGCAGCGATTTCCATGGGTGATCCAAACATACGGGTCTCCGGTTCAGAGAAGGGCGTCCGCGAGCGCGGCGAGTTCGGAGCGGGCGGGGGCGGTGCCGAGCGGCGCGAGCGACTGTTTCGCACGTTCGACGTAAGCCGCGAGGACGGCTTCCGTCTTGGCCAAGCCGCCCTGCGCCGCGATCCCGGCCACGACGCTTGCCACGTCTTGGTCGTCGTCGTCGCTCGCGGCGAAGAAACGTTCGACGGCGGACCGGAATTCCCGATCCCCCGCTTCGAGGGCCAACACCAACGGGATCGTCATCTTGCGCTCGCGCAGGTCGTTGCCGACCGGCTTGCCGAGCGTCGCCTCGTCCGCGGTGAGGTCGAGCAGGTCGTCGCGCATCTGGAACGCGATGCCGTACGCGGTGCCGAAGTCGCGCAGCGCGTGCACGGCGAACGGCGAGCCGCCCGCGGCGAGCGCGCCGCACTCGGCCGACGCGGCGAACAGCGAGGCGGTTTTCTTGGTGGCGATCTCGACGTAGTCGGCGAGCGACGTATCGAGGTCGGCGAGCGCGCGCAGTTGCAGCACCTCGCCGTCGGTGATGTCGGCCAGCGTCGAGCTGAGCACGTTGGGGATCGGGTGCGCGTAGCCGGCGGTGACGTTCTTGAAGATCCACGCGAACAGGTAGTCGCCGGCGAGCACCGAGATGCGGTTGCCGAAGTCGACCGCGGTCGCGTTGACGCCGCGGCGCGTCGCCGCGTTGTCGACGACGTCGTCGTGGATCAGCGTCGCGACGTGGATGAGCTCCATGAACGCGGCCAGCGGCAGGTGTTCCTCGGCGCGCCCGCCGACCGCTTCCGCGGCCAAAAGCGTGAAGCACGGGCGCAGCCGTTTGCCGCCGGCCGCGAGCATGCGGCGCACCGCTTCGGTGATCAGCTCGTTGGCGGTGCCGAACGAGGTGCGGAAGTACTCCTCGACCATTGCGTACAGGTCGCGCTCGCTGGGTGTCCGCTCCAGCATCAGGCCGTGCCCACGTGCAGCGCGATCGCGCCGAAGCCGAGCCGGATCGTGCGCACGTCGCGAAAACCCGCTTGCCGGAAGCGGTCCGCGAGACCGTCGGCGTCGGGGAAGTTCGTCAGCGAGTTGGGCAGGTAGCGGTACGCGGTCTTCGAGCCGCCGACCAGCCCGCCGACGAGCGGTACCAGCCCGTAGAAGTACGCGCCGAAAAGCCGGCGCACCACGGGGTTGCGCGGCTTGGTGACGTCCAGGTTGACGAAGCGCGTCCCCGGCCTGATGATGCGGCGCGCTTCGCGCAGGGTGGCGACCACGTCGACCACGTTGCGCATCGAGAAGCCCATCGTCGCGCCGTCGAAGCTCGCGTCGGCGAACGGCAGCCGGGTCACGTCGCCTTCGACGAAGGCCGCCCGGCCGGACGGGTCTTCCCGCCCGGCGCGGCTGCGCGCGCCGTCGAGCATGGGCGGCGTGAAGTCGACGCCGACGACCTGCAGGTCCGGGTCGGTGCGCAGCAGGTGGAACACCAGATCGCCGGTGCCGCAGCAGAGGTCGGCGACGCGCCCGCCGCGCGGCGCGGCGAGCTCGGCCACGGCGCGGCGGCGCCAGGCTTCGTCCACCCCGGCGGTGAGCAGCCTGTTCGCCCGGTCGTAGCGCGGGGCGATCGCCGCGAACATCTCGCGAACGTAGGCGCCCTTCCCGGCTGGGTCCGTGACCATCCCGCCATCTTAGACGAGGTGTGGAGAGCGGCCCTCATACCGAGGTCACCGATAACGTCTAGAACCAGCCTTTTCGGCGGAAATAGACGAGTAGCAACACAAGCGTCGCGAGCTGCGCGCCGATGCCGAGCCAGAGGAACTCGCGGCCGTCGGTGATGTGGTTGACCATCCAGCCGAAGTTCTGGCCGAAGAACCCGGTGATGTAGGTAAGCGGCAGAAAGATCGTGGCGATGACCGTGAGCTGCTTGGAGACCTCGCCTTGGCGGTGCGCTTCGGATGAGAGGTGGATGTCCAGCGTGCTGTTGAGCAGATCGCGGATGGAGTCCACTTGCTCGGTGGCGCGCAGCGCGTGGTCGTACACGTCGCGGAAGTACGCGGCGATCGATGAGTCGAGCTCCGCGAGCTCGCCGCGCAGCAGCGGGCCGAGGATGTCGCGCACCGGTGCGACCGCGTGCCGGAACCGCACGAGGTCGCGCTTGAAGCGCAGCACCTCGCGCAGCACCTCTTGCGACGGGTTGCGCTTGGAGTGCAGCACGCGGTTCTCGAGCTTGAGGAGGCGCTCGTCGTACGCGTTCGCCACCGGGTAATAGCCGTCGACGACGGTGTCCAGGATGACGTACAGCAAACCGGTCGACGTGTGCGGGAGCGTTCCCTTCGCGAGCCAGCGGCGCTCGATCTCGTCGAGCGGGTACACCGGGTGCGCGCGAATCGTCACGACGAAGTTCTTGCCGACGAACACCGCGAGCTCGTGCGTCACGAGCTGCTCGGCCTCGAGCGTGACCGCGTGCAGCACGACGAGCCAGTAGCCGTCGTAGCTCTCGATCTTGGGGCGCTCGTGGATGAGCGCGGCGTCCTCGATCGCGGTCGGGTGCAGGTTGAACTCGCTTTGCAGCAGCTGCAGGTCGTCGTGCGTCGGCTCGGCGAGGTCGAACCACACGAAGTTGTTCTCATCACGCAGCAGGTCCGAGATCTCGGTGGGATCCTTGAGTGCGCGTGCCGTGTCCTGGCCGGTAAAGATCATGCAGCGCGACTCGTGCCCGGTGGAGATCGCGTTCGTCTCGCGCACGGGGCGCTCGGCGCGCGGCAAGATCACGCAGCGACCTCGAGTCCGAGCACGCGTCGCGCGTTCGCGTCGGTGCGCGCGACGACCGTGTCGACGTCGACGCCGAGCACGTCCGCGACGGCGCGCGCCGTGTCGGCGACGAACGCGACCTCGTTGCGCGCGCCGCGGTGCGGGACCGGCGCGAGATACGGGCAGTCCGTCTCCAGCACGATCGCGTCGAGCCCGACCTCTTTCACCGCGTCGCGCAGCGCCGCCGCGTTCTTGAACGTCACCACGCCGCCGATGCCGAGCACGAGCCCGAACTCGCCGGCGAACACGCGCGCTTCGTCCGGCGTCCCGGTGAAGCAGTGCACGATCCCGCGCTGCGCGTGCCGATCGTAGCCGTCGCGCAGCGCGGCGACGAAATCGTCGTGCGCTTCGCGCTGGTGGAACACCAGTGGCATGCCGCGCTCGCGCGCGTACGCGAGCTGCACGCGCAGCACGGCGCGCTGCACCTCTCGCGGGCTGTGATCGTAATGATAATCTAATCCCGTCTCGCCGACCGCGACGATCCGCGCGCCGTAGCGCTCGCGCAGCGCGTCGAAGACCGCCGGAAGATCGTCCGGCGCGTCCTTGGCTTCGTGCGGGTGGACGCCGATCGTCGCCGCGAGGCCGTAGCGCTCAGAAATCTCGCAGGCTCGGCGGCTATCCTCGACGTCACAGCCGATCATGACGACGGCGCCGACTCCCGCGGCGCGCGCCCGCGCCAGCATCGCGTCACGATCCTCATCGAACGAACGGTCGTGCACGTGGGCGTGCGTGTCGATCATGGTGAATCCTTAGGCTCTCCGTGCAGTTGTTCCCCGAGCGCGCCCGCACCGGCCGCAAGCTCCTCGTCGCCGCCCTGATCCTCTCGCTGCTCGTGCACGTCGCCGGCGGCTCGCTGTGGGCATTGCTCGTCCGCTCGGCGCGAGCGGCGGCGCACGTCTCGGAGACGGTGCTCGCCCAGACGCAGCCGATCACGATCGAGCGGATCGTGCGCCCGTCG
>DASZBS010000047.1:0-6977 GCA_035943995.1 Candidatus Elarobacter sp. | reverse complement strand
GGTGCGCGTGATCGCGCGCTTCGGCTACATGGAGGCGCCCGAGATCGCACCGGTCCTGCGCGCGTGCGAAGCGTTCGGCTTGCACTTGGACCGCGACGACACGTCGTTCTTCTACGCCGACCCGAAGATCGAGGCGGCCCTGCGTGGCGGGATGCCGGGCTGGCGACGCGAGCTTTTTTCAGCCCTGCTGCGTAACGCTCGCCCGCTTCCGGACGACCTGCACATTCGCGCCGAACGGCGCGTGGAGCTGGGCGTCACGGTCGCGATGTGAGCGGATCGCCGCGCTGAACGGGTAGCCTGTCCGAGATATGGACGCTGACCCCACGGCCCGAACGCGATCCTCGGCGCCCGGGCCGTTGCACGAGGCGCGGACGGCACCGCTCGCGCTCGCGGCGCTCGGCGTCGTGTTCGGCGACATCGGGACCAGCCCGCTCTACGCGTTCAAGCAGTGCTTCACGGCGGGCCGCGGTTTCACGCCGACGCCCGACCACGTGCTCGGCATCCTGTCGCTGATCACGTGGGCGCTGATCCTGGTGGTGTGCGTGAAGTACGCGACGGTCGTGCTGCGCGCGGACAACCACGGCGAGGGTGGGACGCTGGCGCTCCTCGCGCAGCTGCGACCCACCAGCCGCATCGGCATCCCCGCGCCGCTCACCGTCGTCACCTACATGCTGCTGTTCGCCGCCGGCATGGTGTTCGGCGACGGCGTGATCACGCCGGCGATCTCGGTGCTATCCGCGGTCGAAGGGATCGGCGTCGCCGCGCCCGCCGCGGAGCGGTTCATCGTGCCGCTGACCGCCGGGGTGTTGATCGCGCTGTTCCTCGTGCAGTCGCGCGGCGCCGGGCGGATCGGCGCGGTGTTCGGGCCGGTGATGGTGCTGTGGTTCGGCGCGCTCGCGATCGCCGGCGCGGTCGGCATCGCGCACGATCCGCGCGTGCTGGCGGCCTTCAACCCGGTGTACGCGCTCGCGTTCATCGCGCACAACCGCGTCGCGGCGATCCTCGTGCTGGGCGCGGTCGTGCTGTGCGTCACCGGCGTCGAGGCGATGTTCGCGGACCTCGCGCACTTCGGCCGCCGCGCGATCCGGCTCGCGTGGTACGCCGGCGTCTTCCCGGCGCTGCTGCTGGACTACTACGGCCAAGGCGCGCTGGCGCTGCTGGATCCGCGCGCGCTGCAGAACCCGTTCTACCTGCTCTTCCCTTCGTGGGCGCTGATGCCGATGATCGTGCTGGCGACGGCGGCGACGGTGATCGCGTCGCAGGCGCTGATCACCGGCGCGTTCTCGCTCACGCAGCAGGCGGTGCAGCTCGGCTACCTGCCGCGGCTCAAGGTGGTGCACACGTCGCACAGCGTCGAGGGTCAGATCTACATGCCGTTCGTGAACGTCATGCTCGCGGTCGCGTGCCTCGCGCTCGTCGTCACGTTCCGCAGCTCCGACCGGTTGGGCGCGGCGTACGGCCTCGCGGTCACGCTCACGATGCTGGCGGACTCGCTCGTCATCGGCGTCCTGCTGCGCCGGCGTTTCAAGTGGCCGATGGTCGGTATCGTTCCGCTCGTGGCGCTGTTCCTGATCGTCGACGGTGCGTTCTTGGCCGGTAATTTGCCGAAGCTGCCGCAGGGCGGCTACATCCCCGTCGCGATCGCGCTGATCATCTTCACGCTGTTCACGACGTGGGTCGCGGGCCGGCGGCGGCTGGCGATGGCGCTCGCGGCACTGTCGACGCCGGTCGAGGAGTTCGTGCGCGACGTCGACCAAAAGCCGGCTTCGACGGCCGACGGCACCGCGATCTTCCTGACGCCGCATCCCGAAGGCATCCCGTTCATCCTGCGCCATCACTGGCTGCACAATCGCGTGCTGCGCGAAGAGGTGGTGCTGTTGACCATCATCAACCACCGCGTTCCGTATGTCGACCCGGCGGAGCGCGTCACGATCGAGCAGATCGTCCCGCGCCTGACGCGCGTCACCGCGCACTACGGCTTCATGGAAGAGGCGAACGTGAACGAGATCCTCTCGCACTGCCGCCCGCAAATCCCCAAAGAGATCGAGCTGGAGGACGCCGACTACTTTCTCGCCCGCCCGCGCATCGTACCGCGCAACGAGCCGGGCCACGGCTTCCCGAAATGGCGCCGCTGGCTGCTGAGCTACATGATGCGCAACGCGAACCCGCTCACCGACTCGCTGGGTATCGCCCCGGACCGCATCATCGAGTTCGGCGTGGAGCTGAAGGTTTGACAAACGAAGTAGACGTCGCCCTGGACGCGTGCGCCCTCAACGGCGAGTGTCCGACGTGGTCTGCCGCGGAAGGCGTGCTGTACTGGTGCGATACTTTTGCGGGGAAGCTGCACCGCTTCGATCCGTGCAGCGGCGCCGACGAGGAGTGGACGATGCCCGCGTGGACCGGATCGTTCGCGCTCGGTTCCGGCGAACGCATGCTCGTCGCGCTCCGCACCGGGCTCTTTCGCTTCGACCGGCGCACCGCGCGGCTCGACCCGTTCGCGCCCGCGCCCTTCGACGCGCACCGCTTTTTCTGGAACGACGGCAAGACCGATCCGCGCGGGCGTTTCTGGGTCGGGCCGGCGTGGGCGCCGCTCGATGCGCGCGGCGACGGCCCCAAGGGCGCGCCGCTGTACCGCATCGAGCCGGGCGGCGAGCAGATCGCGAAGTCGCCGACCGTGCGCATCTCCAACGGCCTCGCGTGGAGCGCGGACGAGCGCACGATGTACCACGCCGACACGATGGCGCAGGACGTGTGGGCGTACGACGTGCTCGACGTCGATACCGGCATCATCGGCGAGCGGCGCACGTTCGCGCGCGTCGAAGCGCCGCGCGGCGGCCCCGACGGTGCCGCCACCGACACCGACGGCTGCTACTGGACCGCGGTATACGGCGCAGGCAAGGTCGTGCGCTTCACCCCCGACGGCCGCGTCGAACGCGAAGTGCAGCTCCCGGTGCCCAACGTGACGATGATCGCGTTCGGCGGCGCGGCCTTGCGCACCGCGTACGTGACGAGCTCCGCGAAACCGTTCGGCGCGCAAGCGCGCAGCGAGCCGTTGTCAGGTGCGCTGTTCGCGTTCGAAGCCCCCGCGCCGGGCGTACCGATACCGTTGCTCGACGAGGCGTATTTCAGCTAGCGCGCGCCAGCAAGTCCGCGACGGGGACGGCGATCATGTTGACGACGTCGGCTTCGTCGATGCCGATCTCGAGCGCCTCCGGATGTTCTGCGCTGCCGGTATGCAAGCTGAGCTCCAGCCGCGGCCACGTGCCGTCGTGCAGCGTGAGCGTCGCCCACGAGCCGCCGCGCTCCCACGTCGTGCTCTGCGCCGTGCCGTTCTTGCGCCGAATCTCCGCCGCCAAGGCGGGCTGGATCTCACGGATGCGGCGGTCGACTTCGTCGACCCGGCCTGCGAACGTCTGCGGCTCCATGCCGGGGCGTAACACCTCGGGCGCGGCGTTTCCTTGTGCCGCGCGCGAGGCGAAGGTTCGGCCGGTCCGCGCGCAGGAACGTCGTGCGGTGGAACGGCTCCGCTCGTGATCGTCACCGTCTCGCGCGCCTACGGCGCGTCCGCGCTCGCGGTATCGCGCGCCGTCGCGGAAGCGCTCGGGTACCGGCTCGTCGACGAGCAGCTGCCCGTCGTCGCGGCCTGGCGGCTGGGGACGTCGGCCGACGTGGTGCAGACGGCCACCGAGCGGCCGCGCGGCTTCGGCGAGCGGGTCCTGGAGCAGCTCGGCGGCGGCGTCCCCGAAGCGTCGCAGCCGCCGGCGACGGACGACTCGCCCGCCGAGACGCGCCGCGCGATCGAGGCAGCCGTGCGCGAAGAGGCCGAGGCCGGCGACGCCGTGATCGTCGGCCGGATGGGCGGCGCGATCCTGGGCGCGCGGCCCGACGTGCTGCGCGTGTTCGTCAAGGCGCCGCTCGACTGGCGCGCGGCGCACGTCGCCGAGTCGCTCGGCGTCGGCGACGCCACGGCGCGCGACGAGATCGCGCGCATCGACGAGGCGCGCCGGACGTACGCGCGCGAAGGGTATCGCGTGACCTGGGGCGATCCGCGCAACTACGATCTCGTCGTCGACACGTCGAAGTTCGGCGTCGACGGCAGCGCCGCGGTGATCGTCGCCGCGGTCCGTGCCGCGGGCGGGTGAGCGCCGAACCGCGGATCCCCGACCGCCGTCCCGGCTTCTTCGGACCGTTCCGCTTCAAAGATTTCCGCTTGCTGTGGAGCGGGCTGCTCGTCGGGAACCTCGGGACGTGGATGCAGTTCACCGCGCTGGGCTACTACGTTGCGTCGCTCGCGCCCAACGCGCGCATCGGCTCGCTCGACATCGGGCTGATCGGCGCGGCGCGCGCCGTCCCCGTGCTCTTGCTGTCGCCGCTCGCGGGCGTAGTCGCCGACCGCTATCCGCGCCGGGTCGTGCTGTTCGTCACCAACAGTATCACGTCGGCACTGTCGTTCGTCCTGTTCGCGCTCGTCGCGACCGACCACGCGCCGCTGTGGACGCTGATGATCACCAGCGGCCTGCAAGCGGCGACGCAGTCGTTCGACGCGCCGGCGCGGCAGAGCTGGGTGCCGCTGATGGTGTCGCGCGAGTACGTCGGCGGCGCGATCGGGTTGAACTCCGTCGCGTTCAACGCGCCCAGCGTCGTGGGCCCGCCGCTGGCGGGCCTGCTGATCGCGGGGATCGGCGTCGCGCCGTGCTTCCTCGTCAACGCGCTCAGCACGCTGGCGGTGGTCGTCGCGCTGATCTTCATGCGGCCCGCGCCGCCGTCGAGCACGCGCCGCGGCAACGTGTTCGGCGCGATCGTCGACGGCCTGCGCTTCTTGATGGGACACCCGGTGCTGCGCTGGGTGGTGCTGCTGCTGACCGTCACGTCGCTGACGTACCGTCCGTATAATTTCATTCTTCCGGCATATGCCGTGCACGTGATCCACACCGACGCGAAGGGCCTAGGCTGGCTGATGGCCGCCAGCGGCGTGGGTGCGATCGCGGGCGCGTTCTTCACCGCCGCCACGGGCAGCGACCGCCGCGGCAGCATCTGGCTGTTCTCGGCGATCGTCGGCGCGCTTGCCGTCGCGGCGCTCGGGCTGACCGTCCACTTCGGGCTCGCGGCAGCCATTCTCGTGCTCGTCGGGCTCGCGACGATGAGCTTCATCGGATCGTCGAACATCCTGCTGCAAACGCTCGCGCCCGACGACATGCGCGGGCGCGCGATCTCGGTGTACTCGATGATTCTTCTGGGCTTGGTCCCGCTCGGCTCGCTGATCATCGGCGCGCTCGCGACGTGGCTCGAGCTGCGCTGGACGTTCGTGCTGGGCGGCGCGATCTCGGTGGTGTTCGCGCTGTGGATCGCGCTGACGCAGCGCCAGGTGCGTGAGGCGTGACCGGCGTCTTTCTCACCGTGCTGCTCGCGGCGATCGTCGCGCTCGCGCTGATCGCGAAGCAGCTGCGCATCCCGTACCCGATCGTGTTCGTCGTCGGCGGGCTCGTGCTGGCGCTGATCCCCGGCGTGCCGACCGTGACCCTGGCGCCGGAAACCGTCTTCTTGTTGTTTCTGCCGGCGCTGATCTTCGGCGACGGCTGGACCACCGACTACCACGCGTTCAAGCGTTTCTACCAGCCCATCTTCATGCTCGCGATCGGCCTGGTCGCGTTCACGTCGGTGGTCGTCGCGTACGTCGCGCACTGGATGATGGGCTTTCCGCTCGCGCTCGGCTTCGTGCTGGGCGCGATCCTGTCGCCGACCGACGCCGTCGCGACGGACGCGATCGCCGAAGAGGTCGGCTTGCCGCGCACGCTGCTCACCATCGTCAGCGGCGAGAGCCTCGTCAACGACGCGACGGGCCTGGTGATCTACCGCTTCGCGGTGATCGCGGTCGCGACGGGCGCGTTCTCGCTGCTGGCGGCGACGCTGAGCTTCGTGTACGTGGTCATCGGCGGCGTGGCGGTCGGCCTTGCGATCGCGTGGCTCATCACGCGGATCGCGGTGGGTATCCGCCGCGCCGGTTTGTCCGACCAACTGATCGCGGTGTCGATCTCGCTCGTCACGCCGTTCGCGCTGTACGTCCCGGCAGAAGCGGTCCACGCGTCGGGCGTGCTCGCGGCGATGAGCGGCGGCATCTACATGAGCCGCAAGTCGACGCAGCTCTTCGACGCCGACGCGCGCATCGCGGCGGCATCCGTGTGGAACCTGCTGTTCTTCGTGTTCAACGGTGCGGCGTTCGTGCTGATCGGGCTGCAGCTGCGCAGCATCGTGCACGGGTTGGCCGGTTACTCGCTCGCGACGCTGATCGGCTGGTCGCTCGTGATCGCGGTGGTCGTCGTCGCGGTGCGCTATCTCTGGATGTTCCCGGCGGCGTACGGCCGGCGGCGCTTGTTCCCGAAGATCCGCGAGACGGAAGGGCCCGATCCGCCGTGGCAGTGGATCTTCGTCTTGAGCACGGCGGGGATGCGCGGGATCGTGTCGCTCGCCGCGGCGCTCGCGTTGCCGGAGACGATCGCCGGCGGCGCGCCGTTCCCGCAGCGCGATCTGATCCTGTTCGTGACGTTCGTCGTCATCTTGGTGACGCTGGTCGGCGAAGGGCTCGCGATGCCGTGGCTGATCCGGCGCTGGAACGTGCACGACCCCGACGACGACGGCAAGGCTTCCGCGACGGTGCGCGTGCACGTCGCGGAAGCCGTGCGCGATCACCTGCGCACGCTCGAGGCGTCGTTCACGACGACGGCCGAGTGGGAAGTGGCGGGCCGGCTGCACGCCGACTACGAGCAGCGCGTAGCGCACTTCAGCGCGCACGCCGAGGGTGCCGAGCCGTTCGACGACGCGCAGCAGCACGAGATCGAGCGGCGCATGCGCCGCGAGGCGTACGCGGCAGAGCGCCGCGCGCTGCTGGAGCTGCGCACCAGCGGCGCCGTAACCGCCGACGTCTACCGCGCCATGGAATGGGACCTCGACTTGGCGGAGTCGCGCCTGGAGTAGCGGTC
>DASZBS010000046.1:0-29960 GCA_035943995.1 Candidatus Elarobacter sp. | reverse complement strand
TAGTCGTACGCGTACTCGTGGATCATCCACGGGATCTCGTCCGAGGTGTAGATGCCGTCGTGGCGCTCGTGCGCGTTGAGGATGAACTCGAGCGTGGAGTGCCAGTGCGTGTCGATCACGACGAACGTGTCGAAATCCAGCGCGTCGATCCGCTCGCGTTTGATCTGCGGCAGCGCGTCGTAGAACGTCGTCACGTTGCGGCCCATGTACGCGCGGCGCGCCTCGGGATCGAGGATCATCAGACGCGGCACGTGCGTCGAGAACAGCCCGGCGACGATCACCCTTGGACGGGCTCAGGGTGACCGACGAGTGCGTCCGCGGCGGTCCAGCCGTCGGGGCCTTTGTAGCGCATCGGCGGCAGGTTCGGGATCTTCGAACGGAACACGAGGTACTGGCGGAAGCCGTCGAACTCGAACGTGCGCTTGTCGGCGATCATCCCCGCTTCGTAGAGCGACTGCGCGATCGGGGAGTCGCGGCCCAACTTGCGGATGGTGATCGGCAGGAGCCGTTCTTCGAGGTCGAGGATGCGGAACTGCGCCTCCTCGGGGTCGGGCGCCGTGTCGATCGCTTCCTTGACGACCTTGAGCCCCGTGCTGATGTGGCGCACCTCGTCGTGCATCACGTACTCGTACGTCGCCGCGGTCGCGAGGTCGCCGTACTTGCGCGCGAGGTCGGCGATCGAGTTGAACAGGACGTGCGCTGAGTATGCTTCGAGCGTGCAGACCTGGCCGTACACGATCTCGACGAACGACGGCAGGCCGTTGACGAACCGGAACAGCTCCGTCTGCTCGTACGGCACGTCCAGCGAGTCAGCGAGGTCGAGATCGCGGATGCGGCGCCACTCGATCTGCGTGTGCCGCACCTCGTCGAGCGCGTGCGTGGCGTAGAAGTACTGGATCGCGGGGCGGTTCGTCTTGGTGATGATCTGCGCGACTTGCGCGACCGTCTGCGCTTCGCCCCAGCACGTCGTGAGCATGATCGGCCGCATCGCGTTGCGGTACTCGGTGGAGAGCTCGGGATCGTGCGTCTTGTGCGCGCGGTACTTTTCGAGCAGCGCCCTCGAGTCGCGCGCCTGGTGCTCGATGTACTCCTCGTACGACTCCAGCGTCCCGAACGTCTGCAGTTCTTCTTCGGGAACGTGCTTCGGAATGACGGTAACGGGATTCATGAACGACATTGTCGAGTTACTCCGGTAGCGCTCGCGAAAAGTGCGTTCTTCGTGTCATGCTGAGCTTGTCGAAGCATGCGCCACCGACCCCATTTTGCGCCACGATCGTGGCGCACCCTTCGACAAGCTCAGAGTGACAATCAATACGAAATGCACACGAGCTTCGGTTCGGTGAAGAAGTCCAGCGACCAGCGGCCGCCTTCGCGGCCCAGGCCGCTCATGCCGACGCCGCCGAACGGCTGGCGCAGGTCGCGCAGGAAGTAGCCGTTGATCCAGCACATCCCGGCGCGCACCTTCTGCGCGAAGCGCATGGCCGTCGCGACGTCGGCCGTCCAGATGTACGACGACAGCCCGTAGCGCGTCGCGTTCGCGCGGCGCACCACCTCGTCGAGCGTGTCGAAGCGAAAGACGGACAGCACCGGGCCGAACACTTCTTCGCGCGCGATCGCCTGCGACTCGTCGCGCGGTGCGAAGATCGTCGGGCCGAGGTAGTTGCCCGCGGCCAGCGCCGCGTCGGAAGGCCGCGCGCCGCGCAGCAGTGTTTCGACGCCTTCGTCGTCCGCTTGCGCGCAGAAGCGCTCGACGCGCTCGCGGTGCTGCGGCGTGATGAGCGGGCCGAGATCGCTCTCGCGCGACTGCGGATCCCCGACGCGCAGCGCGCGCACGCGTTCGAGATAGCGCGCAACGAAGCGGTCGTAGATGCCGCTCTGCACGTACAGGCGCGTGCCGGCCAGACACACCTGGCCGCTGTGGCGGAACATCGCAAGCACGCTGCCTTCGACGGCGAGCTCCAGGTCGGCGTCGTCGCACACGACGTTCGCGGATTTTCCGCCCAGCTCCAGCGTGACTTTCTTGAGCGTCGGCGCGGCGGCGGTGTTGATGGCGACGCCGGTTTGCTCGCTGCCGGTGAACGCGACCGCGTCGACGCGCGGGTCGGCGACGAGCGGCGCGCCCGTGTCCTTGCCGAAGCCGGTGACGACGTTCACGACGCCGTCCGGCACGCCGGCCTGCGCGCACAGCTCCGCGAGCCGCAGCGTCGAGAGCGGCGTCAGCTCCGACGGCTTGAGCACGCACGTGTTGCCGGCCGCGATGGCCGGCGCGATCTTCCACGTCGCCTGCATCAGCGGGGAGTTCCACGGCGTGAGCAGCGCGCACACGCCGACGGGCTCCTCGCGCACGATCGACGCGATCTCGCGCTGCGCGCCCAAGAACGGCTTGCGGTCGAAGAACGCGCGCTGCTCGCGCTGCTCGATCGCGCTCGCGAAGAACGCGCAGTTGTCGGCGGCGCGCGGCACGTCGCGGTCGGCGGTCTCGCGGAACGGCTTGCCGGCGTCGCGCGACTCGAGCTGCGCCAGATCCTCACGCTGCTCGATCAGCAGCTCGGCGAGCCGGCGCAGCACCTTCGCGCGCTCTGCCGCGGTCGTGCGCGGCCACGGCCCGTCGTCGAACGCGCGCCGGGCCGCCGTCACGGCGCGGTCGACGTCGGCCGCGCCGCCCTTTGCGATGCGCGCGAACACCTCGCTGCTCGCGGGATCGACGTCGTCGTACGTCTCGCCGCTCGCGGCGTCGGCGTACGCGCCGCCGATCCACATGGGCCACGATCGTGGCGCACCCTTCGACGAGCTCAGGGTGACACTGTCGCTCACGGTGACATCGTTGCTCACGGTGACATCGTTGCTCACGATGCGCTGTGCACCGCGGTGCGCTTTTCCGGGCGCATCGCGGGGACGACGTCGTACAGCTCGGGCAGGCGCTTCTCGATGCGCTCCTGCGCGTCGTCGGGGGCGAGGTACGGTGGGCGCGCGGGCCCCATCTCGATGCCCGTGACGACCGACGCCGTGACCTTCGTCATGCCGAGCGCGCCGAGCGCCGCTTCGCCGCCGCGCGGGAACACGCGGTTGAGCCGGCGCTGGATCTCCTCGGCGAGCGCGACGTCGCCCCGCCGCCACGCCTCGTCGATCGCGACGCACGCCGGCACCGCGAACACGTTGATCTGCCCGCCGCCCGAGCCCAGCAGCCGGCCCGTAAGGTACGCGCGGAACGTCTGCAAATAGATCGCGCGGCCGTGCAGCGCATCGGCCACCGCTTCGAGGTGCTGCAGCTCGGTCTCGACCTCTTTCACGCACACGACGTTCTGGAGCTCGGCGACTTTTTGAAAGAACGCCGGCGACATGTGGAACTTCGAGAGCGCGGGGTTGTGGTACACGCACACCGGGATGAGGTTCGCGTCCGCGATCGTGCGGAAGTGCTCGAACGCTTCGCGCTCGCCGACTTTCCAGTAGTAGGGCGCGATCACGACCGCGCAGTCATAGCCCAGCTCCGCCGCGACCTTCGTCCAGCGAATCGCTTGCAGCGTCGTCGCCCCCGACGTCATGGCGGACGCGCTCTTGCCCGGATGCTTGCGCGTTTGGTCGAGCACGACTTCGAGCACGCGGCGGCGTTCGTCGTCGTCGAGGTGCAGGAACTCGCCGATCGAGCCGGTCGCGACCACGCCGGTGGCGCCGTGCGCGAAGCACCAGTCGATCTGCGCGCGCAGCGCGCCCTCGTCGACGGCGTACGTGCGGTCCATCGGGGTCACGATGAGCCCGATCACGTCCTTGAAGCGGTCCCGATAGCGCTCGATTTGCATGTGAGTGCTCTGCGCCGAGCGCGCTTGTGGTACCCTTTGAACATGGGATTCCGCCTCCCGGCGACCGTGCTCTTGGCCGTGTTGGTGGCGGCGCCGGCCGGCGCCGGCGCGGTCACCGCAGCCGCGCGGCCGCTGCGGACGCTGAGCTTCAGCGTGGAGGTCAGCGTGTCCGAGCTGCTCGCGACGCCGGGCGAGGGCATCCAGGGGACGCGCCCGGCCGTCGTGGTCAAAGGCCACGTCGCCGGCGGGCGCTCGAACACGAGCGGCAGCGGTGAGCGCACGCGCGGCGCGACGCTCAAGGCGACGGGCTCGATCGACGTCGACGTGATCTCCGCGACCGACGACGCCGGGCTCATCGTGGACGTGGCCGAGAACGCGCTCGAACGCATGCGGCCCAAAGTGCGCATCGTGTTGGGGCCCGACGGCGCCGTGTTCTACGACCCGCGCAACGCCGCGAACCTTACCGAAGAGGAGATCGCGGTCGTGCGCTGGCTGGCGCGCGGGTTCTACGGCGATCACCCGACCGAGCCCGGCACGGTGTGGACTGTCGATCAAAGCGCCAACGGCCACGTCGACCTCGAGCACTATCGCGTCGTCGCGCGCGACGCGCACAACGTGACGCTCGACTACGCGCTCGAGGAGAAAGCCCCGGGCGCGACGGGGTACGCCGCGACGCGCGAAGGCTCGCTCGTGTACGACATCGCCTTGATCGTACCGGTCAAAGCGACGTTCCAGAGCGAAGCCCGCCGCCAGATCGGCGCGGCGTACGAGACGACGCGCACGTCGGTCACGCTGGCACTCACCGCCGACAGCTTCGCGAAGCGCTGACGGCATGACGTACCGCTTGCCGGCAGCGATGCTGGTGGCCGCCATGCTCGCGGCGCCGCTCGGCGCACGCGCCGCCGGCGAGGCCGACGCCGTGCGCCCGCTGCGGACGCTCACGTTCGAGGTCCAAGTGCGCGTCGCGGCGCAGCGCGAGACGGTCAGCGACGCCATCACCAACCTGCGCCAGCCCGGCGGAGCCGCGCCGAACGGCGAACGCCATCTCACCGCGAAAGGCTCGATCGGCATCGACGTCGTCGCAACGAACGACGACGCGCGCCTGGTGCTCGACATCGCGGAGACGGCGGTCCACCGGACGCGAGCGAAGGTGCGCGTCGCCGTCGCGCCCGACGGAACGGTGTTCTACGATCCCAAGAACGCCGAGAACCTCACCGAGGAAGAGCTCGCGCTGGCGCGCTGGCTCGCGCGCGGGTTCTACGGCGACCATCCGACGGAGCCCGGCACTATGTGGACCGTGGACCAGAGCTCGAACGGGTACTCCGACATCGAGCACTATCGCGTGGTCGCGCGCGACGCGCAGCGCGTCACCCTGGACTACTCGCAGACGCAGAAGCCGCTCGGCACCGGCGGCTTCGCCGGCACGCGCGGCGGCTCGCTCGTCTACGACACCGCGCTCACGGTCCCGGTGCGCGCGGAGTTCCAGAGCCAGTCGCGCCGCCAGATCGGCTCCACCAACGAGACGCTGCGCACGTCCGTGACGCTGACGCTTGTGACCGACAGCTTCGCGAAGCGCTGACCGCTACTCGTCCGCTTCGCCACCGCTTTCGGCGCCGACGACGTCGGCGCGCTTCGCGCCGCTCGCCGCCAGGGGCGATTTCCCCGCCGCTTTGAGGGCGACGTTCGCCTGCGCGACGTCGTCGCGCTCGAACGCGGCGACATCGCGCATCGCGGTGTCGAACGCGCGGTCGACGCGCGCGGCGTAGTCCAGCGACGCCGTGGTCGGCGGTGCGCCCGCGCCGAACAGCAGGCCCTGCATGTCCTCGCGGATGCGGCCCGGCCGCTGGATGAAGTCCTCGTCGTTGGTGAAGTCGGCGGTGAGCCGGCCGCGCAACGCGAGCGCTTTGGTGCGCACGCTTCCTAGCGTGGACGCGAGCTCACCGCTCGCGCCTTTGGCACGCTCGGCCGCCGACGCGGCGTAGGCGTCGAGCCGGTTGAGCGCGTCGTCGAGCCGCGAGAAGCCGTCGAGGTGCCGCTTCGCGAACGCGTACGCCGCGCGATAGTCGGCGGCCGTGAACGCTGCGCGCGGATCGGGCGCGACGACGAACCGCTGCGAGAACGTCTTGCCGTCGAGCACGATGCGCGCCGTGTACGTCCCGGGCACGACCGCGACGCCGACGCGCGGCCCGCGGTACTCTTCCTTCGCGGCACCCAGCCAGCGCACGGGGCCGTCTTCGCGCAAGTCCCAGCTCACGCGGTTGAGGCCGGCGAAGTTCGTCACCGCCGGTACCTCGCGCTCGTTCACGCGCATCGTGCCGCTGTGGCGCACGACGCGCCCGCTCGCGTCGAGGATCTCCAACTCGGGCGCCTTCGCGCCGGGCTTGGCTTGATAGAACGAGATCAGCGCGCCGCCCGGCGGGTTCTTGCCGCTGTAGCGCGTGTACAGGCCTTCGTCGTTGGCGTGCTGCGAGAACGCGTACGCCGTGCGCGGCGCAAACAGCATCGCGCCGGCGGCTTCCGCTTGCGGCAGTTGCTGCACCGGCGTGAGGTCGTCGAGGATCCACGCCGCACGGCCGTGCGTCGCGAGGATCAAATCGTTCCAGCGCGGCTGCACGCGGATGTCGTACGTCGCGACCGTCGGCAGCCCGAGCGACGGCTTGCGCCAGTGCGCGCCGTCGTCGTACGACAGCCAGAACGAGTTCTCCAAGCCGAGATAGACGAGGCGGGGGTTCCGCGTGTCGGGCCGCACCGAACGCGCGGCCTGCGCGGGCAGCCCGTCGGCGATGCGCGTCCAGCGCGCGCCCCAGTCGTGCGTGACGAACACGTGCGGCGCGTAGTCGCCCAGCAGATGGCGGTCGATCACCGCGTACGCGGTGCCGGCGACCAGCGCGGAGGGCGCGATCATCTCGGCGCGCCCGTCCGGTGCAATGCCGGGGGGCGTGACGTTCGCCCAGTGCTTCCCGCCGTCGCGGCTGAGCTGCACGAAGCCGTCGTCGCTGCCGGTCCAGATCTCGCCGCGCGTTTTCGCCGACGGCTCGATGTCCAGCAGCGTGCCGGTGAACTCCGCGCTGGACACGTCGAGCGCGAGCGGTCCGCCCGACGGCTGCTGGTGCGACTTGTCGTTGCGGGTGAGGTCGGGCGAGATCACCGTCCAGTGCTTGCCGCGGTCGCGCGTCGCGAACACGACGTTCGCGCCGAAGTACGTCGTCGCCGGATCGAACGGGTCGAACGCGATCGGCGCGTCCCAGTTGTAGCGATAGCGCGACTTGTCGAGCGCGAAGTCGTCCTGCGCGGTGCCGCGCCAGGGCTGCACGAACGCGTTGCGCTGCGTGCGCCGGTTGTAGATCGAGAGCCGGCCCGTCTGCAGATCGGTCCACACCAGGTTCGGATCGCGCGGATCGGGCCACGCCCACATGCCGTCGCCGCCGGTGACGCGGTCCCACGACTCGTCGATGATGCCTTCGGCGTTGAGGCTGTTCGACGGGCCGCAGAACCCGTTGTTGTCCTGCAATCCGACGCACAGCGAGTACGGCGTGCGATCGTCGTAGCCCACGTGGTAGATTTGGCCGAGCGCGAGGTTGCGCGAGAACGACCACGCCGCGCCGCCGTCCGTGGTGATCGCGTAGCCGCCGTCCTCGCCGACGATCATGCGGCCCGGCTCGTTCGACGCGATCCACATGTCGTGGTAATCGACGTGCACCTGCGACGCGATCGCCTTGAACGTCTTGCCGCCGTCCTTCGATTCGGAGAGCGCTTCGGACACGCCGTACACGTGGTCGGCGTTCGACGGATCGACGCGCACGTGCGAGAAGTAGAACGGCCGCTGGTTCACCAGCGTGTCTTTGCTCATCAGCTTCCACGTCGCGCCCGCGTCGTCGGAACGCCAGAGGATGCCGTCCTTCGACTCGATCAGCGCGTACACGCGCTGCGGGTTCGACGGCGCGATCGCGAGCCCGATGCGGCCCGTCATGCCTTCGGGTAAGCCGTGTCCGGTCAGGCGGTTCCACGTCTTGCCGCCGTCCGCCGATTTCCAGATCCCGTCGGCGGCGCCGCCGGACGTGAACGTCCACGGCTTGCGCTGGAACTGCCAGATGCCGGCGTAGATCACGCTCGGGTTCTTCGGGTCGGCGGCCAACTCGCTCACGCCGCTCTGCGGCCCGACGAACAGCGTCTTCGTCCACGACTTGCCGCCGTCGGCGGTGCGGTACACGCCGCGGTCCGGCGAGTCGGCGAATACGTCGCCGAGCGCGCCGACCACCACGACGTTGGGATCGCGCGGGTCGATCGCGATCGAGGCGATCGCGTGCGTCGCGCTCAACCCCATGTTCGTCCAGGTATGGCCGCCGTCGGTGGACTTGTAGATGCCGTCGCCCCACGACACGTCGTTGCGCGGGTTCGTCTCGCCGGTGCCCGCCCACACGACGTTGTGGTTGGTCGGATCGATCGCGACCGCGCCGATCGACGAGACGCTCTGCTGGTCGAACAGCGCCGTCCACGTCGCGCCGCCGTTGACCGTTTTCCACACGCCGCCGCCGGCCGAGCCGAGGTAGTACAGCTTCGGATCGCTCGCGACGCCGGTGACCGCCGTGACGCGCCCGCCCGCCACCGCCGGGCCGACCTCGCGGAACGCGAGGCGGTTGTACGGCGGCGTCGGCGTGGGCGACGGAGCCGCGGACGGGTTCGCGTCGGGCGCGGGCGCTTGGGCCAGCGCGCCGGCCGCCCCCGAACAGAAGAAGAGCGCCGCGAGTGCGGCGCGGAGCAGACGTAGCACTCGCGCGTGCTACGCGGGAACGGCGGCGCGTCCTGCGCTCAGGCGCGCGCCGCGGCGTTCAGCGGCGGGCCGTGTACCGCACCACCGGCGCGGGGCCGCGGCGGCGAAACAGGTTGTAGATCGCGAGGCCGCCGACCACGATCGCCGCGACGATCGCCGCGACGAAAACGATCTTCACCACGATACCGAGCAGGACCAGCGCCACGATGGCGACCGCGACGACCGCGGTGATCCGAACGAACAGGTTCATATGTCCTCCGGCGGCACGTACCGCGCGGCGCCCCACCGTGTTTCAAGCGTCAGCGCCCTTGCGCTCGCTTGCCGGCTGTGGCAAGATGGGCCGGTCATGGATGCACTCTTAGGGGTGAGCGGCGGCGCGACGATGGACCTCGCAGCCGCCGGGACGTCGGCCATCGCGATGGACGTCCTCAAGAGCACGGAGAACCTCGTCGCCGACGAGGTCACGCGCCTCTTCGCATCGCTCGGCCTCGGCTCGAAGGTGAACGCCTCGGCCTAGCCGCCCGCCCGCTCGGCCCGGCGGGAGTCGAACAGCCGTTCGAGAAGCAGCGCCGTTCTCGTGGACGGCGCGTTTTCCACGTTGCACCCCCACGTCGCCGCGTGGTGTGACGAACACCTCCGGACGGCGACCCCGCCCCAAGCCGAGGCGCTGCCGATCGCGGCCGCGGCGCGTCATACGCTGATCTGCTCGCCGACCGGCACCGGCAAGACGCTCGCGGCCTTTCTGCCCGTCATGTCGCGGCTGGCCGAGCTGCGCGACGCGGACGAGCTGCTGGCGCGCACGTACTGCCTGTACGTGTCGCCGCTGCGCGCGCTCGGCTACGACGTCGAGCACAACCTGCGCCGCCCGCTGCGCGAGATGGGCATCCTCGAGCGCCCGAACACCGAGCGCGCGAAGCGCCGCCGGGGGCGCGTCCGCGAGACGTTCGTGCGCACCGGCGTGCGCACCGGCGACACGCCGGTCGAAGAACGGCGGCTGATGATCGCGCGGCCGCCGCACGTGCTGCTCACCACGCCGGAATCGCTCGCGCTGATGGTCGCGATGAACAGTTACCGCAAGACGCTCACGCACGTCGAGACGGTCATCGTCGACGAAGTGCACGCGCTCGCGGGCAGCAAGCGCGGCGCGCACCTCGCGCTGCTGCTGGAGTCGCTCGCAGAGCTGACGCGCGTGCCGCTGCGCCGGGTGGGATTGTCGGCGACGGTCGCGCCGCTCGACCGCGTCGCGGCGTACCTCGCCGGGACGGACCGCGACTGCGCGATCGTCGACTGCCGCGGGCTGCGCGAGATGAAGCTCGACGTGGTCGCGCCGTTCGCGGGCGCGATGGCGCCGCTCGCGCAATGCGCGCGCACCGCATACGCGCTGACGCAGGACGTGCGCTCGACGCTGGTGTTCTGCAACGTGCGCAGCCAGGCCGAGCGCGTGGCGCACGAGATGGAACAGGTCGCGACCACCCTTCGACAGGCTCAGGGTGACACTCGCGCTCACGGTGACATCGGGTCGGACGAGATCGCGGTGGCGGAGGAGAATCCGCGGACCGAGACCGCGACGCGCGACCGGCGCATCGGCGTGCACCACAGCGCGCTCGAGCGCAACGTGCGCCATCGCACCGAGGCCGAGCTGCGCAGCGGCAAGCTGCGGACGGTGGTGTGCTCGACGTCGCTGGAGCTCGGGGTCGACATCGGCTACGTCGACCGCGTGATCGTGCTCGGCGGCGCGCGCGGGATGACGCCGACGCTGCAGCGCGTCGGCCGCGCGGGCCACCGCCCGGGCGCGGTGGCGACCGGCGTCGTGATCGCGCAAGACCGCGACGACATCATCGAAGCGGCCGCGACGCGGCGCTGTATCCGCGCCGGCATCATCGAGGAGATCGTCGTGCCGGACGCGCCGCTCGACGTCGTCGCGCAGTGGCTCGTCGGCTTGTGCGCGCCCGACAACCGCGTCGCGATCGGCGACGCGCTCGCGCTCGCGCGGCGAGCGTACCCGTACCGCGCGCTGCGCGAGGACGATCTACGCGCGTGCGTCGCGTACCTCAGCGGCGGGGGCGTTGGCCCGGAGGAAGCGCACGTGCGCCGCATCGGCACCGACGGCGATGCCGTGTACGGTCTGGGCCGCGAGCCGTCGAGCGCGTACTTCGAGAACGTCGGCACCATCCCGGACGAGTCGACGATCCCCGTCGCCGGCACGGGCGGCCACGGGATCGGCCGGCTCGACGAGAGCTTCGCCGCGAGCATGCGCGTCGGCGACGTGTTCTTGCTGGAAGGGCGCACGCTGCGCGTCGAAGAGGTCGGCCCGCGCGGGCTGCGCGTGAAGCCGCACGCCGGGCGGCCGACGGTGCCGCAGTGGAGCTCGCATCTCAAGGGGATACCGAGCGCGCTGGCGAGCGAGATCGACGCCCTGCGCAACGGCGTCGCCGATGCGCTGCGCACCGGCGGGCCGCAGCGGGCGCTCGCGTACCTGCGCACGCGCTACGCGCTCGACGGCGTTGAGGCCGCGCACGTCGTGCGCTACGTCGCGCAGCAGCTCGCGCTGTCGGACGTCCCCGATGCGACACATCCCCTGATCGAGATCTACCGCATGGACAACCGGCAGACCGCGGTGTTCCACACCGGCGCCGGGCGTCGCATCAACGAGACGCTCGCGCGCGTCGTCGGCGCGCGGCTGCACCGGCGGCTGCGCATCAACTCGGCGCTGACCACCGACGACAACGGATTTTTGGTCGCGCTGCCGCAGCGCAAGCACGTGCAGGACGCGGTGTGGGCGTCGCTGCTGCACGCGGACGGGTGCGACGACGACCTGCTCGCGGGGCTGCGCTCGGGCTGGCTGCTGCGCCAGCAGTTCCGCTACGTCGCCAACACCGGGCTGCTGGTGCTGCGCCGCGCGGGCGGCCGCTCGATCCGCGGCGGCGCGCTGCGCTGGAACGCGGCGAAGATCTTCGACCGCTTGTGGGAAGCCGACCGCGAGTTCCCGCTGGTGCGCGAGACGGTGCGCGTCGTGACGCACGAGCTGCTCGACGCGCCCGGCGCGCGGCGCTATCTCGAAGCGGTCGACGGCGAGCCGCGCGTGCTGCACCCCGCGGCGGCGACGCCGTTCACGTTCGGCATCGTCACGTCGTCGTTCGGCGACTCGGTGGTGATGGACGATCGCGCGAGCATGGTGGAAGCGCTGCACGAACGGGTGCTCGCCGTGCTGGGCGAGTCGCGTGCCGATGAGCCGGACGCGCTCGCTCGCGCGGTGAACGGATCTGTCGTCGCCGCGGGCGAGAGCGCGCAATTGCGCCCGCAAGCTTCGCGGCAATTGCGGTTGTTGTGATCAAGCCCGCTCGCGCTTGCGACACGTATGCGCTCGCCGACGGCGTCCTCGCGTTGCCGGGCGGCTTCGCGTTCCTGACGGCGTCGCGCGCGCTGATCTGCGCCGACGCGCACCTCGGCTACGAGGACGTGATGGGCGGCGGCGCGGCGCTGCCGCTGTGGAGCACGACGGAGATCGTCGCGTCGATCGCGCTCGCCGCGCGACGGCACGATGCGCGCGAGATCGTGTTCCTCGGCGACGCGATCCACGGCGCGGGGCTGAGCGAAGGCGCGGCGCGCGCGGTCGGTGCCGCGCTCGACGTGCTGCGCGCGCACGCGCGCGTGACGATCGTCGCGGGTAACCACGAAGGCCGCTCGCGCGGTGTCGCCGTCCTCGGCGCGACGGTGGAGGCGTGCGAGCGCGACGGCTGGACGCTGCTGCACGGCGATCGGCTGCACCCCGCCGCCGGCTCGTGGCAGGGCGTCGCGGCGCGCTCGATGATCGGGCACCTGCACCCGTCGTTGCACCTCGGCGGCGACGCGAGCGCGCAAGCGTTTCTCGGCTCGCGCGCGCTGGTCGTGGTTCCGGCGCTCACCCCGTACTCGCCCGGGCTCGACGTGCTAAGCGACGCGTGCGCCGACGCGCTCGCGCCGTGGGGCGTCGAGCGCTGCGACCTCCACGTCGTTGCGGCGACCGCCGAGCGCGTCTACCCGTTCGGCACGCTTTCCGCACTGCGGAGCGCGTTGCGCGCTCCATCGCGCGAGGGCGCGCAACCGCTGCGGCGCCGCCGGTACTTGCGCCCCGGCTAACGGCCGAGGTGCGCGAGGCTGACGAGGATCGCGGCGACTTGCGCCGCGCCGGAGATGCGGCCGTCGAGCGCCATCGCGCGAACCTCGTCGACGGGTGCGAGGCGGACCTCGATGTCCTCCGTCACGTCGAACTGCTGCTCGTGCGTGCGCACCGCGCCGCGCACGATGAACAGATGGAAATGTGCAGTAGCGTTCGTTGGGTCGGCGAGGAACGTGCGCACGAACTCCGGTTGTGAGCCGGTGTAGCCCGTCTCTTCCGCCAATTCGCGCGCCGCGCACGCCGCCGCCGACTCACCCGCCTCGATCATGCCGGCCGGCAGTTCGGTGACGATCTGCGCAGCACCATGCTTGTATTGCCGAACGAGTAGAACGTCGTCTTCCGCGGTGAGGGCGAAGATCACGCAGAAGCCGTCTGACTCGCGCACGTAGTACTCGTCCACCACGACACCGCTCGGAAGCTCGACGCGATCGACCCGCAAACGTAAAAACTTCGTGTCGATGCGATATTCGCTCGACACGATGCGCCACGGGCGCAGTCGTTCACCCATGTGGAGCGAGGGTTTCTGAGGTGGCGGCGCGGAAGGTGGGCCGCATCACACGACGTCCTTTCGGGGGAGACGGGACGATCGAAAAGTTAGAGATCGGCCTACACTACGACACGACGTATGGGACTCTCTGGAAGGACGGTACGTACCTTCCGCGGGGTACGCGCGTGCTCATCACCGGCCTCCACATCGAGCAAGGTTTTTGTGTCCGCTTTCCGGCCGACGCGGACGGCGAGCCGCTCGAGACGTGGGAAGACTGGGACGAGATCGACTTCCTCGCCGAGGAAGGCTCGGTCGAGTCCGGCGGCGCGCCGCCGACCAGCGTCCTCATCGAAGCACGCGAAGTGCTCGACGATGCCGAAGACGGTTGCCATCTTCACCTGCACGAGGACGCATGACCGCGCCGCCGGCGTGATCGCGTGACCGTCCCGCCGATGCGCCCGTGGCAGAACGCGATCGCGCTGGCCGCGACGGTGCTCGCGTGCGGCGCGCTGCTGCCGTTCGCACCGTACGTGCGCATCGCAAGCGCTGGGCTCGCGTTCGCGATCATCATCGCGCTGCTGGCAGCGCGGCTGCGCATGCACGCCGTGCGCCGAAACGACGCGCGCACGTCGGGCGTGTACGACCGCATCGAACGCATCCGCGCGGAACGCGGCGCGCGGCGGCGCTGACCACCGCTCAGCCTTCCGCCTCGACGCCTTCGCGCGCGAGCATCTCGGCGTAGATCTCGGCGACGCGCTCCAACGTGTCGGCGTCGGCCGGCGTCTTGTCCGGCCGCAGCCGCACGATTCGGGGGAACCGCAGCGCGTAGCCGCTCGCGTGCAGCTCGCTGCGCTGGATGATGTCGAACGCGATCTCGATCACGGCGCTCGGCTCGACGAGGATCTCGTGGCGTTTGAGATCGAGCCGTTCGTATGCCGCGCGCGCTTCCTGCGCCGGGAGGCGGTGCTCTTCGAACCACACGGTCATCTCCGCGATCTCGACGTCGGTCAGCCCGCTGTACGCCTTCCCGATCACCACGAGCCCGTGCCCATTTCGCACCGCGAACGTGTAGTCGGACAGCACGTTCACGCGGCGGCCGTGGCCGCGCTCCACCGCGACGACGACGCAGTCCAGCGTCGCGAGCTCGCGCTTGAGCTTCAGCCAGGCTTTGCCGCGGCGGCCCGGCGTGTATGCCGAGTCCGTGCGCTTGAAGACCAGGCCTTCGTGGCCGTGCGCGCGCGATGCCTCGAAGCGCTCGTGTACCGCCTCCGCGCCGGCGCCCGCTTCGAGCGCCGTCCAAGGCGCGAGCAACAGCGCGTCGCCGGCGTTCGCGATCAGCTCGGCGAGCCGTGCGCGCCGTTCGGCGAGCGGGGCGTCGAGCAAGAACTCTTCGTCGCGCGCGAGCGCATCGAACACTGCATACCGTACCGGGACCTCGCGCAGCAGCTCCGGCGCGACTTCCTTGCGCTGCAACCGCGCCTGCAAGAACCGGAACGGCAGCACGCGCCCGTCGCGCACGGCGATCAGCTCGCCGTCGAGCGCGAACGAGCCCGGAAGCGCGCGCAGTGCCTCGACGACCTCCGGATACGATGCGGCGACGTCGTTGAGCGTGCGCGAGAACAGCGAGACGCGCTGCGGCGTGACGTGCGCCTGCGCGCGGATGCCGTCGTACTTGTCCTCCACGAGCCACGTCGCCGCGGCGAGGTCCTTGTATTCCGAACCGTACGCCACCGGGGAGGCGAGCATGAACGCCACCGGCGCGTGGTACGCGATCGTGACCTCGTCGAGTGTGTCATGCTTCGCCGCGAGCGCCACCGCGCCGAGGTCGCCGGCCGCGCTTGCAGCGCGCCGCACCGCGCGCGGATCGCGCGCGAAGGCCTGCGCGACCGCGTCGACCACGAGCCCTTCGCGCAAGCCGATGCGCAGCTCGCCCGTCATGATCTTGATGACGTACGTGGCCTCGAGCGGGTCGGTGCAGGCGGAGAAGATGCGCTCGCACAGGATGCGGCGGCGCTTTTGCGCGTTCTTCCCCGATGCTGCGGCGATCTCGTCGAGCAGCGCGTAGAGGCGCGCCGGCGTCAGCGTCTCGCGGAACAGCCCGAGGTCGTGCGACGGCCGCACGAACGGGCCCAGCGCGGCGCCGAGGTCGCCGGTCGCGCGGTACGCGACGCCCAGCGCAGCGTCGTCGACGCCCCAGACGCTTGCTGCCGCGTCGATGATCGTGCGCCCGCCGACGGCGAGGCTGCGCTCCTGCGCCTGCGGGAACGGGTTGCCGGTGAAATAGCGCGCGGCCGGCGCGAGGTCGGCGTCGTCGCGCTCGCGCAGGTAGTCCGCGACGAGCGCGATCTTTTCGAGCTTGCTCGCGGTCGCGGCGATCGCGGCACAGGTGCGGCCAAAGGCGATCATCGTGGCGCACCCTTCGACAGGCTCAGGGTGACATACCGGGGCCGGGCGGCGCGAGGCGTCTTCACGGCGGGGCGCCTTCGCGCAGGTGACCGGCGCGCCTCCGCGGTAGGCCGCTCCCGTGATCACCGCGATCGTTCTGCTCACCGTCGAACCCGGCCGCGTGCGCACGCTCGCCGAGGAATTGCTCGAGATCGACGGCGTGACCGAGTGCTACAGCGTCGCGGGGCCGTACGATTTGGTCGCGATGGTGCGCGTGCGCGAGCACGAGGAGCTCAGCGACCTCGTCACGGAGCGCATCGCGTCGCACGCCGGGATCACGGCGACGGAGACGCTGATCGCGTTTCGTTCGTTCGCAAAGCGCGATCTCGGGCTGGTGTGGGACATCGGTGCCGATTGAGCTGACGACGGGCCAATGGATCTCCGTCGCCGTTGTCGTGATGTGTGTGATTGCCGGCGTGAACGCTCTGCGCTGGGGCGGGCGCTGGTCCGTGCTCTGTTGCGGTCTGATTGCGGTGCAAAGCGTTGCGTCGCTCGTCGTCCCGCGGGACGGCGCGGGCCATTCCATGCAGTATCTCGTCTCCGTGCCGGTCGGGATCACCGTGCTCGTGATTTTGCGTCGCGTGAGCGATGAGGTGAAGCTGGCGCGCGCCACGCAGACCGGCGCGGCGCCGGAATCGCGGCCCTGACGGCTTTCACGCACGCCACGATACCTTGCGCACGACCAGGCACACCGCCCACGGCACCATCCACACCAGCGCCAGCACGATCATCGCGCCGGCGTACACCGCGTCGGAGACGAACGTGACGTTGCTCGGGCGTTCGAGCGAGATGCCGACGGCGAACGCCGTTGCGATGAGCCCGACGCCGCCGCAGAGCCACACGCCCGGCATCCCGCCGGGCACGCGAAACGGGCGCACGGCGTCCGGCTGCGTATAGCACAGCTTGATTACCGCCGCGAAGATCGGCAGGTAGTAGAAGCCCAGCAGCGCGGTGGTCGTCGCGGTCAGGATCCAGTACGCCTGGTTCACTTCGGGCACCAGCGCGAACGCGATGCTGATGATCGTGATCAGCACCGCCTGCCACAGCATCACCGCCTTGGGTACCTGGCGCGCGCTGAGCGCGCGGAACACCGGCGGCAGCAGGCCGTTGCGCGCAACTTCGGTGAGGCTGAGCAGCGGCCCGACAAGCCACGCGCACATCAGCGCGATCGCGCCGACCGCGGTGAGCAGCGCGAGCACCGACGCCAGCCAGCGCAGGCCGAACGCGCCGAAGATCACGGTGAACGTCTGCACCACGCCGCCGCTCAGGCTGATCTTGTCGGCGGGCACCGCGAGCGCGATCGCGAGCGTGGCGAAGATGCTCAAGCCCGAGATGGCGACGAGCGCGAGCGCCATCGCCTTGGGATAGTTGCGCTGCGGATCGCGCACGACCAGCGCGTAGTAGCCCGACACTTCGAGCCCGGTGAACGCGAGCAGCAGCGACGACACGAACGGCAGCCGGCCGAGGTCCCAGCTCGGGAACAGACGTGCCGCGCTGAACGGCGGCAGCGCGACGTGTTTGCCCGCGAGGACCCACGCGACGCCGGCGCCGATGAGCACCACTGCCGGAACGATCGTGCCCACCAGCGTGCCGAACGTCGTGAGCTTCGCCGCCGCGACGGGGCCGGCCAAGCACGCGAGCGTCAGCGCCCAGAAGATCCCGATCATTACGCACGCCACGAAGAAGCGATTATTCTGCAAGTCCGGCGCGAAGCCGTACGCGAGCGAGACCGCGACGAACGCGAGCACCGTCGGATACCACGGCAGGTTCTGCACGACGATCGACCACACGGCCATGAAGCCGGTCGGCTCGCCGAACGCCTCGCGCACCCACGCGTAGACGCCGCCGGCCTTCGGCCAGGTCGACGCGAGCTCCGCGGCGGTCAGCGCGAGCGGCAGCAAGAACAGCAGCGTGCCAAGCACGTACCAGAAGATCAGCGACCAGCCTTCGACGGCCATGCTGGGCAGGTTGCGCACCGAGAAGCCGGCCGCGGTGCTCACCATCGCGACGTAGAAGATGCCGAGGCCGGGCGTGACGGCGCGCGAGCGATCGGCTATGATCGAGACTCCATGTTCGAAGGCTTCGATCTCACGTTCGTCGATACCGGCGAAGCGACGATTCGCGTCCGGCGCGGCGGCAGCGGTCCGCCGCTGCTGCTGCTGCACGGTCATCCGCAGACGCACGTGATGTGGCACCTCGTCGCGCCGCGCCTCGCGCGCGACTTCACCGTCGTCGCGATGGACTTGCGCGGTTACGGGGACAGCTCGAAGCCGCCCACGACCGCCGACCACGAGCCGTACTCCAAGCGCGCGATGGCGCGCGACGCGGTCGCGGTGATGGCGCACTTCGGTTTCGCGCGGTTCGATGTCGCCGGTCACGACCGCGGCGGGCGCGTCGCGTACCGGCTCGCGCTCGACCGGCCCGATTGCGTGCGCAAGCTCGCGACGCTCGACATCCTCCCGACGGGCGAGCACTTTCGCCGCGCCGACATGAAGTTCGGACTGGGCTACTGGCACTGGTTCTTTCTCGCGCAGCCCTACCCGCTGCCCGAGATGCTCATCGGCCACGATCCCGACGCGTTCTTCGCGGGCCGGCCGAATCGCGGCAACGTGCACGCGCCCGAGGCGCTCGAAGACTATCTGCGCTGCTACCGGAATCCGGCGACGATCCACGCAGCATGCGAAGACTACCGCGCGGGCGCGACGTACGACTTCGCGCTCGACGAAGCCGACCGCGGGCACAAGAAGATCGCGGCGCCGCTGCTCGCGCTGTGGGCGGGCCGCGGCCAAGTCGCCGCGTGGTACGACGTGCTCGCGATCTGGCGCGACTGGGCGGACGACGTGCGCGGCCACGCGATCGACAGCGGCCATTTCATCCCGGAGGAAGCCCCGGACGCGACGTACGAAGCGTTGCACGCCTTCTTTGCGGGCGCGTGAAGCGCAGGCGGTTTACCTTAGAACAGCGCGAGCTGTTCGTGCGCTTCTAAATACGTCGCGTCGATGCCGAGGCGCTTGAGGCGCCAGGCGAAGTCTTTCCAGCCGTGGTTCAGCAGCACTTTGGCGGGTTGCGCGAGCTCGACGTACCGCAGCAGCGACGGATAGTCGGCGTGGTCGCTCAGCGGGATCGCCGTGTCGGCGCCGTAACGGAACTCCGCGCCTTTGTTGAGCGCCCAGCCCGTCAAGACTGCCGTGCGGGTGGGCTTGCCGCGCAGCGCCTTCGGCAGATTCTTGCCCGACGGCGGCCAGATCAGCGCGCGCGTGCCGTCATACGTCAGCGCGTCGTAGCGGTCGTAGGGCGGCATGTGCACGCCCGCTTCTTCGTACACGCGTGAGATCGAGTACACCGCGCCGTGCACCGTCAGCGGCACGTTCGCTTTGCCGAGGATCGCCATCGCCTCCTGCGCCTTGCCCAGCGAGTACGCGTAGAACACCGGCGCGCAACCGTCTTCGAGCGCTTTGGTCGCGAAGGAGACGATCGTGTCTTCGACCTCGTCGCGTGACGGGAACGCGTACTGCGGGCGGCCGTACGTGCACTCCATCAGCAGCACGTCGCAGCGCTTGACCTCGGTCGGCTCGCACGTGTAGGACCGCGCGAGCTTGAAGTCGCCCGTGTACACGAAGCGCCCGCGCTCGCCCTCGATCATCAGCTGCGCGCTGCCGAGCACGTGGCCCGCCGGGAACAGCGTCAGCTCGTGCTCGCCGTCCGACCACGGCTCGTTGAAGCGGTGCTCCTCGAAGTCGCACGCCGGCCGCGTGCGCTGCGGCAGGAACGACGTCTGCTTCGCGCGCGCCGCGCTGCGGCTGAAGCGCGACGTACAGATCTTGGCGTTGGCGGGCGTGGTGACGATCGTGTCGTGCTCGCGCGCGTGGTCGCTGTGGCCGTGCGAAACGTAGCAGCGGCTGCGGGGGCGCATCGAGTCGATCCAGAGGTCGAGGTCGGCGACGTAGAGCGACCTCTCGGCGAGCGAGAACACGTAAGGGATACCTGGGTGGCGCACCCTTCGACAGGCTCAGGGTGACAGAGGCGAACCGAACATTCGTTCGCGTATTTCTAGGGCCGCACCCTTTCGACCCGAGCGAGGGTTTAGCGGTCCACTATGCGCGTCTACGACAATATCGCCGATACGTTCGGGAACACGCCGCTCGTCCGCATCCCGCGGGTGGGCAAGGGGCTCGGCGCCGAGATCCTGATCAAGCTGGAGTCGAAAAACCCGGCGGGGTCCGTCAAGGACCGCATCGGCGTCGCGATGATCGAAGCCGCGGAGCGCGACGGCAAGCTGCGCCCCGACTCGGTGATCGTCGAGCCGACCAGCGGCAACACCGGGATCGCGCTCGCGTTCGTCTGCGCGGCCAAGGGCTATCCGCTGATCCTCACGATGCCGGAGACGATGACGGTCGAGCGCCGCAACCTGCTCAAGGCGTACGGCGCGCAGCTCGTGCTCACGCCGGGCACTGAGGGCATGAAAGGCGCGATCGCCAAAGCCAAGGAGATCGTCGCGTCGAACCCCGCGAAATATTTTCAGCCCGGCCAGTTCGACAACCCGGCCAACGTGGAGATCCACTATCGCACGACGGGCGAGGAGATCTGGCGCGACACCGACGGCAAGGTCGACATCCTCGTCGCGGGGGTCGGCACCGGCGGCACGATCACGGGCGCGGGCCATCTGCTCAAAGAGCGCAAGCCCAGCGTCGTGTGCATCACCGTCGAGCCCGATACGTCAACCGTGCTCTCGGGCGGTTCGCCCGGCCCGCACAAGCTGCAAGGCTTCGCGCCGGGCTTCATTCCCTCGATCCTCGACACGCACGTCTACAGCGAAGTGATCAAGGCGACGTTCGAAGACTCGATCGCGACGTCGCGCCGGCTCGCGCGCGAAGAAGGCATCCTCGTCGGCATCAGCGCGGGCTCGAACGTGTGGGCCGCGATGCAAGTCGCCGCGCGCCCGGAGAACGCGGGCAAGCTCATCGTGACGATCGGCTGCGACACCGGCGAACGGTATTTGTCGAGCCCATTGTTCGCGGAACAAGAAGCCAACGTGTTCGAGCCGGCCTTCGCGTAACGAATCAGCGGCCGTTCCTGAGCCCGTCGAACGGCTCAGGTGCGCTCGAAGACGGCGGCGGCCAAACCCAGCGCGATGATGCATGCGAACGTCGCGGCGACGACACTGCTTGCAACTGAACTGCGCAGCAGTACGACGGCGACGAGCACGGCGAGCGCGACGGCGACCGGCGCGCGGCGCGAGTCGCCTGCGATGAACTCCCAGATCCCCGCGAGCTTCATGCGCGCACCGGCCGCGGTGCGCGCGCCGCGGCGACCAGCACGCCGGCGACCGCGAGATAGAACGCCGCGAGCAACGGCAGCGACAGATCGGCGCCCCACCACTTGATTCCCAAGCCTTCGCCGGTCCAGAACGTGCCGAACGACGTGAGCATGATGCCGACGACGAACTTCATCGTGTTCTCGGGCACGCGCGACGCGGGCTGTTTGAGCGCCAAGCCGAGGAGCACAACGAACACCACCGCGACCGCCGCACCTGCCGCTGACCAGCCGAGCGCGGCGGTCGACGCGGCGCCGAACGTGACGACGATGATCGCGACTTCCAGGCCTTCGATCAGCACCGCTTTGAACGACGTCACCATGCCGATGCGGTCCGCTAGCGCGTTCTCCGCCGCGCGCAGCGCCGACACCTCACGCGCGAACGCGGCGTCCTCGTCGCGCAGCGCTTTGCGCCCCGCGTAGCGCAAGATCGCTTTGCGCAGCCACGCCAGCCCGAACAGCGTCAGGATGATCCCGACGACGAGCTTGAGCTGATCGATCGGGATGAGATGCAGCAGCGGGCCGAACACCGCGACGATCAGCGCGAGCACGGCCAATGCGCCGGCCGCGCCGCGCAGCGCCACCGGCCACGACCGCGCCACGCCGACCGCGAGCACGATCGTCATCGCTTCGACCGCCTCGACGCCCGAGGCGAGAAAACTGGTTCCGGCGAGCGTCCATCCGTTCACGCAGTACTCGACCCGTTCAGCGGCGGAATCGATGCGCTGCACCCCGAACGCGGCGTCCCGGTCATGTTCTGGGAGTTGGCCGGGGTACCGGCGGTCGCGGTGCGGCGTGGTGCGCGCATCGAGTCGGTCCATCACGTCGCCGCGTGCGTCGCCGACGTCGACGGCGACGTCGTGCTCCGGGTCGGCACGATCGAGGAGCCCGTGTTCTTGCGCTCGTCGGCGAAGCCGTTCATCGCGGCCGCGGCCGTGCGCGCCGGCGTGCTGGAACGGTTCGGCTTCGGCGAGCGCGAGCTGGCCGTGATGTGCGCGTCGCACAACGGCGAGCCCGGCCACGTCGAGCTCGTCGCCTCGATGCTGGAGCGGATCGGCGCGACCGTCGACGACCTCGGCTGCGGCGTTCACCCGCCCTCCTACGAACCGGCGGCGGCGGCGCTGGTCGCGCGCGGCGAGCGGCCCACGCAGCTCCACAACAACTGCAGCGGCAAGCACACCGGGATCCTGGCGCTTGCGAAGGTCCTCGGCGCGCCGTTCGCGGGCTACCTCGATGCGGCGCACCCCGCGCAGCGTGCGATCCTCGCGCTGTGCGAGCGGGTGAGCGACGACGTGTTCGACGGCGACAAGCTCGCGGTGGACGGCTGCGGCATCCCGGTCTACGCGACGACGCTGCGCAAGGCCGCGATCTCGTTCGCGCGCTTCGCGACGCTGCGCGGGTTGGCGGACGACGACGCGACGGCGCTCGCGCGCGTCGCCGCGGCGATGTCGGCCGAGCCGTGGTACGTCGGCGGGACCGGCCGCTTCGACACCGACCTCATGCGCGCGACGGCCGGGCGGATCGTGTGCAAGGCGGGCGCCGAGGGCGTCCACTGCGATGCGCTGCTCGACCTCGGCGTCGGGCTCGCGCTCAAAGTGGTCGACGGCTCGCGCCGGGCGGCGCCGCCGGCCGTGCTCGCGGTCCTCGACGCGCTGCGCGCGCTCGACCCCGCGGCGCGCAAGGCGCTGCGACCGCATGCTGTCGTCCCCGTGAAGAACGTCGCCGGCCGCGTGGTGGGCGAGGTCGCCGCCCTCGACGGCTGGCTATCAGCCATGTCATCCTGACCCTTCGACGAGCTCAGGGGAAGGACGGCTAAGCGCTGGAGTCGAGCCGGGCCCGCTCGGCGTGCGCGAGCGCGCGCTCGAGGATCGCGCGGAGCGTTCGCTGGTCGTCCGTGCTGAGCGCCGCGATCGCCGGCGGCGCGGTGAGGAAGAGCGCTTCGACCCGATCGCGCATCCGGCGGCCCGCCGCGGTGAGGTGAACGCGCTTGACGCGCCGGTCCTGCTCGTCGTTGCGGCGCTCGAGCAGACCGCGCTTCTCCAGCCGGTCGACGACCCCGGTGGCATTCGAGGCGTCGCACGACAGCTCGTCCGCGAGCGCGCGCATCGTCATCCCCTCGGGCGGCAGCACGTGCAGTGCGTGCGCGCTCTGCATCGTCATGTCGATCTCCGCGAAGCGTGCTGCGGCAGCACGCTTCTGCGATTGCATCAGATCGATCAGCGCCTTCCAGGCCCGGCCGCCGTTACTTGACATGTACCACCTTTGAGGATTATAACCATTTGATCCTATGCCGACAAGCTCTCCCGCCGCCGACGTCAGCCTGTGGTACGAACGCTACTCGCCGTCCCTGAGGTCCATCGCCGCGCGCGTCACCGGAGACCCGGATGATGCCGATGACGCCCTTCACGACACGTTCGTCGCCGCTTGGCTGTTTCGCGGGCGTTTCGACGATGCCCGCAACCCGCTGCCGTGGCTGGCGACGATCGCGAAGCGCAAAGCGCTGACGATCGTCTCGCGGCGAGCGCGCGTGCGGCGCGGGGCGGCTCAGCCGGTGGCGCCCTCGGCTGAAGACGACGCGCTGCGGCTCGACGCGGACGCGGTCGTCCGGGAGCTCGTGCGCGCGGAGCCGGCGCTCGCGCTGCACGCCCTGAGCGGCCTCGCCGCCCGCGAGGTCGGCGAACTGCTCGGCGTCCCGATGCGGACCGCCGCGTCGCGCATCGCTCGCGGCCGCCGCCGCGTTCGAACGATTTTGACGGCAACCACTCCCCTCTCTGCGAGGTCGAAGGCACCGTGGTCGAATTTTTCCTGAGGCGCCCGATCTTCGCGTCGGTCTTCTCGCTCGTCATCCTGCTGCTGGGCATCGTGTCGATCCCGACCCTGCCGATCGCGCAGTTCCCCAACATCGCGCCGCCGACGGTCACCGTCACCGCGGTGTACCAGGGCGCGAGCGCCGAGGCCGTCGAGTCGTCGGTGACGACGCCGCTCGAAGAAGCGATCAACGGCGTGGAGGGGCTGCGGTACATCCAGTCCGCGTCGGGCAGCGACGGCACGGCGCAGATCACCGCGACCTTCAATCTCGACCGCGATCTCGACAAGGCCACGAACGACGTGCAGAACGCCGTCAATCTGGCTCAGGGGCGGCTGCCCAACGAGGTCAAGCAGATCGGCGTGTCCGTCTCCAAGAACTCGGGGACGTTCGTGATCGCGCTCGGCGTGACGTCGACCGACGCTCGCTGGACGCCGATCTACCTGACGAACTATCTCGAGAACAACGTCGTCAACGATCTCAAGCGCATCAGCGGCGTCTCCGACGTGCGCGTGTTCGGCGAGCGCAAGTACGCGATGCGGCTGTGGGTCGATCCGAAACGCCTCGCCGACAACGGTCTCGCCGCGAGCGACGTGGTCAGTGCGCTGTCGGCGCAGAACGTCCAGGTCGCGGCCGGCGCGATCGGCGCGCCGCCGACCAACGGCCATCAGCCGTACGAGTACTCCGTGCTCGCCACGGGCCGGTTGCACGACACGACGCAGTTCGGGAACATCGTGCTCAAGACGAGCCCCGACGGCGGCTTCGTGAAAGTTCGCGACGTCGGGCGCGTGGAGCTGGGTGCCGAGAATTACGCGGGCTCGCTGTGGTTCGACGGCAAGGAGGGTATCGGGCTCGGCATCCTGCAGCTCCAGACGGGCAACACGCTGGCGGTCGCGCAGCAGGTGCGCACGACCATGGACAACCTGCAGCAGAAGTTCCCGCCCGGCGTCAGCTACAAGATCGCCTTCGACACCAGCGAGTTCGTGCGCGAGTCGATCCGCGAGGTCGTGATCACGCTACTGGTCGCGATCGGCCTCGTCGTGCTGGTGATCTTCCTGTTCTTGCAAGATTGGCGCACGACGCTGATCCCGGCGCTGACCATCCCGGTGTCGCTCATCGGCACGTTCTTCCTGATGAAGGTGCTTGGGTTCTCGATCAACACGCTGACGCTGTTCGGGCTGACGCTCGCGACGGGGCTCGTCGTTGACGACGCGATCGTCGTCATCGAGAACATCGCGCGGTTCATCCAAGAAAAGGGCATGTCGCCGCTCGAGGGCGCGCGCGAGGCGATGCGCGAGATCACCGGCGCGGTGCTCGCGTCGTCGCTGGTGCTGCTCGCGGTGTTCGTGCCGGTCGCGTTCTTCCCGGGGACGACGGGACAGCTCTACAAGCAGTTCGCGCTCACGATCGCGTGCTCGATCACCATCTCGCTGTTCTGCGCGCTGACGCTGACGCCGGTGCTGTCGTCGCTGCTGCTCGGGCGCACCGGGCACAAGGAGCGCGGGATCTTCAAGCCCGTGAACAAGGTCATCGACGCGACCCGCGGCGGATATCACCGCGCGCTTCCCGTGGTGATGCGCTTCCGCTGGCTCGCGCTCGCCGCGTTCGCAGTCCTGCTGGGGATCACGGCATTCGTCTACACGGGCACGCCGACCGCGTTCATCCCGGACGAAGACCAAGGCTTCGCGATCGTCAGCCTGCAGCTGCCGGAAGGCGGCTCGCTCGATTACACCCATAAAGTGCAGCGCCAAGTCGAGGAACTGCTGCACCAGCAACCGGAGATCTCCGACGTCTTCGATGCCGCGGGCTTCAGCTTCACCGGCGCGGGCTCGAACAAAGCGACGATGTTCATCCGTCTCAAGCCCTGGGGCGAACGGTCGGGCAAGGATCACGTGCTAAGCGCGGTGACGGCGCGCGTCAACGCGCACTTGTTCGGCGACTTCAAGTTCAGCCACCCGGACCTGCTGGCGTTCATGGTGCAGCCGCCGTCGATCCCCGGTCTCGGGTTTCAAGCCGGCTTCGCGTACGAGCTCGAAGATCGCGCGAACCAAGGCATCCCCGCGCTTGCCGCCGCCTCCGGCGTCCTGATCGGACCCGCCTACGCGCCGGACTCTCCGCTGGCGAGCGTGTACACGACGTTCCGCACCGACAAGCCGACGATCCTGACCAACGTCGACCGCGACAAGGCGTCGCAGCTCGGCGTCTCGCTGCCGTCGTTGTTCAACACGATGCAGGTCTATCTCGGCTCCGTCTATGTCAACGACTTCGACATGAACGGCAAGAGCTATCGCGTGTACGTCGAGGCGGACAAACAATACCGGTCGCGATTGTCGGACCTCGAGAACGTATTCGTCCGGAGTGGCAACCCGCTGGTCGTGAACGGCCAGCTCGCGACGCAGCCGGCCATCCCGATCACCGATCTCGTGACCATCAGTCAGGTGAAGGTGCCGCCGGTCATCAACCACTTCAACCTCTACCGGTCGATCGAGATCAGCGGCGGGCCGAAGCCCGGTCACGGATCGGGTGAAGCGCTGGCGGCGATGGATCGTTTCGCGACGCATCTGCCGCCCGGCTTCGCGACGGAGTGGAGCGGGATCTCGCGCGAGCAGATCGAGGGTGGCGCGACCGCGGCGATCATCTTCGCGCTGGGCATCGTGTTCGTGTTCCTCGTGCTCGCGGCGCAGTACGAGTCGTTCGGCGATCCGCTCATCATCCTGTTCGCCGTCCCGCTCGCGCTGCTCGGCGCGCTCGCCGGACTGCACATCCGGGGTTTCTTCTCGGACGTGTTCGCGCAGGTCGGCTACGTCATGCTGATCGGGCTCGCATCGAAGAATGCGATTCTGATCGTCGAGTTCGCCAACCAGCAGCGCGAGCAGGGCGCCGACGCGGTGACCGCCGTGATGCGCGCCGCCGAGACGCGGCTGCGTCCGATCTTGATGACGTCGATCGCGTTCGTGCTCGGCGTGACGCCGCTGGTGTTCGCGACGGGCGCAGGCAGCGGCGCGCGCACGTCGCTCGGGACCGCGGTATTCGGCGGGATGATTCTTTCGACGATCCTCAACCTGTTCATCACGCCCGTGTTGTACGTGTTCATCGCCGGGTTCGAAGACCGGCTCGGGTTCGGACGCGGGAAGCATGCGGCGCGCGGTGGTGGGAACGGGGCTAGCGAGGGTGTTGCTGGGGTTCCCTCGGCTCCGCAGCCGGTTCGGTTGTAGTTTTCAGCTCGCTGTGGTCACCGTGAGGTTTTTGAAATAGCTGTCGGAGTCCGGGCCCGCCCATAGGGCGATGCTTCCGGCGGTTCGGCCTTGTTTTAGATCGTTTACGATCAGGCATGGCTGGCTCGCGTCGTTGAGATAGAGCCGTGCCTTCGTGCCCGACACGACGATCTTCATCGTCATCCAGCGGCCCGGTTCCATGTCGGCGTACGCTTCGTACACGCCCGGCGCTTCGGTGCGTAGGCGCGGCCAGTCGAAGCCGGGGGATGAGACGTACTGCGTGGCGTGGTTGCGCAGCAGCTGGTCGTCGGCGCGGCCGTTGGTCGGGCGAACGTAGAACATCTCGAAGCGCGACATGTCCGGCGACGTGCGGAACGCGATTCCGACGAAGCCGCGCGCGACGGCGGGCGCTCCGGCGCGCGGCATCCCGGCGAGCTCGACTTCGATCGTGCCGTCTTCGAAGCCGGCGTTTTTCACGACGGCGAAGATCGTCTGGGACGTGCGTCCGTTTGCGTCGGGCTCGGGCACTTGCAGCATGCGCAAACCCCGGCGGCCTTGCAACGTGCCGGGCTCGGCCTTCGCGTTCGGCGTGAGTCCGATGATGTCGAGGCCGTCCGCCGAGAGCAGGGGCAGGCGGGTGGGCTCGGGAGCGGAGAGCGCCGGCGACATCGACGTGACGTTCGCCGCGAGGGCGAGTGCCGGTACTGCGGCCAGCACGAATGTTCGGCGGTTCACGGCGACGGTCATGACGGCCGGTTCCGGGCGCCGCACGGCGCACCTTGGGCTCGTGGGGCGTTTGGCAGTCCTGCGGCACGTCGTTGGATACGGCGTGCGTTCTTGGGCAAGAGCGTGCCGTGAGTGCGTTGCCGCTGGCGGGGATTCGCGTCGTCGACCTTTCGTCCGTCGTGATGGGGCCGTGGGCGACGTACATTCTGGCCGGTTACGGTGCCGACGTCATCAAGGTCGAGCCGCCGGACGGCGACGTGATGCGGTATGCGGGGCCGTCGCGGCATCACGGGATGGGCTCGCTGTTCATGTTCATGAACCGCGGGAAGCGCAGCATCGTGCTCGATCTCAAGCGGCCTGCGGCGCGTGACGCGTTGCTGCGAGTGTGTGAGCGGGCGGACGTGTTCATCACGAATGTCCGGCCCGCTGCGATGCGGCGGCTCGGGCTGGGTTACGATGACGTGGCGGCCGTCAACGCGCGCGTAGTGTACGTCGATCTCGTCGGGTACGGGCAGGATGGGCCGTATGCCGAGAAGCCTGCGTACGACGATCTCATTCAAGGGATCTCCGGGTTGGCTGCGACGTTTCGGCGGGTCGACGGCGAGCCGCGGTTCGTGCCCGCGCTGATTTCGGATCGCATCACCGGGATGAACGCCGTGCATGCCGTGCTCGCGGCGTTGTTTGCGCGCGAGCGGACCGGGGTCGGGCAGCACGTCGAGGTGCCGATGTTCGAGACGATGGCCGAGCTCGTGCTCTCCGATCACATCGGCGGTAACCTCTTCGATCCTCCCGCCGGGGACTTCGGGTACAATCGTGCGCTCGCGCCGAACCGGAGGCCGTTCCGCACGCTCGACGGTTATGTCTGCGTGCTGCTGTACACGGAGAAGCATTGGGAACGCTTTTTCGAGATCGTCGCGCAGGAGGACCGGTATAGGGGCGATCCACGGCTTTCTGATCCCGTCGTTCGGCGGCAGGAATACGATTCGGCGTACCGTGTGGTAGCTGAGCTGGTCGCAACGCGTACGTCGGCGGAATGGCTTGCGGTGCTGAACGCGGCGGACATTCCCGTCGTGCCGTTGGAGGACGTCGCGGATTTGCTCGACGACGAGCACCTGCGCGCGACCGGGTTTTTCTCGACGGAGATGCATCCCACCGAAGGCGCATTGCGGTCCGTGCGGCGACCGCTGCGGTTTAGCGGCGCACCGGCGCCCGATCTGAGGCAGGCACCGTCGCTAGGTGAGCACGGTGACGAGGTCCTTCGCGAGGCCGGACTAGACGAGGAGTCGATAGCGCAGGCGCTCGCGCCGTGAGGCACTCGGGGCGGCGTGCTTGTGCGGCATTGTGGTCGAGCGCCCGGTCGGAGTGCCGGGAAGTTCCGCCGGCTCGGGGTTGCGGTGGCGATGCCTTTACGAACTTTACGAGAATGTGCTAGACTCGGATGTGACTTCGAAGGTGCGTGACGCCCCGGCCGAGCCGGCGACCCCGGAATCTCGTGATAGCGACAAGCTGACCGTACTCGAACTCGCGGATCTGGTACGTCAACTCGAGGAAAAGTACGGCGTGTCCGCCGCGCCACCAATACACGCTGCCGTACCGCGCAGTGAGGCGGCGGAAGGCCTCGAGGTTGCAAGGGAACTAGGAGAAGCCGTCACGCGCCTCAATGACGTACTTGCGCGGACGGCAGGGTACCCGACGATCGCCAAAGAGATCGCGAATGTTCGATCGAGAGCGCGATCCTGGACTGTAGGACCATCGCAGCGTCGCAGTTGGCAAGCGCGAAACGCTGCGAATGTTACATCGTTGCGCGAACGCATCCTTGGAGACGCGCTGAGCTCCGATGAAGCCGGGGCGTACCTTCGGCGTTCGCGACCGGTCATCAACAAGATGGCGAAGGTCGGCCGGCTCCTCGCGATTGCCGACGGTCGCGCGCTGCGATTTCCAAGGTGGCAATTCGACCGAGACAGCGCGAACGGATTGCTACCAGGACTTACCGATGTGCTGGCCGTGATGGATGCGACGTCGTTTCGCAAGGCCGCATGGTTCATCACGCCAAATGCCGCGCTGGGACAGACGCCCCTGGACGTTCTGCGTGGTGGAAACGTCTTCGCCGTCCTTGAAGAAGCCAAGTCGCTCGTGGGCTCGTAATTGGCCCTGGGCTATCCGCCGCCGGCTACCGCGGTCGATCCTCGGCAGCTCGTGCATACAATCGTACGGCGTGGCGTCGAACTATTTCGAATCTAC
>DASZBS010000045.1:0-63355 GCA_035943995.1 Candidatus Elarobacter sp. | reverse complement strand
CGCGCTGTTCGCCGGCGCGATCGTGCTGGGCGCCGGCCTCGTGCTGCTGGTGCCGAAAGATTCGCTGGTCAAATTCATCGTGTACGCTCAAGTCGTGCAAGGCGTGCTGCTGCCGTTCGAGCTCGTCCTGATGCTGGTCGTGATCAACCGCCCGCGCGTGATGGGACGCTATGTGAACAACCGGTTCGCCAACGTGGTGGGTTGGGCGACGGCCGCCGGCATCGGCGGGCTGGCGCTGGTCTACGTCTGGCAGACGCTCCGGGGCGGCGGCTAGGGGGTTCCATAGGATTCGGCGTTGACGGGTTAACGCGAAAAGGGAAGTGCCGGAGCCGGACGAAGCGACCCGGCACTCCCTGATGACAGGCCCCCGCTTATGCGTGGGTCAGAAAGGACTGCTATGGTACTCGCGGGTGTTCTGTTCTTAGCAACCATCGCGACCCTCAGAGCCATCCCGATCTAGCGGATCGGCTGGTCAACCAGAGAGGGGCGCCCGGCCAGGGGCGTCCCTCTTTTTCTTTTCTAGAGCGCGCCGGTGCCGTTGGGCGAGCCGTTGCCGGCCGGGGCGCTGTAGCCCGTTCCGGCAGCGCAGAGGTAGGTCGCGCAGCCGCCGTTGCTGCCGGAGGTGACGGGGTGGAGCGCCGCGGCGTGGGCGTAGATGTGGGCGGCGTCGAGCAGCACGCTCTTCCCGTTCCCCGCCAGCGCGATCGCGCCGGCGACGATGGGGGCCGAGACGCTGGTGCCGCCGTAGGTGCGCCAGCCGGCCGATTTCGAGAGGTAGCTGTCGTAGACCGCGACGCCGGGGTTGGGATCGGCGAACGCGGCGATGTCGTTGGCGGTGCGGTTCGCGCATTCGGCGTCGTGCTGCCACGCGGGCTTGGCGACGTAGGCGCTGCAGCCGCCGCCCGTCCCGGCCCAGACGGTCTCCGACCAGCCGCGCATGCTTCCGTCGCGGGCGAGGGACGTTCCGCCGACCGCGATCACGTGGCTCGACGACGCCGGCCACTGCGCGCCCGCGCCGCCGTCGCCGGCGCCGAAGACGAACGGGACGCCGATCGCGTAGCTCGCGTCGTTCTCGGACGCGGACTCGGCGAGGCTGTAGCTGTTGCTGACGACGGTGGCGCCGTTCGCGACCGCGGTCCGCGCGGCGGCGAGCAGCGCGGCGGGTGAATCGGAGGACGCCTCGACGACGACCAGCTTGCACTTCGGGCACACCGCGGAGGCGATCTGCGTGTCGATCGACGCCTCTTGCCCCCAGCCTTGGTTGCCGCCGAGCAGCGTGCCCAGCAGCCCGAGGCCGACCTTCTTGAAGCAGCCGTCGGCCGTCGTGCAGGCCGGGAGCCCGAACTTCGCGCGGTAGACGGCGAGGTCGGCTTCCAGGCTCGGGTCGTCGTAGGCGACGACGATCCCGATCGTCTGCCCGCTGCCGGCGGTCCCCGACGCGAGCTCGTAGGCGCTTTGCAGATCCGCCGGGTGCAGCCCGGGTAGAGCCGAGGCAGCGGTGCCGGCCGCCAAACCTTGCGGCCCGGTGCCGGACAGCACGTGGCACGTGACGCCGGCGGTGACGCCGCACGTCAGGTCGGTAACCGTGTTGACGAGCCCGGAGATGAGGTTGGGCGTCGGCGTGGGCGACGGCGAGTAGATCGGAATCGCGCGCAGCAACGGCTGGCGCCCCTGCGCATCGGGGAGGACGCTGCCGCTGCCGCCCTGCGAGCAGGCGGCGAGCGCTGCGACCGATACCGTCAACCCCAACAACGACCAGGTGAGCTTCATCCCGTTTTGCCTCCGTGCCGAGCCGGCGTGCGCCGGCTCACTTGCGTCCCGCGACCTTTTCTTACCCGTCCTTAGGTCTTGCGCCTAGTTTTTAGCGTCAAGATTAGGTCTTTTGTCGCTCCACGAGGTCGATCATCGCCTCGACGACTTCCGGGTCGAACTGGGTCTCTCGGCCACGGACGAGTTCTTCGAGCGCCCGGACGGGCGCCATCGGCAGCCGGTACGGGCGCCGGCCGATCATCGCGTTGAACGAGTCGGCGACCGCGACGATGCGCGCCATCAGCGGGATGGCCGACGCGGGCAGGCGGTCGGGGTAGCCGTGGCCATCGAGCCGCTCGTGGTGGCTGCGAACGGCGGGTGCGAAGGGCCGCAGCTCGGGGACCGCGCGCACGATGGCCTCGCCGGCCGCCGCGTGCGCCCGGATCAGGCGCCATTCACGGTCGTCCAGCGCGCGCGGCGCGTTGAGCACCTCCAGCGGGGTGGCGATCTTGCCGACGTCGTGCAGCAGGCCGCAGCGCGCGGCGAACGTGACCTCGGCGGAGTCGAGCCCCAGGCGCCGGCCCAGGCGCGAGCACCAGGCCGCGACGGCGCGCGAATGCTCCGACGTGAGCGGGTCGCGCGCTTCGAGCTTCACGATGAGCGCGTCGATGCGCGCGTCCACCTCATCGAGCGACTCGTCGCGCACGCGCTGGAGCGGGCGCCACGACACGTCGACGATCGCCATCACCTGCTCCGCCAGCGCGTCGAGCTCCGCGTCGCGCACGCGGCGCCCGAGCACGTCGTGCACGGCGCGCGCGAGCGCGTCCGGCAGCTCGATCAGCACGTCGCGCAGCGACGCGACGTCGCCGTACGACGAGCACATCGTGTGCACCCAGGCGGCGAGGTCGTCCTGACCGCCGTCTTCGTCGAGCGCACCGGCGCGGCGAACGAATCCGTCGACGACCGCCGCGGACACGAGCGGCGCATCGGGCCGAACGAGCCGGTTGCGCAGCGTCGCGCCGAGCTCGTCCTGGTGCGCGCGAACCGTCGCCGCGATCGTCGGCCCGCTCATGCGATCACCGCCGGCAGCGCGGCGAGCAGCTTCGCCATGCCGTGCAGCTCGTGGCGCTCGAGATCCTCGAACGCCTCCAGCAGCTCGTCGCCGGTCGCGAGACCGCCGCGGCGGCGGATCACCACATCGACGGCTGCCGACAGCGCGGCCAGCCGCGGCGGCAGCTCGAAGTCGAACGCGAGCTCGTAGCGTTCGCCGAGCAGGGCGCTCGCGAGCCGCGCGACGATGACGGCGCGGACCGCACGCGGCGAGCGTGCGTCGTCGCGAGCGACGGCGGCCTCGAACTCGCGCAGCGCTTCGACGGACCGATCGCGCATGCCGGCGGCGGCGGCGTAGAGCGCGATCTCGGCCCAGCGCAGCGCGGCGCGCTCGAGCGCGTTCTGCTGCACGCCGCTGGGCGCGAGGATCTCGTACGCGGCGTCGAACGCGCCCGACCAGCCCGCGAAGAGCGCGCGCGACGGCACGAGGCCTTCGAGCGCGAGCGCGGCGCCGTAGTTGACGTCGAACGCGTGCAGGTCGTTTTCCAACCGCTCGATCGCGACGATGTCGCCGCGCTCCACGTGCAGCTCGTACGCCGCGACGATGGCGTAGAGGTGGAAGTCCAGGTTGCCCGAGCGCACGGCGCAGTTGCCGAGCCGTTCGAGATGTTCCAAACACTCCGACGGGCCGCCCGCGTCGTACGCGAGGTTGTACAGCACGCTGTACGCGCCGGTCGCCACGACGTAGAGGTTCGCCTGCTCGGCGATGCTCGCGCCGATCGTCGCGTAGCGGCGCGCGCGGTCGTGGTCGCCGCCGTACAGCTCGACGTACGACGCGCGCGTGTAGACGTGCGCGCGCGTCGTGAGGTCGGCGCGTTCGCAGCACGCGAGCGCGCGTTCCAGCGTCGCGCGCGCGTCGTCCGGCCGGTGCGCGATCAGATACGCCTCGGCGAGCACCGACAGGATGGACGAGCGCTGGTCGTCGCCCAGCGCCGCGTCGTCGGCGAACGGCTCGAGCAGCTCGACGGCGTCGACGCGGTCGCGGCGCACGATCTCGCGCGCGAGCCGGTACGCGGCCTCGGCGGCGACGACGCGCGACTGCGCGCGCCCGATCGCGTGGCGAAACCACGCTTCCGACGTGTCGGTGCGACCCAGGCGCGACTCGCGCGTCGCGCGCAGCAGCAGCAGCACGGCGTCGTCGAGCTCGGCGGGCAGCAGTTCCAGCGCGGCATCGAGCGCGTCGACGTCGCCGCGGTCCTCCAGGCGCAACCCGTTCTCGCGCAGCAGGCGGTGGACGTGGTCGCGCAACTGCGCGTTGCGCGCGATGTCGAGCGCTTCGCGCACGCGGCCGACCGCTTCGAGCGCCTTCACGGTGCGTTCGGCCACGCACTGGTGCGACGCGAGATCGGTGCGCAGCGTCTGCTCGGCGCGCGACCGCAAACCTTCGTCGTAGCGGTAGCCCGCGCCGTCCCAGTCGACGATCAGCTTGCCCAGGCCGGACTGGCCTTCGAGCAGCGGGTGCACCGCCAGCCCCGCCGCGGCGAGCACGCCGGCGTCGAGCGAGCGCAGCAGACAGGTTTCGAGCACGTACGTCCGCTCGTCGGGCGTGAGCGCGTGCAGCAGTGCGAGCCCCGGATCGACGCCGCGCGGCGGCATCTCGCCGACTTGCAGCGCGTACTGCGCCGCGAAGGCGCGGCCGTTCGCGGCCCGCAGCGTCCGCGCGAGGGCGTGGTCGGAGATCGTGAGCCCGCAGCTTTCGGCGGCGGCGCGCGCGTCGGCGACCGTCCAGCGTAGGTCGGCTTCGCCCACCGGCATCGCGATGAGGTCGGCGGCGAGCCAGCGCGGGACGGGCAGGTCGCTGGTGTCCCGCGCGGCGACGACGAGCTTGGGCGCGAACGCGCCGCGGCCGGCCAGTACTTCGACGAACTCCGAGAAGAGGCGCGCCTCGTCGCCGAGGCGGTCGACGGAGTCGACGACGATCGTGACGTCGCGGCCTTCGAGGTAGCGCGACAGCCAGACCGCCAGCGCCGCGGCGCGCTCGCCGCGCTCGGCGGCGCGCGCGTAGGCGCTCGCGAACGACAGGCGCGCGCCGGGTGCGACCCCGCGCAGCGCTTCGCACAGGTCGCGCACGGCGGCGCGAAACGTCGGCTCGCTGCCGGCCAAGTCGACGAGTACGGCCGACTCGTTCATGGTCGTGAACGCGCGCAGCAGCGCGCTCTTGCCGAAGCCCGCGGGGGCGACGACGACCGCGATCGGCCGGCGGGCGGCCTCGATGAGGCGCTCCACGGCGCTGGCCGCATAGGGCGCGAGCGCGCCGGGACGCGGCAAAACGCGCGGCGTCATCATCGCCGCCGCCGCATCTCCTTGCGTCGTTCCGAACGCCCTAACTTCCATGTCCACCATCCGTGATCGGGCTGCGGACATGGTACCAAATAGGCGGGCGACATGGGCCGAACGGCCCATCGATTTAACCGAGCCTTGGCAAATTCGGACCTAGCTAGGGCGCCCCCGACGCTCCGCGGACGGCCTGCTGTCCGATCCCGAACGCGATCAGCACCAGCAGCGAGGCGATCACCGTGACGACGAGCGCGGTCCGCGCGCCGCCGGGCCGGCGGCTCAGCGCGTTGGCGGCCATGTAGCCGATCCAGCCCAGCACCGCGAGCGCGTAATGATACCACGGCCCGCGCAGGCCCTGGACGACCAGCACGATGCCGACGAGAAGCTGCAGCGTCACGACGTACAGCGTGATGCGGCGCCCGGTGCGGTGCCACACGGCGAGTACGGCGAACGCCACCACGGCGAACCCGATCCAGAGATGCAGCGTCAGCGTCGTCATCGGGAGTGGCTTCGCTGCGACTTGGTGATCGACTTCCAGCGACGCTTCTCTTGCGCGAGCGCGGCCGGATCGTCCCGGCGGTCGAGATACGCAAGCTCCGCGCGCAGCGCGCGCCAGCGCTCGTAACGGCCGGCGCCGATCTCCGCGCGCACCGCGCAGCCGGGCTCGCGCGCGTGCGCGCAATCGCGGAACCGGCAGCGGTTCGCGGCGTCCGCGACGTCGGCGAACACCTCGTCGAGCGCGTCTTCGCCGGACCACGGCGCGAACGCGCGCATCCCGGGCGTGTCGACGAGCCACGCACCGCACGGCAGCGCGACGAGCTCGCGGCGCGTGCTGGTGTGCATGCCGCGCCCGTCGGACGCGCGCGTCATCTGCGTCGCGAAGCGGTTCGCGCCGAGCAGCCGATTCGCGAGCGTCGACTTGCCGACGCCCGACGAACCGACGAGCGCGAGCGTGGTGCCGGCGACGATGTATGCGTCGAGCGCGTCGCAGCCGTCGCCGTACTCCGCGCTGATCGCGACGACCGGGACATCCCCGCTGATCGCGTACAGCTCCGCGACGAGTCCAGCCGCATTGCGCGCGAGGTCGCATTTGTTCAACACGATCACGGCTTGCGCGCCGGCGGCGCGAACCGCGACGAGATAACGCTCGACGCGCGGCGGTGAGAACTCGCGCCCGGGCGCGGTGACGACGAAGACGACGTCGAGGTTCGCGGCGATCGCTTGTGCGGTCGCGCCGCGCTTGGCCGAAAGGCGCTCGTGCCGGGCGCGCGCGAGAACGCCGCGGCGCGGCGCGATCGCGACGACGCGCGCGCCGTCAACGGCGACCCAATCGCCGACGACGGGACGGTCGGTACACGCCGGCGTGATGTGGAGGATCGTCTCGTCGCCGGCGGGGGCGAGCGCGATGAAGTCGGCACCGCGATCGGACGCGATGCGATGGTCGAAGAGCAAGGTCGTGCCTTTCGTGCAGCGGTTGATGGAACCGGACGGAAAGGGCGCGACGAGGCGCGGGCGCTCAGCCCGCGCTAGCGGTCTTCAGCTACGTGAAGCGGACGCGGAAAGGGGAGCTCGTCGCGCCGGTCGGCGCAGAGACGGACGTCATACGGCTCGCTCCTTTCGAAAAACGTGGTGAACGTTTGTTTGCGTTAGCGCGGCTGCGCGCTCGTTCCTGCGCGGGCGGCGGACGACGCGTGCGCCAGCACGTCCGCGAACGCCGTCGCGAACGCGTGCACGTCGCCGGGCCAGCGCGCGGAGACGTAGTCGCCGTCGCGCACGACGAACGCCGGGCGCGGATCGGCGAGCGAGTCGCGGCGGCGGCCGTCGAGCTTGGCGCGCGCGTCCGGATCGGTCGCCGGGACGTCGAGATAGTCGCTCGGGCTCGCCAGCGCGGCGGTGACCTCGGCCTGCACGCCGCGCGCGCCGTCGGGTTCGCCGGGCGCTTCGACGTAGCTCCGGTAGTAGTTCGGATCCCAAAAGCGCACGATGCGGCCGAGCGACCACGCGAGCCGCTCCTGGCGCCACGTCAGCGACGTCGTCTTGCGCCCGTACAGCACGGAGCGGCCGGTGCGCGGCGAGCGCGCGCGCGCCGCGACGACGACGCCGTGGCAGATCGCCGCGAACGGCTTGCCCGCGTCGGCCATGTCCGCGACGAACGCGTGCAGCACCGAGCTCTCCAGATACGTCCGCATCCCGGCCGCGCGGTGACCGCCCGGGAGCACGAGCGCGTCGAAATCCTCGACCCGTAACGCGTCGTAGCGCAGCGGCTTCAAGAACGCCGGATCGCGCTCCAATTTCGCATACGCCGCGCGCGCGGCCGCGTGGGCCCGCAAGATCGCGCCGGCGGCGACCAGCTTGCGCAACCCGGGCACGAAGCCTCACGGGTCGAGCCCCCGGCCGGTGAGCATCAGCTCGTCCGCGTAGCCGCGCTCGCCGTCGGGCGTTGCGAACGCGATGCTGTGCCCGTCTGCCCGCAGGATGTGCCACGGCACCGCGACCTCGGACGGGTCGAAGTCGCGTCCCGCGATCGGGATGACAATGCGCGCGCTCATGAGGACGCCGCCAGCATACCACTTGTCCATCTGGCCATCCGTCCGCAGGAGACGCGGCACCGCGCGAAAACCTACGCGCACCCGTGCAGGACGATCACGTAGTCCCCGCCCGGCCTTTGCGCCGCGACCGTTCCGAAGCGCTGCTGAGCTACGCCGAAGCGCTGGCGCGCGTCGCCGCGAGCGGCGGCGGCGCGCCGGCCTTGGCCGCGCACCTGGCTCTCGCCATCGACGCGGCCGTGCTGGTGGAGGATGCGCAGTGGCGGCACGTCGCCGTCAGCGGGACCAGCGAGCGCGCGATCCCGGCCACCGTGCGCGACCTCTTGCCCAAGGACGCCGACGGCGACGACGGCGTCGGGCTCGCCGCGCCCGCCGACCGCCACGCGCGCGCGTATCCCGTGCGCGCCGGTGAGGCGCGGCTGGGCTGGCTGTCGGTGTTCCCGTCGTCGGCGCGCACGCTGGACGACCGCGCGGGGCTCATCCGGCTCACCGCGGCGCAGATCGCGGTCGAGCTCTCGCGCGAAGCGGGCGGCGGGCGCGGCCGGCGGCGCGGCTTCTGGGACCGCCTGCTCGCGCGCGCGTACGAGGATCCGCTCGAAGCGCGCGAGGACGCGCAGGCGCGCGGCATCGCGCTCGCGCCCGGCTACGTCGCGGTCGCGATCGAGGGCGAAGGGCTCGACGAGAGCGTCGCGGCGCAGAAGAACGCGGAGATCCGGCGCGTGTGTCTGGACACGCTGGGGACGCGCACCGGCGACGTCGTCGTGGTCGAGCGCGGCGGCGGCTTCTTCTTCCTGGTTCCGGCGCCGCTCGAGGTGGACGCGGCGAACGCGCGCACCGCAGCGACGCTGATCCCGCGCGGGATGCAGCGGGCGGGGCTCGACGTGAAGATCGTCGGCGGCGTCGGGCGGCACGCCGACATGATCGGCGTCGCGCAGAGCGTCGACGAGGCGCGCGAGGCGATGACGATCGCGCGCCGGATGTTCGGCGGCGCGAAAGTGATGCCGTACGACGACCTGGGCGTGTACCCGCTGCTGCACCGCACCGGCGCGACGCGCGAAGACTGGCGCGCGTTCGCGACGCGCGTGCTCGACCCGCTGCGCGCGTACGACGAAAAACATCAGACCGAGCTGGTGCGCACGCTCAAGCTGTTCTTCGACGTGGGGCAGAACATCAAGGAGGCCGCCGCACGGCTCAACGTGCACCGCCACACGGTGTTCTACCGCTTGCGCCAGATCGGCGAGATCGGCCGGCTCGACCTCGACTCCCCGCACGACCAGCTCACCGTCCGCGCCGCGCTCGCCGTGGATGCACTGGACGGCTGATCGTGATGACGGTGAAAGATGCGGCGGCCGCGCGGCGCGCGGTGCTGGCGGCGGCGAAAGAGCGCGGCGTGCGCTGGGTGCGGCTCGCGTTCGTCGACGTGCTCGGCATCGAGAAGAGCGTGTCGGTGCCGGTCGGCGAGCTCGAACGCGCGCTCGCGGGCAACGTGACCTTCGACGGCGGTTCGATCGACGGGTTCGTGCGCGGCGAAGAAGTCGACATGGTGCTGCGGCCCGATCCGGCGACGTTCACGGTGCTGCCGTGGTCGAGCGACGGTCAGGTCGAAGCGCGCGTGCTCTGCGACATCGAGACGCCGGACGGCACGCCGTTCGAAGGCGATCCGCGCTCGACGCTCAAGCGCGTGCTCGAAGACGCCGGCGACGTGCTGCAGACGCTGCGCGCGGGGCTCGAGGTCGAGTTCTATTTGTTCGCGCTCGCGCCGGACGGGACGCCGTCGACGCGCACCACCGACGCGGGTTCGTACTTCGATTTCTCGGCGAGCGACCGCGGCGAAGAGGTGCGGTTGGCGACGAGCGTCGCGCTCGAAGCGATGGGGATCCCGATCTCGTCCGCGCACCACGAGCACGGCGCGGGACAGCACGAGCTCGACCTCGCCGCCGGCAGCGTGCTCGACATGGCGGACCGGCTCGTGACGGTGCGCGGCGTGGTGAAGCGCATCGCCGAGCGGCACGGCTTGCACGCGACGTTCATGCCCAAGCCGCTCGAAGATCAGGCCGGCAGCGGATTGCACGTGTACTTCGCGCTCGGCGCCGTCGACGAGGTGGTGCGCCTGCACGCCGTCGCCGGATTGCTCGAACACGCGCCCGGCTTCACCGCGATCTGCAACCCGACGGTGAACTCGTACAAGCGGCTCGTGGCCGCGTGGGACGCGCCGGTGTATACCGTGTGGTCGGAGCGCAGCGCGAACGCGCTGGTGCGCGTGCCGCCGCCGGTCGGCAACGAGCCGCCGCTCCTTGAAGTGCGCAGCCCCGACGCGTCGTGCAACCCGTATCTCGCGATGGCGGTGCTGGTCGAAGCGCTCGCCGACGGCATTCGCACGCGCGGCCTCCCCGGCGATCCCTTCACCGGCTCGACGTACGAGCTGGGCGAGCGCTTTCGCACCGAGCACGGGATTCGCCAGCTGCCGCGCTCGCTGCGCCAGGCGCTCGCGACGCTCGACGACGACGTGGTGATCCGCGGCGCGCTGGGCGATCACATCTACCACGCGTTCCGCGACGCGAAGCTCGCGGAATACGAGCGCTACCGGCGCGCGGTGCACCCGTGGGAGCGCGAAGCCTACCTGCGAACGTTCTAGCTCCGCGCTTAAAGACGCACGTACCGGTAACGCTTCTTCACGACCTCGTTGACGAAGCGCCCCTTCGAATCCGCGGCGCGCAGCTGGTCGCACACGGCGGGCGGCACGCCGCCGTAGCGGTAGACGCCGCCGCTCGCGAACGCGACCTCCAGCGTCCGCGTGTTCGCGTCGTACTCGATCCACTCGATGCTCGTGCTCGTCACGTACTCGCGTGCCATCCCCATCCGTCGCCGCAATGCCGTCCGGCTTGCAACGACGATACGCGCATTCGCGGCGTGCGTCATCGGCGCAGAAGCACCACCGGCGAACGCGTCAACGGCGGTGCGTTCGTACTTGCGTCAGGCGTCGGGGTGTTTTTGCAAGTAGTCGATGTAGACCGGGCGCATCGCGTCCAGCAGCGCCGGGTCTTGCCTGACGGCGTCGAGCACCTCGTGACGCGGGTGCAGGATGTCGCCTTCGGCGCTCGCGACGTCACCCTCCGCCGCTTCGGCGACGGGCAGCATTTCGAAGAGATCCCAGAAGAACTTCACGTCGAGGTGGTGTTCGGCATGGTGGAACGCGCGGTCGTGCAGCTCCTTGGAGCTGAGCGCGTTGAGCTCGTCGAACGTCATCGGCACACGATCTCGAGCCGGTTGCCGTCGGGATCTTCGAAGAACGCGGCGTAGTACGGATCGGCGATCTCCGGACACGGGCCGGGCGCTTCGAACGCGCGCGCGCCGGCGGTTCGCGCGATGGCGGCGATGCGGTCGACGTCATCCGGAGTCTTTGCCGAGAAGGCGAGGCGCGTCGCGTTCGGGCGGTGATCCGCCGCCGGGATCAGCGCGATGGCTTCGCGCACGGCGCGGTCTTCGAGGCGGTAGTACACGCGCGTGCCGTCCGGCAGCGGCTTGCCGCGGAAGCCGAACGCGCGCAGGAACGCGTCGTAGAACGGGCGGCAGCGCGCGACGTCGGCGACGCGCAAGTCGACGTGATCGAAGACCATCATGCGGCGCGGTTCGGCCACGCGCAGGACCTTCCTACGAGCGCCGTGCACAGCGCCTCCACAGCGGCCGGACGAAGCTCCGGAAAACTTTGTAGAACGGCGGGCGCCGGACCGGTAGGATAGGTCGAGCGATGGGGCACTATAGCGTGGTTCTCACCAAGGGAAGTTATGTCGTCGACGAGGCCGGCGCGGATCGTATTCGCGATGCCGTCGCATCGCGCTCGCCGTTCGTCGAGGTCGACATCGACCTGCGCTGTGACGGCGTCGTCGCGCACCGCGCCGAGATCGCCACCGCGCACGTCGTCACTCTCGTTCGCGTCCCCGAGCGGGTCGAGGACAACAAGCGCGGCGCGGAGGTCGACGACGAAAAGGTGCGGCAGCTCTTCTCAGCCTTCTGACACGACGGCGCGATCCGCGCACGCGATCGCGATCGCGTCTTCGAGCAGCGCCCAGCGCACGGGATCGAGCGTGCGCGCCGCGTCGGCGTCCCCGTCGAAGAACCACGTCGCGTAGCGGCGGCGAATCGCGTGCGGCGTCAACGCCGCGCGGTTGTGCGGCGCGCGGCACTGCGCGCAAAGCAGCGCGACGAAGCCGTCGCCGGCGAAGGCGCGCAGCGCCTGAGCGCGCGGCGTTTCGTCGTGCGGTGCGGCGATCTGCACGGGCGGTATGCCGTGCGCGGGTGCGAGCTCCGACTGCTCCCACGCCAGCGCGACCTCGCGGCGCAGCTGTGTCGTGAGCAGGCCGAACCAGTGGTCGGGGCGCGCGTGCAGCTCGGGGTTCTTGCGAAAGTAGTCGCGCAGCTCGGCGGCGAGCGGCTTGCGGTACTCCAGGATCCACGCGCGCAGCGCGACGTGATCGCCGAACGCGCCGAACACGGGCGTCTCGCACTCGGCGCAGCGCGCGTGATCGTCGCGCCGCTCCTGCTCGAGGCCGAGCCGGCGCGCCGGCGAGACCGGCCGGCGAACGGGACGTGCGTGCGGTTCGTGCTCCATCGCGAGCCGGCACCGTTGCACGCGACGCCGCCGCGTGCTTTTCGAACTCTCGTTCGACGAACGACCGCTGGTGGGCCCGACGCCGGCGAGCCCTAGATATGCCGTAAAGCTTCGGTTAAGCGCAACCCGGCGCACCAGCTGCGTGAAGGCGCTGGAGGCCCGGCATTCGAGAAGCAGGTTCGCAGTGCAAAGCGACCGCCGAGGATCCTACCGCTTCGTCACCCGATGGGTGCTGAATGCTCGTTGTGAGGACGTTTCCGACGTGCTCGAGGACACCGATCACATCGCGGGCTGGTGGCCGTCGGTGTATCGCGAGTGCACGATCCTCGAGCGCGGCGGCGAGCACGGTCTGGGCCGGCGCGTCGCCGTCACGACGAAAGGCTTTCTGCCCTATCTGATCCGCTGGCATTTCACCGTCGTCGAACAGCACTATCCACACGGCTCGCGCATCATCGCCGCCGGGGATCTCGAAGGCGAAGGCCGCTGGACCTTACGCCAAGACGGCGACCACACCGCCGTGACCTACGAATGGACCGTAAACGCGAACCACGATTTCATCCGGCGCTTCTCGTGGCTCTTGCGGCCGCTCTTCGCGGCGAACCACAACTGGACCATGCGCCAAGGCTTACGCGGTTTGCGCAGCAACCTCGCAGCGCGCGCGACGCGCGCATGAGACGTGCGTCGTAGCCGGACACGCAGCGACAGCCGGCGCCCCGCATCAACCTCGATCATACAATCACACGAAGGAGCAGCAGGATGAGCAAGTACGACGACTCAGGGCGCGACGTCGGCTCAGACGATGATTTCGAGAAGAAAGCACGGCAGCGATTCGAGCAGCTCACGAAGCCTGAGCTTTCCTTGCCACAGTACATCGAGCATCAGAAAACCGAAGTGCAGCGTCGAGCGGCTCTGGAAAGAGACGCTTCGCTGCAGTACAAGCCGACGATCGGAACGGCGACGCCGTGTGGAAATGGCGACTTCGAAAACGCGCTCGACCCGGCGGAATGGCAAGGCGCGTACGGCACGTTTCTTGCGCCCAGCCCGACGAACACGGCTCCCGGACAAACCATCGTATTCGGAACGTTGACCTCGGGCATCGCGTCCGGGCCCGTTACGCTCGCGACTAGCCACCAAACGTGGGTGAGCGCCGGCCTCGATCCGACCCTCGCCGGGTTGTCGCCCGCCGTAAACTTACCGACCACGGCACAGGGCTCGTCGGGCGCGGTTCGCATTGGCAACTCCGTCAACGGTTGGGGCTGCGAGCTCTTGTCAAAGACCTTCGTCGTTACACCCGCCCAGAGCACCGTTTGCTTCTGGTACGCGGTGGTGCTCGAGGACCCGGGCCATCCGTTTTACGCTCAACCGTTTTTTTGGGTGCGGGTGACCGATGCCGCCGGCAACATCGTTCCGGGTGCGTTCGACTTCGGCAGCGGCAGCGATAGATTGGTCGCCGACAGCACGAACCCGTTTTTTCAGAAGGCTTCCGGCGGAGCGATCGTTTACCGAGACTGGACCTGCGCTCAAATCGATCTTTCGAGCCAGGTCGAAAAACAAGTTACCGTCGAATTCGTAACAGGCGACTGCGGATTCGGCGGACACTGGGGTTACGCGTACATCGACAGTTTCTGCGGAGACTGCAAAGGCTCACCAGCCGGAGATCTCACATACGACTGCGAGCAGAGCACCCACTGCGGGGAAGGCCGTATTTGTTTCGGCTACGAGCTCCCGAAGATCGTTACCCCCGGGGCCTTCATTACCGGCAGTGTCACGATCACACTGAACATCTATCAAAACGGCGTGCTCCTGACCCAGCTCACCAGTCCCGTGCTGACGACTGGCGACACGTATTGCTTCCTCTTGTCACCGTCGGCGATCCCAGGGATCGATCCCTCGCTCGGAGGCTTCGACTTCGTAGCCACCGGAGCGTTCGCGATCACGACGGGCAGCACCACGACGCCGCTCGGGCACATGACGGTCGGAGCCGCGCCCGATGGCGTATCGCCGGGACGAAACAACGACTACGCGATCGCCTGCCGGACGTGCTCGGACATCGAACATGATCAGGCCGCGTATCTGAGCAAGCGCTGCGCGAGCAAATTCAACGTTCTTCCTCGGGTGAGCTGCCGCTGCCCGGATGCGGCCCCCACTTCAGGTGATTGTCACTGCGATTGCACCGCAGCGCCGCTCCCCGACCTGCAGCCGTGCATCTCGGTCGCATGGGGCGATAGCAAATGCGACTGCATGGAGACCGATGACGTCGAGATCATGTGCATCACAGTCTGTAACTGTTACTCGAACGTCACCTTCAACGACCTGACCATCGGCCAGATTCGAATCACGGACATGGCGGGGAACCCGGTGGCGGCCCTGCCCGACGGAACGCCTTCGGTGCAAGTGGTCCCGTCAGGGCCTGTTTGTTTCGGAGACATCGGACCGTGCAAAGGCCACAATCAACCGACTTGCGTCTCCAGAGAGCTGGTCGTGTATACGCGCGGAGCCGTAGGGAAGAATTATCGCTTGTCGTTCGAAGGCGTTTGCTTCAGCGTCTCCCATTCGGTCCAGTCGGAGCAGTGCTTCGTTCTGACGTTATGCCAGGATTGATTCGGCGCTGAGGACCGCGGCGCGGCGCGCGTTTGCACATCGCGTGCTGCTCCGCCCTTCGATTCTGATCAACCCGCGTCGCTGCGGGAAGCCGGCGCGGCGGCGCAATGCTCGGCTGCGCGATGCAGCAGGTCCCACGCGAGGCGCACGTCGTCGCGCGTCGTGCGCTCGTTGCCGATCGCGATGCGCAGCACCACGCGGCCGTGCAGGCGCGTCGACGACAGATACACGTCGCCCGTCGCGTTGACCGCCTCCATGATCGCGAGGTTCAGCGCATCGAGCGCTTCGGCGTCCGCCGGCGGATCGGGTGCGTAGCGAAAGCACACCACGGACAACGGGTGCGGCGCCATGATCTCCCAGCCCGGTTCCGCTTCGATCCACGTCGCGAGCTCCTGCGCGAGCGCGATGTGCGTGCGCAAGCGTGCTTGCAGCCCGGTTACACCGAAGGTGCGCAGCGCAAACCACAGCTTGAGCGCGCGGAAGCGGCGGCCGAGCTGCAAGCCGTAATCCATGTAGTTGTGCACGTCGGTCTCGGGCGTGACGAGGTAGTCCGCCACCAAGCTGAAGGTGCGGCGCAACAGCTCCGGGTCGCGCACGTACAGCACCGACAGGTCGACCGGGACGAACAGCCACTTGTGCGGGTTCACCACGATCGAGTCGGCGTCGTGCGCGGGGTCGAGCAGCCAGCGGAACTCGGGCAGGATCGCCGCCGGACCGCCGTACGCCGCGTCGACGTGCAGCCACACGCCGCGCTCCCGCGTGATCGCACGGATCGCGGCGACGGGATCGGTCGACGTGGTGGAGGTGGTGCCGACCGTCGCGACCGCGCACATCGGGCGCATGCCGCGCGCGACGTCGGCGTCGATCGCCTGCGCCAGCGCATCGGGAAGCATCGCGAACGCGTCGTCGACCGGGATCTTCACGACGTTGTCGCTGCCGACGCCCAGCGCGATGGCACCCTTCTCGATGTGCGAGTGCGTGTGCTCGGTGACGTACACGCGCAGCGCCGGCAGATCGCCGCGCCCCGCCAGCCCGCGCGCGCGTATGTCGAGGCCGAGCCGCTCGCGCGCGGCGGCGAGCGCGGTGAAGCCACCGATCGACGCCGTGTCGTACACGATCCCCGCAAACGCATCGGGAAGACCGAGCATCTTGCGCAGCCAGCCCAGCGTGACGTCTTCGAGCTCCGTCGCGGCGGGCGACGTGCGCCACAGCATTGCGTTCACGTCGAGCGCGGCGGCGAGCGCTTCGGCCAGCACCGTCACGCGCGCCGCGCTGATCGCGAAGTACGCGAAGAAGCGCGGGTGGTTCCAGTGCGTGATGCCGGGGACGATAACGCGCTCGAAGTCCGCGAAGATGCGTTCGAACGGCTCGCCGTCGGCCGCCGCTTCGCTCGGCAGCGCCGCGATCAGGTCGCCGGGACGCGAGCGCGACAGCACCGGATAGCGGCGGCCGTGGCGGTAGTAGTCGTCGATCCAGGCCGCGACGCGGTCGAACGCGGCGCGAAAATCCGGGTCCGAATCGCTCGGGATCATTCGGCGGAGATCGGCAAGGGCACGATCTCCGCGATTTGGTGGAGGTAGAGCGTCACGCCCTCCTCGCCGTCACGACCGAGCAAGAAGACGCTCACGCTGCGCTCGGTCAGCAGGTCGGTTCGCAGCACGCCGGTCCACGCCGAACCGTCGGCGAGCCGCACGCGCACCGCACGGCCGGCCAGCCGCCGCAGCGCCGCGACGTCGTTCGGGCTACCCTCCGGCGGATCGGCGCGTCGCTCGGGTGCCATGTCCGATGGACGCCCCGGGCGGGGTCCCCGTTCCCCGCCCCGAAAATCACGCGCATGCGATACCGGACACGCGCGTGAGCGACCGCGAGACGATCCACACCACCGCCGCGCCGGCCGCGATCGGGCCGTACGCGCAGGCGGTCGCTGCGGGGCCGTATCTGTTCGCTTCCGGGCAGATCGCGCTCGATCCGGCCACGGGCCAGCTCGTCGAGGGCGATGCGGCAACGCAGACGCGTCAGGTGATGGCGAACGTCGCCGCGGTGCTCGCCGCCGCGGGGCTCGCGTTCGCCGACGTCGTCAAGACGACGATCTTCCTGGCCGACATGGCCGACTTCGCCGCGGTCAACGCGGTCTATGCCGAGTCGTTCGCAGGCGGCCCGGTCCCCGCGCGCTCCACCGTCGCCGTCGCCGCGCTTCCGCGCGGCTCGGCCGTCGAGATCGAAGTCGTCGCGCTGCGCCCTTCGAGAGCCTCAGGGTGACAGTTAGAACTGCACGGCGGTGAACATGAACTGTGAGTTCGCTCCCGCCGCGAGCGCCGCCCAGGTGGACGTCACCTTGAACACTTTGTTCGTCGTGTTGTAGTTGGCCGGGAAGACCGTGTTGTTCGTGAGGTTGTAGTAGTAGGTCACGGTCGTCGGCGCCGTCCCGGTCGAGGAGTATCCCGGCGTGTTCAGGTAGCCGCCGTCTTTCGCCCACGAGTTCGGGTTCGAGCCGTCGTCGGTGAGCGTGAGGCTGTTCGCGCTCAGCGTCGCGGACGCCGGCGTCGTGCCGTTCGCGGCGAGGGCGACGTTGCGCACGTCGATCGTGTACTTGAGCGTTCCGCCCGGGCACCAGGTCCCCGCCGGCACGCCGCCGCTGCAGCCGGTGGTCGTGATGACGTACGACTTCGTCTGCACGATGAAGCCCGTGTAGAGCTCGTCGTGCACGGTATTGTTGTTGCCGACGTTCGCGATGTCGATCACCGCGATCGTCGCGTCGAACCGGTTGAACGCCTGCAGCCCTGACGGCGCGCTGTACACCGTCCACACGAAGTAGTCCGCGTTCGCGGCGATCCCGACCGTCGTCGTCGTCTGGTACACGTTGCCGCTCGCCGTGCCGGCGATCACGGCGCCCAGCGCGCCGGCGCTGTCGGCGTTCACGGTCATCGTCCAGCTGCCGCCGCTCGTGGGCGCCTGCGCGTAGAAGATGAAGTTCGACGCGCCGCCGTAGTTGTGCACCTGGTGGCGCACCGCGATCCCGCTCACCGCCGACGGATAGGTGTTGCCGTTGGGGCTGCCCGGCGTCGTGGAGCTGTTGATCGCGTTGAAGGCCGCCGGCGTGAACGACTTCTCGACGAAGTCGTCGTTGTTCGTCGTCGCGACGTTGCCGTCGTAGCTTCCGGTCGCGTTGGGCACGCCGACCGGGCCGATGAGGATCCCGTTGACGGGCGACGACGCGCACTCCGCGCCCGACGACGCGCCGGACACGCTCGCGTACGTGATCGCGAGGTTCTGCCCGCTCGCACCGGCCGTCGCACCGTAGTGCGCGTCGGGCAGCAGGGCGCCGTCGGTGACGCCGGCCGCACCGCCGTTGAGGTTCGTCGTGATGCCGCCGTTGCTGACCGCGACGCCGCCGCCGCCGCCGCCGCCCGGTCCGTGGTCCGCGCCGCCGCCGTTCAGCACGTCCGCGTCGGTGCCGTTCGCGCCGTTCGCCGTCACGGTGACGCCGGTCAGGGTCGCGAGACCCGTCATCATCACCGAGCCGCCCGCGCCGCCGCCGCCGCCGCCGTCGTTCTGCGGGTCGACGCCCATCCCGCCGTTCGCGGTGATCGTCATGCCGCCGGTGACGCCGGCGACGCGGATCATCACCATCCCGCCGCCGGTGCCGCCGGACGAGTCGAAACCGCTACCGTTGTTGCGCGCGCCTGCGCCGCCGCCGCCGCCGAGCACGACTTGCGTCGCGGACGGCGTGAACACGCCGCCGCGGCCGCCGTACGCGAGGTTGGAGCTCCACGACTTGCCGCCGCCGCCGCCCGCGCCACCGTTACCGCCGCCGCCGCCGCCCGTGTTCTGGTCGTTCGCGGCGACGTTCGCATCCGCGCCGCCGCCGCCGGCGTTGCCCGGCGCGCCGCGCCCGGTGTCGCCCGCCGCCGGATACGTGTCCGCGACCGTGGAGCCCGTGCCGTTCGCGTAGACGAGCCCCGGCGTGCCGGCAGTTCCTTCGCCTTTGATACCGTGCGCGTTCTTCGTGTCGAGGTTGACCCAGTCGCCGTTGGCGGCGGTCGCGTCGCCGGCGAGCGCGCGGCCTTGGCCGCCGCGGAAGCCCTTCGCGTCCGCGACGATCGTCGAGCCGTTGCCGTTGAGGATGTTCGCGACGTCGATCGCGAGCACGCCGCCCGCCGTGCCGTTCCACGCGAGCGGCACGAGTGCGCCGCCGACCGTCGGCGCGGTGTACTGCGGCACGCGGATCACTTGAAAGTGCGCGTTGCCGCCGGTCGTGTAGGCGTGGATGAGGCCGCCGCCGTTGGTGCCGGTGATCGTGACGGAACCGCCGCCGACCGCGAGCGCACCGGCGGCGACGACGTACTCGAACGTGCCGGCCGTCGTCGATATCGCGCCGCTGCCGCTGCCGCTGCCGTCGCCGTAGCTGCTGGTGTTGGTGGTGTTGAGCGTCGCGGCTTGCATCTGCACGACCAGCAGCAGATCGCCCGACGCGATCGCGGTGCTCGCGTCGCCGGCCGCGTGCGCGCCGACGGTGATCGAGGTCGCGCCCGCGCCCGCGTTCGCCGTGCCGGGCCAGTACGTGTTGACGATCCCGGTCAAATTGCCGGGGCTGCCGTCGCGCCCCGGCGTGCCGCACAGCGCGGCGGCGCGCGCGGGCTCGCGCACCGCGACGACCAGCGTCGCGGTCATCGTCAGCGCGAGCAGCGTCGCGCCGACGCGTCGGATCACCGTTTCCCCCACCCGAACAGACGGTCGACTACGCTGGTCACCGTCATGTAGAAGCCGCGCTTCGTCGGCCCCGTTGCCAGCGACGGATCGGCGGTGCCGTGCAGGTTGAATCCGGCGCCGACGCGCGTGTTGTCGCCGAGCCGCACGCCGCCTTCGATCGCGAACGCCGTGGCGTTGGTGCCGTCGATCCCGCGGATCGAGGACTGGCGCGCCTCGGCGCCGACGTCGAAGCGGCTGCCGATCTTCTGATCGAGCCGCAGGCCGAGCAGCGAGCTGTGGGCGGCGTAATACGAATCGCCGTCGAGCTTGTAGGCATAACGTCCGACGAGCTCCGTACGCGTGCGCACGCGCAACACCTGCTCGAGCGACACGACGCCGCTCTGCGTGTTGGTCAGCGCGCTGGTGCCGTCGCGGCGGTCGTACTCGAGCAGCGTCACGCCGTTGTCGTTGCGCGACGGCCGCCAGGCCAGCCCGACGCGCTCGTCGGACTGATTGCTGCCGGGGGCGCGCGCGTCGTTGACGCTGGCGAAGAGCGAGAAGTCCTGGCCCAGCGAACCGATCGCCGCAAGCGAGATCGACACGCCGGAGCCCGAGCCGGTGCGCAACTGCGTCGAGCCGCTCGCGCGGAACTTGTTGGCGGGGTCGGCGTAGCCGAGCGACACGCCGTAGAGGTCGAAGCCGCCGCCCGTCGTCGTGCCGGCCGCGGTCGCGTGCTGGTAGAACGCGTCGCCCTTGGTGCGGCCCAGCGAGATCCGCTCGCGCACGCCCATCGTCGCGAACACGTCGCCGCCGTTCGCACCGTGGTCGATCAGGTATGACGTATCGACCGTCGCGTTGCCGATGCGCCGCGCGAAGCCGAGCTCCGTCGCGTGCGTGCCGCCCGTCGCCGTGGTGAGCGCCTGCGTCGCCGCGGCGAAGCTCTGGACCGGCGTCGCGCTCCAGCGCTCGCGCAGGAACGCGCGGCCACCCTTACCCAGATCGTACGTCACCTGCGCGTCGGTCTGGGTGGGCTGCACGTCATTGGATCCGCCCAGCGTCTGCACGCGGTTCACGCTGATGTCGAGCGCGCTGGTCGCGCGCCAGTCCACGCCGAGCGACGCCTGCGTCGACGACTGGTTCGGATTCGTTTGATACGGCAAGTATGGCGACGGCGACGCGCCGGGCGCGGGCAAGATGCCGACCGGGTTGATCGGCAGCAGCGGGTTGATCGGGCCCGTCGCGAGCAGCGGTCCGGTGGCGGCGCTCGTCGCGATGCGGCGCTCGAGCGCGGCCGTCACCGTGAAACGCTTGGTGATCGCGCGGCGCGAGCGCAGCGCCGCGGTCGTCTGCGTGCTCGACACGACGCCCAGGCCCGAGTTCGCTTGATGGCCGAGCTCGAATGCGAGCTCGCCGCGGCCGCCGTCGTACTTGTGCGCGTAGTTGAGGTGCTCGTTGAGCAGCCCCGGCGTCGACAGCCCGCCGAACGGATCGTTGTAGCCCGCGTCGGTGCGGTCGAACAGCAGCGACAGGCGGTCGGGGCCGACGGCGCGCGTGAGCTGCGCGTGCAGCGCGCTGCCGCCCGCGCCGGTGAGCGGCGCGTCGGGCGAGATCGCGAGCAGCGAGCCGCGGCTGGTCGCGTGCACGATCTGCCAGTTGCCGCCGCGGATGACGCCGCTGAGATCTTGCGTCGCGAGCGACACGTTGCCCGCGCCGCTGGTGTCGTTGACGTAGCCGACGCCCAGCTTGATCGCGCGGTTGCGGCCGAACGACGTCTCGGCGCGGCCGCCGACGGTGCGCGCCGAATTGCCGGGCGCGTCGAACTGGTAGGTGAGCACGATCTGGCGCGGGTTGAACGCCTCGTCGAACGGCAACGGGACCTCGATGAAGTGCAATTGCCCCGTCGCGTACTCGATCGAGTAGTCGATCCCGCGCGTGAGCGCGGTCTGCGCGATGACGGCGCCGCTGCGCGCGTCGATGGTCGCGAGCAGCACGACCTCGGAGCCCACCACGATGTCTGGACGCAGCGTGATGCCGTTGGCGAGCCCGCTCGGCGGGAACACGCGGCGGTCGTAGCCGACGTCGTTGCGCGCGGCGAACAGCGTCGCGCGGCGCGTGTCGCCGCCGAGCTCGAGCTTCGCACCCGCGACGAGCTGGTCGAAACCGCCCAGCGCGTTCGCGTCGCTGCCGGTGCGCGCGCGAAATTCTCCCCACTGCGCGGATGCGCGCCCGCTGTCGAGCCGCGCGAACAGGTGGTCGCGCGAGAGCGCGTCGTCGCGGCGCGTGCTCGCGTCGCCGGTGGTGGAGTAGGCGCGGTCGTTCGGATCGCCGTTGTACGTGCCGAGCGCGCCGCCGTACTGCGAGGTGCGCTGCAGCGTGTCGGCGGTGTCGTACGCGAACGTCGCGAGCGACTTGCCCAGCGCGCCGGTGCCGAACACCGCGACGCGGCCGCGGCGCGAGTTCGTGCCGTTCGGATCGCCGTCGCCGCCGCCCGGAATACCGGGCACCGCGCCCGTACCGGCGCTGACGAGGCCGTTCACGAACGGCTTGCGCAAGTTCGGCGCGAGGAAGAACCGCGCTTCGCGCGACGCGTCAGCGCAGTCGGCGCGCACCACGACGGCGCCCGGCGTCAGCCCGGGGATCAAGCGCACGAACGCGACGCCGTTGGCGTCGAGCGTGACGTCGAGCGTCTGGCGGTTCACCGTGTTGCCGACGATGCCGGGCGACGACGTGGCGAGGGGAACCGGGCTCGCCGTCCCGTCCGGCGGGGTGACGGCGGTGGCGGCGACGCGTTCGAGCCGCGCGTCGCCTTGTACCAGCACGACCTGCACGATGGTGCCCGACGCCGCGTGGTGTCCCCACGCGTCGCGCCCTTCGACGCGCACTTCGTCGGCGCTCGCGCCGTCGGCGCGAAACGGCCCGACGCCCGACACGCTGAAGCCCGCCGGGCGGCCGGCGCCGAACACGCGGTGGATCGTCGTCGTGCCGCGCGATGCGTTCGCGCCGAGCGGCGTGAGCGCGACGGTGTTCGGTCCGGCCTGCAAGTTGACGCCGTAGTAGGTGTAGCGCGTGTCGCCGGTCTTGGAGTCGACGGTGCGCTTGCCGATGCGCGAGAACGGGATCACCGCGTCGCCGACTTTCAGCTCGACGCCCGCGCCGCGGACCGTCTCCACCTCGATGCTCGTCGTGGTGTTCGCTGCGACGCCGTCGTCGCCGGGGCTCACCAGCGACGCGCTCAACGCGTCCGTCGCGGTGAACGTCAGGTGCGTGAGGTCGCCGCCTTCGGGCCCTTTCGCCGGCGCGCTGACCGCGGCGCTCTCGGCTTGCGCGGCGCCGGCCGCAGCCGGCGCTTCCGCCGCAACCGCTTGCGCTTGCGGTGACGCCGCGGGTTGCGGCGACGCGGACGGCTGCAACGATGCAGCGGCCGACGACGCCGCCGGCTCGTCGGCGTACGCGCCCGGGATCTCGCCCGCGGGGTTCACGTCGACCGTCGACAGGATGAGTCCCATGACGGCCAGCGCGACGCCGCTGCGGTGGATCCGGCGGCGCGTGCTCATGCGGCAGGCTCCAGCGCGAAGTTCACGTCGTGCATCAGGCCCGCGTCGTAGATGCCGTGCAGCAACCGCTGCAAGCTGCGCGGGCTGTCGTAGCGGCGGTCGTCGTACGCGCGCACGCCCGCGGGCAGCGTCGTCGTGTCGACGCGCAGCACGTGCTGGCCGGGATGCACCGACGGGAACGTGAAGCGGCCGTAGCGGTCGGTCGTCACCGACTCGCCGTCTTCGAGGAACACGCGCACGCCGGGCACGCCTTTGTCGCCGTCGTGGAAGCGGCCGGTGCGCGCGGCGTCGACGAATACGCGGCCGGTGACCACGATGCGGTTGCCGAGCGCGCCCGCGACGACGCGCGTGTCGGCGGTCGCCGAACCGTGCACGCGCAGGCCGCCGTTCGAGAGCGTGTCGACGTCGACGACGTTGATCAGCGTCGAGCCGTCGGCGGTGAACGGCATCACGACGCACGCGTACGTGATCGTGTGCTGCGCGACCAGCGACGGGAACGTCCAGGTGAGGATGCGCCCGTCGCGCTGCGGCTCGACGGGGACGCCGTCGACGCGCGCGGTACCGGGCGCGTACACGACGCCCGCGGGCAGCGTGTCGACGACGCGCGTCGCGCCGAACTGCGCACCTTGGCTGCCGGCCAGCACGGTGTAGACGAGGCGGTCGCCGCCGGAGGCGACGTCGCGGTCGACGGTCTTCGACACCGTCAGGGGATGGGACGTGAACATCGGTTGATTGCCGAGCAAGCCGAAAACCTCGGAGAGAGAAACGTTGGTGGTGACGAGCTCGAACCCGCCGGCGCGCGCGAGCTGCTGATCGTCGAGAGCGCTCAGCACCGCGCTGTAGAGCAGCCCGGTCGCGTCCGGGGTGATGGTGATGGCGACGCGCCGGTCGCGATAGCCGGGCGCGGTGACGTCGAGCTCGTAGCGCGCGGGGACTCCCGGCGTGCCGAGCTGCGGCTGGGTGAAGACGAAGCTGTACGCGCCGTCGCCGCCCGTCGTGAACGGGTTGGCGTTGGTGGTGTTCGGCGGCAAGCCCGCCGGATCGGTGAGCGCGTCCTGCGGCGCGCGCGCGAACGCTTGCCCCGCGGTCTTCGGCAGCTGCACGATCGCGTGTGTGTCCAGGTCGCGGAGCGTGAGCGTCGCGCCGCCGATCGGCGAGCCGCCGCCGGCGTAGCCGTCGTAGACGATGTTGCCGACGCCGATGAACACGCTGGCCGGCGCGGTCGCGGTCGCCGCGATGCCGTCGGCGCTGAGCGACGCGACGTTGACGAACGACGAGCCCGCGCTCAGCGCGTTGTCGACCAGCGCGTCGAACGTGAGCACGTCCGACTCGTTGACCGCCATCGTGCCGACCTTCACCGTGAGCCGCTGGCCCGCGAACGTGGTGGCGGCGACGGCGCTGACGCCGTTGAGCGCGACGGTCTGCGGCAGCGCGTGGATCCCGGTGGGGACGTCGTCGACGACGACGACGTTGGTCGCGGGCGAGCCGCCGTAGTTGCGGAAGGCGATCGAGTACGTCACCGTCTCGCCCGGGTGCGCGGGATGCGCGCGCACGTGGTTGACGAGCTTCGCGACGATCGTGTTCGGACCGTTCGGGCCGCCTATGGAAGCGCCCGGCTGCGCCACGGCCCACTCGCGCCCCTGGTCGGTGACGAGGCCGTTGGCGGTGGTGGCGTTGGTCGAGCGCGCGACGAGCGCGACCGAGAACGGCGCGCCGACGGCCACGCCGGCCGTCGCGATGACGACTTGAACTTTGATGGTCTCACCAGGCTGCAGCGTGGGCGAGACGGTGCTCCCGATCGTCGCCGGGATCGCGCCGCTCGCGGTGATGAATGCGATGGAGGTGATGCTGCCGGCGCTCGCCGTCAGCGACGCGAGCGTGTACGCGTCGGCGGCGTTGCCGGAGTTGGAGATCGTGAACGTCCGCGTGACGGGCGTTCCGACCGGAAAGCTTTCGGCGTTCGGATCGACCGCCGTCTCCTTGGGGGAGACGACGATCCCCGAGACCGCCGCGATGGAGACGGTGACCGTGTTGGACTGCGCGCCGTACGCGATGCCGTTCGGGTCGGCGTACTGCGCGGTCACCGTGTTCGAGATGACGACACCGGCCGAAGCGGGAGATGCCTCGCCGGTCCCCGTCGCCGCAGCGAGCAGGGGAACGGCGAGGCCCATCGAGCGCACGAGGCGCACGAAGACTCCCGGCATCGAGGTGCTACTTGACCTGGACCTTGAACGTGCAATTCCCGCTCGCACCCGCAGCGAGCGCCCCGATGGTGTCCGTGAACTTCGACGATCCGGGCGCGGTCGGGCCGGGGTTGTAACCGCCCAGCGTGCCGCCGTTGGAGTCTACCGGGGTCGCGAACAGCCCGTTGCTGTTGGCTGCCCAGTTGTTCGTGTACGCGACCTGCGTGCCGCCGGCCGCCGCACCGTCTTCGGTGATCACGAACGACGACGCGTTGACCGTGAGGTCGTTCGTTCCGCCGCTCGGCATCACGTTGAGGTACGTGACCGTGTACTGCACGCAGTCGCCCGGATTGACCGACGCGGAGCTGGCCGTGAAGACCGATGCGGTCGCGCACGGCTGGCCGAGCGCCACCGACCACGTCTTCGTCAGCCGCACGAAGCCGCCGACGACGATCTCGTCGATCGTGACGTTGTTCTTCGTGTTGTCGTTGGTCGACGTCGCCGTGACCGCGTCACCGTACCCGGTGTACGCGTTGAACGTCGTCGCACCGGCGGGCGGCGTGTAGATGGTCTTGTACGTCTGCGTCGCACCCGACGGCACGCAGACCGACGTGATCACCGTGTTGGCCGCGACCGCGCCGCAGCTTCCGCTCGCGCCTTGGCCGGTGCTCTGGAACGTCACCGTCCAGCCCGCCGGCAGCGCCGACAGACCGGCTGCCGTCGCTGCGGACAGGTTGTACGTGTCGTCCTTGTTGCCGGTGTTCTGCAACGAGTTGGTGATCGAGGTCGCCGCCGCGCCGGCCGCGACCGTGACGGTGTTGCCGGTCACCGCGGAGACGCTCGCGCCGCCGTTGGTGTAGCTGACCGCCGTGTAGTCGTCGTTGTTGTTCGTCGGTCCGACGGCTTGCGGGAAGCCGTTGGGTCCGTTGAACACGACCGTGTTGATCGGCGACGCCGCCGACGTGATGAACCCGGCACCCGCGAGGGCACCGTTCGCGTTGGCGATGATGGCCGCCGTCTGCGCCGTGGTCGCCGCCGCGTTGTTCGTCACCGTCTGCACGCCGATGCCCGGGCCTTCGATGAAGCCCGACTGGTCACCGTACGTGGAGTTCGCGACGTTGGTGATCGCGTTGGGGTTCGCCGAGCCGCTCGCCGTGGAGCCGTTCATGACGAACGACAGCGTGAGCGACGTGTTGCCCACGGGGACCGTGTTCTGCGACGTCGCGTTGTTGTTGGGCTGGAACGTGGTGAGGCCCGCGCCCGTGATCGACGTCGCCGGGAGGAACACGCCGATGTAGACGGCGCCCGCCTGCGTGGTCGTCCAGGTGGTGCCGTCGGTCGAGTAGATGATCGTGCCGGCCGCGCCGCTGATCGTCGGTACCGCCGCCGTCAGCGTCAGCTGCGTCGCGTTGTACGACGGCAGCTTGTCGGTGAAGGCGACGCCGCAGGCGGTGCTGTTGGCGCAGCCGCTGTAGGCCGCAGCGTTGCCGCCCGGCAGGGCGTTCTTGAAGACCGGCGCGAGGTTGCGCGCGCCGCCGTTCGCGAAGCGCACGGTGTACGACACCGTGGGAACCGCGACCGAGCCGCCGACCGCGGCGACCTTCTGCACGTCGACGCGCGCGTCGACCGTGACCGTGTCGTTGTACTGGCCGACGACCGAAGCGGACGTCGCCGGCGACGTGCCGGCGGGGCCCGGCGGCGTGCCGAGCGGACCGGGCAGCGTCACGGTGGGCGTGAGCTTGGTCGTGATCGTGCCGCTCGCGCCGACGTTGGCCGTGTAGGTCACGCCGATCGTGATCGTGCCGTTGACGGCGGTCATGAACGCGCCGCCGCCGCTGCCGGTCGACAGGTAGTTGTTGACCGCCGCGATGGTCGCGAAGGTTTGGTTCCCCGCGCCCGCGTTGACGACGTACTGCGAGAACGTCCCGAGGCCGGCGGTGACGCCGTCGTCGGTGCTCTGCACGCCCGTGAGCTGGAAGAAGCCCGCGCTGTTGCTGGTGTTCGTCAGCGTGTAGGTATCGGTCACCGTGCCGCCGGGGCTGACGGTGTTCGTGCCCGGCGTGGACGACGGCGGCGCAATCGTCATCGACGGTGCGTTCTGCACGGTCGTCGTGACGGTGTTCGACTGCGAGTTGTAGGTCGTGCCGCCGGGGTCTTGGTAGGTCGCGGTGGCCGTGTTGGTGATCGGCGTACCGGCGGCCGTCTGGGCGGCGGACGCGGGCGACATGCTCGCGAAACCGAAGCCGACGATCGCCGGGGCGGCGACGACCACGCACGTGCGCAGCAGCGCTGAAAACGAGATCGTGCGCATCACTTGACGCGGACCTCGTAGGTGTACGCGATGCTCGCGCGCGGCGCGACGGCGCCGGCGGTGATGAAGCGGACCATCGTATAAAGCGACGGATCCGCCTTCTTCACGACCGGGGCCCCGTTCGGGCCCTTCACCGTCACGGTCGGCGAGGCCGACCACGTCTTGCCGCCGTCGAGCGAGAACTCGGCGTGGGCGCGCGCGGCTTTCGCCGAGCCGTCCACGTAGGCGGTGCCCGCCGGGATCTTGCCGACGGGGACGAGGCGCACGGCGGGCGTGGTGCCCGCGTTCGATGCGACGATGTCGTACTCGATCTCGTCGCCCGCCTTGGGCTGGATATGCTCGACCGGGGTCATGGTCGTGCGGCCGTCGGCGGCCTTGGTGACGAGGGACCCGGTGAGCTTGAGCGTGACGTTCGGTTTGGCCGACGCGAGCCCCGGAAGGATCAGCGCGAGAGCTACGAGCGACGACGCCGCGATGCTACGCATTCAAGTGTCAACTCCTGGTAACGTGCGGAACGCCGCTACGAAAAAGACGCGAAGCGGCCGATGCACATGGTATCGGACGGCGGCGACCTACTAGGGAGCGCAACCTTGCCTGCAACACAAAGAAAACGGCGCTGATACGCGCCGTTTACATTTGAGGGCTCGGTTGCCGTGCCGGGGCGCGGACGTAAAGCCCCCTTTACAGGTAAGCCGCCGCTGATCGCATCAGGGCGCCGGCAAGAGCGCCATCTCGGCCTGGGCGGCCCGAACGACGACCGGCTCCTCGGAGGCGATCGCGTGTCGGTACTGGTCGCGCGCGAGCGCGATCTTGCCCTGGAGGTTGTAGGTCACGGCCAGCATGTAGTGCAGCCGCCCGTCGTCCTGCGAGACGCTCAGGCCCTTGATGTAGGCGGCCTCGGCCAGCGGGAACAGGCGGTGCTCGTTGTAGTCGTAGCCGAGGTCGATGTAGGCTTCGGGCTTCATCGGATCCGAGCGGATCGCGCGGTTGTAGTAGGTGATCGCGGTCTTCCAGTCGCCCTGCGAGTCGTGGATGTAGCCGATGTCGACCAGCGCCTCGGGCGCCTCCGGGTGGATCGCCAGCGCCCGCTCGAGGTGCGGGCGGGCCGTGACGGAGTCGTTTTTCTCCAGGTACGCCTCGCCGAGGTTCACGACGGCCGGATAGTAATTGTTGTCGACGGCCAGGCATGCTTTGAGGTGGGCGATCGCCGGGTCGATGCGGCCCAGGTCGACCAGCGCGTTGGCCACGTCGACCCGCGCGCTGCACGACGACGGCCGGATCACGACGACGTGGTTGAACGCGTCGTAGGCGGTCTGGTAGTGGTGGAGCGCGCGCTGCGCGTTGCCGAGCTCGGTCCACTTGCCGACGTCGAACGGGTGGGCGTCGGTGTCGAACTGGAGCGTCGCCATGTACTGCGGCAGATCGCCGGCGCGCTTGTGGAGCATGACCAGCCCGACGTAGCCGCCGCGGCTGGGCAGGCTGAGCTGGAACTCGCGGGTCGCGTCGGCGATCCTGTCCTCGGCGGCGTAGAGCGAGCCGAGCCGGCTGTGCGTCTCCCGGTCGTCCGGGGTGATGGCGAGGATCGCCTTCCACACCTTCTCCGCCTTGGCGAAGTCGGGGACGCGGAAGTAGAGGTCGCCCAGAAGCCGGCCGGCGGCGCCGTCTTGCGGGTGATCCGCGACGTACGGGGCGAGGCCGGCGATCGCGCCCTTCGTGTCGCCCGCCGCCACCTTGGCGCGCGCGGCGTCGAGCACGGCCGGGTCGGTCTGGTTCATGGCCCCCGGCATGATCACGGTCGTCTCCGTCGCGAGCGCGGGCCCGGCCGCGAGCGCGAGCAGGGCGGTGACGGTGACGGCGGCGGCGAGGCGCAAAAGACGCATGCAAGACGCTCCTGTGGGGTCGACCCTCAAAGTATACAGTCGGAGGAGGCCCGTGGCCTAGGCCAATTCTGCCAGGCGACTGCCGTCCACTTCTCCCGTGCGACGTTTCTCGCGGAGTGCCGCGAGGCGGGGCCGCCGAAACGGGACCTGCTATGGCCACCACGCAGACGAACGGCTCGATCGGACGCCCACGCGTCGAGACCGACTCCATGGGGAAGATCGACGTCCCCGGCGACAAATATTACGGCGCCCAATCGGCGCGCTCGCTCATCCACTTCGACATCGGTGACGATTCGACGCCGCGCGACGTGATGCCGCGCGAGATCATCCGCGCGATGGCGCAGCTCAAGAAGGCCGCCGCGCTCGTCAACCACGATCTCGGCAAGCTGGACGAGGAAAAGACGAAGCTGATCACCCAGGCCGCCGACGAGGTGATCGACGGCAAGCTGTTCGAGCACTTCCCGCTGCGCGTGTGGCAGACCGGCTCCGGTACGCAGACGAACATGAACGTCAACGAGGTGATCTCGAACCGCGCGATCGAGCTCGCGGGCGGCGAGATGGGCTCGAAGAAGCCCGTTCATCCGAACGACCACGTCAACATGTCGCAGTCGTCCAACGACACGTTCCCGACCGCGATGCACATGGCCGCCGCCGAAGCGATGGTGAAGCTGTTGCCGGAAGTGGAGAAGCTGCGCGACGCGCTCGACGCGAAGGCCAAGCAGTGGGCGAACATCGTGAAGGTGGGGCGCACGCATCTGCAGGACGCGACGCCGCTCACGCTGGGCCAGGAGTTCTCCGGGTACGTCAACCAGCTCGAGCGCGACCTCAAGCGCTGCCGCCAGTCGCTCGACGACCTCTACGATCTCGCGATCGGCGGAACGGCCGTCGGCACGGGGCTCAACGCGCATCCCGAGTTTGCGGAGCGCGCGGCGAAGAAGATCGCCGAGCTGACCGGTTTGCCGTTCCGGTCGCATCCGAACAAGTTCGCCGCGTTGGCGTCGCACGACGAGGTCGTCGCCGCGTCGGGTTCGCTCAAGACGCTCGCGGCGTCGCTGATGAAGATCGCCAACGACGTGCGCTGGCTCGCGTCCGGACCGCGCGCCGGCATCGGCGAGCTGATCCTGCCCGAGAACGAGCCCGGTTCCTCGATCATGCCCGGCAAAGTCAACCCGACGCAGTCCGAAGCGATGACGATGGTGTGCGTGCAAGTGTTCGGCAACGACGTCGCGATCGGCTTCGGCGGCTCGCAGGGCAACTTCGAGCTCAACGTGTTCAACCCGGTGATGATCTGGAATTTTCTCGGATCGTGCCGGCTGCTGCAGGACGCGTGCACGATGTTCCGCGAGCACGCGGTCCAGGGCCTCGAAGCCAACGAGCCGGTCATCGCCAAGTACTTGGGCGAGTCGTTGATGACCGTCACCGCGCTGACGCCGAAGATCGGCTACGACAAGTCGGCGGAGATCGCCAAGAAGGCGCACCACGAGGGCAGCACGCTCAAAGAGGCGGCGCTCGCGCTGGGCTACATCTCCGCTGAGGACTTCGACAAGCACGTCGTCCCGGCCAACATGACGCATCCGTAGGTCACCGGTAGCGTAAAAACATGAGCCCTCCGTGAAAACGGGGGGCTCCTTTCTTTCGAGGTGGAATGGCCCGGGCGATGATCGTGCGGCGCCTCCTCGCCGGCATGCTCCTGGCGGGGCTCGCCGTCCCCACGCTCGCTGCCGCGCCGCACGAGCGCGTCACGCCGGCGTCGCAGAACGCCGCGCAGCGGCTCCCGCTCGGGACGGGCTCGCGGGTGTTCGCGCGCGCCGAGCCCGAGCTCCCCGCGCCGTCCAGCGAGCCGTCGCCGCCAGCCGCCGGACCGGCCGCGTCGATCCCGTCGCGGGAGGTCGCGGCACGCGCCCGCGCGGTGTTCGAGGCGAACCGGGCCGGCAAGATCGACCGCTCCGCGTACACCGCCGACATGAACGCGAAGATCAGCGACGCCGGGCTCGCGCGCGTCGCGGCGGAGCTGCGACTCCTGGGCGACGTGAAGACGTTCGTCCAGGTGCGCAAGATCACGATGGGCGCGACGGTGGCCTACGTGTTCCGGATCGAGACGGAGAAGCCGCCGGTGGTCGAAGAGACGATCAGCTGGGATGCCGCCGGCAAGATCGACTTCCTGCAGTTCGGTCCGGCGCGGTGACCACCGCCGACCCGTACGACGCGTCGGCGACCGTCGACGACGTCACCGTCTTCTTCCGCCGCTGGCGCGCGTGGAGCGACGACGTCCGCGCGCACACGCTGCACGCGCGCGACCTGCGCTACGGTGAGTCCGCCGACGAGACGCTGGACCTGGTCGTGCCGCACACCGGCGCGCCGCTGGTCGTGTTCTTTCACGGCGGCTACTGGCGCCGGCTGCACAAGGACGACTGCACGTTCGTGGCGCGCGGGCTGGCGCCGCACGGCGTCGCCGTCGCGATCGTGAACTACGGGCTCGCGCCCGCGGTGCCGCTCGAAGCGATCGTCGCCCAAGCGCGGCGTTCGGTCGCGTGGCTGCGCGCGAACGCGAAGGCGCACGGTGCGGACCCGTCACGCATCGTCGTCGCCGGACACTCCGCGGGCGGGCACCTCGCCGCGATGTGCGCCGTCGACGCGCCGGTCGCGGGCGTCGTCAGCTTGAGCGGGCTGCACGACCTGCGCCCGATCGCGAAGTCGTTCGTGAACGAGTGGCTGCAGCTCGACCAGACGCGCGCCGCCGCGCTGAGCCCGGTGCTGCTCGCGCCGGCCGCGCCCGCGCCGGTGACCGCGATCGCCGGCACGCGCGAAGCGACGGTGTTCAAGGAACAGGCGCGCGAGCTCACCGACGCGTGGGGTGCGCTGGGCTGCGACACGTCGTACCGTGAAAGCGACGACGACCACTTCACGCTGTGCAGCCGGCTCGTCGACCCCAACGATCCGCTGACGGGGCGCATCGCCGAGCTCGCGCTCGCGAGCGGAAGGCGGCACGCCAAAGTCTAGGCCGGACGCGCCCCGCTCGCGTCCGACCGCGCGGATCAGGTGGTGTCCACCGTGACGTCCTCGTCCCCGTAGTCGATGAAGTTCACGGTGATCGTCTTCGCCGCGGGAGGTGTGGGGCCGGAATAGCATTCGTCGTTCGGGTCGCTGCTCGACCAATACGGCCGATTGATGCAATGCTGATTGATCGTTATGTCCCAGGTCAACGACGACGTGGGGGTGAGGACGTACGCGCTGCGCCAGGCGACAGGTCCGAAATACGAGCCGCTGGAGTAATCTTCCGTTATCTGTCCGATCGACGTCGATCGCGACATGACGCAGTTTCCGCACGTCGCCGACCACCCGTTCCAGTTGTTCGCTCCGTAATCGTAGATGGTTCGCGAAAGGACGATCGAGTGTGCGCCGAACCCTTCGGCGTATGGATACGTGTAGAAGGTGAATGTCTCGTAGTGGCCCGTGCTGTCGGTTCCGTCGCCAACGACGAATTGCAGCGCCAGTGCGCTTTCGTCCGTTTGCGCACACGACCACCGTTGGTTGTTCGGTCCGTTTCCGCCGGCGGTAGTGTAGCCGTAGTAGAACGCGATGTCGCTGAACCGCATCAGCGGTGCGTAGTCGTTGTTCGCCGAGCCGTACTGCAGGTCGGCCTCGATTTCGTTCGCTCCCGCGCTCCCGTTGTCGGCCCAACCGTTCAGATAGACGTAGCCCGTGTCGTTGTTCGGGTCTGCGATCGTGACGCCTGAGCACGGCAGGTCCACGTTGGCGCCTTCACCGTCGTAACCGTAGTTCGACACGACCTGCCGGTACGGACCGGTCCCCGTACTTCCGTACGAGATGTATCGGGATTGACGGCCACTGGAGGTGCCTTTCGGAGCCACGTAGCGCGCCTGCGGAAAGCGAATCGTGCCTCGCGGCGAGCGGTACTCGCTCATACCCGGCCGGACCGGAACGGCGATCGTGAGAGCGTTCAAGGCCGCCGTGCTGTTCGCGAGGGTGGCGTTGCCCGCACTCGTCGTCGTGACGGCGCCGAATACCATTCCGGGGCCGATGCGATCCTGGACTTTTTGAGGAAGCCGCAGCATCGCCTCTTTGACGGCTTTGCGCTGCTGGCCGTGAATGTCTTTGTCGATGGCGGCTTCGATGCGTGCGTTGACATTTGCCCTGGACGACGTGTCGGGCAGGCGGGTTCCGTTCGCGGCAGGGAGCGCCGAATGCGTCCCGCCCGAGCAACTCGCGAGCAGCAGACCGGCCGTGACCACCAGCGGCCACACCCGTAATCGGTGAATCATCGTTCCCCTCTTTGCGGTTTGAATTACTTTTTTGTATGGCATTGCGTTGTCGCGAGAAGGTGCGCTGCCGCTTCCTGCGTCGAGGAAAGCGCTCGCGACGCCGTCGCCGTTCGCCGAACCGGCGTCGTCAGGGAGCGCCGCCAGGCTCGTGCCGCGCGCGATGCGCTGCCGGTTGCGTACAGCGCGACTCCGTGCATCAGCCAGGCTTCGCCGAATCGCGGGCTTCGTTGGAGCGCGGTCACGAAGTGACGGTCGGCCGCGACGTCATCGCCGCTCGCGGCGGAATCGAAGCCGGCCTGCATTTCCGCGAACGCGCCCGAATCCTGGACCGCCGGGAGATCGTAGGGATACGAACTGCGCTCGCCGGACGCGATGATGTCGCGGTACGTTGAAAACGCCGGCCGATTTTGCCGCTTTACCAGCGCGGAGTTCGCCCGTGCGTACTCCGGATAGCCCGATGCCGCCAGCTGCGCTGCGATGGCTCTCCATTCGCCGCATGCGACGCTGCGAGCGCCGTCGTCCCAGTGCCGAACGCTGAGCGTCGCGTCGGCATCCGTTGCAGGCACGCTCACGGCAAGGATGAGCGTCGCAATCATTCTGTTCAGCACCCGTCACCTCGGGCGGGCGACCTCGCGTATCGCTCCGCGCCGTTCGCGTACCACGCAGGGCCCGCTTTCAAACAAATTCGGTCGGCACCGGCCTCGCGGTCGGCCGCTTGCCGACGGTGCTAGAAGCGTTTTACGAAGTGATGGTGGCCGATCGCGTAGCCGTGGCGTTCGTAGAACCGGCGTGCCGCGGCGTTCTCGTCGACCACGTTGAGCGTCACGAAGCGGTAGCCGCGCTCGCGCGCGCGTGCTTCCGCGGCCTCCATCAGCAGCGCGCCGACGCCGTCGCCGCTGCGCACCGTCGCGATCTCGCTCACGTGTAGGTACGGCTCGTCCGTGAAGAAGTCGCGCTCCGTCACCGCGTAGACGAAGCCCGCGCGTTCGCCCGCGTCGTCCTCCGCGATCAGGAAGACGTCGCCCGGCTCGGGCGTGCGCAGCGCGTCGCGCAGCACGCGCCGGGTGCCGTCGATCACTTCGTCCCGCGTATGACCGTCCGCGGCGCCGTGCTCGACGAAGCGCGGCACGAGGCCGGCGACGAACGCGTCGTCGCCCGCGCGCGCTTCGCGCACGCGCGTCATTTGACGAGCGGCAGGACGTTCGACGGCGTCAGCGGGACGAGGCCGAGCGCGAACGTCGCCACCGCGCACACCGCGACGGCCACCCACGGCAGCGCGTTGCGCGAGCGCTCGTCGCGCACGTGGGCGAGATCGGTCTGCGCGAACATCGTGCGCACGATCTTGAAGTACACGTACGCGGAGATCGCCGTGCCGGCGATGAGGATGCCGGCCAGCCACGCGTAGCCGGCGCTCACCGACGTGCTCAGGATGAGGATCTTTCCGGTGAAGCCGATCGTCGGCGGCAGCCCCGCCAAGCCGATCAGGAAGAAGGTCATCGCGGCCGCGAGCCACGGGCGGCGGTATGCGAGCCCCGCGAAGCGCGGCAACCCGACGATCGCGTCGCCGTCGCGCGCCATCAGCGCGATCACCGCGAACGCGCCCATGTTCATGAACAGATAGCCGGCGAGATAGAGGATCGCGTAGCGCAGACCCAGCGCCGTCTGGCCCGCGAACGCGGTGACGATGTAGCCGACCTGCGCGATGCCGGAATAGGCCAACAGGCGCTTCATGTCGGTTTGCGCGAGCGCGGCGAGGTTGCCGACGAGCATCGACAGCGCCGCGAGCACCCACAGCGGCGCGAGGATCGCGGACGCGTGGTCCGACGGCAGCGCCGCGTACGCGAAGCGCGCGAGCACCGCGAGCGTGCCGGCCTTCGTTACGATCGACATGAACGCGGTGACCGGAAGCGGCGCGCCTTCGTACACGTCGGGCGTCCAGGCGTGGAACGGCACCAGGCTCAGCTTGAACGCGATCCCGACCAAGAACAATCCCGCGCCGAGCGCGAGCAGCGGCGTGACCGTCGCCGTCGCCAGCGCGGCGAACGCGACCGAACCGGTCGCGCCGAACATCAGCGCGGAGCCGTACAGCAAGAACCCCGACGCCATCGACGAGAGGATCAGGTACTTCAGCGCGGATTCGCGCGCCGTGCGGCGCGGCGACATCGCGCACAGGCAGTACAGCGCAAGTGACAGCAGCTCGAGGCCGAGGAACACGGACATCAGGTTCGCCGCGCCCGCCATGAGCAGCGCGCCGCTCGCGCTCCACAGGAGCAACGACGTGGTGCCGGCGACTTGGTCGTCGCGGCCGACGCCGACGGACAGCAGCAGCGTGGCGACCGTCGCGACGATCACGATCTCGGAGAACACGATGGAGAAGCCGCCCTGCACGAACGCGCCGCCGAATGCGGCGTAGTCGTGCGGGTACTGCTCGGCGAGGATCACGCCCGCGGCGACGAGCCCGGCGATCCCGATGCCGACGGCGACGCCCCGCCGCATTGCGCCCTGACCGCGGAAGAACAGGTCGACGAACAGCAGCAGCAGCGGCACGACCGCGACCAAGAACGCGGGCAGCAGCGCGACGTAGTCGGCCGCGACGGGATAACTACCGAGAGCCGACGACACGCGAGTCCTCCGCAGCGTTGAGCGCATGGCTGAACGTGACGGCGCCGGGAACGGCGACGTGCGCGGCACGTTCCGCAACGGCGACGACCGGGCCCGGGTTCACGCCGAGTAGCACGAAGCCCGCGACGAGCGGTGCGACCGCGAGCGCTTCGGTCCACGTCAGGTCGCGGCGCTCGGGCAGATCGGGCAGCTCGGGACCGTTCATGATGGTCTGGAACAGCCGCAGCATGTACGCCGACGCGAGCACGATCGCGATCAGCGCGACGATCGCCGGCCACACGAACCCGGCGTGAAACACGCCGGTGAGGATGAGGATCTCGCCGCTGAACCCGGCGAGTCCCGGCAGCCCCAGCGCGGCGAGCGCCGCGAGCATCAGCGCGCCCGCGAGCTTCGGGTTGCGCGCGCCCAAACCGCCCAGCCGCGCGACGTCGCGCGTCTCTTCGCGCTGCTCGACGCCGCCGAGCACGAGGAACAGCACGGCGCTGAACAAGCCGTGCGCGACCATGTAGACCACCGCACCTTGGATTGCGAGCACCGAGCCGCTGAACACGGCGAGCAAGATCAAGCCGAGGTGCGAGAGCGAGCTGTACGCCACGACGCGCTTCGCGTCGCGCTCGGCGAGCGCGGCGAGCGCACCGTAGATCAGCGCGATCGTGCCGAGCACGAACATCAGCGTCTGCGCGCGCGCCGCTTCCACGCCCAAGAAAGGCAGCACGATCGCCAGGAACCCGTAGAGCCCGGCCTTCGACTGCACCGCCGACACCACCGCGACCACCGGCGGCGGCAGCTCCGCGTACGTCTCGGGCATCCACGTGTGGAACGGGAACACCGGCGTCTTCACCAAGAACGCGAACGCGAAGCCGGCGAAGATCCACGTCCCCCACACCTCGCCGATCATCAGGTGCACGTTCGGCCGCCCGATCACGTCGGTCGAGCCCGTCACCACACCGAACGCCGCGGTCGCGAGCAGCAGCGCGAGCCCGCCGGACAAGTTGTAGATCAGATACTTCCACCCCGCGCGCGCGTGCGGGGTTCCGACGAGCACGAGAAACACCGGGATCAGCATCAGGTCCCAGAACAGCGCGAACAGCAGCAAGTCCTTGGCGAGGAACACGCCGTTCATCGCGCCTTGCAGGATCAGCAGCTGCGCGGCGATGTCGCGCGAACGCGGGCCGCTCGCGGCGAGCACGCCGCCGAACGTCGTGAGCGAGAGCAGCAGCACGATCCAGTACGAAACCGGTCCGAAGCCGAGGTGGAACGACGCGTCGAACGGGCGCGACAGCCAGTGCAGCGACGCGTCGGCGGCGTGCGGATCGGCCACGGCGAGCGCGAACGTCAGTGCCGTGACCGCGGCCGCGACGATCCGCGCGATCGCAACGCGCTCGCGCGGGACCGCGTACAACGCAAGTCCGATCAGGATCGGCCCGAGGACGAGCGCGGTGACCGTCATCGTGCCGCTCCGGTGAACGCGAACGCGTAGTATGCGACGAAGCACACGACGCCGACCGCGATGGTGAGGGCATACGCCCGCACCAGCCCCGTCTGGAAGCTGCGGAAAAGGTGTCCCAGCCACTGCGCGCTGACCGCGACCTCGCGCACGCCCGCGTCGATCCCGTGCGGGTCGGCCACGCGGTAGAACCAGCGGCCGAGCGCGTACGCCGGCCGCACGAACAGCGCCTCGTATGCGGCGTCGAAGTAGTACGCGTTCGCGAGCACGCCCGGCATGCGGACCGTCTCGGTGCGCAGCCGCGCGATCGCGTCGCGCAGCGCGGGGCTCGCGCCGTAGCGCAGGTACGCGACGGCGAAGCCGGCGACGACGACCGCGAACACGAGCGCGGTCGACAGCGTCTCGGAGATGGGCGGCACGTACGCACCGTTCGCGGCAAACGCGTGGGCGGGCGGGAAGAACCCTTCGAAGTACCGCTTCCACGGCGCGTTGCCGCCGGCGTCGAGCCAGCCGATGAAAATGGTCGGCAGAATGAGGACCGCGACGGGGCCCGACATCAGCCAGGAGCGCGCGTGACGGTGCGGCTCTTCTTCTTCCGGATGATGGCCCGACGACGACGACGTCGCCGCCGTGCCGGCAAGCTCCGGGTGCCGGATGCCGAGGTCGGACGGATCGACGTTACCGCGATACGCGCCGAAGAACGTGACGAACAGCAGCCGGAACATGTAGTACGCGGTGATGCCGGCGGTGATCACGCCGATCGCGTACAGCCACGGATGGCCGGTCTCCAGCGCTCCGTACACCACCGCGTCCTTGCTGAAGAACCCGCTGAAGCCGGGGACGCCGCAGATCGCGAGCACGCCGGTGAGCATCGCGACGAACGCGAACGGCAGCATCTTGCGCAGACCCCCCATGCGGCGCACGTCCTGCTCGTCGGCGAGCGCGTGGATGACGATGCCGGCGCCCAGAAACAACTGCGCCTTGAAGAACGCGTGAGTGAGGAAATGGAACACGCCGGAACCGTACGCACCCACGCCGACGCCCATGATCATGTAGCCGATCTGCGACATCGTCGAGTAGGCGAGGATCCGTTTGATGTCCCACTGCGCGCAGCCCAAGATCGCGCCGGAGATCGCGGTGAGCGCACCGATGACGCCGGTGAGCTCCTGCGCGTCGGGCGACGCCGACCACAGCGGCGCGAAGCGCGCGATGAGGTAGACGCCTGCCGTGACCATCGTTGCGGCGTGGATCAGCGCCGACACCGGCGTGGGGCCTTCCATCGCGTCGGGCAGCCAGGTGTGCAGCGGAACCTGCGCCGACTTCGCCGCGCAGCCGATGAACAGCCCCAGGCAGATGAGGAATAGCTCGTGCGCGCCGAACGCGGGCGGCGGCGTCTGCGCGAAGATGCGGTCGTAGCCGATCGCGCCGATCCGCGACACGATCAGGAAGATCGAGAACAGGATCGCAACGTCGCCGACCACGTTCATGACGAACGCTTTGCGCGCCGCCGACACGGCGGTCGGCTTGTAGAACCAGAACCCGATCAGGAAATAGGACGCGAGGCCGACCAGCCCCCAGCCGACGAGCAGCCCGACGACGTTGTCGGAGAGCACCAGCGTGAGCATCGCGAACACGAAGAAGTTCATGTACGCGAAGAAGCGCGCGAACGCGCGGTCGCCGTGCATGTAGCCGATCGAGTAGACGTGGATCAGGAAGCCGACGCCGGTGATGACCAGCGTCCAGATCAGCGACAGACGGTCGAGCTGCAACCCGAAGTCCCAGCCCGCGAGCCAGGACACGAGCCCGACGTGCAAGCCGTGCGGCGCCGTCGCTTCGTTCCACAAAACCAGCGTCGCGGCGAACGACACGCCGACCAGCGCGGAGCCGACGGGACCGGCCCACGACTTGAGCTGCGGGCCGAACGCCCACAGCACGACTGCGCCGATCAGCGGCAAGAGCCAAACGAGGTAGAGCAGCATCGTCGTCGTCAGCCCTTGAGCGCCGATACTTCGTCGACGTCGACGAAGCGGCGGCTGCGGAAGGTCACCACCACGATCGCGAGCGCGATGGCGGCTTCGGCGGCGGCGACGGTGATCACGAGGAACGCGAAGATGTGCCCGACGTTGTTGACCCACGCGCGCGCGTACGTCACCAGCGCGAGGTTCGACGCGTTGAACAGCAACTCGATCGACATCAGCATGATGAGCGGGTTGCGCCGCGCGATCACGCCGACGACGCCGATGAAGAACAGCACCGCCGACAGCGCGACGTAGTTCTCGGGCGCGACGGTCATTTCAAGATGGGCTCGCGCTGGATGTTGCGCTTGGGCTTGCGGCGGCTGAGCCCGGCCGGGCCTTCGTCGCCGGCGATCAGCACCACGCCGATCACGGACACCATCAGGATGAACGCCGTGATCTCGAACGGCAGCAGGTGCGTGGTGAACAGCGCCGCGCCGAAGTTCGCCACGCTGCCGAAGGCGTTCGCGTCGCCGGTCGTGCCGTTGGTCGACGTGGCCTGCACGACGGTCACCGGCGTGCGCAGCGCGGCGACCGTGATCCCCGCGAGCGCCAGCACGGCGGCGATCACCGCCGGGATGAGGATGCGCGGCGCGCGGTCGGGGCCGACGTTGAACGGCTTCGTGCCGCTGGAGAGCAGCGCGATGACGAACACGAACAAGATGAGGATCGCGCCGCTGTAGACGACGATCTGCATCACCGCCAGGAACTCCGCCTGCAGCGTGAGGTACGTCGCCGCGAGCGCGATGAAGTTCACCAGTAGCCCGACGACGGAGTGCACGGGCTGCTTCGCGGTCACCGTGAACACCGCGCTGGCGATCATCAGCAGCGCCAGAATCCAGAACGCAATCACGACTCGATCTCACCCTGCTTCTGTCGAAGCGTGAGCCCGCGGCGCTGCGTCTTGAGCACGTGGCCGCGGTTGGTGGCGTCGTAGCCGTCGGCGATGTCGACGGTGTCCTTTGCGCGCGCCACCGCGCCGAGGTCGGCCGGTATGCCGTTGGGGCGCTCGTCGGGTGGCGTGCCGACGCCGGCCTCCGTGGGCACCAGCAGACGATCCTTCGCGTAGACGAATGCGCCGCGCCGGTAGTCGGCCATCTCGAAGCGCGGCGTGAGCACGATCGCGTCGGTGGGACACGCCTCTTCGCATAAGCCGCAGAAGATGCAGCGCAGCTCGTCGATCTCATAGCTCGCGGCGTAGCGCTCGCCCGGCGAGCGGCGGTCTTCGGGCGAGTTCTCCGCGCCGATCACCGTGATCGCGTTGGCCGGGCAGGCGATCGCGCACAGCTCGCAGCCGATGCAGCGCTCCTTGCCGTCGCCGTAGCGGCGCAGCTCGTGCAGGCCGTGGAAGCGCGGCGCGTGCTGCTTCTTCACCGACGGGTACTCGATGGTCGGCTTTTTCATGAACGCGTGGCGCAGCGTCGTCGCGAAGCCGACGAAGATCGCGCCGACGTTGAACAGGTTCTTACGCATGCGGCCATACCGCGACGGCGACGGCCGTCAGGATGAGGTTGAGCGTGGCGACCGGCAGCAGCACCTTCCACCCGAAGTCCATCAGGCGGTCGTAGCGAAAGCGCGGCAGCGTTGAGCGCAACCAGATATAGAAGAACAGAAACAGCCCGGCTTTGATCAGGAACCACACGAGGCCGAGCCAGCCGAACGACGGCAGCCCGAACGGTCCGTTCCAACCGCCCAGGAACAGCAGCGTGCCCAGACACGACACCGTGATCATGTTGAGGTACTCGGCGATGAAGAACAGCCCGAAGCGCAAGCCGGAGTACTCCGTGTGGAAGCCGCCGACCAGCTCGGTCTCGGCCTCGACGAGGTCGAACGGCGCGCGGTTCGTCTCCGCGACCGCGGTGATCAGGTAGATGATGAACCCGACGATCTGCGGGATGACGAACCACACGCGGTACTGCGCGTTGACTATGTCGCTGAGCGCGGTCGAGCCGGCGAGGATCAGCACGCCGATCACCGACATCGACATCGACAGCTCGTACGAGATCATCTGCGCCGTCGAGCGCACGGAGCCGAGTAGCGGGAACTTCGACCCGGAAGACCAGCCCGCGAGCGAAATGCCGTACACGCCGATCGAGGTGATCGAGAAGATCAGCAAGATGCCGGCGTTGACGCTGCCGACCGCCCAGAGCGTGCCGTCTTTGTTCGCGGAGAACGGGATGATCGCGAACGTGCCCATCGCGCACACCAGCGAGATGAACGGCGCCAGCCGGTAGATCAGCGGGTCGGCGGTCTCCGGCGTGAGGTCTTCCTTGAAGATCATCTTCACGGCGTCCGCGGCCGGCTGCAGCAAGCCCCACGGCCCGACGCGGTTCGGCCCCGGGCGCAGCTGCATCCAGCCCATGATCTTGCGCTCGAACAGCATCGAGTACGCAAACGTCGTGATGACGACGCCCAGCACGATGACGGTCTTGATCAGGACGATCAGCCAGATCGGCACGGAACTCACGCGGTCACCAGCGCCTTCTCCAGCGTGACGGATGCGGCGTTGCGGAGCGCGCTCAGCGGTGCGGCGGCGATCCCTTCGACGAGCGCGACGGCTCCCGCCGGCACGCGCGGGTCGACGACGACGACGAGGTCGCGCAGCAGCGGAGTCGCGGTGACGCCGACGCGGTCGCCGTCGGCGACGCCCAGCGCGCGCGCGGTGTCGGGATGGATCGTCGCGCGCGCGGGCGTGCGCAGCTCGGCGATGCGCGCGTCGAACGCGAGCGTGCCGCCGCCGGTGAAGATGGTCGTCTCCGGGATCACGCGCAACGCGCCGTCGGAAGCCTTTGCGGTGGAACGCACGTACGCGGGCGCGCCGGGCGGAGGGGGTGGCGTGCGCACGAGCTCGCGGATCTGCGCTTCGATCGCGTCGGGCAGCGGCAGCTCCACGCCGAGCTGTTCGGCGAGCGCGACCATGACGTCGCCGTCCGCGCCCACGCCGTCCGGCGCGGCGACGGAACCGATCACCGGCAGGACGTCGCCGGCGAGATCGGTGGTCGTGCCGGTCTTCTCGAACGCGCTGCACACGGGGATCACGAGGTCGGCGAGCTCCGCCGTCTCGGTGAGGAACATGTCCGTGACCACGACGAACGGCGCCGCGCGCAGCGCCGCTTCGACAAGCGCGCGGTCGGGGTGGCGCAGCATCGGGTTGGCGCCGAGGATCGCGAGCACGGCGAGCTTGCCGTCGCGCGCGGCTTCGAGCATGCCCTTCGTGTCGAACCCGCCGTCGCGCGGGCGCATGCCGAGCGCGTCGGCGCCGCGCCCGTTCGGCGTCTCCGGCAGCACGTAGCGCACGACGCTCGTCGCTTGCGGCAGATCGTGCATCGGCGCCGTCAGCTCCGGCCCGCCTTCGGCGAAGACGCCGTCCCAGATCTGCGCGACGCGGCCCGGCGCGTCGCCGATCGCCTTCGTCAATTCGTCCGGCGTCGTGACGTGCGTCTCGGGGACGAAGCTGTTCGCGTAGTGATCGCCGACGGAGATCAGGCGCGCGCCGTTGCGCGACACGGCCTTGCGGATGCGCAGGTCGAGCACGGGCGCGAGCTGCGAGGGCGGCCGGCCCAGCGTGATGATCGTGTTCGCGTTCTCGAGATCGACGTGGCTCGCGAACCCGTCGTGGTGCACGATCGTCTGCGCGCCGACGCGGTGGTCGAGGTTCTCGATGCCCAGCGCGCGGTGCAGGTGCGCCGCCAGGAAAACTTCTTCGTTGAGCAACCGGCCGCCGCCGATCGCGCCGACGTTCGCGCCGCGGCCGGGCGCCGCCAGCGCGTCTTTGAGCTTCCCGGCCCACAGCGCGATCGCGTCGTCCCAGCCGATCTGGTTCCACGCGCCGTCCACCTTGAGCAGCGGCATGGTGAGGCGGCGGTCGTCGGCGACGAAGCCGACGTTGTAGCGGCCGCGATCGCACAGCCACGAGTCGGAGATCGCGTCGTCCTCGGTCACGCTCATCGTGCGCAGCAGCGTGTTGGCGCGCTCGTCGACGTGCATCTGGCAGCCGACGCTGCACTGCGTGCACGACGTCGTCGTGCGGTGGTTGTCCCACGGCCGCGACTTGAAGCGATACGTCTTCGAGGTGAGCGCGCCGACCGGGCACAGCTCCGTGACGTTGCCGGTGAAGTCGGACACGTACGGCTTGCCCGTCGCCGTGGCGATGATCGTCTGCGCGGCGCGGTCCTCGGTGCGCAGCGACTGCTCGCGCGTGATGATGTCGTCGAAGCGCACGCAGCGCTGGCACACGATGCAGCGCTCCTCGTCGAGCACGATCGTCGGCCCGAGATCGACGGCCTTCGGCTTGGCGTACTTGGGATCGACCATGCGCGACGCGCCCTGGCCCCACGCCATCGAGTAGTCTTGCAAATCGCACTCGCCGCCCTTGTCGCAGATCGGGCAGTCCAGCGGGTGGTTCAGAAGGAAGAACTCGAGGATCGCGCGCCGCCCGTCGTCGACGCGCGGGTTCTGCGTGTGCACCTTCATGCCGTCCGCGACCGCTGTGTTGCACGCGATCTGCAGCTTGGGCATGCCTTCGATCTCGACCAGGCAGATGCGGCACAGCCCGGCCGGCCCGAGCTTCTCGTGATAGCAGTAGACGGGGATGTCGGTATGGATCGACTTCGCGGCTTCGACGAGCAGCGTCCCCTTCGGGACGCGCACCTCGACGCCGTCGATGCTCAGTGTGACGAGATCGGTCTGCGGAACGGTGGCGGACACTTAGACGGACGCTTTCCGGCGGGCGAAGGCCGCGATGAGGATACCGACGAGCACCATAAACGACCCGACGAGAATCGATTTCCCGCCGAGCATCGCCGGCGTCTGAAATCCGACGAACTCGACGGCGAGCCCGGCGACGGCGACGATCCACCCCGCCCAGTTGAGGAGCGTTCGATTACGGTCGGTCACGCGCTGCGCTTCCTGTTGAGAACCATGAAGACAAGACCGGCCAACAGAAGCCCGAGCGCAAGGGCGTACAGCGTTCCGACGGTGTGCGCGTGCACTCGGCTGGTCGACAGCGACGCAGCGACGAGGTCCAGCGCGATCGCGACCATGATGATGGCGCCCGCGACGATCTGCTTCCGGCGCGCGGTCATCCGGCGGGCACCGGATCCGGATTGCGCTTGACATAGGCGCGGAACTGGTCTTCGTAGCGCGTGATCACCGACGCGAGGAACGGTTCGATGGAATCGCCGAGCGCGCATAGGTTCAAGCCGGTGAGCTGATGCGCGGCGGACGTGATCACGTCGATGTCGGAGTCGAGGCCGCCGCCGGCGAGCAGGCGCGCGAGCATCTGCTCGATCCAATGGCCGCCCTCGCGGCACGGCGTGCACTGCCCGCACGACTCGTGCGCGAAGAAGCGGATCAGCACGTACGCGGCTTTGACGAAATCGGTGGTGTCGTCGAACACGACCATCGCGCCCGAGCCGAGCATCGAGCCGGCTTTGGTGACGCTGTCGAAATCGTACGACACGTCGAGGTGCTCTTCGAACAGACACGCCGACGAACCGCCGCCGGGCTGCACTCCCATGAACGTGCGCCCCGGCCGCAAGCCGCCCGCGCAGTCGTAGATGAGCTGCCGAATCGTGGTGCCGAGCGGCACTTCGTAATTCCCCGGCTTCACCACGTGACCCGACACGGAGACGATCTTGTACCCGGGCGAACGCTCGGGACCCACCTTCGCGAACCACTCCGCACCGTTGCGCAGGATGTGCGGCAGGTACGCGAGCGTCTCGACGTTGTTGACGACGGTCGGCTCACCGTACAGCCCCTTGATCGCGGGGAACGGCGGCTTCAGGCGCGGCTCGCCGCGCTTGCCTTCGAGCGAGTTGAGCAACCCGGTCTCTTCGCCGCAGATATACGCGCCCGCGCCGCGGTGGATCGTGAACTCCAGCTTCTTGCCGCTGCCGCACACGTTCGTGCCGATGAACCCTGCGTCGCGCGCTTGCTGCACGGCGTCGCGCATGATTTCGTAGCCGCGCTTGAACTCGCCGCGAATGTAGATGTACGCGTGGTCGCAACCGATCGCGTACGCGCCGATCAGGATTCCCTCGATGATCTGATGCGGCGTCTCTTCGAGCAGCATGTGGTCCTTGAACGTGCCGGGCTCGGCCTCGTCGCAATTACACACCATGTAGCGCGGGCGGCCGTTGATCGGTAGGAACGACCATTTGCGTCCGGTCGGAAAACCCGCGCCGCCGCGGCCGCGCAGGTTCGACGCGTTGCAGATGTCGGACACTTCGCGCGGCGCCATGTCGTTGACGGCGCGGCGCAGCTGCTCGTAGCCGCCCTGCTCCTGATAGACCTTGATGTCGCGCAGGTTCAGCTCGCCGATGCCTTTGGTGAGAACGGGCGTGATCACGTTCGCCATGCTAGTGGTGTCCGTTCTCGGAGGGCTGCGGGCGCAGGCTCGTCTCGCGCAGGAGGCGTTCGTTGGAACGCTGCTCGTACTGCGGCTTGCCGACGATGAGATCGAACATGATCATCCCGCTCTTGTCGCCGACGCCGCCGGCATTGTTCGGCTGCTGCACGCCCATCGCGCCGGCGGACTTGCGCCCGGTGTCGGCTTCGACTTTCCACGTGCGCCCGGGCTTGACGGTCTGCGGCAGCGGCTTGATCGGGTAGTTGCCCGCGCGGATCGCGGCGATCATCGCGTCGACCGACTCGCGGGTGAGGTCGTAAACGAACTCCAGATTGACCTGCGCGCACGGCGCACGGTCGCACGCGGCGAGACACTCGACTTCTTCATACGAGATCAGGCCGTCGCCGGTGGTCTCGAGGTGCGCGATCCCGAGCTGCTGCCGCGTGTAAGCCATGATGTCGTCGGCACCGTTGAGAATGCACGAAAGATTCCGGCAGATCTGCACCATGTACTTGCCGACGGGCTTGCGGAACAGCAGGGTGTAGAACGAGATCGTCGACTCGACGACGGCAAGCGGCTCGCCGACGAGGTACGCGATCGCAGCCTGCGCATCGGCCGAGACGTACCCCTCGTGCTCCTGAAAGAGATGCGCGAGCGGGATGAGCGCGGACCGCTTCTGCTCGTACTGCGCGATCAGCGGCTCGATCTCGGGGACCAGGCGAGCATACAGCGCGTCGAACGCATTCCCGGGTCGCGGGACGTAAGGCGACCAATCGCTGACGCCGAAACCGGGCGCGGAACCAGGGCTAGGGAGCGGCTGAACGCCGGCCGCGCCATCGGCATGGGCGCTCACCGGAAGCCCGCCTCGTGATCCGTCCGTACAAGTGAAGCCCGCGACATTGACCGGGAAACCTTCGTATTGTAAAGCGCCCGCGCCTCCGGCCGGAGCGGCGAATCGGGAGCGACGTTTGTCGCAAGAAGCGCGCCGAGGCGAGGCATTCGCGAAGCCGCTCGACGGGACTTCGATCGGCCAGGTGCGTCGCGAAACGCCGAGGCGAGCACGCTGTAAGTGGATGTCCGGTTCCCTTGGCGCGCGGCGGCAGCATAAGTTGCACGCTTAGCATGGCGTCCCGTCTCTATACGGGCCTACCGAGTTCGATCGGCCTACTGATTTCGGAACCGGGCCGGTGCGACAGCCGCCGTGCAGATTTTTAAGTCACCGCCGAAAGCTAAAAACACAGTTTGCGCCGCGGCTATAGCGACGAGTAGCCGGTGCCAAGACACCGCCAGGCTGGATGATCGCCGTCCCAGCGTTGTCGCGCACCCTCGGATCAACCAATGCGGCGTGTATCACGCCGAGAACCGTTACGGACGCGAGTTACCGCGGGTCGCCCTGATGCGATGGGCTCCGACGGGGGCGACAACGGCCGGCTTAGTTTGTACACCGGCTGTTCAGACATCGCGCACTTGCCATGCAAAACCGAACTGACTTATCAACACGACCGCGGTTACGATTCCGGTCATGATCGTGGCCAGATCGACCCGTGCGGCCTTGAGCTCGTTGACAGCTGCGTTCTTCGCGTCGGCGATCAACATTGCGTCGATCCCGTCTTTCAATGTTGAGACGGGGAACGCCGGGAAGTATCGCCGGAGAGACTCCGCGGTCGGCGCGGATTCGCCGCGTTGTATCAAGAAAGCGCTGAACAGGAACCCGAGCGGAATGACGTAGAGCAATGCGGCCCCGGCAGTCCAAATCGACACGTTGCCGCGAAACGAAAACCCGATAAATGCAACAACGCCGCCCAGCAACGCAGTGACCTTCGCGTCTAGTGTCTTCCCCCGGTCCTCCGCGCGTTCGATGCGCTCGAGTACGAGGCTATAAAGATATCGCCGGTCGACGGGGTCGTCAGGCTGTAGCGGTTCGTCTGCGAGCGCATAACTCGCGGCGTCGCGATTGCGTGTTAGCGGGGGGTAACGCGGATCCGGATCGCGCGGAGCGGATCGTTCTTGCTGAGATCCTCGATCATGTCCGCGGGGGTCGGGCGGGGTGGGGTCGGTTCCGCGGGAGCCGGTGGCGCTGCCTGACGCGGTTCGCTGTTCTGGTCGCTCATCGTCGCCTCCAGTATACACCTTCCGAGAGTAAGTTTCCGCCGTGACAGCCGGATGGCTTCAATGTTGCCGTCATTTGTTCAGACGCCAACTCGGAGGACGGTTGACGCCCTTGTCCACATGCGTGTCGTCGTGTCACAGGATGCCACGGGGATAATCCCCGCCGTATCCTGTGGCCTGACCCGTCCCCAGCTTGTGTGGTCCAAACTAACTCCGGCGATCAGTTGTACGACGTCGTGCGCATGGCGGAGCGTGCGCCGCGACGAAGCTATCGCTCAGCGGAAATGGACATCCTCAGCGAGATGAGCGCGAAGTACATCTGGTGGAAGAGCGGCGACGGTCAACCGTTCAGGCCTCGCCGCGTCCTCGCGCAGGTCATGGACATCGGCGACTACGGCGACGTTCTACGTGTTCTCGACGATCTCGGCGAGGAGCCGTTGCGCGACGTCCTGGCCCATGCTGAAGCGGGTTGGTTCAAGCCTCGCTCTTGGTCGTACTGGCACTATCGACTGGGTGTCGTCGATCCAGGCGGACCGATTCCGCCTCTGCCGAAGCGCGCCTTGCCGTGACGACGTTCCAGCCTCAACGCGAGATGCTGCCTGCGCCGCAGCTCGCACTTTGGCCTGAACTCGGACCGATGGCCGCGATGGGCTTCGTTCTGTACGGCGGCACAGCGCTTGCGCTCCGCCTTGGTCACCGTGAATCCGTCGATTTCGACTTCTTCATCGCTCGTCCGCTGGAGAAGGACCGCATATTGGGTTCGACGTTACTGGAAGACGGTCACGTGATCCAGGACGCGCCGGACACGTTGACGCTCGATGTTCGACGGGCCGGCGGAACGGTCAAGGTGTCGTTTTTCGGCGACCTCGTGCCGAGGCGCATTCACGGCCGCGTCGGCGAGCCCGAGTTCACGGACGATCGTATACTCCTCGTGGCATCGATCGACGACTTGTTCGCCACCAAAGTAAAAGTCGTGCTCGACCGCGCGGAAGCGAAAGACTATCGCGACATCGTCGCGCTCCTCCGGTCCGGGGCCTCGCTCGAACGCGCACTCGGCGCGGCTCAGGCCGTGTACGGACCCGCATACCAACCCGCGGAGTCTATAAAGGCGCTTTCCTATTTCGGCGACGGTGATCTGGCGACGATCGATGCTCCCGATCGTAGATTGCTCACGGTTGCCGCCGCAGGCGTTCGAACACTTCCGGCCGTCGCTTTGAGGTCCACCGACCTCATTTGACCGCGGAACGCGTGTGCGATCGAGCCGGCAGTGAATCCGGCGGAGCAACGCGCTTGTAAAGACATCGTAAACCTCCGTGGCAAAGCGGTACGAACGGTACCGTTCTAAACGCGAAGTTTACCCCGGGCGTGCATGGTGACCCCCAAATGTGGGGGATGAGCATAGGGACCTCGGTAGGACCCGGGGCCAACGCGTCATCGGTGCAGGGCGGCCCGGTGGCCCATTCATCACCCTCGTGATTGAGGTGCCGGCGCGATGGAGCCCGGCGACCGAAAGGAACTTCACGGATGAAGCAGCTCCCGACCGCCACGCCCGATGTTTCCCGTCCGCTGCCGCCGTTCGATCGCCCCACTACCCCGGCGGGCGAGACGAAGAACGTAGGCCTCAAGGCGATGATCACGGCGTTCGGCCTGCTGGTCGTAGCCGGCTGCGCCGCTTCCGGCGGCAGCTCGTCGCTGACCCCGCAGGGGCGTCATATACAGAACATCGCGGGCGCGCTCCCGGCCACGTCACCGACGCCGGCACCGGCGGAGCTCCAGCAGTGCGACAGCGGCGACAAAAAAGACGCCGGCTGCCACGTGCAAAAGAACCCGAACGTCGCGCCCGCGAAAACGCCGGCGGGCGGCTTGACGCCCGCGCAACTGCGCAACGCGTACGGCCTTTCGGCGATCGGCGCCGCGGCGCCGAACGGCCCGACCATCGCGATCGTCGACGCGTTCGAAGACAAGAACGCGGAGTCCGACCTGGGCGTGTACCGCGCGCAGTTCGGTCTGCCGGCATGCACCAGCAAAAACGGCTGCTTCACCAAAGTGATGATGAGCGGCGCGAAAATGCCCCCGGGCCAGGCGAAGAAGCTCAACAACGGCAACGGCACCTCGACGTGGTCCGACGAGATCGCGCTCGACTTGGTGATGGCGTCCGCCGCGTGTCCCACGTGCAACCTGCTGCTCGTCGAAGCGGGCGGCCAGGATCTCGACAGCCTCGCCGCGGCCGTCAACATCGCGGCGACGTACAATCCCGCGTCGATCAGCGCCAGCTGGGGCGTGGTCGAAGGCGGCGGCAACGCACCGAACATCGATCCCGACGCGCAAGCGGCGTTCAACCACCCGGGCATCGCGATCACCGCCAGCGCCGGCGACATCGCGGGCCAGGTGCAGTTCCCCGCCTCGTCGCCGTTCGTCACCGCGGTCGGCGGGACGACGCTCACGCAGGACGCGACGCAATCGCGCGGCTGGTCCGAAACCGCATGGGCGCCCACGAGCTCGGGCTGCAGCATCATGTTCCCGACGCCGGCGTGGCAACCCGCGGGCGGCTGCTCCGGCCGCTCGGTGGCCGACGTGTCGGTGATCGCCGACTACAACCCCGGCATCGCGGTGTACAGCTCGGCCGAAGGCGGCTGGGTGGTGCTCGGCGGCACCAGCGCGGGCGCACCCTTCGTCGCCGGACTCTACGCGGCGGCGGGCGACTACGGCGCCGCGACCATCGGCGCGTCGAAGCTCTACGCAAATCCGACGGGCTTCAACGCCGTCGCCGGCGCGGCCGGCGGGACGCTGGGCAGTCCCAACGGGCTGGGCGCCTTCTAGGTGTGAACCGCTCCGGGACGCGGTCCGGCAAACACCGGCTCATCGCAGACGCAGAGACGCGCTCGTTTTCACGGGCGCGCCTCTACGCGCGCCTCGACGACGCGCGGCGTTCGCCGGTGACGCTCGTCATCGCTGACGAGGGCCTGGGCAAGAGCACGCTGATCCGCGACTACCTCGCGCTGCGCGCCGAGGTGCACATCCGCTTCACCGCCGGCCCGGAGCACGCCGCGCTCGGCGAGCTGCTGCGCGGCTTGGCGACGGCCTTTAGCACCGCCAACCCGGCCATGGCACGCTCGTTCGCTCCCGCGTCGCTGCAGCTGGAGCAGCCCGACGGCGAAGCGACCGCGCTGAGCTGGGTTTGCGAGCACATCGGCGGCATGCGCGCGACCGTGGTGCTCGACGAGATGCACCACGTCGTCGCGGATGCCCGCTGCGCGTCGTTCCTCACGTCGATGATCGACGCGACCATTCCGAACCTGCACTGGGTCGTCGTCGTGCGCGACGCGACGACGCTGCCGGTCCCGCGCTGGCTGTCGTCGGGCATCGCCGACCTGCCGATCGAGTCGGCGGAGCTGCGCGTGCAGCCGGACGAGATCCGCGCGGCGTTCGCGGCCACCGGGATCGCGCTCGATCCGCAGGCCGCACAGGCGCTGTACGCACGCACCGACGGCTGGGCGCTCGGGTTGAGCGTCGCACTAGCCACCGGACGGCTCGACGTGCCGCCGACGCGCGACGCGGTCTACGACGGTTTGGTGGATGCGGCGTTTCTGCTGCTGCCGGCGTGCGACAGCGACCGCGTGTACGAGTTCGCGGCGGTCGGCCGGTTCGACGACCGGGTCGCCGCCGCACTGGAATGCGCGTTCGGCTTGACCGACGTGCTGCGCGAATGCCGGCTGATCTACGCCTGCGACGACGCGCACCATGCGTTCTACGAGCCGTGCCGGCAGCGGATCGTGCAGCGGCTGGACGGACTGGCGCCCGAACGCCGGGGCGCGATCCTCGACCGCGCGGCGGCCGCGCTCGAACGCGTGGGCCGGTGGCGCGAAGCGCTCGCGCTGCGCATGCGCGCGAACGACGAGGAGCAGATCGCGCGCGCGCTCGAGGCGCGCGGCTTCCGAGCGCTCGATCAAGGCGAGGTTTCCGCCGTCACGCAGGCGCTCGCGGCGGTGTCCGACGGCGTGCTGCGGCACCATCCCATCGCGCTCGCGATGAAAGGCATCCTCGCATCGCTCGACGAGAGCTTCGACGTGTCCGAAGCCTGGTTCACCATGGCGATCGCCGCCGCGCACGACGGCGAGCGGCGCGAGATCGTCATCCGCTACGGGATGGACCTCGTCCGGCGCGGCCGGCACGACGTCGTCGAACTGCTCGAGGCGGAAGCCGCGCGCGAGGAGACGCGCTCGAGCCCCGACGTCGACGCCGCGTTGTGGGGCCTGCTGGGCACCGCGTACGTCGGCGCGCACCGCGACGACGACGCGCGCGAAGCCGTGCGGCGCGCGTTGATCCGGCTGCCGGGCGTTCAAGACGACGACCTGCGCGCGCGCTTGCTGCACCAGGCGTCCTACGTCGCGCTGCACTTCGGTGACATCACGGCGGCGAAGTCGCTCGCCGAGCGCGCGCTGGCGCGCGCGGACGAGACGTTCTTGTACGATCTCGCGGCCCGCGCGCTCAGCGTGCTGTTCAACGTCGCGATGCTGCACGACGACGACGTCCCCGCCGCCCGGCGCGCGCTGCTGCGGCTGGAGGAAGCGGGGCGCAAAGCGGGCAGCGGCGCGCTGCGCCTCTACGCGATGCTCAACGCGTACGCGATCGAAGCCGATGCCGGCGACACCGCCGCGCTCGAACGCCTCGACGGTCAGTTGCGCGAGATGCAGGTGCTGCTCACGCGCCCGGTCAGCGAGGCGCTGCTCCCGGCGCAAGCGCTGCGCGCCGCGTGGGACGGCCAGTTCTCGCACGCGTACGATCTGCTGGCGCCCGGCGCGGAGAAGGAGCTGACCGACGACGGCCGCACCGCATACCGCTGGGCGGAGATCGCCGTGTACGCGGCGGCGGCCGGCAAGCACGCCGAGGCGCGCGACGCGATCGGCCGCTGCGGTGCGAGCCTGCGCGCGCTGGATTGCCACAAACCGCTCGCGGTCCGCACCGCGGCCTACGTCGCGCTCGCCGAGATCCTGCTCGGCGACGACACCGCAGCCCTCGCGGCGCTCACCGACGCGCGCGCCGCCGCGGCCAGCGGCACGGGCCGCTTCGCAGTGCTGGTCGAGGCGGTGGCGGCGTTCTACGACTGCGGCACCGGCAGGGCCGCGGCGTTTCTCGCGCTCGGCGACACGCTCGACGAGCTCGACGGCTGCGATCTGCGCGGCGTCGCACGCTTCATCGGCAAGCTGCCGCTGAGCGCCGCCGCTGAGTTGCAGGCGAGCGTGGTATCGTGACGGCCGGCTTCGAATGCTACCCGGACATCGTGAACGCCGCGATCGATCGGCTCGCGCCCGCCGACCGCACCGTCGCCGCGAAGATCGTCGCAACGCGTTTCGTCGAGCGTTGCTCCGCCGCAGCCGAATCCGCGGACTGGACGCTGATGTCGGACTGGGTCGAGACGGCGTGCCGGCGATACGCCGGCATCATCCCCGCCGCGGACATCATCGCGATCGCGATGGAGGGCGTATCGTACCGGCTCGACGGCGCGACGCAGCGGCCGATGAAAGCAGCGTTCGAATCAGCGCGGCGCAACGCGGAAGCGGCGATCTCGCGCGAGCGAGCACCACAACCCGGGACGGACCGCCACGAGGCGGTCGACGAGATCGACGTCGTGCTCGACGAGCTCGTCACGCGGATCGACCGCAGCGATGAGCTGACCGCGGAGCACTCGCGCGCGGTGTCGTCGTGGTGCGCGCGCTTGGGCAAGCGCCTGGGCGAGTCCAAAGCGGAGATCGTTCACCTCAGCCGCGCCGGGCTGATCCACGACATCGGCAAAGTCGCGACGCCCCCAGAGATCCTGCGCGCGCCGCGCGCGCTGGACGACGAGGAGATGACGATCATGCGCCGCCACGCGGCGGACGGCGCGGCGATCGTGGAACGCATACCGCTGATCGTCAGCCTGCTGCCGGCCGTGCGCAACCATCACGAACGGTTCGACGGAACCGGCTACCCCGACCGGCTCAAGTTCGAAGCGATCCCGCGCGTCGCGCGCATCGTGGCGGTCGCCGACGCGTTCAACGCGATGATCGGCCGGCGGCCCTATCGCCCGCCGCTGGCGCCGTCCGAGGCGCTGGAACAGCTGGTCGGCGGGCGCGGCGACCAGTTCGATCCCGACATCGTCGACGCGATGATCGACGTCGTGACGAAGCGCGCCTAAGAGAACGCCTTACGACGGTCACAGGCCCTGGGCGGCCCAATCCGTCCAGACGCGCTCGCGCTCGATGCGGCGCACGATGTCGCCCGGGTTGTGGCCGTCCACCGGGATGCCGATGAAGCGCACGGGCCGGTTGTTGTCCTTGAGGATGCGATACATGCGAAACGACTGCGTCACCGGCACGCGCGCGTCGCCGATGTCGCTCATGATCAGCACCGGGCACGTCACGTCGAGCGCGTACGTGATCGGCGACTGCGCGCGGTAGTCGGCCAAGTTGTTGCCGACGTGCGGCGACCCTTTGAACCCGAACGCGGTCTGCACGTTGCCGTCGCTGAGATCGTACTCGTCGACCAAGTCGTTCACCGCCGCGCCGCTGAACGCGGTCTTCCACGGGTGGTAGTGCGTCATCAGCCACGACGTCATGTAGCCGCCGTAGCTCCAGCCGCTCACGCCGACGCGCGCCGGGTCGACGTTGCCGCTGCGCTCGAGGGCGGTGAGGCCGGTCATCACGTCGCGCCCGGGACCGTCGCCGGCGTCCATGTAGATCGCGCGCTCGTACGCGTTGCCGCTGTTGTCGCTGCCGCGATAGTTCGGCTGGAACACGATGATGCCGCGCGCCGCCATCGACTGCGCCAAGCCGCTGAAGCTCAGCGTCGACGCGGCCGTCGGGCCGCCGTGGATCACGAGCGCGAGCGGGTACTTCGTCCCGGGCGTGAAGCCGGGCGGGTACGTCACGATGCCGTCTTGCTTCCAGCCGTCGGGACCGCTCCAGGCGATTTCTTCGCTGCGGCCGAGCTGCAGCGACGCGAGCGCGTCGTTGACGTGCGTCAGCCGGCGCGCCGGCGTTGCGGCGCTGGGCGCGATATAGAGTTCGGACGGACGCATTGACGTCGTGCCGACGAACGCGAGCGCGCCGTTCTTGGCCACGGCCGCCTGCAGCCAGTAGCCCTGGTTGACTTCCACGCCGGCGGTGTCGACGCGCTGCGACGTGCCGTCGTCGTGCAGCAGCCACATCGACTGGTGCGGCCCGTCGTTCGAACCGACCAGCAGCGTGCGGTCGTCCACCCAGATCGCGCGCCACGGGTTGCGGTCGAGTTTCGCCGAGACGTCGCTGCCGCGGCCGCCGGCCAAGCCGGTCACGAAAACCGCGTTCGCGTTGGCGGGATCGTCGTCGCGGCTCACGAGGTACGCAATGCGCCGCCCGTCCGGCGACACCGCGGCGAACGTCTCGAGCTTGTGCCGGTCGGTCAGCGGGCGCAGCGACCCGCTCGCGACGTCGAGCACGTCGATCTCGCTGAGGTAGGCGTCGCCGTCGTGCGTGTTCGGCACGCGCGCGAACGTCACGCTCTTGCCGTCGGGCGTCCACGACAGCGGCGACGCGGGCGGTGACGGCGGGTACGACGTCGCGGCGCTCCACGTGCCCGACGTGAGCCGGCGCGATTTCGCGCCGCTCGCGTCGACGAGCCAGAGGTGCGACGGCGGGTCGTTGGTGCGCGCGAGGTAGTCGTCGTTGGTGATCTCGATGAAGTCGCGATGCTGTGCGATGCGCGCCGGCGGGTCGTCCTGGGTGATGTACGCGAGCGCGCGCCCGTCGGGCCGCCACGCGAACTGCTGCACGCCGAACTTCGTTTGCGTGAGCGCGTGCGCCGCGCCGCCGCTCGCCGGCATCACCTCGATCTGGCGCTGGTGCTTCTTGTCGAACGCCAGGAACGCGAGCTGCTTGCCGTCGGGCGAGTACGCCGGCTGCGCGATCCCTTCCACCTTCGCCGTGAGCGCGCGCAGCGCACCGCTCGCGACGTCGACGGTGACGAGCGCCGTGTGCGACTTGTCCGCTTTGGTGTCTTGCACCGTGCGCACGAGCGCGATCCGCGCACCGTCGGGCGAGAACACCGGCGAGGAAAGGCTCACGATGCGCGCTTCGTCGTCGGGCGTGAACGTGGCGGCGGCGGCGGCGGACGGCAGTGCGGCAGCCAGCACGGCCGCGGCGAGGATCAAAGAACGCATGCGCCGGTTCTACGGGCCCGCGCCGGACCGGTCCTCGGCGGAAATAGCGCGGTCCGGGGTACGCGGCGCGCGAGCGAGAACGGACGGCAGGTGCTGTCTCGTGCGACCCGCGCCCTCGCTGCGCTCGCGCTCGCGTTCGGCTTGCTGCTCGGCGCAACGTCGAGCGGCGTGGGGCTCGGCGCGCCGCCGCAGACGTTCCGGGCGCTCGCCGACGATGCGACCGCGACGCTGACGCAGCGCTTCTACGCGGGCGACGGCCGGTGGCGCGCATGTCTCGATCCGAGCTGCGGCGCGAGCAACGTCGACTGGGGCAGCGACAGCCTCACCGGCGTGCTGTACGCACGCTGGCTCGTTACGCACGACACCGCGCTAGAACCCACGTTCCGCGCATTGGAACGCACCGAGCCGCGGTACGGCGACTGCCTGCGGCCGCGCTGCAAGAACTGGAGCGACGTCCCGATGTGGGACGCCGTCGCCGCGCTCCGCACCTACGACGTCACGCACGACGACGTCGCGCTGCGCAACGCGGAGGCCGCGTATCGCGCGGTCGCGGCGTCCGACGTGTACGCGCGCGGCGCGTGCCCGGCGCTCGACTACCAGCGCCCGAACGCGGAGAGCGGCGGCCTCAAGACGCTGGAAACCGATGCGAACCGGACGCTTGCCGCGGTGCTGCTCGCGCAGCGCACGAACCGGCCCGAGTACCTCGCCGCGGCGGTCGCGCAGTACGCCGCGGTGCGCGCGTGGTTCTACGACCCGCACCTCGAGCTGTACACCGTCTACGTGTTCGACGACGGGCGCGCGTGCCGCGCGCTGCCGCACCGCTTCTTCGCGTCGGTCAACGGCGTGATGATCGACGCCGGGCTGGAGCTCGCGCGCGCGGCGCACGACGAGCGCTACGCGCACGAGGCGCGCGCCACCGCGCACGCGATCCGCGCGCTCGACGACGACCGCGGCATCTTCGCCGACCTGCAAGCCGAGAACGACGTCGTCGAGCCGCTCGTGCTGGCGATGCTGCGGCTCGCGCGCGACGGCGACGCGTTCGCGAAGGACTGGATCGTTCGCAACGCCGCCGCGGCGGCGCATGCCCGGCGCGCGGACGGTGCATACGGCCGGTTCTTCGACGGCCCGCCGCCGGGCGGGATCGTCACGGCGTGGCAGGCCAACGGCGCGCTGGCGCTCGAGATCGCCGCGGGCGCGCTGGCGCCGGACGCGCGCGCGGAGCGCGACGACCCGTGGGCGCGCGCGACGACGCGATCCGCGTCGCTCGCGACGCTGCCGCAGACCTTCCGCTTCACCGGATCGGCCGTCGCGCTGATCGGCACGTTGGGCGAGCACTGCTGCGAGCTCGGGCGCGCGCGCGTGTTCGTCGACGGGCGCGAGACAGTCGACCGCACCGGCATCTGGCAGAACAAGTCGAGCGCGGGCCGGCCGCTGCCCGGCAGCATCTTGTTCGCGTGGCGCTGGCCGTCGAGCGGTGCGCACGAGCTGCGATTCGAGCCGGATGCAGCCAATGCGAAAGAAGGCGGCCCCTTCCTTGACGCACGCGCGACCGTCGTTGCGTCACCCTAGCGTTCAATCCGGCCCGGCGGCTGAATCGTTACTCTCCACGCCGGGGCTACCGGCACACTCTCGGAGGTTTGATTATGTCACGACGAACATTCCGTTCCTCGCTTGGCGTGGTCGCAGCGCTCGTCGCGCTGGCCGGGATCGGGTCGCTCTAAGGCATTCGCGGCGCGACCGGATCGGATCACGCGGATTCACCTGCCGTGCTCGCACGGCCGGGCGCGGATCTCACCGACGTCTACGTCTTCCCCGCACCGCACAACGACGCGAACGTCGTCATGGCGGTCGACGCGCACCCGCTCATCGCGCCCGGCATGGGCGGATCGACGTACTTCGACCCGGGCGTCATGTACCAGTTCCGGATCGACAACACCGGCGACCACGTCGAAGACCTGGTGGTCCAGTTCTCGGCGAGCGCGCCCAGCAACGGCTCGCAGACCATCACGGTGTACGGTCCCGGCAAACCGAATCAGACCGGCACGTCGTCCACGTGGATCGCGAAGACCGGCACGTTCAGCTACAACGACAAGAACGCCAGCGTCAACGGCATGAAAGTGTTTGCCGGCCCGCGCGAGGACCCGTTCTTCTTCGATCTCGCGCAGTTCTTCAAGATCGTGCCCGACCGCAACTTCGGTAACCACGGTCCGGGCAAGAGCGTGCCGCCCGCGTCGGCGACCAGCTTCCGCGGCTTCGCGCAAGGCAGCGGCTGCGACACGACCGCATCGCAAGACTTCCTTTCGGCGAACAAGTTCAGCGTGCTGTCGCTCGTCGTCGAATTGCCGCGCGCGATGCTCGCGCCGGCGGGCGGCGCGCCCGGCAAGATCAGCGTGTGGGCGAGCGCGTCGGTGAAAGACCCCGCGTCGCCGGGCGCGAGCTACGCGCAGATCGAGCGTTTGGCACGGCCTGCCGTCAAAGAAGCGTTCGAGTCGTTCGACAACCACGACAAGACCAATCGCAGCGCACCGACCGACGATCCGGCGCTCGCCGACGCGATCGTGAGCTTCACGACGACGGCCGCGGGCCGTTCGGCGGCCACCGCCGGCGTGCTCAAAGCCGTGCTGACGCCCGACGAGCTGCTGGCCGACCTGTCGCAGACCGGCGTCAAAGCGGCGTACCTCGGCACGGAGACGGGCGGCGCGACGGGCAGCAAGTTCGGCGGCCGCGGCTTGGCGGACGACGTGATCGACATCTCGCTCGGCGCGATCTTCGGCAACACCGTGTCGGCGCTCAAGCTCGCGCCCGACGACGGCAAGGAGTCGAAGTGTCTGACGAGCGACAACGTCGGCGCGACCGGACACCACTTCACCGACGCGTTCCCGTACATCGGAGCGCCGACGTAGCCGGCGCATGAACGTTCGCTCCGTGATGGTTCTCGCGGCGATCGCCCTCGCGGGCGTCGCCGCGTGGCCGTCCTTCGTCGCGACGCGCGAAGCGCAGGCATCGGCTCAGCCGGCGCCTGCGCCCGTGCTCGCGGACTACGAGCAGCGCGACCGGCTCGTGACGTTCTACGAAGGCGCGGTGCGGCGCCATCCCGATCAGCTCGTCACGCGCATGCTGGCGTCGCAATATCTGCAGCGCTTTCGCGAGCACGGCGACGCGGGCGATCTCCTGCGCGGCGAGCACGCGGCGGAGCAGTCGCTGGCGTTTCAGCCGCGGTTCAACGTCGCGGGCGAGATGACGCTGGCGTCGGCGCTGGTGTCGTCACACCGCTTTCGCACGGGGCTTTCGCACGCGCAGCGCGCGCTGGAGATCGAACCGGGGAACCCGGCGGTGGTCGCGCAAGTTGCGAGCACCGACGTCGAATTGGGCCGGTACGACGACGCGAACCGGTTGCTGCGCGCGGCGCACGCAGGCTATGAGACGAACGTGGCGCTCGATACGGCGTCGGCGCGCTACGACGAGCAGACTGGCAACCTCGCGGCGGCGCGGCGCTCGATCGACCGCGCGCTGGTCGAGATGGACAGCGTGATGGACAATCCGGCGGAGTCGCGCGCGTGGTACCACGTTCGGGCGGGCGAGCTCGCGTGGACGGCGGGCGACGGCGCCACGGCGGAACGCCGCTTGCGCGAAGCGCTGGACATCTTCCCGAACTACGCACGCGCCTGGAACGGGCTCGCGCGGTTGTACTGGGGCGAACGGCGCTGGCCCGAAACACTCGACGCCGCGTCGCGTGCAGCAAAGCTCGTCCCGCTGCCGGAGACGCTGGGCTACGAGGCCGACGCGCAGCGCGCGCTCGGCGACGGCACGGCCGCGCGTGCGACCGACGACCTGATCGACGCGATCGCGCGCATCGGCAATTCCGGCGGCGTGAACGACCGCGCGCTGGCGCTGTACCTCGCCGACCACGGCCGCCGGCTCGACGATGCGATCGCCATCGCGCGCCGCGACGTCGCCGCGCGCGACGACGTGTTCGCGCAGGACACACTTGCCTGGGTGCTCGTGCGCGGCGGCCGCTGCGACGAAGCGCGCGATGCAGCGCGCAAAGCCGTGGCGCGGAACACCCAAGACGCACGCCTGCAATACCATGCAGGCACGATCGCGCTCGCGTGCGGCGACCACGGCGAAGGCGCGCGCCGGCTGCGCGCGGCGCTCGATCTCAACCCGCAGTTCCACCCTCTCGAAGCCGATGATGCTCGTGCGAAGATCGCCCCTGTGACGCGTTCAGTGCAGGGACTTGAGCGCGCCGCCGTCGATCGCGATCGTTTGGCCGGTGATGAAGCGCGCGCCCTCGCCGCATAGGAACGCGACGAGCGGCGCGAACTCGTCGGGCGTTCCGACACGGCGCATCGGGATGTCGGCTTTCGCCGACGCCGCGATCGCGTCGTCGCCGCCGTAGAGCTGTCGCAATCGGTCGGTGAGGATGCGGCCGGTGGCGATGGAGTTGACCGTGACGCCGTCCGCGGCGACCTCGAACGAAAGCGTCTTGAGTGCCGACACCAGCGCGGTGCGGTATGCGTTCGACAGCACCAAGCTCGGCATCGGCTCCTTCACCGACGCCGACGTCAGCGCGACGACGCGGCCCCAGCCGCGCTCGCGCATCGCCGGGACGGTCGCGTAGATCAGCTCGAGCTGACTGCGCAGCGTGCCTTGATATGCGAAATCCCAGTCCGCGAGCGTCTGGCCGAGAAACGTGCCGGGCTTGGGGCCGCCGCCGTTCGCGATCACGACGTCGATCCGGCCGAACGCGGCGCGCACGTCGCCGGCGAGCTTCGTCATCGACCCCGGCTCGTTCTGATCGACCGTGAACGCGCGCGCGTCGGCGGCGCCCAGCGTGCGCGCACGGCAGGCGAGCTCGTCGAGCCGGTCGCGCCGCCGTGCCGCGACGGCGAGGGTCGCACCTTCGCGCGCGAGGTGCTCGGCAACCACGGCGCCGATGCCGGAGCTGGCGCCGGTGACGAGCGCGACGCGGCCGGCGAGCGCGAGATCCATGGAGGCCTCCGTTGGGTGGTGGTTTCGACGCCGGATTCGACGAACGGCTCCGCATGGACTTCGTCTATCACGTCGTCGACGTCTTCACGCAGCAGCCGCTCGCGGGAAATCCGCTCGCCGTCTTCCCCGACGCGCGCGGCCTCGACGCAGCAACGATGCAGCGGATCGCGCGCGAGCTGAACCTCTCGGAGACGACGTTCGTGCTCCCCGCCAAATCCTCGAACGCTGCGGCGCACGTGCGCATCTTCACGCCGGCGAGCGAGATGCAGTTCGCCGGTCATCCGACGATCGGCACGGCGTTCGTGCTGCGCCGCGTCGGCCGCGTGCCCGCGGACGCGACGGACTTCGCGTTCGAGGAAGGCGTCGGTCCGGTGGCCGTGCGCGTCGAGCCCGGCGACGATCCGATGATCTGGCTCACCACGCCGCCGATCGAGCAAGGCGCGACGTTCGATCGCGCGCGGTGCGCCCGCGCGCTCGGCCTCGATGCAGACGACGTGCTCGCCGACGTGCCCTGCCGAATCCTCAGCGCCGGCAACCCGAACCTCTACGTTGCGCTCGCAAGCACCGCCGCCGTCGACCGCGCCCAAATCGACGTGGCCGCGCTGGAAACGCTGTTCGCGAACGAATCGGCGCCGGTGTGCCTGTTCGCGTTCGCGCCGGCGCCGTACGGCGCGTACTCGCGCATGTTCGCACCGGCGCTCGGTGTCCCCGAGGATCCCGCCACGGGCAGCGCCACCGGTCCGCTCGCCGCGTTCATGATGGAGCACGGCCTCGCGCCCGCGACGGACGGCACGCGCTTCGTCAGCGAACAGGGCACGAAGATGGGCCGGCGCAGCCTGCTGCACGTCCTGATCCACGGCGAACGCGGCTGCGATGCGATCGAGGTGGGCGGTCACGTGACGCCTCTGGCGACCGCAACGATGACGTTGCGATAGCCACGAGCGTCAGCCGTGTCCGAGGTGCCAGCCGTGCTTCTCGCACGGATAGGGTCGCAAGCCCCGCGTGAGCGTCGGGATCGCGCGCTCCGCGAGCTTCTTCGTGGCGAACGCGGACTTCGGCGCACCGCTCTTGTTGTAGCAGGAGCGCGCGCCGCCGCGTTTGCGCGGTTTCGGCTCGGTCACGGTTGCGCGCGCCCGTGCGTCCAGCCGAGCCGCGACGCGGCGCTGCGCGCCGTGAGGTTCAGCGCGTTGAGCGGCGACACCGGCAAACCGCCGTGGATCGTCATCATGCACGTCACCAGACCGCCGGCGAGCCCGTGGACGGGACGGATGTCGCGCCACGCTTCGCCCTGATGCGGGAACACGACCGGCGTGCCGTCGATCGACGGCACGATCCACCGGCCGCTTCGAATGTCGCGCAAGCGGCGCGTCGCGTAGCGCGCTTCGCTGCGGCGCGAGAACATCGGCGTGAACGGCACCACGCCGTCGAAGTAGTAGTGCGTCACCTGGCTCTTGCGCGTGAGCGTGCGATCATCGCGCGGCGAGCCGCCGTGCAGCAGGTTCGCCGACCACACCAGGAACGAGCCGCGCGCGATCGCGAGCTCTTCGCGGCGCGCGCCGTTCTCGCGTGTAAGCGCATCGATCTTCTTCTCGTACTCGAGGTAGGACGTGCGCGTGTTGGGATTGGCCCAGTGGTGCGGGCCGTCAACGGCGGGAACGCCGAGCTGCTCGTAGTCGAGCTCGGGCAAGAGCTGGGAGCCGGGGACGTAGTGCAGCGGGCCTTGGCGCAGCGTGACGTCTTCGAGCGCCATCCACACGCCGCACATGAAGCCCGACGGCAGCGACGAGAAGTGGATCGTGTCGCTGTGCGTTCGTTGTTCCGTGCCGCTCAGGAAGTTCAGCGTCTGGAACGGC
>DASZBS010000044.1:0-20819 GCA_035943995.1 Candidatus Elarobacter sp. | reverse complement strand
GTCCGGCGATTTTACTGGAAGATTTCTAAACTCCGATTTAATCCGCTCTAATTGATCGACATGATTCATCGAGCTCTTACACCTTCGATCCGTCGTGGTCGATTTTCGCGACCTTTAATTCGCGCAGCAGTAACAGCTTCCAATTCGAGTCTGGCAGGTAGTAGATGGGAATTACACCAGCTACGTCGCTCGGATACTCGACCATATCCGGGTCAATGCGCCCGTCTACCATGAGCGCGGTACCCTTGCGACCAAGTTTGCCGATGAAAAAGCCGAGTTCAATCACCGCATTCTGACGCGGTCGCCGCTTCAGTGGTTTGTCGGGTTCGCTGGCGTCTCGACCTTCGTCGTCTGGCGAAAACAGCACGATGGCAAACGGCACGTCGGCATGCCGTTCAAATTTTTCGATAACAGTACCGCCCTCGTTTGCCTCATCCATTAAAACTATCGGCTCAACATCAATACGGTATAGAAAGGTCTTGACATCATTCAGCATGCCGTGGTCTCGCCCGTGCACGATGAAAACCTTATTCATATTTGCATTTGACGCACTCCGAATTGAGCTCGCCGCGGTTCGTGTACTAAACCGAATACTATGCTCAATGCTATCGATCACGGCGACCATCTTTGCGCAACCCTGAGGCCACGTTCTCGGTACGTTATCCGGACCGTCGGTCCAAGCCATCATCGGATAGAAATCTACGTCCTTGATCTGTTCGACATAGCGCTCGGCAGTTTTATCATCGAGAACGGATCTTACGACGTTTTCCAACTCGTTCGTTAGCCGTGTGCGACCCGCTTCGTCCCGGATCGCTAGGGCGGAAGCCGCTCTTTATGCGCTCGAATTCGCTCTCGTGCATTTAATTTGCTTCGACGTCGAAATGGAGTTTCCCGAGACCGTGCGCGGTGAATTCGGCGATGCTATGCACTAAACACGATCGAGCGCCGCGCCAGTCCGGGTCGGAAGGACTGCACATGGATAATAGCAGGTCGCGAGAGAATCGACCCAACGCTGTTGGACGCCAGCGCGCTCGAACCCGCTTCTACGCGCTCTGGTCCTTAGGCCTATCGGCGAAAATCAACGTCGGCGCTTCGCGCTTTTCGACGACTTCTTTGTTGACGACGCACTTTTTCACGCCTTGCATCGACGGTAGGTCGTACATCACGTCGAGCATGATCTCTTCGAGGATCGAGCGTAGACCGCGGGCGCCTGTCTTGCGCGACTGCGCCTTGATGGCGATCGCGATGAGGGCTTCCTTCGTGAAGGTCAGCTCCACGCCGTCCATGCCCATGATCTTCTGGAACTGGCGCACCAGCGCGTTGCGCGGCTCGACCAGGATGCGGCGCAGCGCGAGTTCGTCGAGCGCGTCGAGCGTCACGACGATCGGCAACCGGCCGATGAACTCGGGAATGAGCCCGAACTTCAGCAAGTCTTCCGGCATCAGCTGCACGAGCAGCTTGGAGTTGCGGGCGTCCTTCTTCGACTCGGGGTTCGCGCGGAAGCCCAGCGAGTTGGAGGCGACGCGGCCTTCGATGATCTTCTCGAGGCCGTCGAACGCGCCGCCGCAGATGAACAGCACGTTGGTGGTGTCGATCTGGATGAATTCCTGGTGCGGGTGCTTGCGGCCGCCCTGCGGGGGAACGTTGGCCGTGGTGCCTTCCAGGATCTTGAGCAGCGCCTGCTGCACGCCTTCGCCGCTCACGTCGCGCGTGATCGACGGGTTCTCGCTCTTGCGCGCGATCTTGTCGATCTCGTCGATGTAGACGATGCCCTTCTCGGCGCGCTTGACGTCGTAGTCGGCGGCCTGGATGAGCTTGAGCAGAATGTTCTCGACGTCTTCGCCGACGTAGCCGGCTTCCGTGAGCGACGTCGCGTCGGCCATCGCCAGCGGCACGTCGAGGATCTTCGCGAGCGTCTGCGCGAGGTACGTCTTGCCGCTGCCCGTCGGGCCGACGAGCAGGATGTTGGACTTCTGCAGCTCCACTTCGTCGGCGCCCGTGCCGCTCGAGCCGCCGGCGTTGACGCGCTTGTAGTGGTTGTAGACCGCCACCGCCAGCGACTTCTTCGCCCGCTCCTGACCGATCACGTACTGGTTCAGGATGTGGTTGATCTCTTTGGGCTTCGGGATGTTCCGAAGCCGCAGGTTCTCATCGACGTTCTTGTAGAGCTCTTCCTCGATGATCTCGTTGCAGAGCTCGATGCACTCGTCGCAGATGTAGACGCCGGGGCCCGCGATCAGCTTGCGCACCTGCTCCTGCGACTTGCCGCAGAAGCTGCACTTGAGCTGGCCTTTTTCGTCCCCGAACCGAAACATGCAGTGTTTCCTAGAGGCCTGGCGTGTTGGATGCGACGGTGCGGCTTTCTTTGCGGAACACGTCGTCGATGATTCCGTACTCTTTGGCCTCTTCCGAGGTCATATAGTAGTCGCGTTCGATGTCCTTGAGAATCTGCTCGACCGACTTGCCCGTGGTGGACTCGTAGATGCCGGCCAGCGACCGCCGCGTCGCGATGAGGTCGCGGGCGTGAATTTCGATGTCCGTCGCCTGGCCACCCACCTGCTGAACCCAGGGCTGGTGGATCAGGATCTTCGCGAAGGGGAGGGCGTAGCGCTTGCCCTTGGCGCCGCCGGTGAGCAGGACCGAGGCCATCGACGCGGCCATGCCGGCGCAGATCGTCGCGACGTCCGGCTTGATGAGCTGCATCGTGTCGTAGATCGCGAGCCCGGCGGTCACCGAACCGCCTGGGCTGTTGATGTACATGTCGATGTCTTTATCGGCATCCTCGCGCTCCAGGAAGAGGAGCTGCGCGATCATGAGGCTTGCCATGCCGTCGTCGATCGGTCCGTGGACGAAGATGATACGTTCTTTGAGGAGGCGCGAGTAGATGTCGTACGCGCGTTCTCCGCGTGCGCTCTGCTCGACGACCATCGGTACGAGATGTCCCATGTGTGCGCCCTCCGTGACCTAGGGTGTTCCGTCTTCAGTTGCAGCGGGCTGCGCGCTCGGCGGAACGCGCTTGGCCTGCTCGATCAGACGGTCGATGGTTTTCGTGCGGACGATCCCGTCGATAAGCGCCGGGACGTTGGCCTGGAGCGCCTCGATGATCTTCTCGCGCGGCTGGCCGTACTGGGCGGCCAGGGCCGCGAGCTCGCGCTCCACGTCCTCTTGGGTGGCGACGATGCCTTCCTTCTTCGCGATCGCCTCGACCAGCAGCGTGGTCTTCACGCGGCGCTCGGCCTCGGGGCGGGCGTCCTGCCGCAGGCTCTCTTCCGTCTTACCGCTCTGGGCCAGGTAGTCGTCCCACGGGATGCCGGCCCGCACCACGTACTGCTGCGTCTCGCCCAGCAGCGTGCCGAGCTCGCGCTCGATCAGCACGTCGGGCAGCGGGAAGTCGTTGGCGGCCCCGATCTTGTCGAGGAGCTGGCCCTGGAGGTGGCGGCGTACGTTGCGCTTGACGGTCTCGTCGAGGCGGCGCTTGACCTCGGTCCGCAGCTCGGCCAGGGTCTCGGTGCGCGAGACGCGCTTGGCGAGCTCGTCGTCGAGCTCCGGCAGCTCGGGTTCCTTGACCTCGTGGAGGGTGATCGTGAAGACCGCATCCTTGCCGCCGAGGTCCTCGTTCGAGTACGGGTCGGGGAACTTGGCCTCGACGTCCTTGGTCTGGCCGGCCGTCATGCCGACGATGCCGTCGACGAAGCCGGGGATGAAGCGGTCCTCGGCCAGCTCGTTCTCCTGGCCCTGGGCGGTGCCGCCCTCGAACGCGACCCCGTCGACCTTTCCTTCGTAGTCCATCGTCACCGTGTCGCCGAGCCGGGCGGCGCGGTCGACCGGGATCAGGGTCGCGGCCTCGCGGCGCATCTGCTGCAGCGCGCGGTCGACGTCCTCGTCGGTCGCGGCCTCGGGCACGTCGTCGATCTCGACGCCCGTGTAGTCCTTGGGCTCGAACTCCGGACGGACCGACACCACGGCCTTGAAGTGCGGCGGCTGGCTCTCGTCCTCGGCGGGGATCACCTCGACGTTCGGGCGCGTCAGGGGGTCGATCCCGTGCTCTTCGAGCGCGGCCGGATACTTCGTGTTGAGCAGGTCGTCGAGCGCGCGCTCGATGATCCCGTGGGGGCCATAGGCGTTCTCGAAGATCTTGCGCGGCACTTTACCGGGTCGGAAGCCGGGGATCTTGGCGTTGCGAACCAGCTTGCGGAACGCGGCATCTTGCGCCGCGGTGTATTCTTCCGGCGTGATGCTGATCTCGAGCTCGACCTGCGTTGGATCGAGCGACTTCAGCGTCGAGGGCACGAGTACGGCAGACCTCCGGAAGCGGGGACGGCGGGCAATGCCCGCCGTCAGATTTCGAAATGGAGCGGAAGACGAGATTTGAACTCGCGACCCTCGCCTTGGCAAGGCGATGCTCTACCGCTGAGCTACTTCCGCGCGACCGACGGACGACGATTCGCGGCCCCCGGGACGAACCCTGGGAGTTGGGCACGCCGAGACTCGAACTCGGATGGGTCGCCCCACTGGAACCTAAATCCAGCGCGTCTGCCGATTCCGCCACGTGCCCTTGCGACGGCGACGTTCGTCCTGGGAGGCAAGTAGACCGCTTGGTCTACGGGACTTCACGAACGATAGACGCGTGCGACGAGCGCCTGCAGCATGGTGTCCAGGGGCGGCGACTGGGCCTTGTACGCGTCGATGATCATGCGGAGCTGGTACCAACCGTACGCGCCCGGATCGACCACCAGCATATCGTATTTCGTCTGGAAGTACTGTGCGGGGTCGGCGCCGTTCGGTACCGGGCTCGGCAACTTCGCGTAGAGCGCCGTGAGCGCGGTGACGAGCGCGTCCAGGCGCGCCCGGTCCGCGTCGGTGCGGCGCCAGTACGCCACCGCGACACGGTTCGCTTCCGCCTCCGACTCGTAGCGGTCGGTGAAACGCTGCGTTCCGCCGCGCGTCTGCACCCAGTGCGTCATTTCGTGCGGCACGAGAAACCAGTGGAACATCTCCTCGAACACGCGAGCGCCGCTCCACGACGGGCCTGCGGCCGTTGCCCATGCATCGAATTGCGCTTGCGCGAGCGGCGGCAGACCGCGCCACTCGGCGATCACGATCCCTTGCGGAGTGTACACCGAGAGGGCCGGCGTCGTGCGCAGCACGACGTTCGGTCTGACGACGTCGGGCGGCAGACCGGCGGCGTGTGCGCGCGCGCTGAATTCGGCGACGATGCCCTCGATCGCCGATTGCAGCCCGGCCGGCGCGGCCGGCGCGTCGGCGGCGAGCGCGATGGAACGGGGCGTTGCGAACACCGCGAACGCGCTCAGGGCGAATTGAAACCGGTTCAGCATAGGCGGCGATTGGCGGCGGGTTCGACGACCTCCCGCTCTCCGTTCAGTGGGGCGACGGGGCGGGCGCCGGCAGCGAGAACTCCGCGGCGGCTCGCTCGTTGAAGCGCCGTTGCGCCAGGCAGTCGGCCGGAGCTTTCGTGGCTTGCAATTCCGGCATCGCCTGGCATCGCGCGAGCGACTGATTTGCGCGGTCGAGGTCGGCTTTCCAGTTGCCCACGCCTAGCTCGTGCTCGGCCGCGGCCAGCGTCGAGCGCAGGTAGCCTTCGTTCACGATCTTCGCCTGCGCGTTGCCGCACCTCGCATTTTCGGCGAGCCCCGCAACCGCGGCGTCGTACGATGTTTGGCGGCTGATCGTTGCATCGGCTGCGAGCCGCTGCTTTTCCACCGCGCGGCTGCATGCGTCGGTGTTTGCGTTCTTGCTGCCGCTGCGGCGCGGGGTAGGCGCAGCGGGCGAAGTGGTACGGGCGCGCGCAGCGGTTGTGGCAACACCGGCGGCCGATGGACGGGCGACAGGGCGAGGGCTGGGGGTCGCCGGTTTGGGCGTCGCGGATGCCGTGGGGTTCGGGGAAGGCGAGGGCGGCGAGTCTGTCGCCTGCGCAGCGGCGCGCCGGCGGTTCTCGTCGTTCTTTTTGGCGAGCTGTTGCGCCGCGAGTGCGCGCTTGTTCGCGGCTGTTTCGAGCTTCGCGCGTGCGATCTCCGCGTTGCTGCGTTCCTTCGATCGCTTCGATGTTGCGATCACTGCGTCCAATCGTCGGATCTCCGCCGCTTTGGCGTTTTGCGATGCGGTCGCCGTCTTGTTCAACTCTTCTGCGCGTTGCCGTTCGGCCACCGCTTCTCCGTTTTTCGCGAAACCGACGATCGCGAGCGCAGCCGCGACGAGGACGAAGATGCCGACCAGCGCCATGATCGTGCGCACGCTGCGCCGCGGTGCAGCGGCGCTCGCGTCGAGAAACGCGAGCGCGGCGGCGAAGCGTTCGCGTGCCGCGGGTGACTCCGCGGATTCATCGGCCGGTGCGACGTCGAGTCCGTCGTCGTAGCGCGCGGCCCAGGCCGGGTTGATCGACGCGCGGTTCTTCGTCAGCCATGCCTCGCCGACGGCGAGCTCGGGGTCGGTCCAGTGCGGGCGCTTCGTCGTCGCGTCCGCGACCAGCTTGCGGTACGTCTTCGCGGACTCCGCTTCGTCGTCGACCCACTTGCGCAGCCGGTCCCACAAGCGCATCAAGCTCTCGTGCGCGATGTCGAGGACGGTTTTCGGATTCGACAGCGGCCCCGATGCCGTGAGGAACGACACGCCGGGCGCAGCGTAGATGCGAACGAGCCGCTCGATGTCGCCGGGCTGCGCTGCGGTGATGGCGCAGGTGGCGCCGAACGACGTCGGGCGGCGCACGCCGCGGTTCTCGCTATCGCGCGCCGTCAGCGCGCGAAAGAGCCGTTCGGCGATCGGCTTCAGCCCGGCGTCGAGGCCGTCGTAGAGATCGTTCGCGTGTTTGGAGAGCGCGCCGCGCATCGCGCCGACCGTCTCGTAGTGCCGCACGTCGAGCGGCTCGCCGGCGGCGTGATCCTTCTCCCACGCGCCCCACGTCCGCATGAGCGCGTGCTCGAGGATCGGCAACTGGTCCGCGTCGGCCGGGACGTCGTCGAGCAGGCGCGCGACCAATTGCGGCGCGATGTGCTCGCCGGCGCGCAGCACCGGTTCTTCGATCACGCGCCGCATCTCGTCGCGCGTCAAGCGCGGCACCAGGAACACGCCGTCGTTCACGGCTTCGGGCAAGTCGCGAAACCGCGCGCAGTCGCCGATGAAATCCGAGCGCATCGTGATCGCGACGTAGATCGAGAGGTCGCGCCACGACGCCGCGGTCAGCAGCAGCTTGACGAATGCGGCGGCCTCGCTCGCGTGTTCGGCCGGATCCGCGTCGGGCGCGTAGCGGAACAGCTCTTCGAACTGATCGACGACAATGAGGAGGTTCTCGTCGGGGCGCAACCGCGCTTGATACACGAGGTCGACCAGGCCGAGCTCGTCGCGCTGCAGCCCTTGCAAGATCGCCGCGCGCGGCAAGCTCGGATCGGCCGCGCGTTCGCCGAGCACCTGGGTTCGCGCGAGCACGTTCGCGAGCGCGTCGAGCGGCGACGCGCCCGGCCGCATCGTCGCGATCCGCCAGGAGTCGCCCGCGTGCTCGATCGCGCCGCGCTGCAGCGCCGGGACCAAACCGGCGAGCACGAGCGACGACTTCCCGCACCCCGACGCGCCCACCGTCGCCAGAAAGCGCGTGTCGCGCAGCCGCACCAGCAGCTTTGCGACCTGCGCTTCCCGGCCGAAGAACATGTCGGCGTCGGCCACGCCGAACGCGCGCAGGCCGACGAAGGGGTTATCCCCTTCGCGCCGATGCGGGTCGACGGCCGTCATGCGCGCACGTTCACGCCAGCGTGAAGTGCAGCTCGCCGATCTTCGAAATCGTGGTGCGGATGCGGTCGCCCGGTTTGAGCCAGACTTGCTTGTCCTTGGGGTAGCCCGTGATCACGCCGCTGGGCGTGCCGGTGAAGATCACGTCGCCGGGCACCAGCGTGATGAACGTCGACGTGTAGCTGAGGATGTGCGCGCAGTTGAAGATCATCTGCGCGGTGTTGGCGTCTTGGCGCGGGGTCTTCTCGTCGTTGACCCACGTCTGAATCGTGAGCGTCTGCGGGTTGGGGATCTGGTCGGCGGTGACGAGCCACGGGCCGATGGGCGCGAACTCGTCGGGCGTCTTGCCGGTCATCCACTGCGAGACGCGCTGCTGCGGGTCGCGCGCGGTGAAGTCGTTGCCGGTGGTGTAGCCGAAGACGTAGCTCAGCGCGTCGGCTTCGGACACGTTGCGTGCGGTCTTGCCGACGATCATCACCAGCTCGGACTCGTAGTCGAATTTTACCGCCGGCACTTTCGACACGGCGACCGTGCCGTTGTGGCGGTTGAGCGCCGTGTTGTACTTGTTGAAGAGGTCGGGGAACGGCGGGGCCTTCTCGCCGGTCTCTTCGATGTGGGCGCGGTAGTTGAGGCCGACGCAGATGATCTTCGGCGGCGCCGTGACGACCGGGCCGTACTGCACCGACGACTCGCTGCGGATCGCGCTCGCCGGCGCGTCCTTGACGATGCGCGGGAGCGCCGCGACGTCGCCGCGGCCGGCGATCACGTCGTCGACCGTGCGCGGCGGCGACGCGACGCCGAGCGATTGCGCGGCGCGCGCGACGTCGACGATGCCGCGCGCCGTGCGGATGCCGACGTGGTCGGCGTTGCCGTCGCGCAGCGTCGTGAGCGTCATGCCGCGGGTGGCGGCGGCCACGTCGGCGGCGCTGGCCGCCGCGATCAGGGTCGGAGCGGCGACCGCGGCGGCCGCGGTACCGGCGAGAAATGCACCACGAGAAGAGGCCATGATCGAACTCCTTGCTTGAGCGAGAATCGTGGCTTCTCGACGCCCGGTGTCTCCCCTGGGTACGATGCGGACGTGGCACGCAAGCAGACGCCGCCTCAACCGCGGACGCCCGAGATCTACCTGTCGGTCGACGTCGAGGCCGACGGGCCGATACCCGGCCCGTACTCGATGCTGTCGTTCGGGATCGCGGCGTTCTCGCTCGACAAGGTGCTGCTCGCGACGTTCACGCGAAATCTCGAGCTGCTGCCGGGCGCGACGCAGCATCCGCGCGTGATGGCGTGGTGGCGTTCGACGCCGGCGAACCGGGCGGCGTACGAACGCACCCGCGAGGACGTGCAGCCGGTGCACGAGTCGATGCTCGCGTGCGATGCTTGGGTGAAGTCGCTGCGCGTGCACGGCAAACCGTGCGCCGTGGGCGCGCCCGCGGCGTACGACTACGGCGCGTGGCTGTACTGGTATCTCGCGTACGCGGTGGGCGACGTGCCGGAGCTCGGGTTCTCCGCGCTCGACTTGAAATCGTTCGCGCTCGGCCGGCTGCCGGGGACGCGCTACCGCATGCTCGGCAAGAGCACGTACCCGCCGGAGTGGTTCGACGAGAACACGCCGCACACGCACGTCGCACTGGACGACGCGATCGAACAGGGCGCGATCATGGTGAACGCGATCCGCGAACGCGACGGCCTGGAGCGGATCGAGCGTTATACGTTGTCGTCGTCGTGATTCGGCTGCCGGGGGACGGCGCGGCGGTGGCCGCCTGTCGCATGATGGCTCGAGCAGGTTCTCCGTTTGTCGGTTGTGCCGATTGCCGGAGAGCGAGTACCGTGGTGCAACTATGCCATCAGCAACGTTTCGGGCGGCCTCGGCGCTCCTGGCCTTCGCGGTCTTCGTCCCGCTCGCGGGGATCGCCGCGAGCAAACCTTTTCCCGGACCGAGCGGCTGGGACCATTCGGTCGGCGCGACGCCGACCGCGGACACGCCGCGCGCGCAAGAGACTTGGAAGAAGAGTGACGGTGAACAGGTGACGTATCTGGCCGACGCCGCGCTGTCGTTCGACGACACGATCGCGAGCGTCAAGAAGAACATCGTCACCAACGGTTTCAAAGCGAGCGTGGACGCCGACCGCACGTGCGACGGACGGCGCGCGCACGAAGTCGAGCTGACGCTGGGCACGTCGATCGTGCACCAGATCATCGTCGACGACGCACCGGGCGTGACGAAGGTGACCTATCTGCGCCCACAGGCCGTTACGGCCGGCGCCGACGCGACGAGCGCGCTCAACGCGTACTGCGGACCGCGCTGAACGGGAAGGCAGCGTCGGCCGCCCGCTGGTCTACCACCTGAGCTACTCCGGGCTTTCGCCGCGTGAGGGAGAGTCGAACTCCCTGACAACACGAAGCGGCCGACGCCGGTCCGATTATACACGGGATCGCGCGCTTTTGGTCTTGGCAAATGTTGCCAAGCCGAGGTATAATGGCCGTGTGCGGACGATGAACGTGAACCTGTCGGACGATCTAGCCGACTTCGTTGCCGAGCAGACCCGCGAAGGTGGTTACACGAATCAGAGCGAGGTCGTGCGCGAGGGACTGCGTCTGCTCCGCGCTCGAGATCGCAAGCGCGACGCTCTGTTAACCGCGCTCGAGCAAGGTCATGCCGAGAACGTTGCGGGGAAAGCGCGACCACTGACCGACGACGTCCTTCGGGACATCGCTCAGCACGGGCGCAAGATCGCGGAGCGACGCAGACCCGGGAACCACTGATTGGCACTCAGGCATTACGCCGTCAGCGGAACTCCGTCCGCCGAGAACGACTTGGTGCAGATCGCCGCCTGGTACGCCGAGCGCCATCCCGCCGGCGAGGATCGCTTCTTTCGCGAATTCCAAAAAGCACGGTACATGCTCGCGCGGCAGCCGCGCATCGGTCGAGAGCGCAGGGAGTTGCGCAATGGGTTGTGGTCCTGGCTGGTGCATCCGTATCTGGTCTTTTATGTCGTCGACGATGCGGCGCGCGCCGTGGTCATCGAACGCGTGATCCACGGGCACATGGACATCGATAGCGACGATTTCGAACCATGACTTCGCGAGCCGCCTTTCTCAGAAGTGCTTGGCGAACCAGTCGATCCAGCGGCGGTTCACGTCTTCGGCGTGGAGCGGGTCGCCCGGGAAGTGGCCGTTGACCGGGTAGACCAGCAATTCCGCCGGCGTGCCCGTCGCGCGCACCGCGTGGTAGAACTCGTACGACAGCGGCGTCGGGACGCGCTGGTCGCCCGCGTCGGTGACGATCAGCGTCGGCGTCTTCACGCGGTCGGCGTACGTCAGCGGCGATTCTTCGAGCGTGCGGGCCATCACCGCGGGATCCGCCCACGGGTCGCCGTGCAGCAGCGCGGGGGCGTATGCGTCGACGTCGCTCATCGTTGCGACGCCGAGCAGCGACGTCACCGGCGCGCCCGCGAGCGCCGCGCGCCAGCGCGTGTCGTGCGTGATCAGCCACGACGTCATCATGCCGCCCGCCGACCAGCCGGACACGCCGATGCGGCTTGCGTCGACGCTGCCTTCCTTCTCGACGAGCGCGACGAGGTCGAGGATGTCGCGGCCCGCGACCGACATCGGGTGGCCCAGCGACGTCGCGATCGACTTCGCGCCGTGGTTGTCGCTGCCGCGGTAGTTCGGCTCGAGCACGAGCCAGCCGCGGCCGGCCATCAGTGCGGCGAGCGAGTTGAACGTCGCGCGCGACGCGCCGGTCGGGCCACCGTGGATCACCAGCACCAGCGGGTATTTCTTGCCCTTTTCGAAGTTCGGCGGCTGCGTGAGCACCGCGTCGAGCGGCGTGCCGTCGGAGGCGCGCCACGCGATCGTGCGCTTCGTGCCGATCCCGCGTGACGCGAGCCAGGCGTTGGTCGACGTGAGCCGTTCCGGCGCCGCGGCGTGCGGGCGCAGGACGTAGATCTCCGACGGGTCGCTCGCGGTCGCGCCGCCGAACGCGAGCGTCGCATCGCGCGCGACCGACACGCCGTTCGGGCTGACGTCGCCGGCCGGCAGCTTCGTGACCGTGCCGTCGCGGTGCAGCACGAACAGCTGCGTCTGCGTGCCGTCGGTCGCGTCCGTGACGAAGCTGCCGTCGGGGAGGAACTCGCCGACGGCAGCGTCGCGGTCGAGCCGTGCGCCGGCGTCGACGGCGTGCGAGCCGTCCGCGTCGGCGAGCACGATGTCGCTCTGCACGCTCGCAATTGCGTTCGGGCGCGCGTACGCGAGCGTGCGGCCCGTGCGGTCGAACGTCGGGCCGTTGCTGCCCGTTTCGCCGAACGTGCGCACCTTGCGGCTCGCGACGTCGACGATCGCGAGCTGCGTGCGCAGGATCGTGTTGAACGTGCCGTCGGGCGCGCGGGTGAACGCGATCGCGCGCCCGTCGGGGCGGTACGTGAGGTCGGCTGCGCTCCATGTACCCGACGTGAGCCGGCGTGCTTTGCCGCCGTGCGCGGGGATCAGCCAGATGTGCGACGGCTGCGACGCCGCGCGCGCCGTCCAGGCTTCTTGGGTGACGTCGAACGCGTCGTCGTGCGCGTCGATCGCCTTTTGGTTGGGCGCTTCGTCCTCGGTGAGGTACGCGAGCTCGCGGCCGTCGGGGCGCCACGCGAAGCCGCCGACGCCGCGCTCGGCGTCGGTGACGCGCTCGGCTTCGCCGCCGTCGGCCGGCAGCACCCACACCTGCGGCGTCTTCTTCTCACCGCCCGCGCTCAAGAACGCGATACGGTCGCCGCTCGGCGACCAGACCGGGCTCTGCACGCTCTTGCGATCCGGGGTCAGGTTGTGCTTCGCGCGCGTCGTCAGGTCGATCAGGACGAGGTGCGTGAGCGCGCGGTTCTCTTTGTAGTCGGCGCGGCGCTCGATCGCCACGAGCCGGCGCGCATCGGGGGCGATCGACACCGACGAGTACGTCACCAGGTTGCGGACGTCGCCCAGCTCGAGCGGGCGCGGTGCCGCGCCGAGCAGGACCGCCGCGCTCGCGGCGGCGGCGGACGACAGAATCAAACGGCGCATCATTTCATCCACTTGTCGAACCACTCGGTCCAGATTCGAATGCGAGCTTCGCGATCCACGGGATCGGTCGGGTTGTGGCCGTTGCGCGGGAACTCCATCATGCGCACGGGCACGTGGTGCGCTTGCAGGGCGCGGTAGAACGCGAACGACTGCGAGATCGGCACGCGCTGGTCGCCGGCGTCGGTGAGGATCAGCGTCGGCGTCTTGACGTCGGCCGCGTACGTGATCGGCGACTCCGCGCGGTACTTCGCGCGGCCTTCCGGCGTCCACGGCGTGACGCCGCCCAGGAACACCGTCGCGAACTCCTCGCTGATGTCGGCGAGCGTCGCCTGCTCGAACCAGTCGTCGACCGCCGCGCCGCTGAGCGCCGCGCGCCAGAACGTCGCGTGGCCGATCAGCCAGCTCGTTTGCAAGCCGCCGCCGGACCAGCCCGACACGCCGATGCGCGCCGGATCGACGATGCCCAGCTTCTTCACCGCTTCGACGCCCGCGAGGTTGTCGCGGCCGGGGCCGCTGGTGACGGGGCCGACGATCGCTTGCAGAAACGCGTCGCCGGAGTTGTCGCTGCCGCGATAGTTCGGCTGCAACACCAGGTATCCGTGCGCGGCGAGCATCTGCGGCAGCGCGCTGAACGTGCGCGTCGACGTGGCGACCGGGCCGCCGTGGATGACGAGCACCAGCGGGTACTGCTTGCCCGCGGCGTAGTTCGGCGGATAGGTGAGCACGCCGTCGACCGGCATGCCGTCCGACGTCCAGTCGACGCGGTCGGAGCGCGCCATCGCGTACCCGCGCGCCCATGCGTTCTCGTCGCTGACGGCGACCGGCTTGGCGTTGCGGTGCATCGCGTAGATCTCGGCCGGGCGGTCTTGCAGGCGCCCGACGAACGCGATCGTGCCGTCTTTCGCGACGGTCGCGTCCTCGCCGAAGTCGACGTCGCCGAGGTCGTAGCGCGCGGGCGCGCCGCCGTCGAGCGGCATGCGCCAGAGATACGTGCGCACGCCGTCGGCGGCGCCGACGAGTACCGTGCGGTCGTCGAGCCAGTCTTGCCAGCGGACGTTGCGGTCGAGCGCGACGCTGCTCCCGACGTCGGCACCGTCGCTCAGGCGGCGCACCGCCACGTCGCTGTGCAGGTACACCGAACCATGGCGCGGCGCGGTGACGGCGATGCGCGTGCCGTCGGGCGAGATCGCGCCGCCGCCGTCGACCGTGCCCGCGCGCAGCGGGCGCGCGTTGCCGGTCGCGACGTCGACGAGCACCGTCTGCGCTTTGGTGAAGTGCGCGAACACGGCGTCGGGTTGGCGCAGCACCGCGACCGTGGTGCCGTCGCGCGTCCAGGCGACGGTACCGTCGCTGGCGGGGCCGCGCGTGATCTGGCGCGGGTTCGTGCCGTCGGCGTCGACGATCCACAGATGCGCCGGCCGCGCGAGCGCGCGCGTGAGGTAGTGCTCGTCGGTGACCGTGAACGCTTCGGCGTAGCCTTTCGGCGTCGGAGAGGGCGACGGCGATGGTTTCGGCGTTGCGGCCGGCGACGGTGCGGGGGACGCGCCCGGCGACGGTGACGGCGACGGTTTCGCCGCGCTCGGCGGCGGGTCGCGCAGGATGTACGCGAGCGCGCGGCCGTCGGGGCGCCATGCGACGCCTTGGAGCGCGCCCGCGGCGTGGGTGATACGCTTCGCGTCGCCGCCGTCGAGCGACAGCACGTAGATCTCCGGCGGCTGGTCCTTGCCCGGCGCGGCGAGGAACGCGATGCGGGTGCCGTCCGGCGACCACGTCGGGTTCGACACGTCGTCGCGGTCCTGCGTGAGCACGCGGCGCGCGCCGCTCGCGACGTCGACGAGCACGAGCTCCGTCTTCTCGACATCGGCTTTGTAGTCGCCGGCGCCGCGCACGTATACGACGCGCTTGCCGTCGGGCGAGATCTGCGGCTCGCGCACGCTGACGCTCTGGCGCAACGCTTCGAGCGTCAGCGGTTTCGGTGCGGGCGCGGCTGCGGGTGCGGCCGGGGCCGGGGACGCTGCCGCGACGGCCGCGGCGACAATCAATGCAATCATCTTCAGAAGTGCTTTGCGAACCAATCGATCCAGAGGTGCGTGCGCTCCTCGCGGTGGAGCGGATCGCTGGGGTTGTGCCCGTTCACCGGGAAGACGATCATCTCGACCGGCGTCCCCGTGGCGCGGACCGCGTGATAGAACTCGTAGGAGAGCGGCGTCGGGACGCGCTGGTCGCCGGCGTCGGTGAGGATGAGCGTCGGGGTCTTCACGTTCGACGCGTACGTCAGCGGCGATTCCGCGGCGTAGAGCGCGCGCATCTTCTCGCTCGCCCACGGCGACGGGCCGATGAACGACGGCGCGAAGTCCTGCGCGTCGGTCATGTCGGCGTAGCCGGTCCAGTCGTTCACCGCGGCGCCCGACATCGCGGCGCGCCAGCGGTGATCTTGCGTGATCAGCCAGGACGTGAGCAGGCCGCCTTCGCTCCAGCCCGACACGCCGATGCGCGCGGCGTCGACGATGCCGAGCTTCTGCACCGCGTCGACGCCGTCGAGCACGTCGCGCCCCGGCGCGCTCGTGATATGCGGCACCGTCGCCATCGCGAAGCGCCGGCCGAGGTTGTCGCTGCCGCGGTAGTTCGGCTGGAACACCAGCCAGCCGCGCGCGGCCATCAGCTGCGCGAGCGCGCTGAAGCCTTCCAGCGACGTCGCCGTCGGGCCACCGTGGATCAGCACCATCAGCGGGTATTTTTTGCCTTGCGCGACGGCGGCGGGCGGTTCGGTGAGCACGCCGTCCACGGTGAAACCGTCGGCGCTGCGCCAGGTCAGCGTGCGCGTGCGGCCCAGCGCGTGCGCGGCGACGGTGTCGTTGTAGTGCGTCAGCCTCCGCGGTTGTGTTGCGGCGGCGGCGGGTTCGAGGACGTACAGCTCGGGCGGGTGCGTGGGCGTGATGCCGGTGAAGGCGAGCGTGCCGTCGCGCGATGCGTTGGCGCCGCCGTTGACGTCGATGTCGCCGAGCGGCAGCGTGCGCGACGTGCCGTCCGGTTGCAGCTCGAAGAGGCGTGCGCGCGTGGCGTCGTTCGCGCCGGCGACGATGCGGTCGTGCGGTGTGAAGATGCCGAATTGGACGTTGCGGTCGAGGCGCGCGGAGACGTCGCGTGCGTGGGCGCCGTCCAGGGTTGCCGTGAAGAGCTCGGACTGCGCGAACGCTTGCGGGTGCTCGGCGCCGTAGAGCAGTCTTTTGCCGTCCGGAGAGACGATGGGGGAGTCGCTGCTGCTTGCGTTCGCGATCGTGTGCGGGGTGCCGGTCGCGAGGTCGATTGCCACGATCGTGCGTGCGCGGTAGTGGTTGGTCGATGCGCTCGGCGTGCGCGTGATGTAGACGCGGCGGGCGTCCGGCGCGAACGCGGGCTCGCCGTCGAGCGACCACGTGCCGTGCGTGACGCGGTGCGCGTGCTTGCCGTCGGCGTCGATCGTCCACAAGTGCGCGGGCGCGCGGTTCGCGCGCGACGTCCAGGCGTTGTCGGAGACTTCGAACCAGTCGTCGTGCTCTTTGATGCGCTTGGCGTCCGGCGACTCGTCGCGCGCGACGTACGCGAACGCGCGGCCGTCGGGGCGCCAGGCGAATGACTCGACGCCTTTCTTGGCGTCGGTGATGCGCGCCGGCTCGCCGCCGTCCAGGCGCAGCACGTAGAGCTGCGGCGACGGCTCGTCTTTGTCGTCGGGATCCTTCGGCGGCGTCGCGACGAACGCGACGCGGTCGCCGGCCGGCGACCAGCGCGCGTTGCTCACGTCGTCGCGCTCGCGCACGAGCGTGCGCGCCGCGCCGGTGCGCGCGTCGATCAGCACGAGCTCGTTGCGGTATTTGTTCTTCGCGAAGTCGGGCCGGCGCACGACGAGCGCGACGTGCTTGCCGTCGGGCGCGATCTGCGGGTCGAGCAGCGTGACGAGCGCGCGGAGATCCTGTTCTTGCAGTACGCGTTGCTGCTGCTGTTGCGGCGGCGGCGCGGCGTTTGCGGGTATGGCGGTGCTTACGATGAGCGCAAGTATCGCGATGAGCGCCGGAGGAAGATGGTGCCGCATTATTTCATCCACCGGTCGAACCAGCCGGTCCAGAGTTTCAAGACGCTTTCGCGCCCGACGGGGTCGGTCGGGAAATGGCCCGTGCGCGGGAACGCGATGAACGTCACGGGGCGGCCGCGCGCGCGCAGCGCGTGGTAGAGCGCGTACGACTGCGTGATCGGCACGCGCTGGTCGCCGGTGTCGCTGAGGATCAGCAGCGGCGTGCGAATCGCGCCGGCGAACGCGATCGGCGACTCGGCGTCGTACGCGGCGCGGCCTTCCTTCGTCCACGGCGTTGCGCCGCCCAGGAAATCCGCGGGGAAGATCTCGCCGTTGTCGGCGAGCACCGCTTCTTCGTACCAGTCGTACACGCCGGCGCCGGCGACGGCGGCGCGCCAGAACGTCGCGTGGCCGACGAGCCAGCCCGTTTGCAAACCGCCGCCCGACCAGCCGCTGACGCCGATGCGCGTCTCGTCGACGATCCCCAGCTTCTTGAGCGCTTCGACGCCCGCGAAGTTGTCGCGGCCCGGTCCGCTCGTGACGTGCGGCACGATCGCTTGCAAGAACGCGTCGCCGGAGTTGTCGCTGCCGCGATAGTTCGGCTGCAGCACGAGGTATCCGTGCGCGGCGAGGATCTGGCACAAGATGCCTTCGGTCGAGCCGAAATCCCACGTCGACGTCGCCACCGGGCCGCCGTGGATGTCGAGCACGAGCGGATATTTCTTGCCGGGTTGGTAGCCGATGGGGTACGTCAGCACACCGTCGACCCGCGTGCCGTCGTCGCTGGTCCAGTCGACGCGGTCGCGGCGCGCGAGCGCGTGGTCCGCGAGGAATGCGTTCTCGTTCGTCAGGCGCTTCGGTGTGGCGTTCGCGTTCGCGTTCGCGGATAGGACGTAGATTTCGTTGGGGTCGTCGCGGCGCTGGCCGACGAACGCGACGCTGCCGTCGCGCGCGAGCGTCGCGTCGGGGCCGAAGTCGACGTCGCCGAGGTCCGCTTTCGCCGGCGTTCCGCCGAGCGGGTAGCGCCACAGCACGTTGCGCACGCCGTCGGCGGTCGCGACGAGCAGCGTCTTGTCGTCGGGCGTGAATTCGAACCAGTGCGCGTTGCGGTCGATCGCGGCGGCGCTCTGCACTTCGCGACCGCCGGCGAGATCGCGCACGCTGACGTCGAGCTGAAAGTCGAGGCTTTCGTGGCGCGGGATCGCGAGCGCGATGCGCTTGCCGTCGTGCGCGAGCACGCCGCCGCCGTCGAACCCGCCGTCGCGCACGGGGCGCTGCGTGCCGGTCGCGACGTCGATCACCATCGTGCGCGCGCGGTACGAGCTGGCGTACACGGCGTTCGGCTGCAGCGTCGCGACGAGCGCGCTCGCGTCCGGCGTCCATGCGATCTCGGTGCCGTCGCTGGCGGGCGCGAGATCGCCCGTCGTGATCTGCTTGGCGTTCGTGCCGTCGGCGCCGACCGCCCACAGGTGCGCGGGGCGCGCCGGCGCGCGGGTGAGGAAGTGGTCGTCTTTCACCGGGAACGCGGGCACGAAGTCTTCGGGCGCCTTCGTTTTGGGCGGGTCGTCTTCGGCGAGGTACGCGAAGCCGTTGCCGTCGGGGCGCCAGGCGAACGTGTCGATGCCGGACTTGACCGCCGTGATCTTCTCGGAGTCGCCGCCGGCGAGCGGGAGCACGTAGAGCTGCGGCGGCTGCGCGCGGGCCGGCGAGGCGAGGTAGGCGATGCGGTCGCCGGCGGGGGACCAGCGCGGTGTGTGGACGCCGATCCGGTCGTGGGTGAGCACGCGGCGCGCGCCGGTCGCGACGTCGACGAGCACGAGCTCGTTCACGTTGCGGTCGGCCTTGAAGTCGGCGACCGAGCGGACGAAGACGACCCGGCTGCCGTCGGGGGCGATGCGCGGCTCGCGGACGGCGACCAGGGCGCGGAGGGCGTCGAACGTGAGCGGCTTGGGTTCGGCGGCCGACGCCGGCGCGGCCGGGCGGGCGACGAGGCCGGCCGGCAGGAGCGATGCGGCGGCGGCCGCGACGACGAGGAGACGGCGCAAACGAGAGCCTCCCGAACGGACCTCCGAAGGAATTGCGAGCACATTTTGTGCGCGTGGTACGATGGGGCCTGCGGGATGTAGCTCAGCTTGGTAGAGCGCTGCGTTTGGGACGCAGAAGTCGCAGGTTCAAGTCCTGTCATCCCGACCAAGTCACCCCGCCCGGGCGCCCGTGGTCTAATGGATAAGGCATCCGCCTTCTAAGCGGAACGATGGGGGTTCGATTCCCTCCGGGCGCGCCACGCCTTCGAACGTGCCACGATGGCGGCACCGCGGCGTGCGACAATCTCGACATGAAGCGGTGTGGGCGTTGCGGCGTCGCCCAAGATGCGTCAGAGTACCCCGCGCGCGATGCGAGCACGGGGCGCGTTCATACGATTTGTCGAGCCTGTCGGCGAGGCTACTGTCGCACGTATTATTGGAAGAACAATGCCGAGTTCAACGCGCGAAAACGACGGCGCCCGAAATGCCATCGCGCGCGCAATCCTCGTTTCGTTGAAGAGTATTTGCTGTCGCACCCGTGTGTTGATTGCGGCCTTCTCGATCCGCTGGTCATGGAGTTCGACCACGTACGAGGTCTAAAGCGAAGCGACGTCAGCACGTTGGTAGGCGAAGCCGCGTCGATCATCGTCATCCAGAACGAGATCGAGAAGTGCGTCGTCCGATGCGCAAACTGTCATCGCCGACGTACCGCCGTCACGCTCTGGGGAAAAACGGATCGAACCAAGGTCGCCAGGCAAAACGGCTTGGATATAAGCAGGTTTTCAGCATAACCGTGTCCGACTAGGGCCAGTCGCGGTGATTGTAGCTCAGTTGGTTAGAGCGCCGGCCTGTGAAGCCGGAGGTCGCGGGTTCGACCCCCGTCAGTCACCCCAATCTCCGCTGTGCGCCTGTAACTCAGCTGGTAGAGTACCGGACTTTTAATCCGTGAGTCGCGGGTTCGAGCCCCGCCGGGCGCACCAGCCTTCCGCTCGGCCCCGCTCTCTTGACGAGGCGGGGCCGACCGGGTAACCTTGGTCACGTCGCACCGCTAGCTCAATGGTAGAGCAGTTGACTCTTAATCAATTGGTTGAAGGTTCGAGTCCTTCGCGGTGCACCATGACCGAAGACGGCCCGTCGCAAGACCGGGCCGTCTTCGTGTCACGGGCCGTGCCGTCAGGGTTCATCATGGCGGCCCGCCGAGCGCTCCGAGCAGTGCCGCCACCGCGCGAGCGCGGTGGCTCACGCGGTTTTTCTCGGCCGCGCTGAGCTCCGCGAACGTCCGCCCCGCCGGCGGATAGAAGAACACCGGATCGAACGAAAACCCGAGCTCGCCACGCTCCGCCGGCGCGATCTCGCCTGCAACCATCCCCACCGAGGTCACGTCGCGACCGGCCGCGTCGATGAAATGCAGCGCGCACACGAACCGCGCGCGCCGGTCGGGCCCACCCCCGCACGCGGCCAGCTCGTCGAGCAGCGCGCGCCGCCGCTCGCTCCACGTCAGACCGGGCCCGCCGTAGTACGCGGTCAGCACCCCAGGCCGCCCACCCAGCGCCACCACCTCGAGCCCCGAGTCGTCGGCCAGCACGTCCCCCGCGACGCCGGCCCGCCGAAGCTGCCCGTGCAGCGCGCGCGCCTTGAGCGCCGCGTTGTCGGCATACGACGTATCGCCCTCGACCGGATCCTCGTACGCATCGAACGTCGCCGGCGCGAACGTCGACCCCGCGAACAGCGCCTCCAGCTCGCGCAGCTTGCCGGCATTCTTCGTCGCCACGTACACCGTCATACGATCACCGCGAGTACCGCGCTCACCGAAGCCGACGCCGCACACCGTGGCGCGATTACGACTCGTCCAGCCGCAGCACCGCCATGAACGCTTCCTGCGGCAGGTCGACGCGGCCGACGCGCTTCATGCGCTCCTTGCCGACCTTCTGTTTCTCCAGCAGCTTGCGCTTGCGGGTGATGTCGCCGCC
>DASZBS010000043.1:0-3466 GCA_035943995.1 Candidatus Elarobacter sp. | reverse complement strand
TCGCGCCGGTGTAGACTTGCAGCTCCTGCTGGCCCAGCGACGACAGCGATCCGGACGGATAGTTGTCGAACGCGCGGTTGACGGGGACGCCGTCCAGCTCGTAGCCGATCTGGTCGTAGTCGCCGCCGCGGATGCTGATCGACGCGCCTGCGCCGATGTATCCCGCCTGGTTCGGCGCGATGAACACGCCGGGGACCGTCGCGATGGCGGACCAGGCGCTGTTGAGGTTGCCGCCGCCGCCGACGTTGGACGCCTTGTCCTGCGTCACGGCGTTGATCGAGTAGACGTCGGCCGTCGTACCCGGTTTTACGAGCGCGCCCGCGGCGCGCGACGTCACCGAGCCGATTTGCTTGAGCTTCGTCGGCTGCGTGAGGCTGACCGTGATGCTCTGGTCGGCCTGCACGGTTACGCCGCTGGTCGATGCGGCGTCGCGCGTCGACGTCTCAGCGATCGCCACGGTGTACGTGTCGGGTGCGAGCGACAGGAACGAGAAGCGTCCGTTCGAGTCGGTCGTGGTGGTGGCGGATTGCGACGGGCTGGTTGCCGTCACGCGCGCGCCGGCGACAGGTTGGTTCGACTGGGGGTCGACGACGGAACCGCTGATGTTACCGGTCGTGCCTGCCAGAACGCTTGTCGTTCCCTGGAGCACGAACGCGATGAGCAACAGTACCGCGAGGACACCTCGTCTTACCTGATGAGGTATAGCCACGGACACTCTTCCTTTCGAAGGGTGGTGGAAAAGCCGCCCGGCCGTCCGGCAGTGAACCGGCAGAAACCTGGCAGACCCGAGACCCTTCTGAGAGCTTGCTGTGGCTTCCCCTTTTTTGGGGGTTCGTCAGCGCGCGGCGCGCTCGACGACGACCACGCTATGCCCGTCGTGGCGGTCGAGAAAGGCGAGCCCCTCGTCCATCCAGCCGTCGAGCCCGGTGCTCAGATGGCGGGCCACCTCGCGGACCACGTGCCGCCGGCTCCGCAGCCACTGCAGCTCCGAGCGCGTGGTAGCGAGCCAGACCGCTTCCTCGCACTCCTCGCACTGGTAGCCGAACCGCATCGGCGCCGCCGCCCTAGGCGGGGACGGGCTTGAGGCGTTCGGCCAGCAGCTTGGGGATGTCCGAGGGCCGGTCCGCGACCGGCACGCCGGCCTCGCCGAACGCCTTGACCTTCGACTCGGGCGTCCCGGTGTTGCCGGAGATGATCGCGCCCGCGTGGCCCAGCCGTTTGCCCTTGGGTGCGGAGCGCCCGCCGATGAACGCGACGACCGGCTTGTCCGCGACGTGCTCCTTGATGAACGCGGCCGCGTCTTCTTCGTCCGAGCCGCCGATCTCGCCGGCGACGACGAGGGCATGCGTCTCGGGGTCGCCGGCGAACGCGCGCAGGCAGTCCACGAAGGTCGTGCCGATGATGGGGTCGCCGCCGATGCCGACGCACGTCGACTGGCCGAAGCCCGCGCGCGTGAGGCCGTCGACGATCTCGTACGTGAGCGTCCCCGAGCGCGAGATCATCCCGACGTTACCTTCTTTGAAGATGTGGCCCGGCATGATGCCGACCAGCGACTTACCGGGCGAGATCAGCCCCGGGCAGTTGCCGCCGATGATCCGCATGCCCGGCGTCGTCGCGACGACGCGCAGCATGTCGTGCGCGGGGATCCCTTCGGTGATGCACACCGCGAGCGCGATGCCGGCGTCGTGCGCTTCCCACAGCGCGTCGGCGCCGGCGAACGGCGGCACGAAGATGATGGTGTGCGTCGCGCCGGTGGCGTCGACGGCGTCCTTCACGGTGTTGAACACGGGCTGCCCGCTCTCGATCGTCGTGCCGCCCTTGCCGGGCGTGACGCCGCCGACGATGTTCGTCCCGTACGCGAGCATGCGCTGCGTGTGAAACGCACCTTCGCGCCCGGTGATCCCTTGCACGATGACTTTGGAATTCTTGTCGAGATAGATCGCCACGTTACTTGCTCCCCGCCGCAAGCGCGACCGCGCGCGCGGCGCCTTCGTCCATCGTCTCGACGGGCACGAAGCCCGCCTCGTCCAAGATCTTGCGGCCTTCTTCCGCGTTCGTGCCCGTCAAGCGCACGACGAGCGGAACTTCGCGCACGTCGCCGCCTTTGAGCGCCGCGACGATGCCCTTCGCGACTTGGTCGCCGCGCGTGATGCCGCCGAAGATGTTGATGAACATCGCCTTGACCTTGGGATCGCTGGTGACGAGGTTGTAGCTCTTCTTCACCAAGTCGGCTTGCGCGCCGCCGCCGATGTCCAGGAAGTTCGCCGCTTCGCCGCCCGCGTTGCGGATGGCGTCCATCGTCCCCATGCCCAAGCCCGCACCGTTCGCGATCACGCCGATCGTGCCGTCGAGCTTCGCGTAGTTCGACATGCCCAGGCCGATCGCGACCGCCGCCGCCTGATCGTCGTCCGCGGGCGAATCGCTGTTCCACTTCGCGACGTCGGGGTGCTTGTAGAGCCCGTTGTCGTCGAGGTCGACCTTCGCGTCGCTGGCGATCACGCGGCCGTCCTTGGTGAGCACGAGCGGGTTGATCTCGACCAGGTTCGCGCCGTAGTCCATGAACAGCGCGTACAGCGCGCCGAGCACCGCGGGGAACGCCTTGCGAAATCCCTCGGGCAGCTGCGCTTCGAACGCGAGCCGGCGGCCGATGAACGCGGAGTAGCCGCGGGCGGGATCGATCCAGTATTTCTTGATCGCATCCGGGTCGCGCTCGGCGACCTCTTCGACGTCCATGCCGCCCTGCGCGGTGACGAGCACGACGGGTTTCTTCGCCGCGCGGTCGATCGCGATCGAAACGTACGCCTCGCTGGCGATGTCGACTTTCTCCTCGACGAGCAGCGACTTCACTTCCTCGCCGTCTGGGTTCTGCACCGACTTGAGCACCTTGCCGATCAATTCGCGCGCGAGCGTCTCGCCCTGCTGCGCGTCGTCGGCGAACTTGATGCCGCCCGCCTTGCCGCGACCGCCCATCATCACCTGGCTCTTGAGCACCCACGAGCCGGGGTGCTCGGCGATGAACGACTTCACGTCCGCGGCGGTCGTCGCGTAGACGCCGCTGGGCGTCGGGATCCCGACGCGCCGGAACAGGTCCTTGCCCTGGTACTCCATCAACTTCATGGCGCGCCGACCGTTCCTCGCCGCGCGAGAGCGCCCCTGGACGACAATCGTCGCAGCGCCCGGAAGCGGTCCCGGCCGTCCGCGGCGAAATGCATTCCTACGGAGGAAACCGTCTGATGCGAAGCCTGCTTGCTCTTGCCGTCGCCGCCGCGTTCGCCGCACCACTCGCCGCGTCGGCCGCCGACGCGCCCGCGCCCCTCACGCCGCTTCGGCAACTGGTGTACGACATTACGTACAGCGCGCGCACGACGCACGAGGTGAAGTCGTCGGGCTTCAACGGCGGGTACGGCGGCGGCAGCGGCATGGCCGGCGATACCGGCGGCGGCAGCGGCGTCGCCGCGGGTTCAGG
>DASZBS010000042.1:0-12083 GCA_035943995.1 Candidatus Elarobacter sp. | reverse complement strand
GCCTAGCGCCTCAGCGCTCCGACCACACCGCGAGCTCGTAGCCGTCGGGATCGCTGAAGTGGAAGCGCCGCCCGCCCGGAAACGCGAACGCCGGCTTGACGATCGTGCCGCCCGCCGCTTCGACGCGCCGCTGGGCGTCCGCGAGATCGACGGCGTACGTGATGACGAGCGGGCCGCCCGGCGTGGGGTCGCCGGTCGTGAAGCCGCCGTCGAGGCGGCCGTCGTTGAAGGCCGCGTAGCCGGGGCCGTAGTCCGTGAACTCCCAGCCGAACGCGGCGCCGTAGAACGCTTTGGCGCGCGCGATGTCATGCACGACGAACTCGACGTAGTCGATGCGGCGGTCGTGCGCGGAACGGTCGGCGGGCGGGTGTTCCATCGTGTCTCCTTTACGTGGTGTAGGCCGTCGACCCGCTCGGGCTCGTCGCGAAGGCCGGCATCTGGTACCTCGTCGCGCGCAGCGACGCCGCGTACCGCGCCTTTCGCGCCGAACGCATCCTCGGCGTCACCCCGCTCGACGAGCCGTTCGCACGGCCGGCTGGTTTCGATCTGGACGAGTACTGGCGCAACTGGACGTCGTCGGTCGAATCGAGCGGGCATCGCTTCGAGGTGCTGCTCGCGGTGCGCCCGTCCGACGTCGACCTCATCTCGCGATATTGGGAGGCACAGCTCGTGCCGCGCTCACCCGCGAGCAGCGACGACACGGTCCTCGTGCGCATCGTCTTTCCGTCGCAGGATGCGGCGCTGCACCAGCTCGTCGCGTGGGGCACCGTCGCGCGCATCGTCGAACCGGCCGCGATCCGCGACGAGCTCGTCGCACGCGCACGCACCATCGTCGAACACCACGGTTAGGAAACGACCGGCGTAGCGCGTGTTGCGCCGGGCCGTTGCGACCCGCCGCGCAGCGCCGCGAGCGCCGGACCGCGTGTCACTTGCTGCGGCTGAGCGTCACCTTCGCCATGCTGCCGAGCCGCGCACCCGGCACCGCGACGTCGTATCCGCACTTGCCCGCGGCGATCTCCGTCGCGCGCGCCGTCACCGGCGCCGCGCCCGGCGCTTCGACCTTGACAACGATTTCACGGCACGGGCCCGGCGGCAGCAGCTTGCGCGCGTCCCTCGTGATCCCGGGCGGTTCCGGCTGCGGGTTGAGCGCCACGCGATCCACGTCCGAAACGACCCGGACGCTTTCCGTGACGATCCTCCGTCCCGGCGGCTCCGGCTGCGGGTTGAGCGCGACCAGCACGATGCCGCTGACGTGCGGCGCGCCGGCGGCGACAGCGGCGGAGGCGCACATCGATAACGCGGCGCACGCGGCGATAACGGTACGAACGGCCACGGCTTTGACTCCTTGCTCGGTGCGCAAGGCCGTTCTCAGCGGGCCGGTGGGGTCCTTCGGGTCAGGTGCTGGTGCGCTGCTTTGCGTTCAGCACGCGATCGCCATGCGGTCGTCGATCGCAGCGATCAAGCGCCGCTGTACGTCCGTGTCGAGCGCGAGGAACTTCAGCCCGCGCGAGCGGGTCGCCTCGACCCACTGCTGCAGTTCCCACAGGTTCCACAGCACGAGGCGGTCCGCGTCGGCGGGGGCTGATCGGAGCGGCTCACGCAGCTCCCGGGGGAGCGACGGTTGGGCATCCATGCTACCTTTATCGGCACGTGTGACGGCCGTTACAGGAGACAAACGTCCTAGTAGCGTTAAGCGCTCGTGGCGAGCGCCGGGATGCCGAGCCGGAACGTCACGGTGACCCGCGTCCCCCCCAGCGCCGTCGACTCGATCTGCACGCCGTCCGACACCGCGCGCACCAGCCCCAAGCCGCGCCCCGTCTCGGCGTACGGGTCGAGTCCTTGGTCGTCGTGGGTGAAGCCGGGCCCCGCGTCCTCGACGACGAGCGTCGCGATCTCGCTGCCGTCGGTCGACGCCAGGACGCGAACCGGGCCGGGCGCGTGGCGCACCGCGTTCGCGATCAGCTCGCCGAACGCGAGCTCGCTGTCGAAGCCCGTCTGCTCGCGCTGCGTCCACTCCGCGATCAGCTCGCGCACCTCGCGGCGCACCAGCGCGCCGGTGCGGAAGTCGTTGCTCACGAACCGCCATTCGCGCTCGTCGCCCGGCAGCTCCGCGGCGAAGCGCGCGATCGTGACGGTGAGGATCGCGATGTCGTCGGTCGGCTCGTCTTCGCCGAGCACCTCCTTCATCAGCGCGGCGGCGAGATGGTCGATGTCCTCCCGCGCGAGCGTGCGGATCGCGTCCTCGATGCGGCGCTCACCGTCGTCGAGGTCGCGCGCGAACTCCATCAAGCCGTCGGTGAACATCACCAGCGTGCACGGCGCGCGCAGGCGCATCGCGAAGTCGACGCCTTCGTCGTCCCGCAGCCCGATGGGAAGCCCGGAGCTCGACAGCTTGCGCAAGACGTGACCGTCGTCGAGCAGCGGCGGCGGATGGCCGGCCGTCGCGTACGCGAACCGTCCGGTCACCGGATCGAGCACGCCGAAGATCGCCGTCACGAACACGGTGCGTCCGCTCGCGACGAGCAGCCGGCTCGCGCGGTCGAGGATCGCCGACGGATCGGCGGACTCGAACGACGCCGCGCGCAAGGCCTGACGGATCTCGCCCATGATGACGGCAGCCTCGAGACCGTGTCCGGTGACGTCGCCGATCGTCACCGCGACGCGCCCGTCGGGCAACTCGAACGCGTCGTAGAAGTCGCCGCCGACGCGCTGCGACTCCGACGCCGCGGAGTACGACGCCGAGAACTTGATGTCGTCGAGCAGCGGCAGCTGCGACGGAAGCATCGCGCGCTGCAGCGCGTCGGCGGTCGTGCGCTCGCGCTCGTACAAGCGCGCGTGCTCGAGCGAGAGCGCGGCGCGGCGCGCGAACTCGCGCACCAAACCGGCGTCGCCGGCGTCGTATGCGCGACCGCTGGTGCGCGCCATGACGAGCACGCCGATCGCGAGGTCGCCGCTCACGAGCGGCACGACCATCGCGGCGTTCGCGGCGACGTCGCGCGCCCACGGGTCGGGGAATTGCTGCGGCTCGTCGAGCACGACGGGCTCGACGCCCGCGACGATCGACGCGACCGAATCGTGCAGCGCGGGCTGGATCGGCGCGCCGATCCAGCGGCGCGCGTCGAGCTCGTCGCCGAGGTCGGTGCTGCCCAGCCCGGTGAGGACGTAGCGGCCGTCGTCGTCGAGCAGCGCCACCCACGTGCGCTCGGCCAGCCGCGGGATCAGCAAGTTCTTCATCGCAGCGACCGTCGCCGTGACGTCGAGCGACGCGCCGAGCCGTTCGCCCGCGCGCGCAAGAAACGCCTCGCGCTCCTCGAGCCGCTTCTGCGCGTCGACATCGGTGCACGTGCCGATCCACGCGACGGCCTCGTCGCGCCGGCCGCGCACCGGGACCGCGTTCACCAAGAACCAGCGGTAGCGCCCCGACGCGCCCTGGCGCAGCCGGCACTCGGCCGCGAACGGCTCCCCGCTGCGCAAGCTCTGGCGCCACCGCTCGCGGACCGTGGGCTCCTGATCGGGATCGAGCGCGGTGCGCAAGCCCGCTTCGCGCGACGCGTTGAGATCGAGGCCCGTGTACGCGACCCAGCGGTCGTTGACGTACTCGAAGTCGCCGCTCGCGTTCGTCGTCCAGATCAGCTGCGGCACGACGTTGGCCAGCGACGCGTAGCGCGCTTCGCCGACCTCGAGCGCTTCGGCGGTCGAGCGGCTGCGCGCGGCGAGCCGCAGCATCAGGTCGTTGATCTTCGCCAGAAAGATGGCGAGCACGACGACGGCTGCAACGAACTCCTCGACGCGCGCCGCGTACCAGCCGAAGGAGTACCGCCCCGACGACAGCTCGGCGCCCGTCACGATCGCGACGAAGCGCGCGAGCAGCACGATGCCCAGCCACACTTGCGTCACGGTCTGCAGGCCGTTCGCGACGATGACGACCGCGAGCAGCATCTCCGCCCCGACGAGCGGCGCGATGACGCGCGTCCACAGCGGCGTGAACGCGTTGCCGTCGTTGGCGCCGGGGACCAGGTCGTGGCCGAGCGTCACCACGATCGCGAACCCGGCGATCACGAACAGCGTCCCGAGCGCGAGGACGCGCACGCCGTTGCGCGAGAGCCGCCAGCCCCGCCGCGCCGTGAAGCCTTCGGCGATCAGGAACAGCCCGAAGCCGATGTGCGACGCGATGTAGAACCATGAAGCGGTCTGCAAGCCCGCGCCGAGCAGCCCCGTTGGCGAGAAGATCCCCGGGAACGTCAGCACGTACAGCGTCTGCGTGACCGCCGCGAACGCGTACGCGATCGCGAGCAGCGCGAGCTTGAGGTCGCGCTCGATCCGGTACTGCACGTACAGCAGCACCGTCGTGAGCACCAGCGCGACGACGGCCGCCCCGACGACCGACGGCACGAACGCCGGCACGGTCGCGATCCGCATCCGCGAGAACGGGATCGACACGACGAACAACGCCACGATCGCGATCGCGCTCGCGGCCGCCCAGCGGCGGTCGCCCGCGGTCGCCGGCGCGGTCGCGATGTTCTCGATCGCGCGGCTCTCGAACGTCCTCATCGCGGTCTCACGAAGACGAAGCCGCGCTCAAACGCGGTTCTTTCGTTCATTGCGACGCAGCTTCTGCCCACGGCTCCCTTCTTCCGCGCGAGGACGACTACCGGCGGAAGTGCGATCCCGAAATCTAGCGCGGCGGGGTTGCCGGCGTGGTACCGGGGCGGCTCGCGAACTGGTCGACCGCTTCGGCTAGGGCTTCCTTGGTGATCGCCATGAGCCCCGCCGAGACATTCGTCCCCTTGTGGACCTTGTTGGCGGTGGTGTACGTCTTCCAGCGGACCGTCCCGGTGCAATCGACGAGGTACAGGCGCAGCGACGCGCGGATCGGCGAACGGTCGAACACGCCCGACGACGATACGACGCCGCCGACGACCGGGATGAAGCCGCTCAGGTTCCGCTCCTTGGACTGCTCGAAGCGAAGCTGCGGGATGAGCACGCCGTCGGCGTTGTAGGCGCCGCACATCTGGCGCGCGGTGCCGACCGCCTCGATCGGGTCGATCGGGGTCGCGACCGCGGAGCGGATGCGGCGGTCGGAGAGGTCGAGCGCGAACTGCTGCGTCGCCTGCTTGAACACCGGCTCGCTGTCGCCCGGCTCGCCGAACGGCACGACGACGTACAGCGGCCCGGCCGCCTCGTCGACGGCGCGCGCGGGCGCGGCGGGCAGCGCGCACAGCGCGAAGACGAGGGCGAGCGCGAGTCGTCGGGCGAGCATGGCGTGCTAACGTTCGCGGCGCCCGCGAGGTTCAGGCGAGGGTCGTTTCCCGCGTGGGTCCTTTTTCGGCGATGTGGCGCTCGATCAAGGCGATCCACTCGTCCATGCCCGCGCCCGTCTTCGCCGCGAGCTCGACGACGGTGATGCCGGGGTTCACTTGGCGGATGCTCGCGTACGCCGCGTCGCGGTCGAAGCCGACGGCCTCGGCGATGTCCATCTTGGTCATCGCGACGACGTGCGACGTGTTGAACGCCAGCGGGTACTTGAGCGGCTTGTCCTCACCTTCGGTCACCGAGAACACGACGACGCGCACGTCCTCGCCGAGGTCGTATTCCGCCGGGCAGATCAGGTTGCCGACGTTCTCGATGAACAGCACGTCGAAGGGACCGGCGTCCCAGTCCTCGAGCGCTTTGCCGATCATGTCGGCGTCGAGCCGGCACTCCGCGGCGGTCGTGATCTGACGCACAGGTGCGCCGTACTGCGACAACCGCCGCGCGTCGTTGTCGGTGGCCTGATCGCCGACGAGCACGCCGACGCGCCGGCGGTCGCACAAGCGTGCAAGCGTTTCCTGCAGCAACGTCGTCTTACCCGAGCCGGGGCTCGAGAGCAGGTTGACCACGAGCGTGTGCGTCGCCGCGAACCGGGCTCGCAAGGCGTCGGCCAGCGCCGCGTTCTTGCGCAAGATGCTCTGTTCGATCTGCACGACGCGATACTTCATTCCGGGACCTCCATGGCGACGAGTTGCAATTCCCGGCCGCGCACGATGTTCGGGCACGCGCTGCCGCACGTTGGACACACCAAGCCGCTCGCGGCCCGGGGCGCGCGTTCCGCCGCGCAGTGTTCACAGAATACGATGAGCGGCACGTCCTCGATGCGCAGAGCGCTGTCCGCCGCAACCGTACCGGCGGTTGCTAGCTCCCAGGAAAATCTCAGTGCGTCGGGGGCGATCCCGCTCAAGGCGCCGATGCGAACGTGAACGGCGAGAATCCGATCGATCCCGTCGCGCGTTGCGGTTTGTTGAACGCCCTCGAGCAGGTTCAGCGCGACCGACAACTCGTGCACTGACACCTTCCTTTCGAGCGTTGCATACGACCAAAGTTGGGGCTTGCGTTAAGATGACCTTTACGGTACGGTAACCCACAGGCGGGCGAAGCGCAAGGGCGCGACCCGACGCGAAATTCTCACCACAACTCACATGCTCTGGTTGCGCCGCATCCAGCGCCGACCGACTTGACGCCGTATCCCCGCGAACGCGCGAAAGACGGCACCACGTTCGTCTCCACGCATTGCTTCGACGCGATCGGGTTCTCGGAGGCGCCAACGATGGCGATGACCGCGAGCGACACGCTCGTCAACGTCCTGTGGATCCCGGCCGGTCTGAGCTGCGACGGTGATTCCGTCGCCCTGACGGGCGCGACGCAGCCGGCGATCGAGGAGATCGCGCTCGGCGCACTGCCCGGCTTGCCGAAGGTCAAGTTTCACTGGCCGCTCATCGAGTACAGTTTGGGCGGCGAGGAGTTCCTCAAGGCGTTCTTCGCGGCCGAGCGCGGCGAGCTCGATCCGTTCGTTCTCGTGATCGAAGGTTCGATCGCCAACGAATCGATCAAATCCGAAGGCTACTTCACCGGGTTCGGCAACGAGCCGGGCACCGATCAGCCGCGAACGTTCGCGACGTGGATCGACAAGCTCGCGCCCAAAGCGTGGGCGGTGCTCGCTGCGGGCACGTGCGCGACGTACGGCGGCATCCACGCGATGGCCGGCAATCCGACGGGCGCGATGGGCATCCTCGATTATCTGGGCTGGGACTGGAAATCGAGTGCCGGCGTGCCGATCGTGTGCGTCCCCGGCTGCCCGACGCAGCCCGACAACTTGTCGGAGACGATCTTGTACCTGCTGTGGCAGGCCGCGGGCAACGCGCCGATGATCCCGCTCGACGAAGCGGGACGTCCCACATGGCTGTTCGGCGCGACCGTGCACGAAGGGTGCGACCGCGGCGGATATTACGAGCAGGGCGAGTTCGCGACCACGTACGACTCGCCGACGTGTCTGGTGAAGCTCGGCTGCTGGGGTCCGGTCGTGAAGTGCAACGTCACCAAACGCGGCTGGATGGGCGGCGTCGGCGGTTGCCCCAACGTTGGCGGCATCTGCATCGGCTGCACGATGCCGGGCTTCCCCGATAAGTTCATGCCGTTCATGGACGAGCCGCCGGGTGCGAAAGTGTCGTCGACCGTCAGCGGCATCTACGGCAACATGGTGCGCGGCTTGCGCGAGATCACCATGAACACCGCGGACAAAGAACCGAAGTGGCGACACAAGGGCGGCACGCTCACCACCGGCTACAAACCGCGCTCGGGGGCATTTTCGTAATGGCTATCAAGGATCTGCCGAGCGCGTCGAGCGGCACGGAGAAATCACGGCTCGTCGAGATGTCCTGGGATCCGATCACGCGGATCGTGGGGAGCCTCGGCATCTACACCAAGATCGACTTCGCGCAGAAAAAAGTGGCGGAGTGTCACGCGACGTCGTCGATCTTCCGCGGCTACAGCATCTTCATGAAGGGTAAGGATCCGCGGGACGCCCACTTCATCACGTCGCGCATCTGCGGCATCTGCGGCGACAACCACATGGTGTGCTCGGTGTACGCGCAGAACATGGCGTTCGGCGTGCGGCCGCCGCACATCGCCGAGTGGATCATGAACCTCGGTGAGGCCGCCGAGTACATGTTCGACCACAACATCTTCCAGGAGAACCTGGTCGGCGTCGACTTCTGCGAGAACATGGTCAAGGAGACCAACCCGTCGGTTTGGGACAAAGCGAAGAGCACGAAGGCTCCCAACGCAGCGATCCACGGCTACGCGACCATCGCCGACATCATGACGTCGCTCAACCCGTTCACGGGCGACTTCTACCGCCAGGCGCTGATGATCAGCCGCTACACGCGCGAGATGTTCTGCCTGATGGAAGGGCGCCACGTCCACCCGTCGACGCTGTACGCGGGCGGCGTGGGAACGATCCCGACCAACCAGCTCTTTACCGAGTACTACTCGCGGCTGATGCGCTACGTCGAATACTGCAAGATCGCCGTACCGCTGCACGACGACCTGTTCGACTTCTTCTACCAGGCACTGCCGGGCTACGAGCAAGTCGGATTACGCCGCACGCTGCTCGGATGCTGGGGCGCGTTCCAGGATCCCGAGTACTGCGACTTCACGTACCGCAACATGACGAACTGGGGCCGCAAGATGTTCGTCACGCCGGGCGTCGTCGTCGACGGCAAGCTCGTCACGAACGACCTCGTGCAGATCAACCTCGGCATCCGCATCCTGCTCGGCCACTCCTACTACGACGACTGGCAGAACGAGGAGACGTTCGTGCCGACCGACCCGCTCGGGAACCCGGTCGACCGCCGTCATCCCTGGAACATGCACACCCTGCCCACGCCCAAGAAGCGCAACTTCGACGAGAAGTATAGCTGGGTGATGTCGCCGCGCTGGTACGACGGCAAGGACTATCTCGCGCTCGACACCGGCGGCGGCCCGCTCGCGCGGCTGTGGTCGACGGCGCTGTCGGGGCTCGTCGACATCGGTTACGTCAAAGCGACCGGCAACAGCGTGCAGATCAACTTGCCCAAGACCGCGCTGCGCGGCCCGGCGTCGTTCGAGTGGAAGGTGCCGCAGTGGTCGAACACGATCGAGCGCAACCGCGCGCGGTCGTACTTCCAGGCGTACGCGGCCGCCGCGGCGCTGCACTTCATCGAAAAGGCGATGGAAGAGCTGCACGCCGGCCGCACCAAAGCGTGGGAGCCGTTCACCGTGCCGAAGGACGCCATCGGCTGCGGCTTCACCGAGGCCGTGCGCGGGGTGCTTTCGCACCACATGGTCATCCGCGACGGCAAGATTGCGAACTACCATCCGTGGCCGCCGACGCCGTGGAACGGCAACCCGCGCGACGTGTACGGAACGCCGGGACCCTACGAGGACGCGGTGCAGAACACGCCGATCTTCGAAGAGAACGGGCCGGAGACGTTCAAGGGGATCGACATCATGCGCACGGTGCGCAGCTTCGACCCGTGCCTGCCGTGCGGCGTGCACATGTACCTGGGCGAAGGCAAGACCATCGAGACCGTCCACTCGCCGCTGGCGCCCTTCGGCTGATGCCGGCTGCGGGTCAGGACGACCTCCGCAAACAATCGGACCGCGTCGAGTCGCTGCTCAAAGCACTCGACGCGGTCTCCACGCCGCGCCAAGCGCGCGAGATCGGTGACGACCTCGCCCGCACGCTCGTCACGCTGTACGGCACGGGGCTCGAGCGCGTGCTCGAGATCGTGCACGACTCGCTCAACGGCGAATCGGCGGCCGTGTTCGACAAGCTGTGCGACGACCCGTTCGTCGAGAGCTTGCTGTGTTTGCACGACCTGCACCCGTACTCCGTCGAGGAGCGGGTGCAGCGCGCGCTGGACAGCGTTCGCCCGTATCTGAAGTCGCACGAAGGCGGCGTCGAGATCGCGCGGATCGAGAACGACGTCGTCGTCCTGCATTTACAGGGCAGTTGCGACGGGTGTCCGTCGTCGGCGGCGACGGTGAAGCTCGCCGTGGAGAAAGCCATCCTCAACAACGTGCCGGAGATTCGCGAAGTGCGCGCGGAGAACGTCACGCCGGCCGTCGCGGTCGCGGATCCGAAGTACGTGGTGTGCCCGGTCGAAACCGAGGACGAACAAGGCCGCACCGTCATCTCGCTGGCAGGCTGACGATGGAGATGGACCGCGCGCCGGGCGACTTCGCCTCGCTTCAGCGTCTCCTGCGCCAGCCCAAGCCGCAAGCGCCCGGCGAGCGCTGCGATTATTGCGCTGAGCCGGTACAACCCGAGCACGGACACCTCATCGATCTGCAGGCGCGGCGCATCATGTGCAGCTGCCGGCCGTGCTATCTCGTGTTCCAGCCGTCCGGCGCCGCGCAAGGCCGCTACAAGACCGTGCCCACGCGGTATGCCGAGATCGCCGACTTCAGCGTTGCCGACGCGGCGTGGGACCAGCTCGGGATCCCGATCGGGCTGGCGTTCTTCTTCTACAACTCGGTCGAAGCGCGCACCGTCGCGCTGTATCCGGGGCCTGCGGGTGCGACGGAGTCACAGCTCGACCTCGCGGCGTGGAACGCGATCGCCGGCGAGCATCCCCTGCTCGCGACGCTCGAAGCCGACGTCGAGGCGATCGTGGTGCTGCGGCGCCACGGCGTGTCGCGCTGCTTCATCGTGCCGATCGACGCCGCGTACAAGCTGGTCGGCATCATCCGCACGACGTGGAAAGGTTTCGACGGCGGCGAGGTGGCGTGGGGCCGGATCGACGCGTTCTTCGACGACGTGCACGAGCGCAGCGAGGGGCGCGAGCCCGCGCAGGGCCGCTGGTGAGCGAGCTCTCCTTCTTCATCACCGGCGCACGGCCCGAGCGTCATGCCGCGTCGCCGCAGCTCACGCTGCGCGTTCGCGTCGCGGAGACCAGCGGCGTCGCCGTCTACGCGATGACGCTGCGCGCGCAGCTGCGGATCGAACCGCAGCAGCGGCGGTACGACGGCGGGGAGTCGGTGCGGTTGGTCGAGCTCTTCGGCGGCCCGGAACGGTACGGCGACACGCTCAAGAGCTTGCTGTGGACGCACGTGTCGCAGACCGTGCTCGCGTTCGAGGGCGACACCGAGTTCGACCTCACCATCCCGTGCAGCTACGACTTCGAGGTCGCGGCGCACAAGTATCTGGCCGCGCTGCGCGACGGCGAGATCCCGCTGATCGCGATGTTCAGCGGGACGCTGTTCGTGCGCGGCGCGGACGGCGGCGTGCAGGCCGAGCTCGTGCCCTGGTCGTGCGAGGCGCGTTACCGCCTGCCGGTCGCGGTCTGGCGCGAGACGATGGACGCGCACTTCCCCGGCAGCACGTGGCTGCGCATCGACCGCGAGGCGTTCGACGAGCTGTACCGCTTCAAGACGGCCGGCAGCTTTCCGACCTGGGAAGCCGCGATCGCGCGGCTGTGCGCCGACGCGAAGAGCGCACGATGACGGACGTGTTCGCGCCCGCGCTGTCCGTCGCCGACGCGGTGCTGTACGAAGGCTACCTGCTCTATCCGTACACCGCGTCGGCACCCAAGAACCGTATCCGGTGGCAGTTCGGCGTGGTCGTGCCGCGCGCGTATTTGAGCGCCGGAACGGGCGAGACCGCGGAGCAGCAGACCGAAGTACTGATCGAGACCGACCCGGGCGCGACGGCGAGCGTCACGGTGCGGCTGCGGTTCCTGCACGTCGAGGCGCGGCGCGTCGAAGCGTTCGCCGGCGGCGCGTTCGAGCCGGTGGAGTCACTGCGGGTCGGCGACACGAACTACCTCAGCTTCGACGAAGCGACCGAGGAAGAGCTGACCCAGACGCTGGAGGCGACGGCGGGTGCGGAACGCGTCGTGCCGATCGCGTTCGCGGGCGGGCTTGCCGAGGAGACGCTGCGCGACGCCGCGGGCGGCGTGCGCGGGCGGATCGTGCGCGAGCGCTGGCTGCTGAGCGGCACGCTGACCCTGCGCTGTGAGGCGGTGCCCGGCGACGCGTCGCTGTGCAAGCTGCAGGTGCGCGTCGAGAACGGCTCCGAGGTGGTCGCCGGCGAGCGCAGCGGCGCGCTGCGCACGGCGTTCGTGTCGACGCACGTTCTGCTGTCGGTGCAGGACGGGCGCTTCGTCTCGGTGCTCGACCCTACGCCGGCCGCGGCCGAGGCGACCGCGAAGCTCGCCAACCGCCACGTGTTCCCGGTGCTGGTCGGCGACGCGGCGGCGGACGCGCAGCGTTCCACGCTGGTGTTG
>DASZBS010000041.1:0-27770 GCA_035943995.1 Candidatus Elarobacter sp. | reverse complement strand
GCTCGTAGAACAACTGGTAGTCCCATTGGCCCGCCGGGTACTTCGCTTGGGGGTACACGTTGCGGTCGACGAGCGGCACCAGCGTGGCTGGCGCGAAACCGTTCGCGAAATACGGCACGCAGAGGCTGACGACGGCGCGGCACAGCTCCGGATGATGGCCGGCGAGGCTCCACACCACCGGGCTGCCCCAGTCGTGGCCGATCCAGATCGCGCGCTCCGCACCGAGCCCGTGCAGCAGCTCCACCATGTCCTGCACGATGAGCTCCAACGCATAGTCCTCGCGCGCAGGCGGTGCGCTCGAACGGCCGTAGCCGCGCATGTCGGGCGCGACGCAACGATAGCCGCGCGCGCCGAAATGTTCCAGTTGACTGCGCCACATGATCGACAGCGCGGGCCAGCCGTGCACGAAGATCAGCAGCGGTCCGTCGCGCGGACCGGATTCGAGATAGAACGTCTCGTGCCGCTCGGTGCGAACGACGCCTCGCCCGAGCTCCGTCATTGCGGCCGAATCGCCGGGACGCGGTACGTGCCGTCGAGGCCCGCCGCGAGCGGCCAGTACATGCGCAGCGTGACGACGAACGGGCCCGCCGGCGCCGGCAGCCAGTTCGTCTTGTCGCCGGCGGGCGTGTCGTGCTGGATCGTGACGTCGATCGAACCGTCCGCGTTGCGCTTGAGGTTCGCGTCGCGCAGCGTGTAGCGGTCGATGGCGTTCGGCACCAGATAGTGGTCGGGCGAGTACAGCGTGAGCGACCAGAACGCTTTTGCCGGCGGAAGCTGCGTGGCGTCGAAGTGCATGGTGTAGCGGCGGTCGCCCGTGAGCGGTGCGCCGTTCGCGTCGGCGCTCGTCTCCGGGTACACGGCGTCTTCGGGCAGGTTCGCGGCGAGCAGCGTCAGCGCGACGAACGCGCGGTACGTGTAGTCGGTTCCGAAGCGGCCGGTGTTCTTCGTCCACCGCCATCCGTTGACGTGCGGTACGGACGGCGGGTCGTAACGGTCGAGCAGCGCGCGTGCGTCGCGCAGGCCGTCGTCGAGCGCCGTGCGCCGTGCGGCGTCGAGCTGCGCGGTGTCGAACGCCTTGCCCGGTACGACGCCGATCCGCGCGAGCCGGTCGACGATCGGCCCGTCGCTCGCGCGCGGCGGGTTCTTGCCGAGCGCTGCGGCGAGGCGCGCGAAGAACACGTCCGCGGGCATCGCGGCGACCAGCGACGGCGGGGTGGGTCCGGTCGGCACGTTCGGTTCGCGCAGAATGCCGCGCGGCGGCTCGTACGACGTGTCGCCGAACCGGCTGAGCGGGGTGACGGTGTACTGCTCCTGGATCGCGGTGATGGCTTCGGGCGGATCGTCGGGCCGCGCGCGCGTGCGCGCCAAGATCCACACGTCGTTCGTCGACGAGCGCACGAGGCGCTGGCCGGGCCCGGCGACGCCCGTCCAATTCGGTCCGACGAGCACGTAGTTGGCCGGCGACGAGTCCGCGATCCGCGGTGTCGGATCGGCGATGACGTCGGTCCACGCATCCATCACCTGCGCGACGAAATAGCGGCCGCCGGCGTCCGGCACGTGCAAGATTTGCGGCTCGGCCGAAAGATCGACCCAAGCCGACGAATAGCGTGTGTCGCCGTTGGGTGCGACGACGATGCGGAACACGGGCATAGGCCCGGACAGCATGTGGACGAACTGGCCGGGACTGGACGCCGCCGTCGCGATCTGCTTGGTGATCCCCATCAGCACCAGCGGATAGCCGTAGAGGTAGCCGTCGCGCGCGATGCTGCGCGCGTCGTTACCTTGCGCGAGGACGGCGCGCGAAGGGACGATCAGCGCCGCCGCGACGGCGCACGCCGCCACCGCTGCGAGAAGGCGCCTCACGGCCGTTGTTCCGGTCCCAGCTCGCGCGACGGTGAGGTCACGACTACCCGGTGCTCAGGCATGGCCGTCCTTTCGTCAAAGGAAGCCCACTTGCCGGACGGCCATGGCGCACCCTTCGCCCTGGCCAGGCCGTTCCGCAGTGACTTGCATAAAGCAAGTCACTCCGGTATGCTGAACCGGACGTGATTCCCGCGATCGCCGTGGCAGCCGAGGCGACATCCCGACCGCCCCCCGACCTCGATCCGCGCACGCGCGCGCTGCTGCACGCGCCGATCGTGCCGCTCTTGCTGCGCATGGCGTGGCCCAACGTCGTCGTCATGCTGGCGCAGGCCAGCAGTGGGCTGATCGAGACGTTCTGGGTAGGCCGGCTCGGCACGGACGCGCTGGCGGGCATGGCGCTCGTGTTTCCGGGCGTCATGCTGATGCAGATGATCTCGGCCGGCTCGCTGGGCGGCGGGATCTCGTCGGCCATCGCGCGCGCGCTCGGCTCGCGCCGAGCCGCCGACGCCGACGCGCTCGTGCTGCACGCGCTGATCATCAACGCCGCGCTCGGCGCGCTCGCGTCCGTTCTCGTGCTGGTGTTCGGACCGGAGCTCTACCGCGCGCTCGGCGGCCGCGGTGCGTCGCTCGACGCGGCGCTGCGCTACTCGAACGTCGTGTTCGCCGGCAACATCCTGCTGTGGCTGATGAACGCATTGGCGAGCGCCGTGCGCGGTACCGGCAACATGCTGGTTCCGGCGCTCGTCATTTGTGGCTGCACCGTAATCCTCGTGCCGCTCTCGCCGTTGCTCATCTTCGGCATCGGACCGTTCCCCGCGCTGGGCATCGCGGGCGGCGGCGTCGCGATGCTCGTGTCGTTCGCGATCGGGGCCGTCGCGCTCGCGTGGTACGTGCTGTCCGGCCGCAGCGTCGTGCACGTGCGGCTGGCGCGCTTGCAGAGCCGTTTCTTCAACGCGATCCTTTCCGTCGGCGCCGTGGCGACCGTATCGACGCTGCAGACCAACGTCACGATCGGCGTCGCCACCGCGCTCGTGGCGACCGCGGCCGGGCCGGCCGGCGTCGCGGGCTACGGAACCGGCGCGCGGTTGGAGTACCTGCTGATCCCGCTCGTGTTCGGGTTGGGCGCGCCGCTGGTCGCGCTCGTCGGCACGAACATCGGCGCCGGCCAGCGCGAACGCGCGCTGCGCATCGCGCTCGTCGGCGGCGCGATCGCGTTCGCGATGACCGAAGCGATCGGTGTCGCGGCGGCGCTCTGGCCGCGCGCCTGGCTCGGGCTCTTCGGACACGACCCGACGATGCTCGCGACGGGATCCGCATATCTGCATGCCGCCGGCCCGTTCTACGGCTTTTTCGGCTTGGGTCTCGCGCTGTATTTCGCCTCGCAAGGCGCGGGCAAGCTGCGCTGGCCGCTGATCGCGGGTTTCCTGCGGATGCTGGTCGCGCTGGGCGGCGGCTGGATCGCGCTGCGCGCGACCGGATCGCTGCTCGCGCTGTTCATCGCGCTCGGCCTGGGGATGCTACTGTACGGCATCCTCGTCACGGTTTCGGTGACGTCCGGGTCGCTCGTGGGATCGCGCCGCACCGCTCCGCAGACGCCAGGCCAGGCGAACTGACGTCGACCGGGAATCGTTCGCAGAGCGCTATGCAATACGTCGAGATCGCGATACCGCTGCTCGTGCTCGCGGCGATCGTTGGGTTGCCGCTGCGAGCCGCGCTGCGAAACCGGCCGGTGAGGCCGCGTTCGCCGCGCGCGCCTCGCCCGCGCAAGAACACGCTCCGCGACGTGTCGCGCAGCCAGATGGATGAAGACCTCCAGGATCTGATCCGCCGCAAATCGTGAGCCCGGCGCAGCGAACGCCGCCGCCGCTCGCGCTCACGCTGGCGGCGGTCGCCTGCGCGCGGCTCGGGCTCGACGATCGCGAAGCCGAGCTCGCCGGCGCGTTCGTCCCGGCGGTTGCGGCGATGGACGAAGCCGATCGCGCTTACCGCCGAGCGATCGAAGCGACGCTACCGCCCGACGCGAGCGCCGCGATGCTCTCCGCGATGGCGTCGTTCCGCGCCCGGGCGCACGACGTGCGGGAGAACGCGCGCCGTGAGATCGGCGAGCTGTACCGCAAGTACCGGCGCGAATACGGCTGGTTCGATCCGCTCGACGTCTATTTGCCGCCGACGACCGGGCTCTCACACGCCGACGGCACGCGCGTCGCGACGATCTCCGACGGCGCTCGCTCGGAGGTCGACGCGTTGCGCAAGCGCGTCAACGAGGCGGTGACCAAACGGCTCGAGCCCGCTCAGCTCGAAGCGCTCGTCGCCGCAAAGCGGCAACGTGGCGACGCGTTCGAACGTGCGCTCGCGCTCGCGCCGACCGCTCCGGTTGAGTCCAATCCAGCGACGCGCGCGACTGCATTCGACAAGGCGGTAAACCACCTCACGCGGCTCGCTGACGGTTGGTACTGACGCGGACGGAAGGGATTCCCAGGTACCGCGTCAACGTGCGCACTCAGAACGCCGTGTCTTTCTAGCCGGTTTTCTAGGGATGTGTCGGATGAAGAGAATGCTCCGTCGCTGCACCGCGGGTATGGTCGCAGCGGTTCTTGCTATAGGGCCGTTATTGGCGCCGTCGAGCGCGATCGCACGGGGTGTCGATTTCCGCGAGCACACACGACCGCCGGTTGTCGTGGGCACCGCTGTACAGCAACGGGTCGTCATGCCGGAACGGCCGCGCCGAACCCCGGCGCCGATGCGGATGTTGGACTCGTACTCGGCACGGGCATCCATCACGGCGTTCACGCGCCGGCAGCCGGGCTCGTTCGTTGCGGGTCCACCCATGCTCAGTGCGCGAGGTATCCGTCGCCTCGTCGCGGACGCCCACCAGCGAGGCGGGCGCGGATACGTCGACACGTCCGACGCGCTCCCGGCGCCTGCTACGCGCATGATCGGTCCGAATCGCTCGCGCGGCGCAGGCGCGCCGGTAAGAGCAACCGGGCGATCGACGCAGAGCGTGCAATTCACCTCGGGCACGGGGATCCACCCGTGGTGGCGTTATCAGGAAGCCAGCGCGCCCGGCGACGGCCGCGTGATGATCAACGTCGGAACCGGTAATCTGGTGTTCCAAGACGACGACATGGCTGTGCCCCACAAGGGCATCGCTCTCGACTTCCGGCGCACGTACAACTCGCAAACGCCCGCGTCGTACACGTCGGCCTTCGAGACCCGTCAGAGCCTCTACGGCAACGGTTGGACGAACACATTCGACGCGCATATCGTCTATACGTCCGCGGGCCACTATAGCGTGTACGACATCGATGGTGCTCGGTACGACTACGTGGCGAACGGAGTTACTTGGGTTCCGGTGACGCCCGGGAATTATGCGACCTTCACGTTCGACGGTGCGTGCGGGTGGTCGTGGACGAAGAAGAACGGCACGACGTACTATTTTTGGCGTTCGAGCCCAAGCTCGACGGCCTGCCCCGGGCTCTCGCCGATCGGCGGCTACGCAGGCCGCTTGCATCAGATCATCGGCCGCAACAGCAACGTGTCCCTCACATTGAACTATAGTTGGGACGTCAACAGTTCGGGCGTCGCCGACGCGTCGGACAACGGAAAAATCTCCGCAATCAGCGTACAAGCCGAATCCGGGCTAACTGCGACCCTGTCGTTCGGTGACGTCGCCGGTCGGCGGCTGCTGCAGCAGATTACGTATCCGGACGGCTTGAACTCGGTGAACTACGGCTACGATTCGCTTGGCAACCTCACTTCCGTCACCAAAGCCGCGAACAATGACAGCGGCACGCGACCGCAGCAGACCTTCGGCTATTCCGCGATGGGGTCGGGATCGGTATTGTACTGGGCCTACAGTCCGCGCTTGAACGCGTCGAACCCGTTGGGGGCCGACGGCGGCTTCACGGCCTTTGTGTACGCGGGCACGGATTCCACGACGTCCACCGTGAGCGAGACCGCGCGGCGCGCAGTGGTGAACCCTTCGATCTCCGACGGCACGAGTCAAGCCGTTCTTCAACCGGGGTATCCGGCCAACCCCTACTACTTGTACGAGTACTACACGACGGGCGGCACCAATCCGAGCCTGCGCGACACCGACGGCCACGCGACGGATTGGGTCGTCGATTCGTCGGGACGGCCGACACAGACCCTGGAATGCACCAGCACGTCGGGTGGAACGTGCAACGGGCCCGTGATCGCGACCTACCAGGGATGGGACGCCAACAACAATCTGGTGTGGGAGACCGATGCTCGCAACAACCGCTCGGACTACGCCTACGACGGCGCAGGAAACGCGGTTGCCATCGCGGGGCCGCCCATGACGACCTCGGACGGCACGTTCCGTCCGACGCAACTTTACGACTATGATGGTAACAGCAACGTAACGGCGTTTTGCGACGAGCACGCCACGCACCTGGCCGGCATCGACATCGCCGCGCTGCCGTCGTTGCCGCTGTGCGCGGGTCACGCGGGCGGGCAACCGCATGCGCAGATGACGTACGAGACCCCTGCTGCGGAACCGTTCGGGCGCGTGAAGACGATGCAGATGCCTGGCGGCTATACCAAGACGTTCGAATACGACGTCGCCGGTCAGGCGGGCGGCGACTACAGCTTGCCGACGAAGGTTTCGGGCACGCTCTTCACCCAGGCGGACGGCTCGCAGCGGCAGCCCATCGAGCAATTCACCTACGACGCGAACGGCAATCTGAGTTCGTACGACAAAGGCAACGGCGCGTGGCGACTCACGTACGACAACATGAACCGGGGCGTGCAGCGTACCGATCCTGACGGCGTTAGCTCGTACATGAGCTACTACCCAGACGGTTCTTTGCTTCGCACCGAGACCGCGTCGCAGCACGCGGGTGGTCAAGGAGTTCGGTACGGTTACGATCTCGACGGTAACGTGGCGATCGAAATTCACCACCACGCCGCGACGCAGGGCGTCACGCAAAAATGGTATGACGGCGCCGATCGCCTCGTCGAGGTGATGCAACCACGCCAGCCGGATTCTTCTGCGTCCGCCGGGGCCGACTATGCGTTGCCGCGCCCCGACGTATGGGGCTTCGAATGGAAGACGCGATATTTGTATGACTTGACGAGCGGTGGTACGCCGGCCGGCATGCCCGGACCCGCATACGGCAACCTCTATCGCACGCAAGAATATATCCAATACACCAACCAGCTGCCGGCCTGGGACCAGCTGAGCGGCACGACCTACGACGCGTTGAACCGAAAGCTGCGAACGTTCGACTACGGGGCGAATTATAGTGCGTCCGCCGCCTCGTCGCAGTGGTTTGTGTACGACCAGAACAATCAATTCGGCCTGCTCACGAGTAGCGGTAAAGCGGGGACGACCGAGGGCGAGTACCTCAGCTACGACGAACGCGGTGCGCTTACGCAGCAAACGTTCATGGACGGGTCCAGCACGAGGTTCACGACCGGAAAAACGGTGACGTACGACGCGAACGGCCGAACGCACTCAGTCACCGCGAGCAACGGGTACGGCTCCGTCACATATGCGTACGATGCCGACAGTAGGGTTCTCAGCAAGACCGACGGCGGCAGCGCATACGACGATGCGCCGAGCGTGATCTCGTACTCGTATTATCCGGACGGCCGGCGGCGCGGCCTGGGCGTTGCTCCGATCCCGACGTCGAGCGGCGGCTTCAATCAAACGGACCTGTTCACATACGCATACCGGCCGGACGGCATGCTAGCGCGGCGCCACGCGAACGTTCCGGCCGTGGTCTCGACGTCGTTCACCGGGGGCGATTTCAATTGGACGTACACTGCAGCCGGCCGCTTTACGACGCGCACCGACCCTTTCACCGGTCAGGTAATCCCGAACCAATACGGCCCGTCGAGCGTGCATGCCGGCGCCGTTCTCGGTAGCGTTGGAGTTGTGCCGCTCCGCGCCGCACGCGCGAACCCGCGCGATACCATCGCGGCGACCACCGAGCGGCTCAAGCGCGCGCAGTCGAATCCCGGTCACGCTGATTTCGGCAAACGCGCGATCGGTGACGAGGTCGTACCGAAGCGCGGAACGTGGATCACACTGCCTGCATCGTCCGCGGGACCAATGAGCCCGGCCATAGTGGTCATCTGCCCGCCGGGTGGCTCACCGCAAATCGGTGGTCGGCTCCTACAGATGACGGTTCAGAATTGCTGCACGGACTGCCCAATCCCCGACCCCACCCCGCCGCCCTCGCCGCAACCGTCTCCGACGCCGCGGCCCGCCAAGACGTTCGCGCCTCTCAGCGCAGCCTACGACGCGTACGGGCAAGTTTCGACATACACACTGCCGAGTGGCGGCACGTACAACCAGTTCGTCTACGACCCCGAAGGTTCGCTGCTGTCGTTTTGGGGATACGGCGGGCCCGCGGACCCTTCGCACCCGGCGAAGCATGTCGTGAACGCGGTCAACATCCGCGGCGAGCTGACGGCGCAGCACTTTTTCGACGGTGCGGCAACGACGTCGAACTTCAACGCATCATGGCCGTACTTTGCGTCCAGAGCGGTCAACGGCACGATGCTTGCGTTCCGTGAGAACCTCGATCCCAATTACTTTGGGCTGTACCAGGGGTGGACGCCGCGACACGCCAAGATCGACAGGACGACGCAGCGCATGACCTACAACACCGCCGGGGGCGCATGCGTGCAAATCGGGTCGCTGCTCACGTTTTCGCAAGACGCCAGCGCGCGTGACGTGCAGGGCGAATTTTTTCAGATAGGGACGTTCCCGCCCGATTGCAGCCCGCCGGGATACCTCCACGGCATCCTGAGCCGGTCGTACGACTATCAGGATCACCTCGTGCAGTGGAATCTGCCGAACGGGAACAGCTGGCCCGGCGCGGGGGCGGCGCTGCAGTGCATCAGCCATCCAAACAGCAGCGGTCTGCCGCCGATCGCGCTGCAGGTCCCGGGGACGGTGAACTACGGGTGGGGCGCCGACGGCAAGCTGGCGCAGCTCCAGGTGCCGGGGAATTCGAATCATGCGATTCACTGGGACGACGACGACCTACTGTTCACCACCAATGGCAACGGTACGATCAACCAGCTGAAAGTCGGCCCTGACGCAGATATCAATCAGCAGGGCGTGCTCATCGTGCGGGACCGCGATTGGACGGGCTCGCAGACGCTCTCACACGACGCAGCTGGATACAGTCAGTGGCTTCCACCCAATCCGTTCCGGCAGTCGTGCACGCCGGACTCGCCTCCGCCGGCATCGTCGTCGTACGACAATCCGGCCGAACCACTGTTGACGCAGCGCGCCATTGACGGTTATTACGATGGCCTTAACGTCTTCCAGGGAGTGCGCACGTACGATCCTCAAACGACGCAATGGACTACACCGGATGCATTCGCGGGCGATCCCCACGATCCGACGTCGCAGAAGCCGTTCATGTGGAACAAGAATAACGCTTACCAATACAGCGATCCAAGTGGTTACGAAATCGGCCGTATCTGGGCCGGTTGGGATCCGCGCGGTTCCAATTATCCCGCGCGGATGACCACTGCGGAAAGCTTCCAACTGCTCGACCATTTGATCGACTTGGCTGGTTTCGTGTTCTTATCTCTCGACGGTATGGGCGGTGGGCGGATTCCCAGCAGCGGCGGCGGCGGCGGCGGCGGCGCCGCCGGCTTGAGTTCCGTAAAGCTACAGGAAGCAGTTCAAGCTCGAGATGCTGTGATTCGAGCGTACCAAGCGAGAGGGGGTCGGATGCCGGCCGTCGTGACGGCCGGCTACAACAGAGTCACCGGGGCTGTCGCGGCGTGTGCGTCCTCGGGCGGCGGCAACTGCGCTGAAGGTAACGTCGTGAAAGCGCTGGGCGGGGACGCGAAACTCATTCAATTTACCAAAGCGATCCGGCCGCGGACCGGGTTAGAACAGGCGATCTGCCTCAACTGTCAAAACCTCTACACGCCCGCACAATTCCCGCCTGGGACCATCTTTGAGCTCAAGCCGTGATACACGAAGAAATGCGAGTTTGGGAGTTCGACCGGCATGATTGGAGTGCGCTCGACGCGCTAGGGGGCGCGCACCGCATTCCCGATGCCTTGGATGCTCTCAGCAGTGCAACCACGGCTGAGGCGGCACTCGCGGCGTACCGGCGAATTGAAAATACCGTCGTGGTGCAAGGCACTCCGCAAGAATCGTCGGTCGCGGCAGCGGCGTGCATCGTCGCGCTGCTCCCAGGCTGTTCCGCGGTTTCCCGAGAACGGCTGATCGATCTGCTCGACGAAATAGCGACTGGGTATGATGAAACGCCTGAGCACCAGCAACGAGCGATCGTCGCAGAAATCATCAAGGGATTCGGCCTTTTTCTCACTCTCGTGCAACGCGGTAGCGACATCGAGTGCAGCATGTGCATGGACTTGCTCTTGTACTGCGCGCAGTATGAACCGAGTCTCCGCCCCCAAGCGGAATACTACGTGGAGCGCGTGTCCGGGGACGATTCCCGGTCGACCGACGTACGCAGTTTTTCGGCCAGGCGACTGAAGTACGAGCGAGAGCGATGGCAGGGCGTCCCCCACGAGGGCGATAACGAGTAGGCGTTTTAGGCCGTTCGTGTTTCCAGGCGGCGACCCACCTGGCCCAAGCCGTAATTCACGGTGAAATAGATCAGCGCGATCAGCGCGAACACCGGGATCGGCTGAAACGGCGGCTGGGCGAACACGATTTGGCCGCGGCGCGTCAGCTCAAGGATTCCGATGACCGCCGTGAGCGACGTGTCTTTGAGCAAGGTCACGAACTGCGCCACGAGCGTCGGCATCATCTGCCGCACCGCGATCGGGAGCGTGATGATGCGCAGGATCTGTCCGCCCGAAAGCCCCTGCGACTGCGCCGCCTCGATCAGGCCTTTCGGAACCGCGAGGATGCCCGCGCGCACGATCTCCGCGACGAGCGCCGCGGTGAACGCCGACAGCGCGATCGCGCCCGCGGTGAACGGTTCGAGCTTCACGCCGATGATGCGTGGAAGCGCGAAGTAGGCGAAGAAGATCACGAGCAGCATCGGCAGCGCGCGCATCCCTTCGATGTAGAGCGTCGCAACGAGGCTCAGCGGCCGGAAGCGCGAAAGCCGCGCGAGCGCGAGCAGTACGCCGAGGACGAACGAGATCGAGATCGCGATCGCGGCGAGCTCCAGCGTCGTGCCGAGCCCGCCCGCCAAAAACGAGAGCGTGCCGCGGTTGAACAGCCAGCCGAGATCGGTCATCGCGCGTACCGCTTCTCGAGGACGTTCACGACGAACGCCGTCGGCAGGGTTAGGATGAGATAGCAGATCGCCGCGCCGACGAACATCGGCACGTACTGGAACGAGCGCGCGCCGAGCAAGTTGGCGGTGCCCAAGATGTCGAGCACCGAGACCGTACTCACCAGCGACGAGTTCTTGATGAGGTTGAGCGTCGTGTTGCCCAGCGGCGGGATCGTCTTGGTGATCGCTTGCGGCAGCACGATCATGCGCATCGCGGTCGCATAACCCATGCCGCTCGACAGCCCCGCTTCGAGCTGGCCTTTCGGCACCGCGGCGATCCCGCTACGGATCGCTTCCGCGACGAACGCGGACGTGTACACGCCCAGCGCGAGCACCCCGCACGCGAACGCCGGCAGCCGGATGCCGATGCTCGGCAGCGCGAAGAACAGGAAGAACAGCTGCACCAGCAGCGGGATGTTGCGCAGGAACTCGACGTACGCCGTGCCGATGCGGCGCAGCGCGATCGACGGCGCGACGCGCAGCGACGCGACGACCACGCCGAGCGCGAGCGCGAGCACCAGCGCGAGCGCCGACACTTCGAGCGTCACGAGCAGCCCCTGCGCGAGCAATCCGGCGTTGTCGCGCAGGACCGACCAATCCATCGCCGTTTAGCCGGGCTTCTGCTTGTCGAACTGCTCCGCGGCGGTCGCGGCCGGCATGTCGTACCACTTGGCGAAGTCCGCCGGGACGCTCTTCTTGAGCCAGCGCTGGTGCATTTTCGCGTACTCGCCGCTCTTCTTGAGGTCGGCCAGCGTGTCGTTGATCGCTTTCGTCAGCGAGGCGTTGCCCTTGCGGATGCCGATGCCGTACGGCTCGAACGTGAACAGGCCGCCGACGAGCTCCAGGTTGTTCGGGTCCTGCGCTTCGTAGCCGCCGAGGATCACATTGTCGGTCGTCACCGCGTCGACGCGGCCGCCCCGCAGCGCCGTGAGGCACTCGGGATACGTTTCGAACGTGGTCACGTTCGCTTTGGGGACGAGCCGGCGGATCGTCTGCTCCGGCGTCGAGCCTTGCACGGAGCACACGCTCTTGCCGTCGAGGTCCTTGTAGCTCTTGATGGGCGAGCCTTTCTTCACCAGCAGCGACTGGCCGGCGCGGTAGTACACGTTCGAGAAGTCGATCGTCTCCATGCGCTTCGGCGTGATCGTCGCGGTGGCGACGAACGCGTCGATGTCGCCGTTCTGCACGAGCGGGATGCGGTTGTCGGACTTCACCTGCACGAGCTCGACCTTGTCGGGCGAACCGAGGACGTGCTTCGCTATCGCGCGCGCGATGTCGACGTCGAAGCCGGTCACCTGATTCGTCTGCGGGTTGAGCGAGCCGAACGGCGGAGCGTCGTACTTCACGCCGATCTTGATCGTGCCGCGCTTCTTGATCGCGTCGACGGAGTTGTCGTCGGCCGCGCGCGACGGCACGGCCGTGCTCATTACGAGGGATGCTGCTAGAGCGAGTGTCGCGGTGAGAATCGCGCGTCTGGCGAGTATCATGGATTTCCTCCGGGGACGACACCCTTCGACAGGCTCAGGGTGACATAAGGTGGACATGATCGCTAGTGGGCGAGGATCTTCGAGAGGAAGAGTTGTGCGCGCGGGTTGCTCGGGGCGGAGAAGAACTGTTCAGGCGTCGCCTGCTCCACGATGCGGCCGCCGTCCATGAAGACGACGCGGTCGCCGACCTCGCGGGCGAAGCCCATCTCGTGCGTGACGACGACCATCGTGATGCCCGTATGCGCGAGCGCCTTCATCACGTCGAGGACTTCTTTGATCATCTCGGGATCGAGCGCGCTGGTGGGCTCGTCGAACAGCAGCACCTTGGGCTGCATCGCGAGCGCGCGCGCGATCGCGACGCGCTGCTGCTGGCCGCCGGAGAGTTGCGCGGGATACGCGTCCGCTTTCTCGGGCAGCCCGACGCGCTCGAGCAGCGCGCGCGCTTCCGCATCGGCCTGTTCGCGCGGAACGCGCTTCACGGTGATCGGCGCGAGCGTGATGTTCTCGAGCGCCGTCTTGTGCGGATAGAGGTGGAAGGCTTGGAACACCATCCCGACCTGGCTGCGGATCGCGGCCAGCTCACCACCCTTGGCGGTCAGCCGCTTGCCGTCGACCACGACGGTGCCTTCTTGGACGGCTTCGAGGCCGTTGATGCAGCGGATCAGCGTGCTCTTGCCCGACCCCGACGGCCCGATCACCACGACGACCTCGCCGGTCGCGACCGCGAGATCGATGTCCGCCAGCACGTGGTTGGCCCCGAACCACTTCTGGACACCCGAAAACTCGATGGCGGTGGACGGCGGCATCAGGCTTGCAGTTACTCGCCGGGCGGACGCCGGTCCCCTGGCGGGCGGCGCAGAAGCCGCACACGATGCGCAAAGTCAACACGAACTCCGTCGACGAGCTCACGTGGTCGTCGCCCAAAGGCACGTTCCGCGGGGCCGGCAAGCAGATCTCCGAAGCGCTGGGCCGCGTGCCGCAGTCGATGAACCTCGACGAGCGCCACCCGTTCGACGTCGAGATCGCCCGCCTGCCGCCGGGCACGACGCCGTATCCGTTCCATTCGCACAGCGCGCAGTGGGAGTTCTACCACGTGATCTCCGGCACGGGCGTCGTCCGCCACGACGGCGGGACGACCCCGATCGAAGCGGGCGACGCGTTCATCTTCAAACCCGGCGAGGCGCACGTCGTCTCGAACGACAGCGCGCACGACCTCGTGCTCTACGTCGTCGCCGACAACCCGATCGGCGAGTCGACGCATTACCCCGACAGCGACAAGTGGACGGTGCGCTCACCTCACCGCGCCCACGTGCGCACCGCCACGACGGATTACTACGACGGCGAGGAGTAAGACGCGTCCGGCGGCGGTGCGAAGCGTTTGCCGGCGAAGCGCTCGGACCAGTCGATGCGGCCGGTGACCTGCATCGTGACGAACAGCGTGACGATCGCGCCGATCGTGATCGACAGCCCGCTGTAGCCCTCGTCGAACAGCGCGTACGAGAACAGGATCAGGTAGAAGAACTGCGCGAGCGCCGCTTCCACGGCCGCGAACCGCAAGCCCGCGACGAGCCGCAGGTACGACACGGTCAGGAACATCGACACGACCGAACAGATCACGAACGCCCAGCCGACGGGGATGCGGTCGACGGTGTACGCGAACAGCAGGTGGAATGCGAAGAACGCGGCGGCCAAGAAGAAGTAGTTGATCGGGTGCAGATCGATGCGCCGCAGCGTCGTGATCACCAGCATGACGAACACGTAGAACAGCAGCGAGAGCGGCGCCCAGAACGTGATGCGCTCCGCGAGCGGTCCGGGCTGCAGCCGCTGCGGGAACGCCATGCCCACGCCGAAGCCGCCGACGAGGTCGCGGTAGTTCCACGTCAGCCGCCAACCGTCGGGCGTCTCTTGCTTGGCGGTCGGCGACAGCGTCTTGGCGGGGAAGTCGATTGCGTGAAAGTTCGTGTTCATGGTGAGCACGAAGTCGTGGACCGACACGACGCCTTCGCCGAACTTGTACGTCCACGTGCCGATGCCGTGCGAGCGGTAGCGCACCAAAACGGTCGACAGCCGTCCGTGCCCGGCGGGCAGCGGCGCCGCGATGACGCCGCTCGCGCTCGTCACGGGGACGCGCTTTCCGTCGACGTCGACCGTCACGTCGTCGTATGTCGCGTTGTCGGACGGGAACGAAAAGTCGACGTGCACGCGCTCGCCGGGGCCCGGGTTCGCGATCCGATACGTCGCCGTGAAGCCGACGCCGTAGGTGTTGTACCACAGCAGCCCCTTCTGGCGCGGATCGAGCGCGAGGTCGACGTCGATGCGCGACGAGGCCGGCGCCATCGCCGCCTGCTCGAAATAGGGCCGCCCCTTCTTGTCGAGGTGGCGGGTCGCGAGCCAGAAGGTCGGTGCCGTTTGCCGCTGTTCGGAGCCCCACTCCGCCGCGAGCTGGTCGCGCTGGACGCTGTCCGAGCCCTGCGTGCGCACGGCGAGCGTCGTGCCGAGGATGAACCAGGCGACCGTGGCGCCGATCAGGACGAGCGCGACCCCGGCTAGGTGCTTCAGCACGACTCTGCCTCGCAAAGTTTCGAGTGTTTGTAGCTTTGTATCACAAAGATTACAACCTGCGCAACCCCGCGGGCCGGTCGCGGCAGACGGCCAAGATCGCCCTATGGGCTGCGCTCGTGTCGCCGCCGGCCTCGCGCTGGCGCTCTTCGCGGCGGCGTTCGCGACGGCGAGCGCGGCCGAGCACCTCACCGTCGGCGGATACGACCGCACGTTCACCGTCCACGCGCCGGCGCGCCCAGCGGCGTCGCCGCCGCTGGTCGTCGTGCTGCACGGCGGCTTCGGGACGGGCGCCGGCGCCGAAGCCGCATATCATTGGGACGAGCTCGCCGATCGCTACGGCTTCGTCGTGCTGTATCCGGACGGGATGCAGCGCGCGTGGAATGCCGGCGACTGCTGCGGCGAGCCGCGCGCACGCGGTTTGGACGACGTCGCGTTCATCGAAGCGGCGATCCGCGCGACGTCGCGCACGTACGCGACCGATCCCGCGCGGCTGTACGTCACCGGCATCTCGAACGGCGGCATGATGACCTACCGCCTCGCCTGCGAGTCGTCGCTACCGATCGCCGCTATCGCGCCGGTCGCCGCGGCGCTCCCGGTCGCATGCGAGCACCCGCAGCACGTCTCGCTGTTACACCTGCACGGCCTCGCCGATCGCAACGTTCCGATCGACGGCGGGCCGGGCAGCGGCTTCGTGCACGTAACGTATCGCCCGGTGTCGACCGCGCTCGCGGTGTTTCACAAAGCCGACGACTGCCAGCCGCCCGTCACGACGACGGCGGGGCCGGTGACGACCGCGCGGTCCGGGTGCGCGGCCGGCCGGGTCGTGCAGTTGACGACGATCGCGGGAGCAGGCCATCAATGGCCGGGCGCCGTGCCGGCGCCGGCGCGGGCCGCGGCGCTGCTGCGCCTCGACCCGCCGTCGACCGCGCTCGACGCGACGGAACTGATCTGGTCGTTCTTCGATACGCCGCGGCGCTGAGCGCACTCAGGCCCTCAGGTCAGGGCCCCGCTTTTACGGCCTCCGCGCAGTTTGACGTCGCCGGTGCGCCGCCGAAGCGCGCGTCGATCCACGGCTGCGTGATCGCGAACGAGTCCGGCAGCATGCCGTTGTGCGTCGCGCCCGGCATCGCTCGGTACGTCAGCGTCGCCTGCTTCGCGCACAGCTCGCTTCGCACGAGATCGGTCGACGCCGGTGCGACCGTCGTGTCGGCGGTGCCTTGCAGCATCAGCAGCGGTATGCCGTACGCCTGCGCGCCCGGTTCGTTCGCGTCCGCTTGGCGGAGCAGCGGCGCGAGATCGGCGTCGCTTCGGAACGCTTTCGCGGGCGAGATGCCGGCCCACGAATCGGGCTTGATCAAACCGAGTACGCAGCGGTCGGTGAGCTGCGGCTGCAGCGGCATCGCGGCGTCGCTCAACAGGCGCTCGGGGTGGATCGCGGGGTCGATCGACGCGTAGCCGCGGATCAGCAGCGCGGCGAAACCGAAGCCCAGATACGGCTCCTGGCGCGACGTGAGCCCGCGCAGCCACGGGCCGAGGTGCGACGCGGGTGCGAGCGCGACGCCGCCGAGCGGCGCCAGCTCCGGCGCCCACGCGCGCGCGAGCGACGCGGCGAACAGCGCGGACTGTCCGCCTTGCGAGTGCCCCATCACGACGTAGCGCGAGCCGATCTGCGGGCTGACCGCGCGCGCCGCGCGCACCATGTCGACGACGTCGCGGCCTTCGGCGACGCCGACCAGATACGGATGCACGCCCGGCGTCCCCTGGCCTTCGTAGTCCGTCTGCACGACGGCGTAGCCGCGCGCAACGAAGCTGTCGAGCAGCGCGTCGACCGGGCCGAGATACCAGTGCTCGGGCGCGTTGGCGTCGTCCAGCGACGGCGTGCACGCCGGCGCGTCGCCCGTCGTTCCGTGCGCCCAGCTGATGACGGGCCAGCCGCCCCGCCGCGGCGGCGTCCCGCTGGGGATCGCGACCGTGCCGGACACGGCGACGTCGCGCCCGTCGACGGACGTGGTGTGGTAGAGCACCAGCACGTTCTGCGACGCGTGCGGCAGCGCGGCCGCGGTGGTGAGCGGTCGCGTCCAGATCACGTCGCCGTGCCGGCCGGGCGGCAACGGCGAGGGCGGCACGTAGAACGCCGCGCCGGGCGGACCCGCGGCCGGAGCGGCCGTCGTCGGGACGGGCGCGGTGCTCCCGATCAGCGCGACGGTGACGGCGAAAGCAGCAGCGTGACGAAGCATCCCGAACCTCCTGGCAGCGGGGCTCGTTCGCGCTCCCGCGCGAATCCCCGCCGGCATGAGGCGATTGGAACGGGTCGTCGTCGTGTTCGCGGCCGGCGCGCTGCTGTGGGGGTTCGGCGCCGCCTGGACCGCCGACGCGATGGGTTGGAATCCCGTCGCCGCGGCGGCGAGCGCGGTCGTGCCCGTCGCGGTGTTCGGCTGGCTTCGGCGCGGGCGCGAGATCCTCGACGTCGCGGCGCCGTCGTTCGCGGTGGCGTACGCGGCCTACGTCGGCCTCGCGATCGCGCGCATCGCGCAGTTCGACCAGCTGCAGCCGCATCTGCGGATCGATCTGCTCGACCACCGCTGGCCGCCGATCCTGATGGCGGGTTTGGCGTTCGCGTTGATCCTCACGGTGTGCGTCGCGGTCCCCGCTTCGCTGCTGCAGCGTCACCGCCACGTCGAATCGGAGCGTGACACGCGCTTCTTGGCGTTCATCGCGGAGCACGACACTGCGGCGCACGGCGCACCGAAAGACGCGCAGCGGTGAGCGGTCCGCTGAACGGCGTGCGCGTGGTGGAGCTGGCGGGGATCGGCCCGGCGCCGTTCGGCGCGATGCTGCTCGCCGATCTCGGCGCCGAGGTCGTGCGCATCGACCGCGCCGGCGAACCGGCGACCGATCCGGTGACGGCGCGCGGCAAGACGTCGCTCGTGCTCGATCTCAAAGCGCCCGGCGGCGTCGCGCTCGCGCTCGCGGCGATCGAACGCGCCGACGTGCTGATCGAAGGCTTTCGGCCCGGCGTGATGGAGCGCTTGGGGCTCGGGCCCGACGTCGCGCTCGCGCGGAATCCACGGCTGATCTACGGGCGGATGACGGGCTGGGGGCAGACGGGGCCGCTCGCGCACGCGGCGGGTCACGACCTCGCCTACATCGCGCTCACCGGCGCGCTTGCCGCGCTGGGTCCCGCGAACGCGCCGCCGCCGCCGCCGCTCAACCTCATCGGCGATTTCGGCGGCGGCGCGCTGTACCTCGCGGTGGGGATCGCGGCGGCGCTGTACGAGCGCGAGCGGTCCGGCCGCGGGCAAGTCATCGACGCCGCGATCGTCGACGGCACGGCGTCGCTGATGGCGATCTTCAGCGGGCTGACCGCGACGGGCCGGCTCACGCTCGACCGCGAGCGCAGCCTGCTCGGCGGCGCCGCGCCGAACTACCGCTGCTACGAATGCGCCGACGGGCGCTACGTTGCCGTCGCGCCGCTCGAGCCGAAGTTCTTCGCGGTGCTCTACGAACGGCTCGGCATCGCGCCGCCGCACGACGCGAGCTGGGACGCGGAATCGCGCGCGCTCGCGGGCGTGTTCAAGCGCAAGGCGCGCGACGAGTGGACCGCGCTGCTCGAAGGCACCGACGCCTGCGTCGCCCCCGTGCTCGCGCTCGACGAAGCGCCGGCGCACCCGCACATGCGCGCCCGCGAGGTGTACGGCGAGCTCGGCGGCGTCGTGCAGCCCATGCCCGCGCCGCGCTTCTCGCGCACGCAAGGCGCGCTGCCGCATGCCGCGCCGGCGCCGGACGAAGGCGGGCGCGCGACCCTGACGCGCTGGGGAGTGGAAGCATGATTTTGCCGGGACTGATGATGGACCGCTCGCTGCAGATCTCGCGGCTGATCGATCACGCCGCGCTGTGGCACGCCGACGCGGAGATCGTCACGCTGCGCACCGGCGCGCCCGACGTGCGCGGGACCTACCGCGAGCTGCGCGCGCGCAGCGCGCAGCTCGCGCACGCGCTGGCGCAGCGGCTGCACGTCGAGCCCGGCGACCGCGTCGGCACGTTCGCGTGGAACTCGCAGCGCCATCTCGAGCTGTACTACGGCGTGTCGGGCAGCGGCGTGGTGCTGCACACGATCAACCCGCGCTTGTTCGCACAGCAGATCGCGTACGTGATGAACCACGCGCGCGACCGGTTCGTGTTCGTCGACGCCGATCTCGTGCCGGTCCTCGAACCGCTCGTGGACCAACTGCCGGCCGTGGAAGGCTACGTGGTGCTGTGCGACGAGGCCGCGATGCCCGTTACCTCACTGCCGAACGCCGTCGCATACGAGACGCTCATCGCCGGCATGCCGGACGACATCACGTGGCCGGAGTTGGACGAGCGCACCGCGTCGTCGCTGTGCTACACGTCGGGCACGACCGGCAATCCGAAAGGCGTGCTGTACTCGCACCGCTCGACGCTGCTGCACGCGTTCGCGCAAGCCGCGTCGTGGCAGGCGGGTCCGGGCTCGCAGGCGGCGATCCTGCCGGTGGTGCCGCTGTTCCACGCCAACGCGTGGGGGCTGCCGTACCTCGCGCCGATGCAAGGCTCGAAGCTCGTGTTCGCGGACCCGCACCTCGATCCGGCCGGCCTCTACGACGCGTTCGAGCGCGAGCAGATCACGCTGACCTGCGGCGTGCCGACGATCTGGCTACGGCTGCTAGAATACCTCGAGCGCAACGACCTACGCTTCTCGAGCCTCAAGCTGCTGGGCGTCGGCGGCGCCGCACCGCCGCGCGCGATGATCGAAGCGTTCGAGCTGAAGTACGGCGTGACCGTGATGAACGCGTGGGGCATGACGGAGACGAGCCCGGCGTGTACGGTCGGTCAGCCGAAACCGCACCATGACGTGCTGCCGCAGCGCATCGACTACAAGATGCGCGCCGGCCGCTGCCTGTTCGGCGTCGACATGCGCATCGTCGACGACGACGGTGCGCCGCTCCCGCTCGACGGCGTCGCGCAAGGCGAGATCCACGTGCGCGGGCCGTGGATCGCGTCGAGCTACTTCGAGGACGGCGACGCAACGGCGCGCGGCGTCACCGCCGACGGCTGGCTGCGCACCGGCGACATCGCGACGATCGACGCCGACGGCTACGTGATGATCCGCGACCGCGCGAAGGACGTGATCAAGTCGGGCGGCGAGTGGATCAGCTCGATCGATTTGGAGAACGTCGCGGTTGCGCACCCCGCGGTCGCCGAAGCGGCCGCGATCGGCGTGCCGCACCCGACCTGGTCGGAACGGCCGGTGCTGTTCGTCGTCGCGAAGCAGGGCCAGGAGCTCGAAGGCGACACCGTGCTCGCGTTCCTCGACGGCAAGGTCGCGAAGTGGTGGTTGCCCGACGAGGTGCTCGTCGTCGCCGAACTGCCGCACACGGCCACCGGAAAGGTCTCCAAGAAAACGCTGCGCGAGGGGTACAAGGCACCAACCGCATGACGCCCGACAGCCCAGCCGACTTTCGCCGCCTCGCCGACGAGGTGCCCGTGTTCGTATGGACGCAGGCGCCCGACGGTACGATCGACTGGGCGAACCGGACCTGGTACGACTACGTGCGCTTGCCGCGCGAGATCGCGACCACGCCGGAAGGCTGGGCTCGGGTCATCCATCCCGACGACATCGCCGCGGTGGTCGCGGCGTTCCGGCACGCCGGGGAAGCGCGGGCGCCGTTCGAGATGGAGCACCGCGTCAAGCCGGCCGACGGAGACGACTCGACGTACCGCTGGTTCTTGGCGCGCTCGATCCCGCGCTTCGACGCGGCCGGCGCGATCGTGAGCTGGGTCGGCACCGGCGTCGACATCCACGACTCGAAGATGCTCGCCGCCAAGGACACCGCGTCGTTCCGCGTGATCGCCGACGCGGTCCCGCAGATGATGTGGTCGGCGCTGCCCGACGGCTGGATCGACTGGTACAACGCGCGCTGGTACGACTACACGGGTCAGACGCCCGACGAGGCCGCGGGTTGGGGCTGGCAGGCCGTGCACCATCCGGACGACTTGCCCGGGGTGATGCGCGCCTGGCCCGAGACGATCGCGAGCGGCGAGCCGTTCGAGATGGAGTTTCGGCTGCGCCGCGCGGACGGCGTGTTTCGCTGGTTCCTCACGCGCGCGATGCCGGTGCGCGACGCCGGCGGGGCGATCGTGCGGTGGTACGGCTCGAACACCGACATCGATGCGGAGTACGGCGCGCGTGCGCGCGAGCGGTTCTTCTCGCGGCTCGGCGCGGAGCTATCCGGCGCGCTCTCGCTCGAACAGACACTGCGCGTCGTCACGCGCGGCGTCGTCCCCGAGTTCGCCGACTGGGCGGTGGTGAACTTGATCGACGATCGCAACGAGCTGCGGCTCGCGGCGGCGCATCACGGCGACCCCGAGAAGCGCGACATCTTCGAAAGGCTGCGCGGCGAGGCGTACGCGAACGCTGCGGCGCGCACCGGCGTCACGCACGTGGTGCGCACCGGGAAGCCCGTCGTGTACGAAGCGTACACGCTCACGGTGCTGCGTGAATCGATCGACACGCCGTTTCAGCCGGCGTTCGAAGCGCTGGGCATCGATTCCGCGCTGCTCGTGCCGTTGTTCTCCGCCGGGAAAGTCGTCGGCACGCTCAACGCCGTGATGCGCGACAGCGGGCGCGCGTACTCGGCGTCCGACGTGCCGTTCTTCGAAGAGCTCGGCCGGCGCATCGCGCCCGCGATCGGTAACGCGACGGCGTACGAGCGCGAACGGCGCGTTGCGACGACGTTCCAGCAGGCGGCGCTCGTGCCGTCGCTGCCGGAGATCCCCGGGCTGACGTTCGAGGCGCTGTACCAGGCCGCGATGCTCGAAGCGACCGTGGGCGGCGACTGGTACGACGCGTTCCGGCTGCCCGACGGGCGCGTCGTGTTCTCGATCGGGGACGTCGCCGGCAAAGGGCTGCAAGCGGCCGTCGCGATGGCGAGCGTGCGCCAGAGCATCCGCACCGCCGCGCTGATCAACCCCGACCCCGTCGCCGTGCTCAACGCGGTCGACCGCATCGTGCGCGCGATCGGGCAGGCGCAGTTCGTCACCGCGTTCGTCGGCGTGCTCGACCCGGTGTCGTTCGAGTTCACGTTCGCCTCGGCGGGGCATCCGCCGGCGCTGCTGCGCGACGCGCACGGAACGGTCACGTCGCTGGACGAGAACGATCTTCCGCTCGGGCTGCGCGGGCGCACCGAGGGGGGCTCGCGCACGATCGAGATCGCGCCGGGCTCGGTGCTGCTGTGCTACACCGACGGCTTGACGGAGTTCGACCGCGACGCGGTCGACGGCGAGCGGCGCGTGCGCGAGGCGTTCGCGCATGCGACCGGCGACGTCGCGCACGAGATCTACGCACGCATCTCGCAAGGGCGCCCCGCGCAAGACGACGTCGCGATGCTCGCGGTCACCTTTCACGAGCCGCTCGTCGCGCTCGACGATCCGCGCCGCGCGTCGGTGTGGGGGTTCGATTCCTCCGACGCGCAAGAAGCCGGGCGGACGCGCCGCGAGTACGTCGAGCGGCTGCACGCGGTCGGGCTCACGGACGACGAGACGTCGAGCGCGGAACTCGTGTTCGGCGAGCTGGTCGGCAACGTCGTGCGCTACGCGTCCGGCTCCATCACCGCGATCCTCGACGTGTCGGGCCCAGCCCCCGTGCTGCACGTGCTCGACGACGGGCACGGGTTCGAGTTCCGGCCGCGTCTGCCGGTCGATCTGCTCTCCGAGCGCGGGCGCGGCTTGTTCCTGGTGACGGCGTTCGCCGAGGAGCTATCGGTCGAGCGCCGCCGGGGCGGCGGCAGCCATGCCCGAGCCGTTCTGACCGGCCGCACCCGCAACGCGACGGCCGCAAGCTTGAGCCGAGACGCCGTTCTCTAAAGGGGCCGGCGCCGGCGCGTCGTGGCCACATGTGTGGTACAATCCGTCCCGCGTGGCTACGACCCCCTCCCCCGCCCCGGATCCCGTCATGGGCGATCCGCACGCGGGACACCTCGTTCAGATGTACGGCAGCGATCCGATGCCACTGGTGCGCAACGTGGGCCGGTATCTGGCCGACGCGCTGACCGCAGGCGAGGGCGCGGTCGTCATCGCGACGACCCGGCATCGCGACGCGTTTTTCGACGAGCTCCGAGCGCTCGGCGCCGACCCCGCTACGGCGGTCGCCGGCGGGCAGTTGGTCGTCCTCGACGCCCACGACACGATGGCGCGCTTTATCGTCGACGGGCAACCGGACCGCGAGCGCTTCGAGGCCACCGTGCGACCGGTGCTGAGCAGCGTGCTCGCGCGCTGTCCCGCGGGCGTGCGTGCGTACGGCGAGATGGTCGGCGTGCTGTGGGAAGCCGGGCGTTTCTGTGCGGCGATCCGGCTCGAAGAGTTCTGGAACGCACTGCTGTGCGACGGCGGCTTCCGGCTGTTCTGCGCGTACCCGATCGACGTGTGCGGCGACGCGTTCACGCCGGCGGACGTCGACGCCGTGATGTCGACGCACACGCACGTCGTTCCGGCCCGTCTGGATCTCGACCCCGCGCTGGAGCGCGCGATGGAAGACGTGCTCGGCACGTCCGCTTCCGCGCTGCACCGGCTGATGGACGCGGACACGCGCCCGTCGTGGGCCGCGCTGCCGCGCGCCGAAGCGACGATTCTATGGCTGCGCGACAACGTGCCGGCCCTGACCGGCGCGATCCTGACCCGCACACGGGAGTACGCGCACCTCGCCTAGAGATTCGCGAGGCACGGCGACATAGAGACCGCGCAAGAGCGCTGCACTTGGAACATCGCAGCCACCAGGCTCTTCATAGTCGGCCTGGAGAAACGATGACCGTGCTATGACGATCACGACCACCGACGGCGAAGTTGCCGAGGAAATGGAAAGGGCCGGGAGCCGCCTGGCAAAGGCGACCGCCGAGTATATGTCCCGCCTCAAGGACATCGCCGATATCACGACGCTGACTGTCGGTGCGCATGGCTACGACTACGCGATCACGGTTAGTCATGCGGATAAGCCGGATGTTCTGGCTCATCTTGCGGACCTTGAGATCGAGTCGCAGTTCGGAGTAACGATCAGGACGCTCGCGGTTGCGGGAAGTCTCGGCAAGAAGCGCCCGGCGTAGCATTAGAGGGCGCCCGTGGCGGGCGCCGTAACGAGCGCGCTATGCCGTTGGACGAGCGCGTTGCGATCGTTGTGGGCGCGTCGGGCGGGATCGGCGCGACCACCGTGCGCGCGTTTCTCGCGGAGCGCTTCATCGTCGTGCTCGCCGCGCCGCAAGACGCGTTGCTCGACGCGATCGCGCGGGAATTAGAAGTGTTCGGGGAGCGCGTGCTCGTCGTGCCGACCGATATTACGGTGCGCGGTGACGTCGATGCGCTCGTTGCGCGGACGCTGGTCGCGTTCGGGCGGATCGACGTGCTGGCCAACGTCGCGGGGATCGGGTCGAGCCCGTCGCTGTGCGACTGCACCGACGACGAGCTCGAACGGGTGCTCGCGGTGAATCTGCTGGGCGCGGCGCGGCTGATGCACGCAGTGCTGCCGGTGATGAAGGCGCAGCGGCGCGGTGCGATCGTCAACGTCGGTTCGGTTGCCGGAGAGGCGGGGGTGATGGGGATCTATTCGGCGTCCAAGTTCGGGCTGCGCGGTTTGAGCGATTCCGTGCGCCGCGAGGTGCGCAGCTTGAACATCGGCGTGACGCTCGTCGAGCCCGGGTTCGTGCGCACCGCGATGAACCCGTCGATGCGCGATCTGCCCGGCCCGGAGATCGTGGCGAATGCGATCGTGGCCGCTGCAGCGCGACCGCGCCGCGTGCGCGTCGTTCCCGCGCGCTATCGTGTGCCGGTGTTCTTGATGAAGGCGTTTCCGGCGTTCGCCGATCTCGTGTTCGGTGACGCGCGCGTTCAGCGGCGCCTCAACCGCGACGCGCGCGCCGAACGCGCCGCCCGCGAGACGGTGCGCTCGTGAGTGGTCAGCGGCGCGAAGCGGTCGTCGTCACCGGCGCGTCGACCGGCATCGGCGCGGCGACCGCGGCGCTGCTCGCGCACGAAGGTTTTGTCGCGTTCGCCGGCGTGCGCAGCGACGCCGATGCCGCGCGCGTCGCGACGCTGCACGAGCACATGCGCCCGCTGCGGCTCGACGTCACCGACCGCGATGCGGTCCACGCCGCCGCGGCGGTCGTGGCCGCGAGCGGGCACGTGCTGCGCGGCGTCGTGAGCAACGCCGGGATCGCGGTCGGCGGCCCGCTGGAGTTTCTTCCCGTCGACGAGCTGCGCCGCATCTTCGAGATCAACGTCTTCGGCGCCGCCGAGCTCGCGCAAGCGTTCTTGCCGCAGCTGCGCGCCTCGCGCGGGCGGCTCGTGTTCGTCGGCTCGATCTCGGGGCGGCTCGCGGTGCCGTTCGTCGCGCCGTACAGCATGTCGAAGTTCGCGCTGCGCGCGCTCGCCGACGCGCTGCGCGTCGAGCTCGGACCGGCCGGCATCGGCGTCTCGCTGATCGAGCCCAGCGCGGTGAAGACGCCGATCTGGAGCAAAGGCCGCGACTCGCGCGCCGCGCTGCTCGCGCTGTTGCCGCCGCAGGCAATGGAGCGCTACGCCGCGCAGATGGAGGCGATGTTCGCCCAAGTCGAGCGCGAGGAGCACGGCGCGATGCCCGTCGAGCACGTCGCGCGCGCGATCTTGCACGCGATCACGGCGCGCAAGCCGCGCGCACGGTATTTGCTCGGCAAGGGCGCGCGCGCGGGCAGCGTCGTCGCACTGCTGCCGACCGCGTTGCGCGACCGCGCGATCCGCGCCTCGATGCGGTTGCCGTAATGCGCCGCGGCTACACTGCGCTGCTCGCGATCGGCGTCTTCGCCAGCGGTCAGCTCGCGTCGCTCGCGCCGGCGAGCGCGGCGCCGAAGAAGCTGCTCGACTACCACGCGTACTCCGCGTGGCGGCAGATCCGCGACGTGAAGCTCTCCCGTGACGGGCGCCGGCTCGCGTACGCGGAGGTGCCCGCGGAAGCCGACGGCGAGCTGCTCGTGCGCGAGCTCGGCGGTACCGCGGTGTTCCGCGCGCCGCGCGGCCGTGCGCCGCAGTTCTCGCCCGACGGGCGCTTCGCCGTGTATCGCATCAGCGCGCCGGTCGCCGAGGTGAAAGCGGCCGAGAAGGCCGCGAAGCCGCCCGATCAGCGGCCGAAGGACGGACTCGGCATCGCCGATCTCGCCAACGTCGCGAACGCGCGCACGACGACCGTCGACCGCGTACGCTCGTTCGTGCTCGCACGCGACGGCACGACGCTCGCGTATCTGCTCGAACCGTCACCGTCCCCGGTGCCGGCGCCGTCCGCGTCGCCCGGTACGTCTGCGTCGCCGCTACCGGCGACGTCGCCCGCGGCGTCGGTGCGGCCCTCGCCGTCGCCGCATCCCGCGCCCGCGGCGTCCGCGCTGCCGGCGACCGCCGCAGCCGCATCGCCGGCGGCGACCGCGTCGAGCGCGCCGAAGGGTCCCGGCAAAGACGCGCCCACCTCGCTCGCGATTCGCCGGCTCAGCGACGCCGATGCGACGCGCATCGCGAACGTGTCGGCGTACGCCGTCAGCGCGGACGGTTCGCACGTCGCGTACGTCGTGCAGACGAAAACCGACGAGAGCATTCACGTGCGCGACGTTGCGAGCGGCAAGGACCAACTCGTCGCGCACGGCGTCGCGCACCTCGCGTCTCCCGCGCTGTCGCCGGACGGCGCGTCGCTGGCGTATTTGAGCGATCCCGACGCGTACGACGAGTCGGTGAAGAAGGAGACGGGAGCGCGTTCGCCGTTCCGGCTGATGGTTGCGGACACGCGCGGTGGTGCCGTCCTCGAGGCGCTCGGCGCCGTGACGCCGGGCCTTGCGCCGCATACGTTCGCGAGCGACGCCCGCACACCGGAGTTCTCGGCCGACGGCAGCCGACTCGCGCTGTGGACCGCGAACGTGCCGCTGCCGCGGCCGTCGTCGGCGCCCGCGCGCGTCGATCTGGACTTCTGGTACTGGCGCAACGGCGAGCTGCCCACGCAGCAGCGCCGCGCGGCGCAGAACCCGCAGCACGGCACGTACCTGGCGCTATACGATCTCGGCGCGCGGCGCGTGAAGCAGCTCGGCACGTACGACGTGCCGCAAGTGTCGCTGGCGACCGACGCACGCTACGCGCTCGGGTGGAGCGACGTGCCGTACGTGAAGCTCGCGACCTACGACGACGCGTACTTCGACGTGTACCGCATCGACGTCGCGACCGGCGCGCGCACGCTGCTCGAGCGCAAGGCGAAGAGCGATCCGCCGAGCCTGTCGCCCAGCGGGCGCTACGCGGTGGGCTACGATTCGCTGCGGCGCGCGTGGTACACGCTGCGCCTCGCCGACGGGCGCAAGGCGTGGATTACCGATCCGCGCACGGTGCGCGCGGCGCTGGAGGACGACGACCACCCGGCCGCGCCGCCGCCGTACGGCATGGGCGGCTGGACGCCGGGCGACCGCGGCGTGCTGATCTACGACCGCTACGACGTGTGGCTGGCCTCGCCCGACGGCGGCACGCCGGTCGCGCTGACGCGCGGCGCGGGCCGCGCCGCGCACCGCATCTTTCGCGTCGTTCGCCCGCGCACCGACGA
>DASZBS010000040.1:0-11910 GCA_035943995.1 Candidatus Elarobacter sp. | reverse complement strand
CCGCCAAGCGAGCCGGTGCGGTGCGCCGTGTACGTGGCGCCGGAGTCAGAGGTAAACGTGGACATATCGCCGTTCGACGTTACCTGGAATGACCAACCCGGACCCGAGCCAACCGAACGGACTCGCCTGGCCGAAGACGCGGGCGCTTTGACTGGCGCGCGGACTCCCGACATGCTTCCGGCGCAGCCAGCAACCAATAACGCACCGGAGCCGATTCCTACGCACTCCAGAAATGCGAGCCTTGTAGCATTTCTCAACTTGAATCCCCTCGAAGATGAGATCGCAAGGAACGGGAGCATCGCACTACTGCTAAAGACCGGACACACCCGCATTCCTCGGAACCTCGTGGTGTTACGTGGACCGCTTTGAATTGTAAGTGAGCGTTGTTTCGCTCGTCAAGCACACATCGAGACAGGATTTTGCACCACAAATGAAATCACATGGCGCGCCGAAAGACGAAGTCCGTTCCAGGTGAAAGACGTACCGCGCTTGACTCGTGAAGCGCACAACCTCGAAACAGGCTTTTCCCAAAGTGTTTACGAGGCCCCACGTTTCGGCCGCGGGCTTCGCCCTTGGCGCTAAATTGAAGAAATCTTAGTCGGCCGCGTCACGGCGATTTGCTATCGACGCAGCTTCACTCGTGGCGCGTCAGCCGCCAACGCGCCCAGCGCCAGCAGTATCGCGGCGCCGATGCCTACAAGCACGGTACAAATCAAGAGTACAGTGCCCGCCGGCGATTGCCTAAGAGAGCCCGGGATCGTAAGTAAAAGCAGGCCCGCAAAGACAGTCACCACAGCGTAGTTCCTGCGGCGCTCGCGAGATTCCAGGCGCCTCCCCGAGGTGGCTGCCACCAGCACGAATATCAGAGCAATAGATATATGAACAAACGCATTCAACACGTGCGAGACACCCCGATAGACGCCGCGAGACCTTTGTGCGTGGAATGCCAACCAAATCGGCTGCAACGTCGACGTTCAGCCGTCCTGGTTATCAAGGCAAAGCCAGTGACCTGCTTATTTCCCATGAGCGCTTCGTCACAAATTCGTTCATTCCAGACTCATTCCCTCGGTCGCCTCCCACGAACGCGGATCGTCGGCGGAATTCGTCGCGCATTATGGCGGCGGCATATAGCGGATCGAGACCCGCGCTGACACCGGTAGCAGGGCGATCATTTGCAGATTCAACAAACGACGCCGGACTCAACTGCCGCATCTTGAGACCCGGGGACTGGACACGGCCATCCGGCGCTGCTTGCCGTCGCGTTGAAGCAATACTTACGGTCAGATGCAGAACGCGGCATCGCCGATCGTCCCCGGGGTGTAGGCGAGCCGCGACTTCGGTGTGGAGAAGCGCGACTCGCAAGGACGATCGGCGGCGGGCGTCCGCCGCGAATGGGCTCTTGCACCCGTTCGAAGCAAAGCGAGGAAATCACCGCACTTCACTCCGAGATCGGCTGCACGAACACGGTCGCGGCCGGCTGAGATACGTCCCCGGTGAACGATGCGTGCAGCCGTCTTCGGCGTGCACGTCTTCCCGATGCTTGCACTCCCCGCATACCGGCGAGCGATCATCGCTCCGTTCGCACACCCACCCGTACGGCTGCACCCTTCGTCCTCCGAGAATCGCCTTCACAAGTTGCGCTCGCGCGCAATGCTGTAACGCTACCATGCCAGGCCGCTAATCGTCAGCGGGAGATTACTCCCGTTCCCGGCCACGGTCGTGTACTCTAATCGGGACCGGGAGTTTTCTCCCGGCTCCTCGGCTTCGCGCCGGAAAGGTACTCGTCCATGCTCTCGATTCTCACGCTTGCCGCGCTGCTGCTGCTCGGCGGTTCCGTCACGCCCGTGCTCAAAGGTGCGCCGCACGATGGCCTACCGGGCGGCCCGTCCGTCAAGGCGTACGATGGCCTACCGGGCGGCCCATCCGTCGTCGCGCACGAGTTACCGGGTGACCCATCCATCGTCACGGACGATGGCCTGACGGGCGGCCCGTCGCATTGACGGAATACGATCTGCCGTAGCGAAGCACCCGGGCGGGTGTATTGGGGAGGCACCCGGGCCGGTGTCCTCCCCTTTTTCTCATCCTAGGAGGGCATCGCGGCTGCTGCACCTCGTCGGCGTACACGTCGACCTATTACGTTACGTGAAGCGTTCGCTCAATGGTTCGCCGGGAACTTTGAACGGTGTCTGGATTTCTGTGGCGAGGTCGCGTCAACGGATCCTCGCGCGCTCGCTCAAGTAGAACTTCTACGCGCTCGCGCGCTGCTGCGCCTCAATCGCACTGACGATGCGCTAGATGTTTTGAGCACCTATCCCTGGCGTCCAGACGGCGACGAAGCTGCTACGGCTAAGATGCTTACCGGCGCAGCGTTTATACGCGCGAACGAAATCGGCCGAGGCTTGGCGATTCTGGATGACCTTCAGCACACAGCATGCGACGCGCACCCAACGATTCAGTCTGAGATCGCGCTCAACCGGGCCTTAGGGCACTTCTGCCGTCGCGAGGTAGACGCTGCCGATCGGGCGCTCGACCTCGTCGCCACGAGCGCAGACATTATCTATGCGCGGGCGCTCGAATACCGAGGATGGATCGCGTGCGCGCGCACAAAGTACGGGCTCGCGGCGAGATACTTTCAAGCCGCGCTCGACCGTCTCGACGCATGCAAGCATTGCGACCGATACATGGAAGCGAACTGCGCGCAAGTTCTCGCGGCTCTTTCGCTAGAACGCCTTGACCTTGAGACCTGGGTCTTTGTCACCGAGAGACGAGCTAAGATCGATTGGTCGGCGAAGGACATACAGCGGCAAAGGTTCTGGATGACGCTGGCATTTGCGAGCTATGCCTATGAGATCGAAGGCGCAGACCTCATAGCGGCGACAGAGGCGCGCCTAGCTGAGTCGATAGCGCCGACGCCAGCCGCGCGCGTTGAGGCGCTTTGCAGACGGGCGGCGACGGTTGGCCGCGCGGACGAGCGCCTTGGACAGCGAGACCATACCGCGGCGGCGTACGAACTCTTCACGACGCTCGATCCGAAGCGCTTCGAAGAATACGACAAGCTGGTTCCCATCGTGCTCGCAAAGGAACTCGCGGTCGCGGGGCGAGTCGCCGAAGCGCACAACATACTTGCGACATATGAGCAGAACGCAGTGACGTCGCCGATGCTGGCGATCACGGGCGATCCCACTCGATATGGTTTTGAGAAACTTATCCAAGGTATCGTTGCAGAGGCCGCCGATCAGAGAACTCACGCGCATCACGCATACCGAGATTCGTTTGTGACCTACAGACGAGTGGGGTACAAACGGCGAGCGGTTCACGCCGCGCTGCGCCTGGGGTGGCTTTTGAATGAGCCGGAGCTATTCGACTACGCCGACAAGACGACGCGTCACCTTCCAGCGCGTTCCTGGCTTCGTCAACAGGTGGAGAGCATCCCAACCGACGTTGTCGTGCGCGGCTTACAACCAGCGCAGCGCGACGTGCTGCACCTGCTCTGCGCGGGAATGACCGTGGAAGAGATCGCGGCCTCGCGCAAACGCTCGCCTAAGACGATCGCGAACACCGTCACGGCGATTTTTCGCGCGTTCAACGTCCGCAACCGCGCCGACCTACTGCACGAGCTGCTACGTCGCGGGGTTATCAAACTCGCGTAACGCCACCTCGATGATTGGTACCGTCATCTCCGGTCACATGATAGGCGATATGATCGGAGAGATGATCGAAGATCGTTTGGCCGACTGTGATAGACGTTTCGAGGCTGTGGCCGCGCCCTGTCCGACGAACCAGCGAAGCCGTAGAGATCGCCGATGCTCGCTTTCCGCTCGGTCACGCATATTACTCCGGTACGCCGGATAGGTTGCGCACCGTACAGCGGATACACCTCTTCTCCCGATATACGCAGGGGCATCGTTCAACTGTTCTTGACATGCTGATGCTCGACAACACCGCGTCGATGGGGACGACGGCCGGGCAGACGCTGACGCCGCCGCCGACGATCCTCGCGCTGATCGCGGCGTACGAAGCCGACCCCACGCGGATGACGTGGTCGGACGTGTTCACGCTCGAAACCACGTATCTGTTCGCATCGCCGACGACCGTTTGCAGTCGGAAGTGCTGCTGTTCCGCAGCCGGTACAACGACGTCGCGGGCAGCGAGGCGCTTGCCGAGCACGCGAAGACCGTACCGGCCGACGTTACCACCATGAACGTCCGCCAGCTGCGCGCGGAGCTCATGACCATTGCCGAGCACCTGCGCTATCTCTACACGTTCATCCCGCCCAGAAAGGCGACGCGCAACCGGCTTGCGACGTCGGCCGGCATCTGGACGCTGATCGCCGCGATGATGGGCGGCGGCGTCTACTACTATACGACGAACAGCGCGCTGCTGATCCCCTCCGCGGCCGCGGGCCGGTCCCAAGCACCTGCGATGAACGACAGCGCGCCCGCGGCATCGGCCCCGCCGCCCGCGCCGGAATGACTACCGCGCGAGCACCTCGCGCAGCGCGGACAGTGACGGCACGAAGAAGTAGCCGCCGCCTGTCGGGACGACCCACTGGCGGGGTGCCGAGACGTCGTGCGCCTGCAGCTTCGGCCCGATCAGCGTGCAGCGGCGCACGCCACCGACCGCGGCGGCGTTCTGACCGACGATCATGTCGTTGCCGCCCGGCATCTTCGGCCGCGCGTCGTCGTTCATCCAGCTCGTCTGCAAAAACTCGAACTGGTCTTCGATCGACGCCTGGATCGACAGAAACAGCAGCCCACGGTCGTTCTTTTCCCGGCTGTGATCTTGGTACTTCTGTTTACCGTCCAGAAACGTTCCGAACGGGATCCCGATGCGCAGCAGCCGGCGGCGATACGTTGCGTCGCCGCCGCCCATGTCCGAGCCGGAGTCGCGCACGTTGACCTTGCGGATGTGCGCGGCCCACGGACACGCGAGCCCGAGCGGATCGGCTTTGGCCTGCGGGAACGGATCGTCGTACGGCATCCCGTCGTCGGCGACGAGGGCGATCTTCACCGTGTCCGAGTCGAACTTGAAGTAGTTGTTGGCCAGCGCGGTCGTCCCGAGCGCACGATCGTCGCCGCTCGAGATCCGGTTCACCGGCGCGCCGCTCGGCCAGCGCCCCACGAGCCGCGCAGCGAGCTCGAGGTCGGTGATCTTCCAACCTGATTTCGAAAGCGCGGCCGCCGTGTCGCGCATCGTGCGCCAGAACAGACCGACGTCCTGACGCAGCCGGCGGAAGACGAGAAACGAACCGTTGCGCGTCCATGGCGGCGTCGTGACGCTCGGCGGCCCCGGCAGCAGCGGATCGGGGCTCGACGCCGGCTGGCCGAGCACCAGTTCGCCGGGCCACACGAGCGTCTGCCCCGGGCGCCCGTAGAGCCACGTCTCGGGCTGCACGCGCGGATCCACGTTGCGCTGGCTGATGAACTTCTCGTCACCGTCGATGCGCACGCGACCGCGAATCGCCGGCTGCGAAACGCCGTCGTCGAAACCGAAGTGCTCGTGTCCGCGCTCCTCCATCGGCGTCTGCCGCACGTTGCCGTCCTCGCGATAGACGACGTGGATCCCGCAGTCCTCGATACGGCGCCGCAGCACGTCGGAGCGCTTGCTGACGGGTTCGCGGTGATCGCCGGCGACGACGATCAGCGCGTCGAGCTCCTTGCCGGGCGCGCCGACGACCCAGTTGGCGGGGTTGCCGTCGTCGTTGAGATCTTGCGGGTCGCCGAGCGCGGCGGAGCGCGCCACCATCCCGGCGCGAAACGCTTCGCTGCGAATCGCGTCGGCGCCGGGCGTCAGCAGGGACAGGCCACGGTACGAAAGTCCGATCCCCACCAGCACCGCGCCCTCGTCGCCTTTCGTCAGCGCGCGCCGGCTGCGCGGATAGCGCGTCTTGAGCGCCAGGCGCGCTTGCCGAAACGCTTCGCGATCGCGGAACGTGTCGAGCCCGCTCGCCACCTCGCGCGTGATCTCGCCGACGAGCTCGCGAAGCTTGCGCGCGCCCGCATCGTCGTTCGTCGTGCGCAGCCCGAGCAGCGTGTGATACGGCTTGAGGAAGCCGGGGACGGCCATCCCTTGGATGTCGTCCATCTCCAGAAACGGTTCGAGCGGCGCCGTGCGGACGTTCATCAGCGAGATCCTCGCATCGACGGCCGGCGCTCGTGGTGCGCGACGGGGCGTGGCGCGCCGGTCGCAACCTGCGCGACGGGGACGACGACGGCGGGAACGAGCCGCTGCGTGCCCTCACCCTCGAAGGCGTCGATGTATCCCACCGGCGTCGGGTCGGTCTTGCCGACCGCACGGTCGAGCGTGCGCAGATATGCGGGATCGACGCAGCACCGGTTGTCGCACGCGACCGGCACGTTGTGCACGCCCGCGAGCGCGCCGAGGCCGACCAGCTTGACCGTGATGCACTCCGCGATCTGACCGCCGTACCGGATCGGCTCGCCCGCGATCGTGATGTCGCTGATCGTGTAGCCCGTCTCGAGCGGGACCTCCACGACGAGCCGTTCGATCATGCGCCGTTTGGGGTCGCCGCGCAGCACGCGGACGCAATCCCGCGCCGCGATCCCGTTCGGCAGCGCCCAGCCGGTGAGGTCGATGTGGTCCATGTAGAGCCCGACGGGGTTGCGCAGCGTGATCATCGCGCCCAGCCGCGCCAGCGCGTTGACGGTCGCGCCGATCGTCGGATCGCTGTTGCGGTCGGAGCCACCGTAGCCCGCGCAGCAGATCAGCGGGTCGGGCTCCACGACCAGCTCGCCCTTCGCGTTGGCGTAGAGCACGCTCGCGTCGCCGCCGAGCTGCACCTCGGCCGCGAGCGAGTTCGGCGGCGCGCTGAGGTGCGCGATGCCCAGCGTGGTGTTCCACTTGTTGTAGATGTTGTACTCGCCCTTGGGAATGACGGTCCCGCTGCTGCCCGTCTGGAGCACGATGTCGCGGTGCGCGATCAGGTCGTCTGCTTGCACGTCGGGGCTCACCAGCTCGCGATAGAGTTCGAGCACCTTCTTCGGATTGCGCGCCTTGAACCGGAACGTGCCGTTCGGCGTGGACACCTCGCCGCCGAACAGCGCCTGCCAGTACTCGGGCGGCTCGGAGCTGAACGTGACCTTCCGGATCGCGTTCGTGTTCGGATCGCGCTCGACGTGCCACTCGCAGTACTCCGTCAGCGGGCGGTACAACGTCGTCTTCGCGCCGTCCCCGTCGAAGCCGTCGCTGTACTGCGAGAGCGGGCGCAAGCGGTCGGCCTCGCGCAACGCGCGCTCGCGGCCGTACGCGCGTAGCAGCTCTTTCGGAAACGCGTTCCACGGGATCTCTTGCTCCAGCACCGGCCCGGGATCGGTCACGGTCGGATCGTAGTATTGCGGGTTCCACGCGTGCGGCGCGCGGTAGAGCTTCTTCTCCATCGCGATCGTCTCGTCGAAGCACCGCGCCATGAACGCGCTCCACTGCTCGCGCAGTCCACGAACGCCGTCGAAGTCGGTCATGAAGCCCGGCGGATCGAAACTCGGCAGCAACGGCATCGAAACCCCTCAACCCAGCGCGGAAAGTCGCGCGGCAACCGTCGCCAGCAGCCGATCCGCCGCGTACTCGTCGTAGTGTGCACGATCGTAGCACAGCGCCAGCCAGCAGCGGCCGTCCGCGATCGCGCCCGGTGCGAGAATCGCCGGCTCGCCCGGCGCGACGAGCGGGAACGCGAGCAGCGTCCCGGTCACCCCCACATTGGTGACGGTCGCGGCGGCGCCGCCGACGTCGTTCGCGGTGAGCGCGTTCGTGCGCGCGCGCTCGGCGAGATCGGTGATGCGAACCGAGATGTCGTGCAGCGAGGCGTCGCGCGCGTCGGGGATCACCGGCACGACGAGCCCACCCGGCACCTCGACCGCGACGCCGATGCGATCCGCCTCCAGCGCCTGCGCGAACGCTTTCACGAAGTAGGCGGTCCACGACGCGCCGCGCCGCTCGATCCCGCTCACGTCGACGAGCCGCGCGCACGAGCCTTGCGCGATCGTCGCGCGCGCCTCGGTCATGCGCTCCGCGATCCGCTTGCGCATCGCGGTCAGCCCGCCGTTCGAGCCGGTTGCGGCGGCCTGGATCGGGCGCGACACCGCGGTGTGCTCGCCCGCCGGGCTCTCCTCGACGGGGCCGCCTTCGCTCGCGAAACGCGCCAGCACCTGACCGACCTCGGCGCGCTCGCCTTCGGCGACGAGGATCTCGGCGAGCACGCCGGCGTGCGGCGACTCGACGTCGGTGTTCACCTTGTCGGTCTCGACGGCAAACAGCGGTTCGCCCAACCGAACACTATCGCCCGGGCGCTTGTACCACGCGGAGACGACCCCTTCGACCAGCGTGTCGGCCAGCTTCGGAAACTCAACCTGCATGGACCACTCCATCGTGCACGGACGCTCCCTCCTCGACCGCAGCCTTGAAGGCGGCGAGGAAACGGCCCACGTCGGCGCCGTCGACCGCGCGGTGGTCGACGGCGCACGCAACGAACGCGCGGCCGTCGCGCACGGCGCCGATCCGCACCGCGGAGGTTTGCCCGGGACGCACGAACGGGATCGCGAGATCACTGCCGTCCGGCCCGTAGTCGACGAGCGTGATCGTGCCCAGCCCGCGCGCCGGCGCGGACGGCCCGAGATCGAGGTCGACCACCACGTCTGCGTGCTCGACGATCCCGGTCCACGCGAACGTGGCGTTGAAACGCGGAAACGCGCTTGCAGCCGCGACGAGCGCGGTGATCGCCGCGCGCATGTGCTCCGCGGGCAACGCGACCTCCACGATGCTGGACGCCTGCGGGATCGCCGGATCGTACGCGCGCGGTGCGCTTGGCGCGCGGCTCGAGCGCGAGCGCTCGCGCCCTACGAGTCGCACCAGGGCATCGCGAATCGTCGCGCGGTTCGGCAGCACGGCGTCTTCGAGCACGTCGTCGACGGGGACACCCGGGATGTCGGGCATCGCGACGCGCACGGGCGGCACGTCGAGCACGTCGGCCTCGGCCGCGAGGGCGCACAGCTCCGCGCCGAGCCCCATCGTGATCGTGTCCTCGTGCACGACGCACAGGCGCCGCGTCTTCGCCAGCGACGCGAGGATCGTCTCGCGGTCCAGCGGCGCGAGCGTGCGCAGGTCCACGACTTCGACGTCGATTCCTTCGCTTGCGAGCAACTCGGCGGCCGCGAGCGACTCGTGCAGCATCATGCCGTACGCGAACACGGTCGCGTCGCGGCCTTCGCGCGCAACCGCCGCGCGCCCGATCGGCACGACGTAGTCGCCTTCGGGGACGTAGCCGCGGATCGCGCGGTACGTGCGCTTGTGCTCGAGCACCAGCACGGGATCGGGATCGCGGATCGCCGCGACGAGCAAACCCTTCGCATCGGCCGGCGTGGACGGCGCGACGACCTTGAGCCCCGGCGCGTGCGCGTAGAACGCTTCGACCGATTGCGAATGATACGGGCCGCCGCGAAAGCCGCCGCCGTACGCGGTGCGCAGCACCAGCGGACACGACCAGTCACCGCCCGTGCGCCAGCGGATCTTCGCCGCCTCGCCGACGAGGTGGTCCATCGCCGCGTGGATGAAGTCGGCGAACTGGATCTCCGCGACCGGCCGCAGCCCGCGCATCGCGAGGCCGACCGCGACGCCCGCGATGACCGTTTCGGCCATCGGCATGTCGACGACGCGCTTCGCGCCGAAGCGTGCGAACAACCCTTCGGTCGCGCGGAACACGCCGCCCAGCCTTCCGACGTCCTCGCCGAGCACCAGCACGCGCTCGTCGCGCGCCATCTCGTCGCCGAGCGCTTCGCGCACGGCCTCGATCACGGTGAGCTCGCGTACCGCGCGCTCAGGCATAGGCGTGGTCCGCGACGGTAGCCGGGTCGCCGAGCGGCTGCGCCTCCGCCCACGCCGCCGCGTCGTCGGCGAGCGCGGCGCTCTCCGCGTCGACCGCGTCCGCGAGCTCCGCGCCGACGAGCGCACGCGCGCGCAGCACCGGATCGCCGCTCGCGCGCAGCGCGTCGACCTCGGCGCGGTCGCGGTAGCGCGAGTCGTCGTCGTTGGACGTGTTGGGCAGAAAGCGCACGCACGCGGCATCGATCAGCGTCGGCCCGCCGCCGGCGCGCGCGCGTTCGGTCGCCTCGCTCGCCGCCGCGTGCACCGCCTCCACGTCCATGCCGTCGACGGCGATCCCCGGCATGCCGTAGCCTGCCGCTCGCGCGACGAGCGTCTCGGTGGCGTACTGGTCCTCGCGCGCGACGGATTGCGTCCAGCCGTTGCGGTGCACGACGAACACGCACGGCAGCCGGTGGATCGCGGCGACGTTCATCGACTCGTGGACCTCGCCTTTCTGCGCGCCGCCGTCGCCGAACGCGATGACGGTGACGCTGCCGTCGCCGAGCAGCTTCGAGCCCCAGGCACAGCCGACGCCGTGCGAGCAGTGGTTTGGCTGCGGGCCTTGCAGCGAGAGCACGTGCAGTGCGCGCGAGCCGAAGTGCGAATACGGCTGGCGCCCGTGCGCGTTCGGATCCGACGGCCGCGAGAAGAAGTTCAGCATCACGTCGCGCGGCGCCATGCCGAGCACGATCATCGCGGCCAGGTCGCGGTAGTGCGGCGCGACCCAGTCGACGCCCGGCCGCATCGCGAGCGCATACCCGGCCCCGATCGCCTCGTGCCCGCTGCACGGCACGGCGAAATGCGCGCGGCCCGCCCGGGCGAGCCGCCACATCCGGTCGTCGAGCGCCCGCGCAAGCGAGAGCGCCCGATAGGCCCGCTCCCGCTCAGCTCGCGTCATTTCGCGATTATGAACTTGCCGTTTTCGACCTGGGTCAGCACGAGCGAGAAGACGGAGAGGCCGTTGTGGTCGCCGCCCGACATGCGGAATTGTCCCGTGACGCCGAGATAGTCGGTGTGTTCGAGCGCTTGGCGCAGCTTCTCGCCGTCGGTGCCCTTCGCGCGCTGGATCGCCTGTTTGAGGATGTACACGCTGTCGTAGCCGAACCCGCCGAAGATGCTCACGGGCGCGTCCTTGGGGTAACCCTTCACGAACGCGTCAATATAATGCACGAGGATCTTCTTCTGCGGATCGCTGTTCGCGAGCGTATCGGCGACGTTGATCTTGGTGCTCGCGATGTAGGCGCCGTTGAGCGCCGCACCGGCTTGCAGCGGGAACACGCCCGTCGCCGAGCCGTCCGAGTAGTAGATCGGGTAGCTCAGACCCAGCTCTTTGTACGCCTTGATGATGACGCCCGCCGACGGCAGCGTAGTCCACGCGACGATCGCTTGCGGGCCCGCCGCCTTGACGTGCGTGAGCTGCGTGGTCGCGTCGCTGGCGCGCGCGTTGATCGCTTCGGAATCGAGGACCTCGAACCCGAAGCGCTTTCCGGCGTCGTTGAAGTGCGACAAGCCCGTCTTGCCGTAGTCGTCGTCGCGGTAGATCACCGACACCTTCGTCTGCTTCTTCTTGCGCATGTACTCTTGCATCACTTGCGCCACGTGGAAGTCGGTGATCGGCATCTTGAAGATCCACTGCCGGTCCGCGATGGGCTGGATCACCTGCGAGCTCGACGCGAGCGAGATCATCGGTATCTTCGCCGCCGTCGCGAGCGGGATCATCGCAAGCGAGGTCTGCGTCAGCGAGGAACCGATGATCGCGACGACGTGCTGGTCGAGCAGCTTGCGCGTGTTGTTGACGGCGGTCGTCGCGTTGGACTCGTCGTCGAGGATCGTCGCTTGCAGCTGGCGCCCGTTCACGCCGCCGGCTTTGTTGATCTCGTCGACGGCCATCTGCATGCTGTCGGCCTCGGGCCGTCCGAGCGTCGAGCCGGGACCGCTTTCCGAGACCGACGCGCCGACGACGTACGGTTCGTTCGCCGCGCCGGCCGGCCGCAGCGTCGCGGACGACGCCGCAAAGAGGAGGACCAGCGCGAGCAC
>DASZBS010000039.1:0-4903 GCA_035943995.1 Candidatus Elarobacter sp. | reverse complement strand
TTCGTCGCTCATGCGCGGATCCGCCGGCGCACCATCGCGTCGAGCGCCGTGAGGATGCGCGGCACGTAGGTGTGCTTGTATGCGAACAGCACCGGATCGTCGAGCAGGTGGACGATCAGCGCGTTGTCGGCTTCGAAGATCAACAGCTTTCCGTCGGCACCGATCGCGCAGTCGATCCCGACGTAGTCCAGTTGCAACAGCGCGGCGGTTTCGTGCAGCGCCTCGCCGAGCTCGCCCGCGAAAACGTCGTTCGGGCGCGCCAAGAACGCGTGCTCCTCGTCGCGCATCCACTGCTGCTCGCTCATGGCGGCGTTGTAGTAGTGCACCATCCAGTTGCGCGAGATCGCAAGATGGAACGGGAACGGTTCGCCGTCGATGAAGATGATGCGGTACTTGCGGAAATAGCCGTCCGCGCTGCGGTAGTCGACGTACGGCGCGACATACAGGAACTCCGCATCGCTGCTCGCGGCATACGCGGCACGCCGCGCGTCGTCGTCGATGCGCGCGAGCCCGCTGCCGCCGTGCGAGTCGACGGGCCGGACGATGTGCGGCAGCGGAAAGCCTTCGGCGGCGTAGCGGTCGCGCGCGATCCGCGTCGTCGTGACGGCGCGGCAGAAGCGCGCGGAGGCGAATGTCTCCGTCAGCGCGACGCGTCCCAGCCGTTCGATGCCGCTGGGCTGGTTGAAGACCGGACACGTTTGGGTTGCGACGAACCGTTCGGCCGCGCGAAGCTGCGGCGCGGCCGCATCGGACTCGCCGATGGCCACGAATACCGCGTCGTACGGCGGCAGCGGCGGTACCGCCCCCGAGGGGTCGACGTACCATCGGTGCAGCGTCATGTGGCGCGAATCGAAGATGAGGTCGGCAGGCGTGTTCGCCGTATACGGTCCCGGCGCGCACAGCACCAGCAGCGCGTAGTCCTCGCGCTCGGCGGCGAACGTCGAGTGCACGGGCGAGATTGCGATCGCAGCGGATTGATGCGTGAGCGCGAGTTCCGGCTTCCGAAGTATCTGCGCGACCTCGTAAATGCCCAGATGCGCGTCGACGATCCGGGCATCATCACGCACCGCATCGGAAAAAGCCGCCAGGGCTTCTTCGAGCCGGCCCTCGCGGGCCAGCCGCCGGCCACGCTCGGTCAAGACGGAGGGGTGCATTCTCTTTGTGGATCGGCGAGGCGCGGGGCGATCCGCACGTTCGGTCCGCGGTGCTCGTCTGCGAGCGGCGAAGGCTAGCGGGCGACCAGGCGCTATCTCGTGCCACATGGCGCCCATGCCCATCTCAAGCGACGCGCCGGCTCAGCTTGTCCAGCGCTCGGGACAGCAGCTTCGAGACGTGGCTCTGGGACAGGCCCAGGCGCGCGCCGATCTCCGATTGCGTCAGGCCCGCGCCGTAGGTGGCGAGCACCACGGTGCGCTCCCGTTCGCCGAGCTCGTCGACCGCCATCGCCAGCGCGATGCGCTCTTCGAGTGCGATACCGATCGAGGTGTCGGCCAGGATCTCGACCCGCTCGGGGCCGTTGTCCGAATCCGCCTCCGGCAGCGGGACGTGCTCCACGCGGCGCAGGTTGCGCAGCTCGTTGATCGTCTCGATCGTCAAGCCCAGCGCCGCGGCCATCTCGCCGGTCGCCGGTTCGCGGTGGTGGCGGACGGTGAACGCGTCCCAGGCCGCGACGTAGCGCTTTTCCAGGGCGAGCAGCGTGCGCGGGGCGCGCACCATGCGCTCGTGATCGCGGACGTAGTGCATCAGCTCGCCGACGATCATGATCCACGCGTAGGCCTGGAACGGCGTCTGCATGTCCGCACGGTAGTTCGCCGCGGCTTTGATCAGCCCAACGGCGGCGACTTGCTCGAGGTCGGCGCGGTCGTTGTGCGCGCGCTTGAACTTGCGCGCGCCGCGCATGCAGAGGTAGCGGTGCGCGTCGACGACGGCGTTGCGCCGTTCGACCGTCCGCTCCGCGTCGTAGCGCGCGATGGCGTGTTCCTGCTGAGTCATCATTTCGAAACGCTCCCGATCAAGGCGTAGAGGGGGATGAAGACGGAGAAGACGATGAAGCCGACGACGCAGCCGAGCACGCCGATCAGCGCCGGTTCGATCACCGCGCCCAGCGTCGCGCTCGCGGCCTCGACGTCGGTTTCGAAGTAGGCGGCGACCTTGAGCAGCATCTCGTCGAGCAGGCCCGTCTCTTCACCGACGCGCACCAGCGCGACGGCGAGCGGGTCGAACAGGCGCGAGGCTTCGAGCGGGACGGTGAGCGCGTCGCCGGCGCGCAACGCGACGTCGACGCGTTTGAGCGCCGCGGCGTAAGCCGGGCTGCCCGCCACCGGGCGCACGACGTCGATCGCCGTGACGAGATCGATCCCCGAACGCAGCAGCGTCGCGAGCATGCGCGCGATACGCGCGGTAATCGCTTTATGCAGCAGCGCGCCGAATACCGGAAGCCGCAGCCGCAGTCGATCCAGCACGAGCGCTCCGCGCGCGGTCCGTGCCGCGGTCGCGATCCCTCCGCCGGCGAGCATGATGACGAGGACGGTGCCGAGCCACGTCGTCGGGCGCTGCAGTGCGTCGCCGGCTGCGAGGAGCGCGCGGGTCGTCGCGGGCAGTTCGGCGTGGAACGCGTCGAACATCTGCGCGAACATCGGTACGATGCGCGCCATCAGGAACAGCACCAGGCCGAGCGCCGCGGTGACGACGACGGCCGGATACGCCAGCGCGGCGCGGACTTTTTTGCGCAGGTCCGCGTCGCGCTCGAGAAACGAGGCGAGCCGTTCGAGCACGTCGTCGAGGATGCCGCCGGCTTCACCGGCGCGGACCATCGCGACGTACAGCGGCGCGAACGCGCGCGGCCGGCGCTCCATTGCATCGCTCAGCGCGGTGCCGTGCTCGACGTCCGCCAGCAGCGACCGCAGCGACTCGCGCAGCACGCCGTCGGATGCGCGCTCGATCGTGACGTCGAGCGCGCGGCGCATCGGCACGCCGGCGCGGATCAGCGTCGAGAAGGAGCGGAAGAAGGCCAGCAGCGCGCGCCGGGACGGCGCACCCAGGTGCAGCGATCGCCCGACGGTGCGCGCGAAGAGCGTCTCGCGGTCGACCGCGGTGACGAACAGCGCCCGCGTTCGCAGGTTCGCGAGCACCGCCTCGACCGACGGCGCTTCCATCGACCCACGCACGAGCTCGCCGGCCGCGTCGCGCGCCGTGTAGCGGTACTGCGCGGCGCTCACGAGGCGCTCCGCTCGAACGCGCGGATCTCGCTCGGCCGGCCGGTCGCCGCGTGCGCGTCCGCGAGCGCGATCTCACCGCGCACGACCAGCTCGGAGAGATGCGTCTCCAGCGTCTGCATCCCGGCCGCGCGGCCGGTGACGAGCGTGTTGCGCAACTGGTGCGTCTTGCCCTCACGGATCAGCGCGCGCACCGCGTCCGTGCCGACGAGGATCTCCGCGGCGGCGCGCCGCCCGGCGCCGTCGTGGCGCGGGATCAGCCGCAGCGCGACGATGCCGCCCAGCACCGACGCGAGCTGCGAGCGGATCTGCGCGTGGGCGTCGGCCGCGAACGCGTCGACGATGCGGTCGACCGTTTGTGCCGCATCGTTGGTGTGCAGCGTCGCGAACACGAGGTGGCCCGTCTCGGCGGCGGTGAGCGCGGCGGCGATCGTGTCGCGGTCGCGCATCTCGCCGACGACGATCACGTCGGGATCGGCGCGCAGAAACCCGCGCAGTGCCTCGGCGTAGTCGCGCACGTCGCGCCCGATCTCGCAGTGCGTGACGAACGAGCGCTCCGGCGCGTGCACGTACTCGACGGGGTCTTCCACCGTGACGATGTTGCGGTCTGCGGTGCGGTTGATGCGGTCGACGAGCGCCGCGAGCGCCGTCGTCTTTCCGCTCCCGGTCGGACCGGTGAAGAGAACGAGGCCCGCCGGGCGCTGCGCGAACGTCGCGACGACCGCCGGCAGCCCGAGCTGTTCGAGCGTCGGGACGCGCTCCGCGAGCAGACGGATCGCGACGCGCACGCCGCCGCCGTGCCGATAGGCGTGCACGCGGTACGGCCCGCCGTCCGCGTCGCTCGCCGCGGCGCCGTCGGCGGTACCGCGCGCGTCGAGCCGCGCGCACTGCTCCGCCGAGAGCGCCACCGCAAGGAACGCGCGGACGCCAGCCTCGTCGACCGGCGGGGTGTCCATGGCGACGAGCCGGCCGTCGATGCGTAGCGCGGGTCGGTCGCAGCCGCCGAAATGAACATCAGTCGCGCCGCGCCCGCGCGCTCCGCGCACGAGATCGTGAACGCGGATCGTACCGAGGCTCATCGCGCCGCGCTCCACGCGACCACGCGCGTGAGCTCTTCGAACGACGTCGTTCCGGCAAGCACTTTCGCCAGCGCGTCGTCGCGCATCGGGCGGTAGCCGTTGCGGGCCGCGAGCTGCGCAACGTGCACGCTCGACGCGCCAGTCGCGATCGCGTCGCGCGTCGCGTCGTCCACGTCCATCAGCTCGTACACGCCGGTGCGGCCGAGGTAGCCGCTCCCCGCGCACGCGCGGCAGCCGCCGGCGACGTACCACGTGTCGTGCGCGGTGCGCAGCGTCTCGCGCAGCTGCGCCGGAATCGGCTCGCGCACTCTGCACTGCTCGCACAGCGTGCGCACGAGCCGCTGCGCGACCACGGCGGTCAGGGCGGCGGCGAGCGAGTGCCGCGCGACGCCCAGCTCGACGAGCCGGTCGATCGTGCGCGGAGCGTCGTTGGCGTGCAGCGTCGTGAACACGACTTGTCCCGCCAGGGCCGCGGAGACGGCGACGGCGGCGGTCTCGCCGTCGCGCATCTCGCCTACCATCACGACGTCGGGATCCTGGCGCATGAACGCGCGCAGCACGAGCGGGAACGTCAGGCCGGCGCGCAGGTTCACCTGCACTTGCGACACG
>DASZBS010000038.1:0-10046 GCA_035943995.1 Candidatus Elarobacter sp. | reverse complement strand
GCTGCGCGCCGATGCGGTACTCGACGCGCACGAGGTCGCGCTGCAATGGGCGGGGATGCCGAACAAGAACGAGCGCGCAGCGACCGTGGAAGTCCTCGACGCGCTGTGCGACGCGGGCTTTCTCCAGCGCGACGCCGGGCGCTATCGCGTGCTGCGCGTCCCCGGCTGACCCCGCGTGCGCGCGTCGTGAGCACGCGGCCGTACGAAGAGCTGCGCGCGCAGCTCGTCCAACTGCTGCGCGACCGCGGCGCCGTGCGCACGGAGCGCGTCGCCGCGGCGTTCCGGCGCGTGCCCCGGCACGTGTTCGTCCCCGACGTTCCGCCCGAGGACGTCTACACCGACCGTTCGATCGCGATCAAGCTGCAGGACGGCATCCCGATCAGCTCGTCGTCGCAGCCCGCGATCATGGCCGAGATGATCGAGATGCTCGCGCTGCACGGCGGCGAGCGCGTGCTGGAGATCGGCGCAGGCACGGGCTACAACGCCGCGCTGCTGGCCGAGCTGGTCGGCCCGTCCGGCTCCGTCGTCACGATCGACCTCGACGACGATCTCGTCGCCGCCGCGCGCCGCCACCTCGACGCCGCCGGCTACGCGCAGGTGCGCACCGTGCGCGCCGACGGCGTGCACGGCGATCCGACCGGCGCACCGTTCGACCGCATCATCGCAACCGTCGGCGTCGAAGCGATCCCCGCCGCGTGGATCGCGCAGCTGCGCGAGGGCGGCCGGCTCGTCGCGCCGCTGACGATCCGCTGCCAGCAGAAAGTCTACGCGTTCGCGCGCACGGCGCGCGGCTTGGAAAGCGACGCGATCGTCGACGCCGGCTTCATCATGCTGCGCGGCGACGCGGCGCACGCCGAGAGCGTCGCGCTGATGCTCGACGAGCCGGGCCTGACGCTGCGCGTGCTCACCGCGCACGCGCACGACGTCGACGTGCACGCGCTGACGCGCGCGCTGCACGGCGCGCCGCACGACACGGCGCCGGTTCGGCGCATCACGATCGACGACGTGTGGAGCGGGTTCTCGCTGTGGCTCGGATTGCACGACGACGCGCTGTGCCGGCTCACCGTGCAGGGACCCGGCGCCGCCGGCGGCCCGGTGCCCAACCTCGCCGTGGGCAGCGGCGCGCTCTACGGGCTCGCGTCGACGCTCGGGCTCGCGGACCGCGGCGAGCTCGCGGTGTTCGCGCCGCGCGGCGGCTACGACGTTCTCGTGCGCCGCTTCGGCGACGACCGCGGCGCGGTCGAGCGCGTGCAGCGCGCGATCGCCGGCTGGGATGACGCGGGCCGGCCCGGCAACGCGTCGCTGCACGTCACGATCGATCCGGCGGGCACGAGCCACGTCGCGTTCGCGCACCGCGGGTGGGCGTAGCGGACGCTACCAGTACGCGACGTCCTTCTTCTTGGTGTCCGTGTACTTGCCGAACACCGCGGGGTTCGCTTTGAACTGGTTCTCGAGATCGACGATGCGCTGGTTGTCGAGCGGGTGGCTGCGCAGCCAGAAGTTCTGGCCGGGTCCGTACGTGTCGGTCATCGTCTGGAAGAACCAGATCATGCCCCACGGGTTGTACTGGCCGGTCGCGGCCATGATCCGCGCGCCTTCTTCGTCGGCCTGCGCCTCGATGTGACGCGACTGCGCGGCGTCGCTGCCGGCGACCGCGTACTGCGAGCCGTAGTCGATCGCCGCGCCGGCCAACGGTCCGAGCACGATCTGCGCGAGGATCGAACCGATCGACGCGACGGTGCTCTTTTTCTGCAACGCGGCCATGTGCTGCGCGACGTGGTGCAGCACCATGTGGCCGGTCTCGTGCGCGAGCACGCCCGCCAACTCGTCCTTGTTCTTGGCCAGGCGCAGCAGCGGCTCGTTGACGTAAATGTTGCCGCCTGGGACCGAGAACGCGTTGGCCGAGTCGCCGCGGACGATGTAATAGCGGATCGGAAACGGATAGCGGGAACGTACGGTGTCCGCGATGACGGACCCGATCTCGTTGAGGTGCTCGTAGAAGCCCGAGTCGAAGAGGAGGTCGCCGTCCTCGCGGAGCTGGGCGAAGACCTCGTGGCCGACGGAGGCTTCATCGATCCCGGCGAGCGCGGGCGCGGCGTGGGCCAGCTGGGTAATGCCGACGGTCGCGATGAGACTGCGGATGAACGCGGTGCGTTCCATGTACGTATTCCCTCGGAAAGGACGCGGTTGACCAATAAACTTTCCCGCTGGCTGATCGGTTGCGTAGCGGCCGCGGTTTTCCTTACTTCGCCGCCGGGGACGGCTCGGGCCGCGTCCTCTCGCGTCCCGGTCCCGCAGGGCGCGCTCGCCGGCCTGCACCAGGCGGGCCCGGCGCCCGGCGCGGTCCAGCTGCACCTGGCGTTCGAGCTGCAGCCCAAAGCCGACCTCGACGGGCTGGCCGCCCGGATGAGCGACACCGGCAACCCGGCCCACCGCGACGTCCTCACCCGCGACGCGTTCGTCGAGAAGTTCGGCCGGGCGCCCGATGCGCGCGCGCTCGTGACGATGCTCAAGGCCGCCGGCGGCACCGACGTGTCGATCGCCGGCGACGGCCTCGTCGCGGGCGGGCAGCTGCGGATCGACCAGGCGGAACGGCTGTTCGGCGTGCACTGGCAGAAGTGGACCGACGGAGTGCGCACCGTGCTCGCGCCCGACGGCCCGCTCAACGTCCCGGTGGGCGGCCTGCGCGACGTGCGCGGCGCCATCGTCGCGACGATCCCCCGGCTGGCCGACACGCGCCCGTCGTTCACGTACTTTCGCGGCGACTGGTACGAGCCGGCGCGCTTCCGCTCGATGATCGATTCCGTCGCGGCGGGCGGCACCGGCCAGCGCATCGTGCTCGTCGAGGACGTCTCCGACGGTTTCGACCTCAACGACGTGCGCCGGTTCGTGGCGGCCGAGGGCGCACCGCCCGGCGCCGACGCGCGCCGCGTCACCGAGCGTAGCTTCGTGTTCAAGGCGGCCTCCGTCGACTGCGGGCGCGACGACCGCGGCCAGGAAGCCGCGCTCGACGTGGACTCCGCCGTCACCACCGCTCCGCTGGCCGACGTCGTCGTCGACTACGACGACGTGTGCTCGAGCGGCAACGACGGGACGCTCGCGCTCGCCCGCGCGCTCGACCTCGATCCGTCCGTGCTCGTGTTTCCGTTCGTGATCGGCCCAACCGACGGCGCGATCGTGACGCGCTACGGCGCGACGCCGATCCCGATCCTCGAAGCGCTGGTGCGCGGCATCCCGCTCGTCGTCCCGGCCGGCGACGACGGCGCCTACGGCTACAAGGAAAACGGCGTCGACCGGCCGCGCATCGCGTGGCCGTGCGTGTCGCCGTACGTGGTGTGCGCGGGCGGCTCGCAGCTGGGCGACCGCGACGGCGTCGCCGACGAAGGCCCGTGGAACGACCTCGAGCACGCCGGCGGCGGCGGGATCTCCGCCGAGCCCCGCCCGCCGTGGCAGAACGCACCCGGCGACTTCCTCTTCTCAATGGCCTACGTGAAAAACCGGATCGTCCCCGACGTCTCGGCCGACGCGGCCGGCCACCTGCGCGTGTACTGGCACGGCTACGGCCTGGGCGGCGTCGGCGGCACCAGCGAGAGCGCGGCGCTCATCGGCGGGCAGCTCGCGGCGATCAACAGCCTCGTCGCACCGGCGCACCGGCTGATCTCGACCGGCGACCTCTACGCGCTCGCGCGCACGGCGCCGCAAGCGTTCCGCGACGTGACGCGCGAGAACGACCGCGGCTGGAAAGACAACACGCTGCGCCCGCGCCGCGACCCGCTGCCTAAAGGCTTCAAAGGACTGCTCCCGTCGCCGCCGCCGCTCGTGCGCGGCTGCGCCGATCAGCAGCCCGACGGCTGCAGCGTGACGATGGGGTTCGACGCGGTGACCGGACTCGGTTCGATCAAGACGCGCGCGGCGGTCGACGCCTTGCGCTGAGCAACTGCCGGCGCGTGCCGGCGAAGGCGAGCGCACAGAAAAACACGAGCGTCGCGAGCAGCACCATCGTCGCACCCGGCGATGCGTGCAGCTCGTACGACGCGTACAGCCCGCCGACCGCGGCGAACACGCCGAACGCGCACGACAGCACCATCATCGGCACGAAGCGCTTCGTGAGCTGCGCCGCGGCGGCCGCCGGCGTGACGAGCAGCGCCGCGACGAGCACGATCCCGACCAGTTGCAGCGACACGATGATCGTGATCGCGAGGATCACGAGCAGCGCGTAGTCGACGAAGCCCGCGCGAATCCCGGCCGCTTCGGCGACGACGGGATCGAACGACGTGTAGAGAAGTGGCCGCCACAGAGCGCCGACGATCACCGCGACCGCGAGCCCGAGCCCGAGCACCATCGCGAGGTCGTACGCCGACACGCCCAGGATGTTGCCGAACAGATAGTTTTGCAAGTCGACGGTGGAGCGCGTGGAGCGCGACATCAAGAAGATGCCCAGCGCGAACGCGGCGGTGAACAGCACCCCGATCGACGTGTCGAGCGACACCTTCCCGCGCCGGTGCACGAACCCGATCCCCAGCGCCGTGACGATCGTCGCGACGGCGGCGCCGGCGTAAAAGTTCGCGCCGCGCAGATACGCGATCGCGATCCCCGCGAACGATGCGTGCGCGAGCCCGTCGCCGATGAACGACAGCTTGCGCAGCACCACGTACGTCCCCATCGCCGAGCACAGCGCGCCGACGACGAGCGCGGCGAGAAACGCGCGCTGCATGAAGTCGTATTGGAACGGAGCGAGGATGCCGTCCATGTCAGACGGTGGGTCCGTCACGGCGGTGGCCGTGCGTGTGCGTGTGCTCGCGGATCCCGGCGTACGCGCCTGATTCGAGCACTTCGTCCGGCGTACCGTCGGCGAGGATGCGGCGGTCGACCACGATGAGGCGGTCGAACCACTCGTGCGCGCGGTCGAGATCGTGCGTCGTCATCAGCACCGGCAGCCCGTCGGCGACGAGCCCGCGCACGAGGTGCAGCAGCGACTCCTCGGTGGCGGCGTCGACGCCGGTCGTCGGCTCGTCGAGCAGCAGCAGCAGAGGTTCTTGCGCGATGGCGCGCGCGACGAACGCGCGCTGCTGCTGGCCGCCGGACAGCTCGCTGATGTGCCGGTCGGCGAGCTTGGCGAGATCGAGTGCTTCGATGGCGCGCGCGACCGCGCTGCGATCGTGCGCGGAGAACATCCCGAACGGGCCGAGCCGCGGATAGCGCCCCATCGCGACGACGTCGCGCACGGTCACCGGAAACTGCCAGTCGACATCCTCGATCTGCGGCACGTATCCGATCGTGCCGGGCGGCAGCGCGCGCGGCGGAAGGCCTTGTACGCGCACGGTACCCTCCGACGGTTTTAGCAGTCCCGCGACCGCTTTGAGCAGCGTCGATTTCCCCGAGCCGTTCGGCCCGACGATCCCCAGCGCGGTGCCGCGCGGCACGTCGAAGTCGACGCCTTGCAGCGCTTCGACGCGGTCGTACCGCACGTGCAGCCGCCGCACCTCGACGGCGTTCACTTCAGCGCGCTCACGATCGTGTCGGTGTCGGTGTCGATCATGCCGGTGTAGGTGCTCACGGACGCATCGGTGCCGAGCGAGTCGTCGTACAAGAACGCGACGGTCAAACCGCCGGCGCTCGCGGCGAGCGTTCGCGCGAGCTTGTCGCTGTACTCGTGCTCGGCGAACACGGCGGGGACGTGCTGCGCGCGCGCAAGCCGCACGAGCTCGGAGACGTGCGCGGGGTTCGGTTCGGCGCCGGCCATCGGCTCGATCGCGCCGACGATGCGCAGCCCGAAGCGGCGCGCGTAGTAGTCGAAGGCGTTGTGGAAAACGATCATCGTGCGCCGCGCGGGCGGGATCGCCGCGATCTTCGCACGGGTGCGCGCGGTCAGCGCGGCGAGCTCTTTGTCGTACGCGGCCGCCGACGCGCGGTACGCCGCGGCGTGCGCCGCATCGACCTCGATGAGCGCGGCGCTGATCTTCGCGACGTAGGAGCGCGCGTACTCGGGATCCATCCAGAGGTGCGGGTTGCCGTCGCGCACCGGCAGGCCCGCGGAGCAGACGACGATGCGCAGGCGCGGGTTGCCGGCGTTGCGGATCGTGGCATCGAGCCAGGACTCGAGGTCGGCACCGTTTTCAACGAGCACGTCGGCGTCGCGCAAGGCGGCGATCACATCGGGCGAGGGCTGGAAATCCTCCGGCGAGGTCCCGACGGGAACGAGCGAGCGTACGTCGGCCTTGGGTCCTGCGGCCCCGCGCGCGATCGACGCCAGCGTGGTCGTCGTGGCAACGATCCGCAGCGGCCCGGCGGGTCGGTCCGCCGCCGCATGCGAGCACGCGATGAGCAGAAGCGGCACCAGCACCGCGACCGCCCAGCGGAAGGAAGGCATCGCCCTCTCTCTCGCCGGAACGCCGACACGTCCCTTTGACAGCCGGGACCAAGCCTGTTAGAATCCCCGACGGCCCGTGGGGGGTGTAGCTCAGCTGGTAGAGCACTTGCTTCGCATGTAAGGGGTCAGGAGTTCGAGTCTCCTCACCTCCACCACGACCGAAAGCCCGCCGCCGTGAGGAAAGGCGGGCTCTTCGAGTCCTCCACGTCTTGTCCGAGGGGTTAGACAAAGATGATGAAGTCGGGAGAAAAAGTCGCAGCAGCTCTTGTCGCGGCCGCGTTGTCATTGACGGCTTGCGGAGGAGGAGCCGGTCGTTCGAGGGCGATGCCTCCGGTGCACGCAAACGCGAGTCCGAGTGATGCAGCCCTTACGGCGCTCGTTCGCGCAGCCCGACGAACGCCGGTAGAGGCGCTGCCAGCTCGGGGGCAACGGCTTGGCGCCACAGTCGGCATACCGTTGACGCCCGAAGCGGCGGCCGTCATCAGCGCGAAGACGGGGCGAGCCGTCCGCGACACGAACGGAAATCAAACGACGCGTTTGCTGACGTTGAAGCGATCGGTCCGAAGCGCTTCCTCCAAGCCCTCATCGGCCACGCGCACCACGCGCGATTACGCGTACAGCTGCACGATCACCGTCTACGGCTGGCTGTGGCCGGACGGATATTGGGCGTACGACCACAGCGACATGTCGTGCATGGAGTATTACTTCCCGGATGTGTCCGACGGGGGCGGCGGCGGAGGGGACGTTACCTGCGACACGGGCGCCATTTACGTCGCGGTCGGAGACGACGCGGCGAAGCTGGCCGCTGACGTCATAGCCAAGCTCGCCGGCGCCGGAGGCGGGGGCCCGAACGATGCGCAGCGCCAAGCCGACATCGCGAAATCGGATAGCATACCGGTCGCGGAATCGCACTTCTTCGACCATGCCTCGCAGATTTTGGCGAACCCGACGCTCGACGCGACGCAAACCGGTCTGATGCGGGGCATCGCGCGTTTGATGGTCGCGTCCGGGGCTCGGGAAGCTGGCTACGTCGGGTCGAACGGCGTGAGCCAAATGTTCGTCACGCCGACGAATATCTGGGTGCAGAACTTCCCGGGCATGTTCAGCGGAAGCCTGCCGGCGTATTTCGTGACGTTCCAGAACCTCTCCACCGGAAAGCTCACTACGCTAATCACAACTTCCTCGAAGAACTTGCCGCGTATAATCCAATCGTTCTTGAACAAGCAAGTCGGCTATGACGCAAACGATCCCGACGGAGCGGGTGACGCGGCGACCCTGTCGGCAGCGGACGACGACAGCGCGTTTACCGACAAGCCGCCGATCTGCACGGGCTGACCGAAAGCAGGACGAACACGTCGAACACCCTCGAACCAATCGTGGTGGTCGCGAAAACGCCGCGAGCGACGTCCCCTAAGGAAGTCCTCGCTGCGTTTCGCGGCCTCGGCCACGCACAACCGCTCGAAGCAAACCATTTTCGCTTCGCCTGGTCCCCCGTGCTCGCACCGTTCGCGGGCGAGCGCGAAACGGCAACGCCGGGCGAGGCCGACTCGATCATCACGCCGTCGGCGGAGGGGTGGCGATGGGAGCTCGACCCGAGCCCGCTCACAACGGGCCGCGTGCTTTGGCGCATGGCGAACGCTCTGCGTCTGCTGACGCTGCTGTCGTTGATGGTCGAGCAGAACGCCGTCGAGAGCTGGTGTGCGCTCTACCGGGACGCAGTGCTCGCCGCGCACGACGGACCGAAAGGCGAGCGCGCGACGGTCGTCACCGAGCGCTTTGCGGAGCTGATCGCGGGCGAGCTCGGGAAAACGGCTTTTCTCGCGGTGCCGCACGAACGATTCGTCAGCGCGATCAGGTCCGAGGACGAAGCGACGCTGGCTTCGGAACGCGACAGCGCGCTCATCGCGGCGTTCGTCGAAGATCAACTCGCCGTCAGACCCCCGATCACGCAAGCCGAAGTCGACGACTTGAAGCGCCGTCTCGGCAGCACGGACCGGTAGCTTCTCAGATCATGTCAGGCGCCGCGCGACGATGGCCCGAACAGGAGGGCGACTCTATGATTTCCAGGCGTCACTCCGCACGCTGGTCGCGCGCCATTGCAAACTCCCGCAGCTCGTCCGTATCTTCGACGCGCTTAAAGACCTCCTCGAGTTTTCGAAAGGGAGGCGTCCAGATGCCCTTGACGATCTTAGGCCGCCGCTCTAGCTCGTAAGAGCTTACCGGCTTTCCTCCTTCTTTCTTCGCCTGATCGTCAGCCTGTTTCCATCTTTCCTCGTTTAGCTGCTGGACGGCCATCGCGAAGTCACAAGCTGCAAGCGCGCCGTACAGCACGTCCGCCTCGCCGGGGAATGCTTGAGGAACGTCCTTGTCAATCAGCCGCTCTCGCAGTCGATCGTGAAAGTCGACATGACCGAGAGTTCCATGATTCCGCCGGTGTAAGCGAACCGAATCTCGTTCGCCTCCGCTTTCAGGTACGCGAGTACCTGCAAACGGACGGCGCGATCGGTTCTTTCATTCCTGCGTCGCTCGTCACTGCGCGCGTTTTCCACGTTCCGCTGCTGCAACGCGAAAGCACTCGCGAAACCGAGCACGGCGGCTAGCACGACGGAGATCGCAAGTTGAGCAAGTATTATCGAAAGGTTCGGGGTCGAGGTCATTGCCTCGATACTGTACCCCAGACGCAGGCAATGCGACAGGTCGACGGGGACGCGGTGAAATCGACCAACTAATCGAGCTTGCGCTTTTCTTTTGTGTAATACTGAGTCGGCTGCATGATCTCATCGTGTTCGTTGCAGCGGACCCATAAGTGGTCGCGGCGGCCGGATGTTTTCCACTCGCGTGCGGACGCCGGAAACCCCTTAGGCTTATGACAGGTCGGACAGTCCACCCCGAACGTAGTCATGCTATTCGGGTCATCCTTCTTGATAATTATCACAGTGCTCACGGTTCGCGAGGCGAGAAGGTGTTACTTCGCAGCCAGCTTGACCCGTATGACGCTCTCCGCAAAGTCTGGTTCGGCGGCGGCCACGCGGTCGTCACGTTCGAGCTCGCGGACCATCTCGTGAATCGTATCGGCGTCCGGTCGGTCGTACATCCGAACAGTAAGATCGGTGTCGGTGCCCGCCGGTAATCTTTACGTTTCGACCGCAAATCGCCGCGATGACGTTGTGGACTCGGTTCGGTTGCATTTAGGCTCCTTCAATTCTGGAAGCGCGATGCGCTAGTCTTGACATCACCGCTCGACGAGCGTTGCCGTCCGCAGAAAGTGCAGTACGGTGCCACGGACGGGCACGCACACGCGTATGCGGTCAACGGCAACGGCGATGCCTACGTCGCTCACTACAGCACGATCGACGTCTATCCGGCGTACGCGGGCGGTAACGCTCCGTTCGTGCGCAGCTACCACATCCCGTTCCCCGGGACGATCAACCAACTCGCGGTCGCACCGGACGGCACGGTGTACGGCGCGGCGCAAACGCCGTCGTCGTCCGGGTGGACGTACACCGTTTCCACGGAGACGAGCGACGGGCAGAACCGGCGCATCGTCGCGAGCTACGGCGCACAGACGAGCGATTACAACGAAACGATCACCGCCTTGAGCGTCGACAGCGCCGGCAACGTCTACGTCGGCTTGAACACGAGCGTCGCGGTGTTCTCACCGACCGCGAGCGTGATC
>DASZBS010000037.1:0-15234 GCA_035943995.1 Candidatus Elarobacter sp. | reverse complement strand
CGGGGGGCGCGGCCGGCGCGGCGCGCGGCGCGGCAGCGACGGGTTGGCTGAGGTCGAGCTTGTCGCCGAGCGTGGGCCGGTGCGATCCGTCGGCCGGCGCGCGCAGCGCGAGCCGCAGCGTCGCGTTGAGGTCGACGAGCGTCAGCAGCTTCGCTTGATCCGGCGTCACCGCGAGCGACGCGGTTTGAAAGCCGGACTCGGGCGAGGGCGTCGCGCCTTGCGGCGTCTCGAGCGCGGTTCCCATCGCGAGCACGGTCACGTCGCGCAAGATCGTCGCCGCTTTGGGCTGCGTGTTCGCGCGCGGCGGCGTGACGGCGATGACGTCGACGTGGTCGCCCGGCTGGATCAGGTTGCCGACGCCCTTGACGCGGTCGAGCGGGATCGCGACCGCGCGCATCCCGCGCGGGACGCGCATGACCAGCGTGCTGGCCGCGATCGTCGTGATCTTCGACGTCGAGATGCTGCCGCCGGCCGGCACGGAGACCGCGGCGATGCGCCCGACGACGTCCGCCGGGTCGCCGATGGAATCGGGTTCGATCGCGTCGCCCGGCCGCATCACGGTCGTGACCATGTCGGGTTTGATCGGGACGTGCGCGACGATGTCGCGCGCCGCGATGACCACCCGGCGCGGTGCGACGACCGCGCTTTGGCGGCGGCCGACCGACGTGAGATAGTTGAAGGTCAGCAGGCCGGTCCCCATAGCCAGGACCGCCGCGATGAGAAGGGTCGTGGTACGGCGGTCTAGCCGTGGACGAGCTGCAACCATGGTGCGATGGTCTCCGATGCGAGCAGGTAGAGGGCGCCGGTCAGGATCGCGAGCGCGTACGGCAATCTGCGGCGGTCGGGTTCGAGGATGACGCCGCGGCCGAGACCGCCGACGTATGCGGCTGTTGCGAGCTGCATGAGCGCGAACTGGAGCCGGCGCGCTTTCAGGAGCTCGACGACCGCGAGCACTCCGCCGGCGACCGACGTGATCAGGAGAAACGAGACGAGTCCGGGGTAACCGGCGCAGACCGCGCCGGCTGCGAGCAGCTTGACGTCACCGCCGCCGATCCAGCCGCGCGAGAACGGTACGGTGCCGACGGCGAGTAGCGCCGCGTACGTTGCCAGCATGACGGCGAACGCGAGCGGGCCGTGCGCGCAGCTCAGGACGAGCGCGGCGGCAGCGAGTCCGAACGTCAGAACGTTCGAGATTCGCCGCCGCGCCAGGTCCGTGTACGCTGCTACGAGCGAGACGGCGACCAGGATGATCGTTGCGATCAGGGTCTCGCTCGCCACGGCGGCTGCTATTTTCCGACGTTGGTGTTGGCGGTGTCGACGTTGCTCTTGACGGTGCCGAAGAGCGTGTTGATGCTCTGGCCGAGCTTGCCGATGATGACGATCGCCACACCGGCGATCAGGGCGACGACGAGCGAGTACTCGACGAGGGTGGCGCCCTCATCGTTACGGAGCATCGAGCGAAAAGCGTTGAGCACGAGACGAGTCCTTTCGTGGACGTGTTTGAGGTGTGGGTGACCGATGACGCGCGGCGTCAGGACGGTGGTTGGAGCGCGGGGAGAATCCCGCTGAAGATCCCCGCGACGTCTTTTCCGACCGCGGTGAGTATGACGATGGCTACGGCGGCGATCAGCATGACGACGAGGGAGTACTCGACGAGCGTCGCACCGCTCTCATTGCCCGCAAGGTTCCGGATGGATTTGAGCACACGATACGTCCGTTTATTGCGGCAGCTTATCCAGTGGTGAAGTCACCGCGGGGCTCGTCGCCTTGAGGACGACGCGCGCGCTCGATGGTTTCACACCGGTCACCGAGGTCACGGTCGCGATCACGACCGTCTCTCGCGGGGGAGCCGACGAGATCCCGATGTCGGTCTCGTAGGTGCCGTCCAACTTGACGCGCGTCACGACGCGGGAGAGCACGACGACCGGAAGGTCGCGCGACACCTCTGCCGTGAGCGTGATGTAGACGGGTGCGTCAGCCGGGCCGCGACCGCTGACAGCGATCGCGTCCCGGCCGGCGACCTGCCGGGCCTCCACCGAAAGGCTTCCGGTGACCGCCGCCGTTTGCGTGGGCGGTGCTAATGGCGGCGGGGATGCCGGAAAGGCCTGCGCGAGCCGTCGCAGGTTCGCTGCAACGGCCGGACTGACGACAAGATCCGTCCCGTCGTAGTACGGAGCGCGGTCGGCCGAGATGACGCGGTCGCCGATGCGGTAGAGCTTTTGGCCCGCCCGCAGGACGACGACGACACCCGGCCGGCTGAGAGAGACCGCACCTTCACCCGCCAGCCACGCATACGTATAACCGTTCTCGGCGGCGAGCCGCGTGAGCGGGATCGACGTCTCCGCTGCAGCCGCTGGTGCGGCGACGGCGGCGATGAACGTGAGTGCGAATGCGAGACGGGCGGGTGACATGCAGACTCCTTGGTGGTTCGGCTTTTGGAGTCTATCCCGCCGGGCGGCGTCTGTGAACCTACTCACTTGAATCTTGGCTCTACGTCTGCCCCGCGTCGACGCGTTAACGTTCGCGCCCGTGTCATACTGCACTCGATGTACGTGCTCAGACACGGCGCGCTTGCGCTCGCAGCCGCTACCGTCACTGCCTGTCTCTGTCCCCTGGGCGCGTTCGCGCAAACGCGTCTGCTTTCGCTGTCGGTCGGATCGTCGTTGATCGTGCCGGCGCCCGGCATGACGCGTGTCGCGGTCGGTGACGGCACCGTCGCCGGGATCGTTCCGACCGGGAACCAGCTCGTGATCAACGGGAAGGCGCCGGGCCGCACCACGGTCGCGGTCTGGACGCGCTCGGATCGCACGGATTACGAAGTCGTCGTGACCGAGCCGAGCCTCGATTCGGTCGAACAGGTCATCCGCCAGAGCCTCAACGTCCCCGGGCTCGTCGTGTCGCAGTCGCCCGGCACGATCTTCGTGACCGGCAACGTCGCGACCACGACGCAGCAGGCGCACGTAAACGAAGTGTTGACGCGCTTCGACGGCTTCGCGAAAGACAAGAAGGTCTCGATCGTCAACGCGGTCACCATCGCGAACCCGCTCGGCGAAGTGAATCGGGCGATGTCGTCGGATGCGGGCCTGTCACGCGTGCACGTCGAGGCCGACGGCAAAGGAAACCTCGTGGTGAGCGGCACCGTTCACGACCGGTCGCAGGCCGAAGCCGCGCTCGGCCGCGTGCGCAGCATCGCCGGCACCGCGCTCTCGTCCGACGGAAAGATCATCGATCGCATCTCGACGGAGACCACGACGCAGATCGCGATCAAGGTGAACATCCTCGAGATCGACCGCACCGGGCTGCAGCAGCTCGGGATCCGGCTCCAGGGTGCGAACCCCTCGCCGACCAACCCCGGCGTGTTCGACATCGTCGATCCGAGTATCGTCGCCATCGAAGGCCCCGGCGCGGGGCTGCCGGGGCGCGCGTTGAACCTGGCGCCGTTCTTCCGGCTGACGCGGCTGGCGCCGACGCTCGATCTCATCATCAACACCGGCCACGCGCGCATCCTGAGCGCGCCCGATCTCGTGACGTCGCCCGGTCAGGCGGCGTCGTTCCTGGTCGGCGGAGAGATCCCGTACGCGTATTCGACCGGGCTCGGCAACACGTCGATCGTCTTCAAGGAATACGGCGTCAAGCTCGACATGACGCCGACGCTGCTGCCCGACGGCACGGTGGAGACGAAGATCGCGCCCGAGGTCTCCGATCTCGATTTCCAGTCCGGCATCACGCTGAACGGCTTCGTCGTCCCCGCGCTCAAGACGAGTAAGCTGAAGACGGACATCGTGACGCACAACGGCGACAGCGTCGTCATGGGCGGCCTGCTGCGGCACCTCGAGCAGAAGAACATCACCAAGATCCCGGGCCTCGGCGATCTGCCCATCCTCGGCAAGCTGTTCCGCTCGACGCGCTACAGCAGCAGCGAGACGGACGTCGTCTTCGTCATGACGCCGGACGTCATCGTGCGGTGAGGCCCGCCGTGCTCGCGCGACGTCTGCTCGCCGACGAAAACGGCGGCACGCTGGTGGAATATGCCCTCGTCATGGCGCTGCTTTCGATGTGCACGCTCGGGGTTCTCGCCGCGTTCGGGCAAAGCGCTACCGACAGCCTCGATACGTCCGCCAGCGCGTTGACGCAGGCCGGCGAAACGGTCCCCGGTGATTCGCCGTGAGACGCGCCCGGCGGCAACCCGCCGTGACCGGCGGGCAGCGCGGCGCGGCGCTGCCCGAAACCGCGCTCGTGCTCACGCTGATGCTGACGCTGATCGTCGGCGCGCTGCGAATCGCCTTGGTCGGATACGAACAGGTCGCCGCCGACGGCGCTGCGTTCTATCACGCGCACCAATCCGGCATTCAAGGAACGTATCCCGACGCCGCGCAGAACCTCGACCCGGACGACGCCACGCACAAGGCGTTCGGGCAGTCGCAGGCGGCAACCATCTCGAGCGGAACGTACATGCCGCCGACCGCGAGCATCGGCACCGAGTACGGCTTCGATCAGGCGGGCAACCGGCACGGCGGCGCCTCGCTCATGCAGCCGCTGCAGACCATCTCGACGGTGTCGCACTCCGCCCCGTCCCTGCTGATGTTCGGCGACGCCGGAAGCGTGCTGACCGTCACCGGCGTAGGCGTCGAGCCGACGTTCCGCGAGACGGGTGGCCACGGCAACATCGACGGCTTCGACTTCGGCACGGGCAGCTCGTTCACCGACGCGAACGACTACTTTTCGCAAGGTGAGAACACGCCGCCGTACTTCGGCGGCTTCCACTTCATGCGCTTCTGCAGCGTGCCGGACGATACGACCACCTCGTGGACGGGATGTCCCGTGAAGGTCAGCTATCTCGCGCTCGGCTTGGCGGAATATCTCGATCAAGAGAATTGGGGCCGGATGCCCAACGGCATCGCGCCGCTCAAGACCGCGGTGTTCTGGGAGACGCTCTACCATCAAAACGTCTACGCGCAGTTGACGAGCGATCCGGTGAACGCGATCCCGTCGGATATCTCGACCCCCGCCGGGAAGATGGCAGCCCAAAAAGCTCTCGATCGCACGAAGAATCCGGCACTGTGCTCGGTGTACAGCTGGGACTCCGCGCAGCAGGGCGGGCTCCCCAGCGCAAATTATACGCCGGGAAAATTTCCGCTCAATCCCGGGGCGTCGTGCTGATGTCCCGCCATCATCGCGAGCGCGGTCAGGTGCTCCCCGTCTGGTGTCTTGCCATCGTCGCGATGCTCGTCATGGTGCTCATGGCGGTCCGCTATGCGGACATCGTGCGGTGGCAGATTCGGGCTCAGAACGCCGCGGACGCGGCGGCCCAAGCCGTGCTGGCGCTGCAAACACAGCAGTTCAACGAGATGAACTCCGCCCTGTACGCAAGCGCGGTCGAGGAGTACCGGATTCGCACGATCCTCTACGGCTTGGAGCTGACGGCGTACGGAAACGGCGGCTGCTCGGCCGACAGCTCGTGCACGGTGCGCTATGCGACGCTGTACAACGCATACCTGAAGTCGGCCGCACGCTATCACGACGAGATCGTGCTGCTCAACCGCATCACCGCCAACATGGACGCGACCACGATGCACAACGACGCGACCGCGGTCGTCGCGCACCTCGCCAACCCGGGCGTGTGCGGGAAAACGGGCGGCGGGGACTGCGCGTTTTCCTATGCCCTGCTCGACTTCAGCCCGCGCACCCCCGTGTACACCGTCGTGAAGGACGCGCGCGCGTTCATCACGCCGTCGTACGGTGACAACATGAACGTCGCGTCCGGCGTCAACCCGTCCTTGCTGCCCGCGCAGACGGAGGTGTCGGTCTGCGCGGACATCCCGTCGCCGATCCCGGCGTTCTTGAACTTCAAACCCAAACCGTTCCGCGTCATCGCGCGCGCGGCGGCGACGGCGGTGATGGTCGAGCAGGACTGGTTCCAGCCCGGGCAGCTCAACAACGCCTGGACGAACAATCGCTATCAACCGGTCGAAACGTGGTCCGGCTCGGCGTCCAACGACGGGCTCAACGTCGACTGGTACGACACCGATTTCGGCGGCAACAGCAGCCAGGCGAATTCGTCGTACAACGGCTACGTGTTCGGGATCGACCAGGACGAGTTCAGCGCGTTCACGGGTTGGTGGAACTCGGTTCCGATGCGGCCGTACTCCGGGACCCAGCCCGACAGCAAGCTCGGGTGCAGCGGATGAGCCGCCACGGGCAACGCGGTGCGGCCCTCATCGAGAGCGCGATCGCGCTCCCGGTGGCCCTGCTGACGCTGTACGGCGTGCTGTACGGAACGCAGCTCGGGACGATCAACGAACGCGTGCAGAGCGTTGTTCGCTACACCGGCGTGCTCGCAGCGCAAGCCCAACCCTATCACGACTACTCGCTCTACATGCTCTACAACGGGCTCGGCGACAACGCGCCGGTCAATCGGCTACCGTGTCCTGCGCCCCCGTCCGACGTGCTGCAGGGCGGCATCGACTTCGCCGGTCAAACGGTCGCCGTCGCGCAATTCTTTCGCCCGGCGACGTTCACCACGAAGTGCACGCCGCAGAACGCGATCATGTCCGGCGACGGATTGTCCCGCTCGTTCATCGTGCTGGAGAGCGATCCGGTCGTGACCGCGGACATCCCGACGACCTACGGCTCGTACGGCGGCACCGCTACGGCCACGGAACGCTTCTATCGTTCGCCCGACCTCTCGACGGTCGGGCACTGCTTGCCGAGCGTGTACGCGAACACGATCCAGCTCGCGCTGAACCCGGCCCTCGACTCGCAAGCGGCCGGCACCACCCAGCCCCTGCCGAACATCCCGCCCGCCGCGCCGCTGGAGGCGGCAGCCTGCGATGCGGCGATCAGCTCGCCCGCGCCCATCCCGCCGTCGAGCTATAATCCGACGCCCGCGCCGCCGATCTTAAGTCCGTCACCCAGCCCGACGCCGACGCCGGCGCCGACCCCGGTGCCGACGCCGACGCCTGCACCGACGCCGGTCCCGACGCCGACCGCCAAACCGACCCCGACGCCGGTGCCGACCCCGACGCCCAAGCCGACCCCGGTTCCGACGCCCACCCCGGTCCCGACGCCGACTCCGGTGCCGACGGCGACGCCCAAACCGACGCCGGTCCCGACCCCGACGCCCAAGCCGACCGCGACGCCGACGCCGGCCCCGACCCCCACGCCCAGCCCCACCCCGGTGCCGACGCCGAAACCGACGGCGACGCCGGTGCCGACCGCGACCCCGATCCCGACGCCCACGCCGAGGCCGACCAAGACGCCGACGCCGACGCCGCGGCCGACGCCGACCGGGGGCGGTGGGATCCATTGACCGACCACCGCGCGGGCCCGGCGATCGCCGGGTCCGCGACCAGCCCGAGAAAGGCCACCGTGCCGCGCCCGCCTTCGCCGTACGCCGACTCGCCAGGACGCCGCGCGCCCGCAGCCGCGGCCTTGGCCCGCTTCGCGGCGGTGGCGGCACTGGCGCTCGGCGTGTTGGTCGTGTTGCCGCACGCGGCGGGTGCGTCGCCGCAGGACGACCGTAGGCCCTCCGCCCGGCAACCGCTGACGGCGAGCGCGTATTGGGATGCGTCCGGCGCGCGGCCGGTGTCCGCCGTCCTGAACGCACCGTTCGGCGCGCGGGTTACGCCGGGCGATCCGCGCGCGCGGCGCCGCGGTGCGGCGTTGTGGCTGCGGTTCTCCGCGGCGGTCGAGAGCGACGCGTATCTCGTGCTGCACGGTTACGACGGGTCGGGCACGTTGTACGCGCCGCGCCCGGACGGTTCGGTGCTCGCAACGCCGTTCTACGCCGGCGGCATGGCCGGGACGCTGCGAACGGGCCCGGACCGGATCGTGCTGCACCCGGCGCATCCGTCGAAGCAGACGTACTACGTGCGGCTGACGCCGGATAGCGCGCGTTCGATCTCGCTGGCGCTCGTCTCCGGACCCGCGCTCGAGAACGAAGAGGCGGTTCGGGCGAACCTGATCGACGTGCCGAACGTCCTGATGATCGGTGCGATCCTCGCCGTCGCGATCGGCAGCGCGGTGCTCGCGGCCATTTTGCTCGACGGTTCGTACGGCTTGTTCGCGCTGGTGATGCTGGCGTTCGTGCTCGCGGACGCCGCCGACATCGGCGCTGCGGCCCGGTGGCTGTGGCCCGAAAGCGGCCTCGCGCCCGAGCTCATCGGCTTCGTCGGGCGGGCGTCCTACGGCATCGTGCTGCTCGTACTCTGTAAGTCGCTGCGCGACAACTCGATGATTTCGAAAGCGCTGTACTGGCTGTCGATCGCGATGTTTGGCGCGCTGCTCGTCGGCGGCGAGCTCTACGTGCTGTGGCCCTCGGTCGTGATCGGATCGGGCTTGTACGCCGGCCTCGATCCCGCGCTGACCGCGGGCTACCTCATCTGCGCGGTCGCGTCGATCTCCGTCGGGCGGCAACTGACCGGCGCGACGGTGATCGCTCAGGCGCTGGCGTTCGCCGGCGCGATCGTCGGCATCACGATCGGGCGCGCGGGCGCGAACGGGCTCGTTCACGAGTCGGCCTTCACGATCGCCGCGCCGGCGCTCGGCATGATGTGGCAGGTCGTCATCCTCTTCGCCGCGCTCGCGTATCGCATCCGGCTCGCGGAGGGCGTCGCGTCGTCGCTCGTCGACGAACGCGACGAGCTCGAGGACGCCGCGCTGCGCGACATGCTGACCGGCATCCCGAACCGGCGCGCGTACGAAGGCCGGCTGGCGCACGAGTGGCGCAAGGCCTCGCGCACGGACACGGCGCTCGCCATGATCCTCATCGACGTGGACTACTTCAAGACGTACAACGACACGTTCGGGCACCCGATCGGCGACGAGGCGCTCGCGGCCGTCGCGCGCGCGATCGCGATGAGCCTGCGCGGCAAGGAAGACTTCGTCGCGCGCTACGGCGGTGAGGAGTTCGTCATCATCCTGCCGGACTGCGGCTCGGCCGACGCGTCGCAGATCGCGGAACGCGTGCGCGAAGAGATCCGCTGTCTCGGCATCATCCATCCGGGCTCGCCGCTGGGTGTGCTCACGATCAGCGCCGGCGTCGCCAGCCTCTCGCCGCGCCGCACGCGTCGCGCGCGGTCGTTGGCCGAAGCGTCGGACGCGGCGCTCTACATCGCCAAGCGCAGCGGCCGCGACCGGATCTCGGTGAGCGGCGCGATCGCGATCGGCGTCCCCGCGGAGACGCCGGCCGGCTAAGTGCGTGTTCGGTCCTTCGACAAGCTCAGGACCGAGCCACGCTCGCGTTCGGCCTCCGGCCGATCCGCCCGTCGTCGCGTGTCAGACAAAGTCCGACACGCTCCTAGGCGCGTCAGGTGCGCAGCGTCGCGACGACCTGCTTGAGCGACGGCGCGCGCCCGTACAGCAGCATGCCGACGCGGTAGATCTTCCCCGACAGCCACGCGAGCAGCACCGCGGAGCCGACGTTGATCGCCAGCGACAGCGCGAGCTGCCACGCGGGGACGTCGGACACGGCGACGCGCGTGAACATCACGAACGGCGAGATCAGCGGGATCAGCGAGCAGATCACCATGTTGGGGCTGTTCGGAAACTGCAGCGCGACCTGCGCGAGGATGATCCCGAGCACAACGGGGACGACCAGCGGACCCGCGACGCTGCCGAGGTCTTCGGTGCGGTTGATCAGCGAGGCGGCGGCCGCGTAGAGCACGCCGTACTGCGCGAAGCCTACGATGAAGAACGCGATGAACGCGAGTATCTCGCCGGTCGACACGTCGAACGCGCCGAGCATCGTCGTGCTGCTCGTCGCACCGTCCCGCTGCGGAAACATCGCGGCGGCGATGCGTCCGGAAACGGCGCCCGCGACGACCCACACCGCGAGCTGGATGAACCCGGTCGAGGCCGCCGCGAGGATCTTCGCCGCGAGCAGCCGCGCCGGATCGAGCGTCGACACGAGCAGCTCCGCGATGCGGCTCGTCTTCTCTTCCGCGACCGACGTCATGATCGACTGCGCGTTGAGCAGGATCGACAGGTACAGCATCATGATGAAGAGGTACGCGACGCCCTTCGCGGCATCGGCCGAGCTCGCGTCTGCGAAGCGGCCCGAGACGTCGTGCACGTCGACGGTGACGTTCAAGTGCGCGGCCACGCGTTCGACGGGGACGCCGGTCGCGAGCGCGACCTGCAGCGGCGCGAGATCCTTGCCGAATGACTCACGAAACGCGGACGGGTCGCGGGCGTACGCGACCACGCGCAGCCCGTCGCCGACGGGGCGGCTGAGGATCGCGACGGCGGACGCTTTTCCGTTCGCGTCGAGGAACGCGGGCGTGGGCGTCGCGGGGAGCTGCGTCAGCGTCGCGGTGATCTCGAAATCGCGCTTGAGCAGCGTCTTCGCGGTCGCGGTGAGCGCCGGGTCGCCGACCAGCACGATCTTCTTCGACGAGCTCGACATCGCGCCGCCGAGAATCGACGGCAGGATGGCGATGAGCAGGATGCTGGCGGCGCCGATGAGCGTGCCCGCGAGAAACGCTTTCGATTTGATGCGCCGGACGAACTCCGCGCTGAAGATCACGCCGACCGTGTTCACGCCGCCGCTCCGATCGCGCGCAGGTAGATGTCGCGCAGGCTCGGATCGACGCGCTCGAAGCGCGTGACGTCGCCGGCCGCGACGAGCCGCCGCAGCAGCGCCGCCGTGTCCGCGGCGGCGGGGATCTCGTAGGCGAGGATCGGGCGGTCGGCTTCGGGGAGCCGGCGCGCGCCGGCGGTCGCATCCAGCACGCCGCGCAGCGCGTCGTCGAGCGGCTCGATCTCGACGATGCGCGTGGGCCACGCGGTGCGCAACTCGTCGAGCGTGCCGCTCGCGCGCACGGTGCCGCCGGCGATCACGCAGAACGATTTGCACAGGTCCTCGATCTGCCACATCTGGTGCGACGAGAGGATCAGCGTCGTGCCGGCTTGCTGCAGCGCTTGCAGCACGCTCAGCAACGTCTCCGCGTTGACGGGATCGAGCCCGGAGAACGGCTCGTCCAGCACGAGCAGCTCGGGCTCGTGCAGCGCGGCGCACGCGACCTGCACCTTTTGCTGGTTGCCTTTCGAGAGCTCCGCGCACGGGCGGTTCGCGTACTCGCTCAGGCCGAGCCGTTCGATCCACGCGTCGGCGCGCTTGGTGTCCTCGGGCGGCATCACGCCGTGCAGCCGTCCGAAATATGCGATCTGCTCGCGCACCTTGAGCTTGCCGTACAGCCCGCGTTCCTCCGGCAGGTACCCGAAGCGGCGGCGAACCTTGAGGTCGACCGGCGCGCCGTCCCACGTCACGCTGCCGCGGTCGGGCAGCAAGATGCCGAGGATCATGCGCATCGTCGTCGTCTTGCCCGCGCCGTTGGGGCCGAGCAAGCCGAACGTCGTGCCGGCCGGGACGGTGAACGAGACGTCGCGTACCGCGACGACGTCGCCGAACGAACGAGCGACGCCGGAAAGGACCAATGTACCCACGAGGCGATCTCCTTCGCGAGGAGGTACCACGACCTTGCTTTCCATCGACCTACACGATCGGGTAAGTTTTGTGACGGGTGGCGCGCGCGGGATCGGCCGCGCGTGTGCGGAGGCACTCGCGCAAGCGGGCTCGGCGCTCGCCGTGGTCGATCTGGACGGCGAGACGGCAGCCGCGACGGCGAGCGAGATCGCGGCGCGGTTCGGCGTGGCCGCGCGCGCGTACGCGTGCGACGTGCGCGACCCGGGCGCGATCCGCACGGCCGTCGACCGCGCGGCGCACGAGCTCGGCGGGCTCGACAACCTGGTGAACAACGCCGGCGTGCAGTTCGTCTCCGCGATCGCCGACTTTCCCGACGAGAAGTACGCGAACGTGCGCGCGATCGACCTCGACAGCGTGTTCTACGCGACCAAGGCCGCGTGGCCGCATTTTCTCGCGCGCGGTCGCGGTCGCATCGTGAACGTCGCGAGCGTGCACGGGCTCGTCGCATCTCCGTATAAAGCCGCGTACGTTGCGGCGAAGCACGGCGTCGTCGGGTTGACGCGCGCGTCGGCGGTCGAAGGTGCGGAGCACGGCATCACCGCGAACGCGATCTGCCCAGGCGCGGTGATGACCGATCTCGTGCGCGGCCAGGCGGCGGACTTGGTGAAATCCTATGGCGGCGGGATCAGCGAGGACGAGGCGCTCGAGCGGGCGTTCCTGTCCGCGATGCCCACGAAGCGCTTCATCGAGCCGGCCGAGGTCGGCGCGCTGTGCGCGTACTTGTGCAGCGACTTCGCCGTGTCGATCACCGGCGCGCCGATCTCCATCGACGGCGGCTGGGCCGCGCATTGATTCTCGCCGCGGTGTTGACGCGCCGGGTGGGCGCGTGATAGGTTTAGTGCCTGTTCGCTTTTTTGCGAGCGGTGAAAGGAGGACGCGTATGAACCGACTTCAGCCCGCTACCATCCCCTGCACGTGGACGATGTTCGTCGTTTCGCGTCCCGGTTTTGCATGCTCGGAGGCCGCATCACGCTGACCTGACTGTTTTTCGCACACGTCGGTTTTGGTGAAGCCTCCGCTCTTTCGGAGGTTTTTTCGTGTTTTACACCCCGCAGGTCTTGGCCGTGCTGGTCCGTGACCGGCAGCGCGCGGTCGCGGGCGACTACGCGCGCGTCCCGCGCGTACGGCTCCGCCGCCGGCTCGCCGCGCTCGTCTACGCGCTGGGCGCCCGGCTGACCACGCTCGGCGCGCTGCTCGACGAACCGGGTACCGTAAAGGCGTGACCGTGATCGGCGTCGTCAGCGATACCCACTTCCCGCGCTTTGGGCGCGCGCTGCCGCGCGCGCTGGAGCGCGGGTTGCGGCGTGCCGGCGTCGCGCGGATCCTGCACCTCGGCGACATGACCGATCTGCTCGCGGTGCCGCTGTTCGAGGCGATTGCGCCGTTCGACGCGGTCGCCGGCAACAACGACGGCGCGGCGATCCACGAACGCTTCGGCCGGCGCAAGATCGTGCGCGTGGAGGACGTTCGCATCGGGATGGTCCACGGCGACGGCCGGCGCGGCACCACGAAATCGCGCGCGCTGGAGTCGTTCAGCGAAGCCGACGATCACGCCGACGTGATCCTGTTCGGCCACAGCCATCGCCCGCTGGTCGCGCGCGAAGGCCGCGTGCTGATCGCAAACCCGGGCTCGCCCACCGACAAACGGCTCAACCCGCTGTACTCGTACGCCGTCCTGACCATCGACGGCGCGAGCGCGCGCGTCGACTTGAAGTTCTACGCGTCACGCGCCGTGTAGCGTTCGCTTTCACGCGATCGCAATTTCGCTTAGCGGGTCCTTTCGGCCAAGTTAATGCTCTGGCAAAACGCCGGAAACGGAGTCGTGGCTCCGCTTGTGCGATCCTCGGGGGCGCGTCGCGATTTGCGGTGCGCGCCAAGGAGGAATTCGATGCTCACGACACTCATCGTCTCGATCGCAGTTGCGCTCGGGATCGCGTTGCCGCACGTGCACGCCGCGGGAACGCCCGCGCACGCGGGCGGCGCACATATCTCGACTCAGGACGGAAGCGGCGGCGGGCCGCCAGGACATCCGTGACGTCTCGAGGGGGCGTTCGCGCCCCCTGCGGGGTGTCGTCAGCTCGAGGAGTTCATGTCGTCGAGGATGCCGCGGCGCGCGCATTCGGCGACGAGCGCCGCGCGGCTCCGCACGCCGAACGCGGTGAAGATCGCACGCGTATGGTTGTTTATCGTGTTGAAGCTGCGGTCGAACGTGTCCGCGATCTCGCGCGCCTTTTTTCCCTTGCAGAGCTCGGCGAGGACCCGGCGCTCCGCCGGAGTCAACTGGGCGATCGGGTTGTCGTCGTCGCTGTTGCGTTCGAGCGCGGGACGCAGCCAGGCGTTGGGGGCGTTCCGCAGCGCTTCGAGCGCGCTCTGCGCGTACCGCGGATCCCCGGTTACCGAACGCAAGGCGTTGGCGGTCACTGCGACGCGCAGCCGGTAGCCTAGCCGCGACCAGAGCTGTTGCGCGTTCTCGAGCTCCACGATGCCTTGCTGCGTGCGCCCGTCGGCGATCGCCAGCTTACCGCGCGCGTACAGCTCGAAGCCTTCGACCCGCCGATCGCCCTCGAACGCATGGACGTCCGTCTTGCGCGGGCGCGTACGTTCGTACAGCGTGATTACCTTGCGCGCGGCTTCGAGGTTTGCCGGGGGAGCCGACGCGATATAGGCGAGCATCGCGATGCGGCGGTCGACGTCGAGAGCGAGCTGATCGCCGCGCAGCAAAAGCGATCCGGCGAGCTCGAAATAGCGCGCCTCGGAGAAACGGTCGCCGACGAAGCCCGCGATGTTCGCCGCGCTCGTCAGCGCCGATGCGTGATACGACGTGTCGACCGTGAGCGACAGGGCGCGCTGCCGCTCATCCCACGCGCGGCCGACCTGACCCTCGAGCAGTGACAGCCATGCGAGGTATTCGAGCACGTGGAAGCGCTCGATGCGCGTATCGTCCGACCACGTGTTGTTGTCGTACTCGCGGCGGACCAGGCGGCCGAGCCGCAGATCGATCGTTTCGGCCGCAATGATGCTCAGCGCGTGCAGCAGGCGCGCGCGGCCGAGGACGTCCGGCTGCTTGGCGCGGTTCAGCTCTTCCAGCGCCGCCGTGAACTGGCGCGATGCGCCGCTGTAATTTTCGCTGCGCACGTCGATCCAGCCCAAGAGCTGGAGGAGGCGCGCGCGGTGCACGTCTTTTGCGGCCGGCAGCGCCGCTTCGACGATCTCTTCGGCCTCTTCGAGCCGGTGCGACGACCAGCGGCTCAGCGCGCGATAATACGCGATCTCCGCGACGAGTTGCGGCGAACCACGCTTCGCGAGCACCGCTGTCTCGTCGAGCAGCGTCTCGCCCTGCTCACGGCGATTGGTTCGAGTCAGCGCCGCGCCGTGGAGCATTTGCGTGAGGACGGTTTCCTCCGCGCCTTTCACTTCTTTGCTCGCGCGCTGCAGCAGCGGGACGACCTGGTCTTGACGATCGAGCGCGAGCAGCGCGCGCGCTTGCATCACGGCGGATGCGACGCGATCCTCCCGGCGGTCGAATTTCGCAGCGCCGAGCAGCCGCAGGACCCGTTCGTACTCGCCCGCGTCCCATGCGGAACGTGCCTCGTCCAGCTCGGCGGCACGTGAGGGGAGGGCGGCGGCGCGTCGAGAGCTAGGCACGGGATGCTCGTTTTCCCGTCGTTGCGCGTGAGCCTTCTGAACTAGAGCCCGGCGACGCTTCTCCTGTACGGCGAGTCACCGAAACATCCCGGCGCCGTACGCGT
>DASZBS010000036.1:0-34018 GCA_035943995.1 Candidatus Elarobacter sp. | reverse complement strand
TCGCGCCGGTGTAGACTTGCAGCTCCTGCTGGCCCAGCGACGACAGCGATCCGGACGGATAGTTGTCGAACGCGCGGTTGACGGGGACGCCGTCCAGCTCGTAGCCGATCTGGTCGTAGTCGCCGCCGCGGATGCTGATCGTGGCTGAGGCGCCGATGTAACCGGACTGGTTCGGCGCGATGAACACGCCGGGGACCGTCGCGATGGCGGACCAGGCGCTGTTGAGGTTGCCGCCGCCGCCGACACCGGAGGCTTTGTCCTGCGTCACGGCGTTGATCGAGTAGACGTCGGCCGTCGTACCCGGTTTCACCAGCGCGCCCGCGGCGCGCGACGTGACCGAACCGATCTGCTTGAGCTTCGTCGGTTGGTTGAGGCTCACGTTCACGGTTTGGTCCGCCTGCACCGTCACGCCGCTCGTGGACGCGGCGTCGCGCGCCGACGTCTCCGCAACGGAGATCGTGTACGTGTCGGGCGCAAGCGAGATGAACGAGAACCGGCCCGACGCGTCGGTCGTCGTGGTGGCGGATTGAGACGGGCTGACGGCGGTGACGCGCGCGCCCGAGACGGGGCTGTTGGTCGAAGCGTCGACGACGCTCCCGGCGATTGCCCCCGTCGTGCCGGCCAGAACGCTTGTCGTTCCCTGGAGCACGAACGCGAGTATCATCAGGATTGCGGCGACGCCTCGACTCAATCGAATCGAAGTAGTCACGTAATCATCGTCCTTTCGAGGTGGATGATGAGAACATCGCCGCGGAGGGACGAAAACTCTGCGGCTTTCGCGCGTGTGGCAGAAAGGTGTCAGGATTGCGGCAGATGCGCGGCACCCGCGATGATTACGTGCAGCGCTCGCGTTCGCACAACCACGTCGCGACCGCCGTGGTGAAGCGCTCGTCGTACGGCGCAGGCCTTGCCTTTGCGTTGCCTACCCGGTTTATGGTATGCCCATGCCTGGCCGGCCGGACCTACGATGATCCGGCGATGTTCTGCAACTGCCTGCATGCCGAGGAATCGCATCACGACGACGGCTGCCACGCCCTCCACCGGGACGGTGACGGGCTGATGCGTTGCTGGTGCCGGCGCAGCCGCGAGCGCGTGGCCGACGGACCCGACCACCTCAACGACGCGCTGCGCGTCGCAACGGCGCGAGCGCGCCGCCGCCCCGAATCATAGCGGCCCGGACGTGGCTACGAACGCTTTTCGAGTGCCGGTGGGCGGCGTTCGCCCGTGTGCGTGCGCTGCTCGAAGGCGTGCGCGAGTTGCAGCAGGCCCAACTCGTCGCGGTAGCGGCCGACGATCTGCACGCCGACCGGCAGTCCGTCCGGCGTGAAACCGCACGGAACGGAGATCGCGGGATGGCCCGTCACCGTGATCGCCGAGCACGAGCGCATCCAGTCGAGATAGTTGTTCATCCGGACGCCGGCGATCTCGGCCGGGTACTCCTGCTCGATCGAGAACGGCGCGACCTGATTGACCGGGGCGATCAAGAACTCGTACCGTTCCATGAAGTCGTGCATGCGCGTGAAGATCTGCGAGCGCTTCAGGGTCGCGGCTCCGACTTGCGTTCCCGTGAGCGCGCGTCCCAGCTCGACGTTCCAGACGATCGTGTCTTTGAATTTCGTCGGGTGCTCGCCGAGCAGCGCGCCGAACGCGTTGACGAACGACACGCCGCGCAGCGTTTGGAACACCTCGTCGGCGCCGCGCAGATCCGGCGACGCCTCGTCGACGTCGCAGCCGATGTCGCTGAAGACGCCGCGCTGCGACTTCAATACCGTGGTCACCGCCGGCTCGACCGGCAACCCGCCGAGATCCGCGCTCCACGCGATGCGCGTGCCCGCGAAGTCGCGCTGCAACGAACCGCCGAACCGCGCGCCGTCATGGTCGAGCGAGATCGGGTCGCGAGCGTCCGTTCCCGCGAGGACGCGCAGGAACAGCGCGACGTCCTCGACGGTGCGCGCCATCGGGCCCGACACAGCGAGCGTGCCCCAGGCGTCTTGTGACGGCCATTGCGGTACGCGGCCGATCGACGGCCGCAAGCCCACCACGTTGCAGAAGTTCGCCGGATTGCGCAGCGAGCCGCCGAGGTCGCTCCCGTCGGCGAGCGCGACCATGCCGGTGGCGAGCGCGACCGCCGCGCCGCCGCTGCTGCCGCCGCACGTCTTCGACGGATCGTACGGATTGCGCGTGGCACCGAATACCGTATTGAACGTCTGCGATCCGGCAGCGAATTCCGGCATGTTCGTCTTGCCGACTGTAATCGCGCCCGCACGTTTTTGCCGTTCGACAACAATGCTGTCGTGATGGGGTATGAATTCGGTGAAGATGGGTGAGCCGAAGGTCGTGCGCATGCCGCGCGTCAAGAACGAGTCCTTGTGCGCGACGGGTAGCCCGTGCAGCGGGCCGAGCGCGTCGCCGCGAGCATGCGCTTCGTCGGCGCGCTCCGCGGCGGCCATCGCTTCGTCGGCGTGCAGCGTGACGATCGCGTTGAGCCGCGGGTTCACGCGTTCGATCTGCGCCAGATGCGCCGCCATGACGTCGCGAGCAGACACTTCCTTGCTCCGAATCCGGCGCAGCAGCTCGACGGCCGAAAGCCGGCACAGATCGTTCGCCATACGTTGGGTATTACGGCCCAGGACCGCAACGGCCTCGCTCTCCCGAACGGTAGAACGAGCATGACGGAGCCAACGCCGTCATCCGTCAGCGAAGGGAAGCGGCACCGGCGGTTGTTCGACACGTTGAACGAAGGGGTTGTCGTTCAAGACACGGACGGAGTCGTTCGCGACTGGAACGCGCCCGCGCTACGTATGCTCGGCCTCACGTCCGACCAGCTTTGCAGTCGCGCGCCGGTCCACTCGCGCTGGCACGTGACGTGGGAAGACCGCACGCCCGTCGGCGCCGACCAGCCGATACAAACCGTGCTTCGGCGCGCCTTCGAACGCGGTGAGGTGACGGTCGCAGTCCGCAAACCGGACAGCTCGACCTCGTGGGTCGTCGTCGCGAGCCACCTCGTCGGCGCCGACGAGACCCGTCCGGAGGCGACGATCCTCTCGACGATGACCGACACCACGGCGCAGCGCGACATGGCGCTCGAGAACGCGCGCTATCGCGACATCATCGACACGCTCGACGCGTCGTATCGCATCCTCGAAGAGAGCCCGATCGGCATGTGCAGCGTCGACGCCGACGGCAACGTGCTGCGCAACAACATGGCGTTTCTCGCGCTGGGCGGCGGTGAGACCACGTCGATCCTGACGCTCGTTCCGCAGGAAGACCGCGCGACGCTGCGCGATGCGTTCGCGCGTTTGCTCGACGGCCGCACGCCGTCGGTGCGCATCGAGACGCGCGTCCGCCGTCCGGACGGCACCGCGACGTGGTGCGAGCTCACCGCGGTCGCGATGCGCCAAGGTTTACCCGATGCGGCGATCCTGCTGCTCGCCAACGACGTGACGGAGCGCCGCCGCCGCGAAGCGCGGCTGCGCCAGCTCGCCGAACGCGATCCGCTCACCGGGCTGCACAACCGGCGCAGCTTCGTGCGCGTGCTGCGCGAGCGGCTCGCCGCGCTGCAGCGCCCGTCGCGCCGCGCCGGTGCGACGTGGACGCTGATGCTGATCGACCTCGACGGCTTCAAGGACGTCAACGACACGCTGGGTCACGCCGGCGGCGACGCGGTGCTCGTCGCGGTGGCGGCCGGGATTCGCGATCGCACGCGCGTCGACGACACCGTCGGGCGGCTCGGCGGCGACGAGTTCGCGGTGCTGCTGCAATCGCACGAAGCGGCGCACGCGATCGCGATCGGCGACGAGATCATCGCGCGCATCGCGGAGGCGGCGCGCTCGGTCGAGGGTGCTCCGCCGGTGTCGGCGAGCATCGGCATCGTGCACCTGCGCGCGGGGCGCGGCGCCGACGCGACGCTGGCGGCCGCCGACAGCGCGATGTACGACGCGAAGCGCGCGGGCAAATCGCGCTGCGTCGACGCGGGCGCGCGCTAGGTCCGCACGACCGTCCCGTCGGCGTAGCGCACCGCGTCGATGCTGCATACGACCTTGGCGGGCGGCGCCGAGTCGGCCAGCTCGGACAAGTTGATCCGGTCGACGAGCTGGCCCGGTTCGATGCGCGCCTCGGCGATGTTCGTGCGCGTCGCGTTGACGTCGCCGAAGACGTCGTAGAACAGAAACTTCACGCGCACGCCGGTGATCGCGCGGTCGCCGGTGTTCGCGATGCGCACCGCGTGGTGCACCAGCGTCAGACCTTCGCTGCCGCGGCTATCGGAAAAGCAGCCGTCGAGATGGATCGGCCCCGGCTGGCTTGCGACCGTGGTCGGGACCGGATGCGCGGCCGAGAGGTGCAGCGTGTTGCCCGCGTTCCCGGAGACCGTGGCGGGGACGACGGTCGCCGCGCTCGCGACCCGGGCACCGGCGAGCAACGCCGCGCCGGTCGCGGCCGCAATGAACGAAAGGCGCAATTCTACCACTCCTTCGAGAAGTCGGGGACGAACGTACCGGAGAACGCAGCGCGCGGCCCGTTCGTTCGGGCGCATTCTCGCCCGGGCGCCGCTTGCTTCGGGCCGCTTCCGTGCAGGTCGTTCCAGCCCGGTCCGTAATCACGAGATATGAGCGCTAAGACGACCACCCGAGCGGCCGAGATCGCGGCCGAGAAAGTCCGCAAAGAGAAGCAAGGAGTGCTGAACCAAGCGGCGGCGGTCAGCGAGGCGACCCGCATCCGCGAGATGTTCGCCGAAGACCGCAAGCGCCTCGAGAAGCGCTACGGGTTCGTGTCGATGAGCGGCCGGTCGGTCGAGTAGAAGCAGCCGCCGCACAGCTGCACGTAGCGCGTCTCGCCTTCGATCGCGATCTGCTCGCCTGACGTCACTCGGTTGCCGTCGTCGTCGATGCGCACGTTGAACGTCGCTTTGCGGCCGCACGGGCAGATCGTCTTGATCTCTTCGATGCTGTCGGCCAGCGTCAAGAGGTAGGCCGCGCCCGGGAACGGCTCGCCCAGGAAGTCGCTGCGAATCCCGTAGCAGATCACGGGCACGCCGTCGACGTGCGCGATGCGGTGCAGCTGGCGCACCTGATCCGGGGTCAGGAACTGCGCCTCGTCGATGAGGATGCACGACAGCTCGCCGGGCGCGTCGCGCAAGTGCTGCGAAAAATCGAGGCTCGGATCGAACGTCAGCGACCGGCGCTTGGGCCCCAGCCGCGAGGTGACGAAGCCGACGCCGTACCGGTGGTCGAGCTCGGCGGTGAAGAGCGCGACCTTGCGGCCGTGCTCTTCGTAGTTGTGCGCCACTTGTAGCAGCGCGGTGGACTTGCCCGCGTTCATCGCCGAGTACCGGTAATACATCTTCGCCATCGGTTGACGCGGCTTTCGCGGCCCGAGACGTGCTTCCGCTGCAACGCGTCAGAGCAAGAGGTGCACGTCCCCGAACTCGTGCCAGAGGTAGCCGGCGTCGAGCGCGTGGGCATAGGCGCGCTGGAGCAGCGCGTCGTCGGCGAACGTCCGCAGCAGGTCGAGGTGGCTGGCCTCGGGCTCGTGGAAGCCCGTCAGCAGCCCGTCGACCAGCGCGACGCCGCGTTCCGGCGTGACGATCAGATCGGTCCAGCCGCTTGCGGCCACCGCTTCGCCGCCCGAGGCCGCGCTCTCCAGCGCGCGCACCACCGTCGTGCCGACCGCGATCACGCGGTCGCCGCGTTCGCGCGCCGCGTTCACGGCCGCGGCGGCCGGCGCGGGGACGTCGAACCACTCGCGGTACGGGCGTTCGTGGCGTTCCGGACTCGACACGCCCGTGTGCAGCGTGAGCGCCGTGACGGCGACGCCGGCTTGGCGCCGATCGTCGAGCGAGCGCTGCGAGAACGGGCGGCCGGCGGACGGCATCTCGGCGGAGCCGGGGATGCGCGCGAAGATCGTCTGGTAGTTGCCCAGCGGCAGCGTCTCGGCGACGTATTTGTAGCGGATCGGCGTGCCGTGCCGGGCGAGGAACGCGTCGAGCGGCTGCCCTAGCGACAGCATGACGTACCAGAGCCGCGGGTGTTCGGGGTCGACGGGCGTGAGGAACGTCGCGCCGGCGCCGTCCGCGAGCGCGGCGCGTTCGCCCGCGGTGACGGGCGCGCGCGGCTCGGCGATCCAGAGCTCGCCGCCGATCCGCGTCGAAAGGTGAAGCGCAAACGACATCGCGTCGGCGCGGCACGCAAGGAGTGCCGCGTCCGCGCGGCACGCGAGCAGCGCCGCCGGCAGCGTCGCGGAGTCGTTGACGACCAGCAGGTCGCCGCGCCGCAAGAACCACGGCAGCTCGCGGAACGCCGCATCGTGCTGCGTGCGTTTCGCGACTTCGGTGACGAGGAGGCGCACGCCGTCGCGCGCAAGACCGCGCCGCTCCGGCGTCGTCGTCGCTTCGTTCGCCGGCGGCAGCGTGAAGGAAACCGCGGTGGTCACGCGCCGACGGCGACCTCCGCGGACTGCAGCGCGACGCGCGTGAACGCAGCGCGCGGCGCTGCGATCGCGCGCAGCAGCGCGGGTGCGACGTCGCGCGGATCGGCGAGCTGCGAGACGTCGGCGTCGGGGACGGCCGCGCGGTGAAGCTCGGTGTTCATGTCGCCGGGGTCGGCGACGATCACGCCGATGCCGCTGCCGTGCAGCTCGATCGCGAGCACGCGCGACATGTGCTCGAGCGCGGCCTTCGCGGAACCGTAGCCGCCCCAGCCTTCGTACGCTTCGACCGCGGCGTCGGAACTGACGTTGACGATCGTGCCGCCGCCGGTGCGGCGCATCAGCGGTAACGCGTGCTGGATGAGGTGCAGCGGCGCGTACACGTTCGTCGTGAAGATGCGGTCCCACGTCGAGGGCGAGAGCTGGTCGAGCGCGGGCAGCGGCGAGCGGCCGATGATCGATGCGTTGTTCACGACGAGGTCGATGCGCCCGAAGCGCCGCTCGGCGGCTTCGACGAGCGCGTGGACGTGCGCGCCGTCGGTGACGTCGCCCGCGATGGCGACAACCGGTACGAGCTGCGACAGCTCGCGCTCGGCCTCGGCGAGCGCGTCGGCACCGCGCGCGTCGATGACGAGCGAGATGCCCGCGCGCGCGAGCTCGCCCGCGACCGCGCGGCCCAAGCCCTTCGACGCGCCGGTGACGATCGCGACGTGACCGCGCTCGAACCAGGTGTAATCTTCCATGCGAACAGCGTACGTCGGCGCGGGCGCACGTCGCGACGCTCCGACGGCCGGTCCCCATCCTGGCCGTTCGGCCAGGGACGCAGTTGCGGTTAGACGAGGCCGCGTGCCTTCGCGATCGCGACCGCTTGTGCGCGGTTCGATGCACCGAGCCGCGCGAGGATCTCCGCGACGTGGAACTTCACGGTGCGCTCCGTGATGCCGAGGCGTTCGCCGGCCGCGCGGTTCGAGAGCCCTTCGGCGAGCAGCGCGAGGATCTCGCGCTCGCGCTCGGTGAGCCGGTCGCGGCGCGGCTGGCGCACCGCGCGCGCGAGCTGCGCGGCGATCTCGGGCGGAATCAGCGTGCCGCCCGCGGCGACCGCGCGCACCACCGCGACCAACTCGTCGCTCGGCGTGCCCTTGAGGACGTAGGAATCGGCGCCGCGCTCGAACGCCGTCGCGACGCGCTCCTCGCCCGCATACGCGCTGAAGATCACGATGTGCGTGCGCGGCGACGCCGCCTTGATGCCGGGGATCGCGTCGAGGCCGCTCTTGCCGCCCAGCTCCAGATCGAGGATCAGCACGTCGGGCGCGTGCGCGGCGGCGATCGCCACGGCGTCGCCGGCGTTCACGCCCGTCGCGACGATCTCGATCTCCGCCGACGCCTTGAGGTTCGCGACGACGCCGTCGGTGACGATCGGATGATCGTCGACGATCGCGACGCGGATCACGCGTGCGGCCTCGGCACGATCGTTTCGACGAGCGTGCCCGTGTCCGAACCGGATGCGACGTGGAAGCTGCCGCCCGCGAGCCGCGCGCGCTCCTCCATGCCGCGCAGCCCGTACCGCTCGTCGTCGCGCACCGCGGGGTCGAAGCCCGTGCCGTCGTCGCGAATGCGCAGCGCCACGTACGCATCGCCGCCGTCGAGCTCGATCTCGATGCGCGACGCGCGCGCGTGCAGCCGCGCGTTGACGAGCGCTTCGGACGCGATGCGGAACAGCTCGCCTTCGACTTCGTAGGGCAGCGACGTCGCACCGCGCTCGTGCAGCGTCACGCGCATCCCCGTCTCCGACGTGAGCCGGCGCGCGAGCGCGGCGAGCGCCGTCGCCAGCGGCCGCCCGGCGAGCGGATCGGCGCGCAGGCTGAGCACCGATGCGCGCGCGTGCGCCATCGACGCGCGCGCGACGTCGAGCGCGGTGGCGACGCGCTGCGCCGCGGGCGAGTCGCGCGGCAGGTCGCGCAGCGCGCTCTCGAGCTGCAGCGCGATCGCGGTGAGGTCTTGCGCGAGCGTGTCGTGGATCTCGCGCGCGAGGCGCGTGCGTTCCGCCGAGCGCGCGGAGCTGGTCTCTTCTTCCGCCAGCCGCCCGCGCTCGACCGCGAGCCCGATCTGCGCGCCGGTCACCGACAGCAACCGCAGATCGCGTTCGGACAGCCGGCGCGGCGGCGGCGGGCACACGTTCATGATCCCCAAGCGCCGCTCGCCGAAGCGTAGCGCGACCGATGCGTGCGACTGCAGCCCGTGCGTGAGCGCGTCGCCGCCTTCGCGCGCGCCGCGGCGCAACCGCGAGCACGCGATGATGTCGACGTTCTTGGAATCGAAGTCGCCATCGACGAACGACTCCATGCACCAGCACAAATCGCCGGTCATCTGCACGGGCTCGCGCAGGTACGGCGGCAGCTCGTGCGCCGCGGCGAGGTAGAACCGGTCGGTCTCGGGATCGACGATCCAGATCCAGCCCGCGGCGAGATCGAGCGCGCGCACGATCTCGCGCAGCGCGGCCTCGAGCGCGCGTTCGACGTCGGTCGCGGTCAGCGCGCTCGCGATCGCGTCGAACAGCGCAACGTCACGCTCGTGCACGAGGATGATGTGCCCGGAGTGCGTGGCGGCACCCTCTCCGGCCGGCGCGATTCGGACGTTTCGCCGCTCGCCCGGCCGCCCGGCAGGTTTTCAGCAAGCGGGCACCTGGAAATATCCCGCTTATGGACACCCATGGTCTGGAATACGCCTTTGTCCGCTCCACGGAGGCGGCCGCCATCGCCGCGGGGCGCCTCGTGGGGCTTGGCGACAAGAACGCCGTGGACGGGGCGGCGGTCGAAGCCATGCGGACGGCGCTGCGCGACGCGGCGCTGGACGGAGTCGTCGTCATCGGCGAGGGCGAGAAGGACGAAGCCCCGATGCTCTACCACGGCGAGGAGATCGGCAACGGCAACGGGCCGTCGCTCGACGTCGCCGTCGATCCCATCGACGGCACGACCCTGGCCTCGCGCGGTGGTCCCGGCGCGATCTCCGTGATCGCCGCCGCGCCGCGCGGGACGCTGTTTCGCACGCGCGTGCCGTACATGGACAAGCTCGTCACGGGCCCGGCAGGGCGCGGCATCGTGTCGATCGACCTTCCGCTCGAAGAGAACCTGCGGCTGCTGGCCCGCGCGAAAGGCCGCGAAGTGTCAGATCTCACCGTCGCGCTTCTGGACCGCCCGCGCAACGAGCCGCTGATGAAGCAGGTACGCGCGGCGGGTGCGCGCGTGCGCGTGTTCGGCGACGGCGACGTCGCCAACTCGGTGTACGCGGTGCTCGAAGAGCGCGCGAACGTGGACGTGCTCGCCGGGATTGGCGGGTCGCCCGAAGGCGTGATCGCGGCGTGCGCGGCGCGCGCGCTCGGCGGCGAGATGCAGGGCCGGCTGTGGCCGCGCAACGAGGCCGACGAAGAGATCGCGCTCGAGGAAGGCCACGAGATCAACAAGACGCTGACGCTGGACGATCTGTGCGCCAGCGACGACGCGCTGTTCGCCGCGACCGGCGTCACCGACGGCGAGTTCCTCACCGGCGTGCGCTACCGCCGCGGTTCGGCGTTCACGCAGTCCATCGTCATCTCGACGTACACGCGCTCAGTGCGCACGATCGACGCGCGCCACGAGCTGCGCCCGCGCGACCTGCGCCTGCACCCGATCGAGCCGACCCGCACCACCGCGACGTAGGAAAACGAAGAGCTCCGCAGTGGGCTGCGGAGCTCAGCTTGTTCATCGCGGAATCGCGATCGCTCTAACGGCGGTCGTGATCCCGGTCGTGATCCTTCTTGTGCTTCTTGTGTTTGCCGGGGTTCCCGTTCCAGTTGTTGGAGACCCACTGGCCGTTGACCCAGTGGCCGTTGTTGTGGTTCACGACGTTGTTCGGAATCCACTGGCCGTTCGCCCAGTGGTAGCCGGGGCGTTGGTGGCGGCGGTCGTCGCGATCGTGATCGCCGTCATGGTGACGCTGAACGCGCGGATGGTGATCGTCGGCATCGGCGAGCGCCGGGCGCGAGCTCTGCAGCATCGCCGCGGAGCCCGACACGGCGAACGCCGCTGCGATCGCGATCAGGCTGAGTCGTTTGGTGATCATTCGTCCTCCGGAATAAATGCAAATGAGGCGAGAATTAGGATACCCACCAAACGCCGAAGCGGGCGGCCGCGTTTCGCAGCCGTCCGCTCGGTCGACCTTGCGGGATTCGCAGCTACCAGATGACGTGCCAATCGACGATCGGGACCTGGACCCCGCTGGCGAGGGTGAAGATGCCGTCGCCGCTCGCGTCGGTCGTGAACGTCGCGAACGGGGCGCCGGCGGCCGTCGTGATCGTGCCGTTGACGGTGACCGCGCCGTTGGAGGCTGTCGAGCTCGTGACCACGAGCTTGTTCCCGCTGACGAGCGTGCCGGTGATCGACACCGACGCGAGGTTCCCGTCGGCGTCGAACGTGACGTTGCCGGTCAGCGCGGACGTGCCGAGCTGCGTTCCGCCCGAGACGGTGAACGGTGGCGCGCTCGAGAGCGTCAGCGCACCGAGCGCGCCCTTGAAGGCGGTGCCGTTGCGCGTGCCGGTGAACGTCGTGTCGCCGGACGAATCGTTGGAGATGGTCGCGTTCGCCACGCTCTGGTGCCCGTAGGACGCGTTGATCGACGGCTTCGCGTCGTTCGCGATCCGGCCCGTGTTCGCGGTGTACGCGCTCGCGCTCAGCGACGCGGCGTGACCGTACTGCGCGATCGGCGACGACGAGGTGCCGGGATAGAACGCCGACGTCACGACCCACGACCCGTTGTTGCTCGCGCCGGTGAGCGCGTAGTTGCTCTTGCGCACGCCGAGCTGCAAGTGCGCGAGGTTGTACGTCGTGACCGTGCGCGCGACGGTCGCCGTGCCGCCGCTCGACGCGTAGATCGAGACGGCGTCACGCTCGGGCTGCGTGCAGGCATCATCGAAGTAGCGGATGATCTCGACGGTGACGGAACCGTCGGCGTTCACGGTTTTGGTACGCGTCGTGCGGTTCTTGCACGCGTGCGGCAGGCTCTGCGCGCTGCGGCTCGAGGACGACGTCGCGACGCCGCCGGGTCCGGCGATCGTATTGTCGGCTTCGCCGGTGTCGATGGGCTCCATCGCGGCGTCGCTCGACGACTGCGCGACGTCTTGCGTGCTGAGCGATGATCCGCCGGAAGGAGGGATGATGACGGCCGGGTTGGACGGTGACGTACCGCCTCCACCGCCGCATCCTGCGAGAAGCGCTGCGGCGACGAGCGCCGCGAGAATCGGTGTACGCATCGAAATTGACCTCATGTCGAAGAGTGCGTCGTTCGATCCGGCACGATGGCACCGGATTCACACGCCGAGCGTACGCCGGCGGCCGCCTCGCTACATTGGACGCGGCTGAGGCCCGGATGAGACTTTCATTACGAGCCGAACGCATTCACGCGTCAACGTGCCCGGCGTCACACGCCGCACGCGTCCGTGTCGAACGGAATCGTTTCCGCGGGCAGCGCGGCGACGTGGCGCGCGAGCTCGGCGAACGAGGGCGCCGCGTCCGGGCGCTCGATTTCGTACACGCAGCGCGCGATCTCCCGTTGCGCCGCCAGGAACGACGACGCGCTCAGCACCGGCGGCGCATACACCGCGCCGAATTCTTTGTAGAGCAGGCGCAGTGGCGGACCGTTCGGGGGCTGCCGGTACGGCAGCGCGACGGGTGCGAAGCCGCACCGCGCAAAATGCAGCGCCTCGGACTCGCCGGCGCACTCGACGTACCAGCCCTGCGCGGCCGGGCTTTCGCCGGCGAGAGCGCGTTCGATGCGCGCGATCAACAGCGGGAGCCGGCCCGCGTGCAGCAGCGGTGCCTCGAACGCGACGTACCCACCGAAGCCCGCGCTCGGCAATGCGAAGAACGAGGCCATCCCGCGCACGGGCGATTCGGACTGCTCGCGCAGCGCCCACAAATGGTAACGCGCATCGGCGGGCGCGTCGCGCAACAGCGCCGCGAACCTTGCGTCACCGACGGCCAGCGCGGGATTCGCGAACGCACGATGGTAGAGCGCCATCACCACCGCGAAATCCGGATCCGCTTCGCGCTCGACGGGACGAACGCTGAGCGGGCGTTGCGGGTCCTCGCCCAGATATGCGCCGAACGGTGCGAGCGATATCGTCGCGCGGCGTGCGAGGTAGGCGCTCATCGCGACGAACTCCGGCGATGCCAGCGGATCGTCGAAGCGCATCGCGTAGATGAGGTAGTCGCGCAGAAACGCGACCACGCGCGCGCCCTCGACCGCATCCCCCGAGCCTTCCTCGACCGGCTTCGCCGCTAGCAGCAGGTTCGTCACCGGCGACTGTTCCGCTGACAGCGCGGGCTGCACGTACGGGAACGCGGCGCGCCGGTAGCCGAGCCGGTCCCAGAACCGCAAGCGACCGAACGGGTCCAGGTTGTCGGGCGTGCGGCTGCGCTTGAACGGGTCGTTCATCTCCGCCATGACGAACGCCAGCGACTGCCCGCGCGCCGCGGCGGCGTCCGCCATCCGCTCCTCCACGTGCGCCGTGAGCACCGCGCCGAGACCACGGCCCCGCGCCTCGGGTGCGATCGTCAGAAACTCGATCGCCCCGCACCGCGAGCGCGTGAAATAGTCGGCAACCGAACCTCCGGCAAGCGTCTCACCGTCGTACATCAGCGTGACGATGTAGGCGTTGCCGTGCTCGCCGTCGTGCGCGAGATAGCTCAGCATGTTTTCGAGGCTCTCGCGCTCGTCGGGGTCCGGAAACTCCGCGACGTACAGCCCCGTGTAGAACGCGGTCAACTGCTCTGCATCGTGCGCCGCCGGCGTCAGATCGACGAGCCTGCAGCCTCGATCGCCCCGCTGGTAGATCACACCGCCCACCTCCCCGACATCGGGAGTTCGTGCGCGTGGCACATTCGCTCCGGCGCTCGGGACACCCGTCTTCGGGGGCGGGCGAGCGGGACTCGGTCGTGCACCGCTCGAGCAGGGGCATCGATCGCGTAGCGGCATACAGCGGGTATGACGTGGGTCAGGGGCTTGTGCGGGATTCTCGCTTTTTGCTGCACGCTCGCGCTCGCGCGGGCGGATGAGGGATCGTTGGGCATCGCCAAAACCATAGCGCCGACCGGGCACTTGCGCGCAGCCATCAATTTCGGCAACCCGGTGCTGGCGCAGAAAGACCCGCAGACCGGCGCGCCGCACGGTGTTTCGGTCGACCTCGCGCGCGAGCTCGGGCGACGGCTCGGCGTGCCGGTCGACTTCGTCACGTTCGACGCGGCCGGCAAAGTGTTCGATGCGCTGAAGACGGACGCGTGGGACGTCGCCTTCCTCGCGATCGATCCCGTTCGGTCGAATGAGATCAGCTTCACCGCGCCGTACGTCCTGATCGAGGGCGCGTATCTCGTCCCGGAAGTGTCGCCGCTTCGCGCGAACGAGGACGTCGACCGTGAGGGTGTGCGCGTTGCCGTCGGTCGCGGGAGCGCCTACGATCTATATTTGACGCGCGCGCTTCGGCACGCGCAGCTCGTCAGGGTCACGACGTCCACGGAGGCGATGGAAGCCTTCCTCCACGACGGTTTGGAAGCCGCCGCCGGCGTCAAACAACCGATCGTCGCGTTCGCCGGCACACACCCCGGTTTACGTGTGCTGCCCGGCCGGTTCATGGTCATCGAACAGGCCGTCGGAATACCCAAGACCCACGACGCCGGCGCTTCCTACGTGCGGGCGTTCGTGGAAGAGATGAAGGCTTCCGGGTTCGTCGCAAAAGCGCTTGCAGCGAGCGGCCAAGCCGACGCCTCCGTGGCGCCGGCTTCCAAGTAAGGGCCGCGATCCGGCGTTACGCCTCGATGAGAACCTTGAGCGCCCCGCTCGTTGCCGCATCTGCGAAGGTATCGTAAGCATCGATGATGTTTGCGAGCGTGAAGTGGTGCGTGATGAGGCGCTTCGGATCGATTTTGTGCGCGCGCACGACTTTGAGGAGCATCGGCGTGCTGACCGTGTCGACCAGTCGCGTTGTGATGCTGATGTTTCGGTCCCAAAGGTGCTCGAGGTGGAGCAAGACCGGCTTCCCGTGCACGCCGATGTTGGCGATGTGCCCGCCGGGCCCGACGAGTTGTTCGCACAGCTCCAACGTGGCCGGAATGCCGACCGCCTCGATCGCGGTGTCGACGCCGTCCTTGCCGGTGATCTTCAGCACCGCCTCGGCGGCCTTGCCGTCGCGGCTGTTGACGACGTGCGTCGCGCCGAAGCTTTTCGCGACCGCGAGGCGCTTGTCGTCCAGATCGATCATGATGATCTGAGCGGGCGAGTAGAACTGGGCGGTGAGCAACGCAGCGAGCCCGACAGGCCCCGATCCGACGATCGCTACCGTGCTCCCCGGCGCGACCTGACCGTTGAGGACACCGCACTCGAAACCGGTCGGCAAGATATCGCTGCACATGACCAGCGGCTCTTCGTCCTCGCCGTCGAGGATCGGATAGAGACTGGTGTTCGCGTACGGGATACGAACGAACTCGGCTTGCGTGCCGTCGATGGTGTTGCCGAGGATCCACCCACCGTTCACGCAGTGCGAGAACATGAGCTTGCGACAATAGACGCACGTGCCGTCCGCGGTGACGCACGATATCAGGACGCGGTCTCCGCGCTTGAACGCGGTAACGCCTGAGCCTACCTGGTCGATGACGCCGACGCCCTCGTGTCCGAGAATCCGGCCAGGCTCAACGCTCGGCATGTCACCCTTGAGGATGTGCAGATCGGTGCCGCAGATGGTCGTCTTCGTGATCTTCACGATCGCGTCGGTCGGTGCCGAGATTCGCGGCTTCGGCCGGTCCTCGAAGCTCTTCTTCCCGTCGCCGCGATAGACGAGCGCTTTCATCGTGACCGCAGCCCCACCCGTCGTGGGTGGGACTACGGGGATCTGGAGAATCGTAGCGTTCGTGGTCATGGCGCTACGTCGCCGGCGCTTCGATGGAGCCGAAGCGGACGAGCTTCTTGTTGACGAACATCTGGATGCCCATGTCGCCGAGCTCGCGCCCGTAACCGGAATCTTTGATGCCGCCGAACGGCAGCTCGGCATCGGACCAGGACATGTTGTTGACGAACATCATGCCGGTGTCGACGCGGCTTGCCACGCGCTGCCCGCGCGCTTCGTCCTTGGTGAAGACGTAGCCGCCGAGCCCGAAGTCGGAGTCGTTTGCGAGCGCGATGGCCTCGTCTTCGTTCTTCACTCGGAAAAACAGCGCGACCGGGCCGAAGAATTCTTCGCGGAAGGCGGGGTTCTCCGGCTTGATGTCCGTGAGGATCGTCGGCTGCATGAACGATCCCGGTCGATCGATGCGCTTGCCGCCCAGTACCACCTTCGCTCCGTTGGACACCGCAGCGTCCACCTGTTTCAGAAGCTGTACCAAGGCGGACTCGGTGGACAGCGGACCTAAAGTCGTCTTCTCGTCGAGCGGATCGCCCGGTTCGAGAGCGGCGAGCGCCGTCCGGAACTTCTCCAGGAACGTGTCGGCCAGTTGTTCCACGACGATGAACCGCTTCGCCGCGCAGCACGTTTGGCCGGTGTTGTACATCCGGCCCCACACGGCCCATTTGAGCGCGAGCTCGAGATCGGCATCTTCGAGAACGATGAACGCATCGCTTCCGCCAAGCTCCATCGAGGACACCTTGACGTTCGCTCCGGCTCTCGACGCGATGCTCTTGCCGGCCGCGACGCTGCCCGTCAACGCGACGCCCTTGATCCGCGGGTCGTCGACGACGCGGTCCGCTTGCTCGTGCGTGATCAGGAGGTTGGTGTACAAGCCGGCAGGCGCGCCCGCCTCGACCCAAAGCTTCTCGAACGCGATCGCGCATTGCGGCACGATACCTGCGTGCTTCACCATGAGCACGTTGCCCGCCATCAGGTGAGGGCCGGCGACGCGCGCGAGCTGGTAGAACGGAAAGTTCCAAGGCTCGACGCCGAAGATGACCCCGATCGGGCTGCTCTCCATGTGCGCTCGACCGACTGTCGGATTCAATTTGACGGGCGCGAGAAAGCGTTCGGCGTTGCTCGCATAGTAGGCGAGAATATCAGCGCTGAACAGCACTTCGCCGCGAGCCTCGTTGATGCGCTTGCCCATCTCGAGCGTGGCCAAACGCGCGAACTCGTCGACCCGTGTGTGCATGATCTTGGCCGCTTTGGCCACGATGACCGCGCGCTCGGCATACGTCTTGTGCCGCCACGTCTCGTAGCAGGCTTGGGCGGTGGCAATCTTGGTCTCGAGTTGCTTGTCGGTGGTTTCCGCGAACGTCTTGAGCGTCTGTCCGTCGAACGGGTTGACGCTTTCATATTGCATTGCGGGAACGAGGGTTGCTAGGGTCATTGCGTCGACTGCTTTCAATTAACCAGCGGCTCGGAACATTCGATATGTTTCGAGCGGTTGCGACCCGGTATCACGAGCTCACCGGGTGGGCGTCACCGAGCGCTGCTTCCGGCCGAACGTTGGCGGCCGCTGCCTTGCGACGGGAGCGAATTCTTTCACGGCGATCCTCTCACCCGAGTGAGAAGGCCATGTGAAGTTCGTGGTACGCTTCTTTTGTCGGAGTGACTCGCCGCTACAAAAGACGGCGAAATACGATCGCGGACTGCGTCGCGCCGGCGTAGACCGCGTCTCCGACAAGCGGATCCGCGAGGTGGTGGAACGCTGCGGCACCTGGGTGGGCTAGCGCTTGCCTTGCTGGTTGCGTTTACGACAGTTATTGGGTACACTGAGTACATGAGTACACGCGGGCTCACCGAGAGCGAGATCGTCGAGTCTCCAGTCGCCGAGTCAGACCAACTCGCAACGCTGGCTCGCGCCCTGGCGTCGGTCCCCGCGGGCACCGAGCCGATGTTGCTCGGGCCGGACGAGGCGCCAATTCGGCTTACCAAGTCACTTTTCGACGTCCTGAAGATTGCAGTTGGTGCACTGATGGCTGGACACGCCGTAGCAATTTCGCCACTCGAGCGAATGCTGACGACAACCGAAGCTGGAGATATCCTCGGCGTCTCACGCCAATACCTTACGCGCCTGCTGGACTCGGGGGCAATTCCGCATTCATTTACGGGCCGGCACCGCCGTATCAAACTCGCGGATTTGCTTGCATTCCAGCATGAGCGCAATGCCAGCCGAGCCGCTCTGCTCGACGCGATGACGGCGGAGGCTGCTGCGGCCGGGGAGTACGACTAATCGCCCGATACAAAATTCTTTTCGACGCGGACGTTCTAGCGCCCATGCCGCTCTGCGATACCGTCCTCCGACTCGCGGCATTCGGTCTTTTCGAAGCATATTGGTCGGAAGCGATCCTCACCGAGGTCGGACGTACGCTAGCAAAGTTTGGTAAAACCGAAGCACAGATCGAGCGGCGGATATCGCAAATGCGTCAAGCGTTCCCTGAGGCGATCGTTGAAGGATTTGAATTCCTTATCCCGGCGATGACAAACGACGAAAAGGATCGTCATGTCCTCGCGGCCGCCGTTCGCGCCGGCGTAAATCAAGTCGTAACGCAGAATACTCGAGACTTTCCACAGAAATCCGCCGATCCGTACAAGATCGAGATCCACAATCCGGACGAATTTCTGATGAACGTCGTCGATCTCTATCCGAAACAGACCCTAGCTGCGATCCGGGAGCAGTCTGAAGCGCTCCGTCGTGAGAACGGGCTGGATGCAGTGATTGCTAAACTGGCGACTCAAGTGCCCCAATTCGCGCAGGCGATCGATACTCTCGTTCGCGCCGGAGCGTAATACCACACGCCAACGTCGGCTTTCGCACGCAATGATAAATGATCGCGGTCGCGAATTCCAAGCGCTAGCCGCTGCCAGGCCCTTCGCCGAAAGAAGTAAGCATATATACTGTGAACATGATGACAGAATTTGAAGCCCGTGCTCGCGCGTTCGTACGCGCGGCAGGGACCTGCGAATGCACGAACATTGGTTGCGCGGCGCCGACTCATCCCATTGACGTGCAACCAGGGGAAATTCGCTTTGGACGATGCACGGCTGCTGTGTCAGTCAGCGGCATCGGGGCCGACGTGACGGCGGTACTCCCCGTGCATGCATATGACGACCAGACAGACCCCGACAACCTTCTCGTCCTCTGTGAACCCTGTGCAAACAAAGCGAAGCAGCACGCGGAAGGTGGCCAGTAAGGCCGCGACAGCGGGGGGACAATCCGGCCCCGGCACGAGCCGACAAAGAGGCACGCCGATTGCTGTCGCAAGCGCAGGCAAGGCGCGCTTGTCGACGGATTTGCCGGACTCGAGGCGTTGGACCGTGCACGCCAGGATGCCGGCCACCGTTGCCAGCTCGTAGACACTGTAGCCGAGAGCGATTCGAAGGCGGAAGACGCGCGCTGACAGCGGCTCTACCGGGGTGGGTCTGTGGTGTCCGTTACAGCGCTTGGGGTCGGGCGATGGCGAACGTTTCGACATCATCGCTTCGCCTTGAGGCACCAGTAGGCGGCCTCGATCGCGTAGCTTATCGACGCGCGCAGACACACACACGCGAAGACCACGTCGGACGCACGTGCGGGATCGGCGGCCGTAAAACTAAAGCCGTCGGTCGTCTCGACGACGCGCGCATCGATCCCGTTGGCGCGCAGGAAGCGGACGACTACCTCGGCATTGAAGTCGTCGGGCTGCACCAAGCCGTCCATGTTCTGGTGCTGATCGTTCGTTACGTCCGCGATCGAGGCGTGAAACTCGGTGAGCGGCGCCATTACGCGGCCCGCCGAGGGGTCGGCGTTGATACGCCGAACTCGAAAATTGTCATTCGGTGCTTGACCCATCGGGTGACGGGCTCGGTCGGTGCGTCTAACACCGGCCGGGCCGCTTAGCGATAAAATGCGAAGATTCGCTACTGGATTATAGCACGAACATGCGTTCGCATCAACGGTTTTAAGCGCGCATTACTACGTTGTAGCATTTCGCGAGATATGTCGGCGCCGACGTGCCTGAGCGCGATGGTGGCGCACCCTTCGACAAGCTCAGGGTGACATGGAAGTCAGGGTGACAAACGACTTTGAACACTTGCGCTGGGCTTGCCCGGCGCTTTCCCTTTTTGACGCGCGCGGCTACTTGATCACGACCACCGACGACGCGCTGCGGCCGAATTCGTCGGGGCGATCGACGAGGTGTGCGTTTGCGCCCGGCCAGGCGAATGTGCCTGGGGTTACCGTGCGAGCCAGATAGTGTAGGCGGTAGATGCCTGCGTCCAGGCGGTCAGCGTAGGCTTCGATGCGGTCGCTGCGGATGCGCTGGTCGCCGATCGACCAGGACGTTTCCGGCAGTTGGAGCGCTTTCGACGCCGTTGCGAACGTCGTGTCGACTGCTTCGAAGCCCGCGGGGAGCGGGTCGGTGATCAGCACGCGCTCCACCGGGTGGTCGCTGATGATCTGCAGCTCGATGTCGAAGACGCGCGCGGGTGCCAGCGTCAGCGATGACGCCGGCATGCTCAGGCCCATTGTCGCCAGCACCGGTGTCGTGTTCGCTTCGCGCACTACGCGCGTGACGCGCAGGCCGTTCAAGCGCCCGGGCGACGCGCCGGCGAGGCGGTACGTGTAGGTTACCGCGTAGTGCAGCGTGCCGGTGCCGTCCTTTGCGAGCGCGACGTCGCTGCGGCCCGTGGGGAGCGTGCGCATCGGCGCGAGCGCGGTGCGCTGCGGCGCGTGCGTCCCGCTGAACTGTTCGCTTGCGATCGTCTTGCTGCCGAGCGTTGCCGTTGCGGTGAAGTTCGCCGGTTTTTCGCGGGACGCCAAGTCGACCAGCGCGTTCAGCGCTTCCGCGTTCTGGCAGGCGCAGCCGAACGAGCCGTTGCGGCGCATGTCGAGCAGCGAGCGCGTGAGGCGGTCGATCGTTTCGCCGTCGGCGTTGCGCGCGAGCTCCAGCCGCAGCGCTTCGGCTTGCGCCACGACCGGTTCGTCGAACCAGGTGTAGCGGCCGGGCAGGTTCACCACCGCGCCGCGGCCCGTCGCGTAGAGATGGTCATCGATCGTCTTCGAGAGGGACGCCGCGCGCGGGGCATACGCCGGTGCCAGCGTCAGCAGGCGCGCGAGTCGGGCTTGGTCCGCGAACGCCAGCTTGTCGCGCTGCGCGTCGATGTCACTCAAGAACGTCGTGCGCCGGTCACCGGCCGCGTCCAGCGCGACGAGTGCCTGTAGGCGGAGCTGAGACTTGCACGGCTCCTCTTTGCACCACTTCGCGTGCGCGGTCGGGTCCGCCAAAACCGCCGCGGCGTAGCTGTGCGCGCCGTCGAACATCGTGCCGTCGACCACGATCGCCGCCTGGCGCGCGCGGCCCAATGCCGCAACCGCGAACAGCGAGTCCCACGCGTCCGAATGCTCGTCGCGCCAGTACGGCGCGAAGCCACCGTCGGCGCGCTGCAGGTCGTGCAGCGTCGTGAGCTCCACCGCCGCGCGGTCGCGCGCGAAGGTCTGGTCCGTGCCGTTGCGCTTCGCCAGGATCACCAGGTCGCTTGCGATCGCGAGGCGCGCCGCGGCCGTGATCGCGAGCCGCTCGTCGCTCTTCAGCGCGTCGCGCGCGGCGACCGTGACTTCCGGGATCAGCGACGACGCCAGCGCGAGGTCGAGGCCGCCCGCGTCGCGCGGCGTGTCGGCGGCGACGTTCACCGGGACCGACGCGCGCGCGTCCGTCGTGCCGGTTTGCACCACGCTCTCGCTGACGTCGAGATCGCGCACGGGGACGGGGATCGCGAACGCATCGCTCGTGCTCGCACCGCGCACGCGGAACGTCGCCGTCGAGACGCCGGTACCGTTCGCCACCATCGGGAAGCGGTAGGCTTTGGTGATGCGGTCGAGCGGCGCGTCGAGCGACGTCGTCGGCACCGGCTTGTCGTTGAGCACGAACGCGAGCGGCCCCGTCAGCGAGCCGTCGACGTGCAGATTACCACTCGCGCCGGTGCCGTTGGTCACCGCGATGCCGGCGTCGAAGCGATCGCCCGGGCGTGCGAACTGCGGCACCACCGGGTTCGCGACCAGCGGCTTGGTGGTGCGGAAGGTCGTCTCGCCGTTGCCGAAGCGGGCGTCGGCGCTCGCGCCCACCACCATCACGCGCCAGGTCGTCAAGTCGTCGGGGAGCGTGAACGTCGCCGTCGCGACGCCGTTCGCGTCGGTGCGCAGCGCGCCGGCGAAGTACGCCAGCGCTTGGAACTTGCGCCGCACGCGCGGGTCGGCGTTCTCGCCCGACAGGCCGCCGCCGAAGCCCCAGCCCTTCTGCAGCGGGTGTGCGATCGTGTTGAGCACGATCTGCGCGCGGTTGTCGGCGTAGCGCGTCGAGATCGGCTGCTGCGCGTACACTTCTTTCACGAGGTCCGGCGGGCGATAGCCCGTGAGCTGCAGCACCGCGTCGTTGACGACCATCAGCGTCAGCTCGCCGCGCACCGGCTGGTGCGCCTTGTCCGCGAGGTGCACGGTGACGGTCTGCTGCGCGCCCGGCGTGGTGACCGGCGCCTTCGCCGTGATTTTCGCGGTGAGATACTTCGCGTCGAGCGCGACGTCGAACGGCACGAAGCCCACGCGCGCGAGCGGATTCGCGCCGTTCGCCGCGGTGGCGGACGGCGGCGGCCCGCGGCGCACGATGAACGCTTCGACCGCCGCGTTCGGCAGCATCTCTTTGGTCACCGTGAAGCGCACCGTCGGCGCGGCACTCTTCGTCTGCTGCGTCGTCTCCCAGAGCACGCCGTGCCGCACGACCGCGACGTGCAGCTCGGCGTTGGGGAACGGCGACTGCACCAGCGCGGTCGCGGTGTCGCCAGGCTTGTACGACGTCTTGTCGAGCTTCACCGTGAGCACGCTGGGATCGCGCGCGTACCATGCGAACTCGCCGCTGCCGCCGACGTAGACCTGCACGTCGGCCTCGCTCGCCGCGTCGCTCGCGCCCGCGACGTTCGCGCGCACGCGGTACGACCCCGGCTTGTCCGGCGTCAGCTTCACGGTCGCCGGGCCGGCCGCGCTCATCACGTCGGCGGTCGCGACCGTCGCGTAGGAAACCGATTGCACCGGCTCCTCCGCGCCCTCCACGATCTGCGTCGCGCTCGCGTACGTCGCGCGCTGCAGCTCGACGTGCACGTTGGTGCCCGAGCGCGCCGCGCCGGCCGGATCGGTCGCGACGATCGTCACGCCCAGCGGCGTGCCCGCGGTGCCCACGTCGTCGGTCTTCACGCCGATCAGCGTGTCGGAAGGCAGCGCGGTGAACGTCTTGCTGTCGGCCACCGAGATGTTCGATGCATCGGTCGTTTCCGAATCGACCTGATACGACATCGGGTACGGCAGATCGCTCGCCACGGGGACGCTGACGGTGGCCTTGCCGTTCGCATCGTCGGTGACCGTCGACTCGAGCACGTCGGTCGACGCATCGGGCTGCTGCTCGGGCCAGAACCACTGCCGGCCGAACGAATACGCCTCGCGCCCTTTCGGCACGTAGGACGACGGGCTGCGCGTGACCGTGAACTTCGTCGACGCACCCGCCAGCGGCGCGCCGAACAGGTACGCGTTCGTCGCCGTGCCGGCAATCGTGGCGCCGCGCTGCGCGATGTCGTGATCGAGCGCGAGGTCCACCTTGAAGTTGGGCGGCTTGAACTCCGCGACGCGGAAACTGCCGCTGATCGTCTCGCCGTTCCCGGCCGTCGCGCGCACGGCGTAGTAGCCCAGCGGCACGTCCTTCGCGAGCGCGACCGGCAGCGAGAACATGCCGAACTCGTCGAGCGAGCGGCGGCCCAGATCGTGCTTGTCGCCGTTGGGAAGCTCCAGCGTGATCGCGTACGACGGCGCCGTGCCGCGGCGCAGCACGCCGTTCACCAAGAACCAGCCGGCGGCCGTCATCCGCGCGGTCTCGCCGGGCTGATAGAGACTGCGGTCCGAGAAGATGTCGCCGCGCGCGATCGGCGTCGCGGACGACCAGCCGTTGTAGAAGTCGCCCGCGTACTCGCCACTGAACTCGCGCGTGCGCACGTACGTCCAGTCGGCGCCCAGCCGCACGACGGTCACGTAGGACGGCGCGTTGTTCTCGCCTTTGTCGGTGGCCGCGCAGCGCGCGAAGCCACCGGCGGCGAAGCGCGCGACGCCGGTCGCGTCGGTCGTCGCGCTCGCGCACACCACGGCCGCGGTCTTGGCTTCGGTGTCGGCTTGCGACGGATAGACGTCGACGTGCGCGCCGCCGGCCGGCGTGCCGTCGGAGATGCGGTTGACGCGCACGAGGCCGCCGTCGGGGAAAAACTGCGCGAACACGCCGAGATCGGTGAGCAGCACGACGCCGCTCGCCAAGAACGGCTCTTGCTGGCCGGGCAGCTTCGCGCGCACGCCGTAGCCGAGCGCGCCCGCCGGCGCGCCGAGCTTCGCGCGCAGCGGGATCTCGAACGTCCGCTCGACGTTGTGCGGCCCGCTCGCGTCGAAACGCGGCCACGCGGTCGCGTCGCCCATCACGTCGCCGCGGCCGTACGCGTCGGGATCGGGAAACCGCGCGACGTCGGCGGGGTGCAACGGGCGGAACGTCGCTTGCGTGTTCGGCGGCGCGTTGACCGCGATGACGTTCAGCCGCACGTCGCGCGACGCCGGAAAGAGGTTCGTTCCGCCCGGCGCCCACACGTCGGGTGAGAGGTCGCCCGTGCGGAACGTCGCGCGCTGCTCGCTGCCCAGGCGCTGGCCGAACGTGTCCTGCAGCGACGCTCCGATGGTGACCGCGTACGACGTGTTGGGCGAAAGTAGCGACGCGTTGACGCTCACGTCGGTGTCGGACACCGCGAACGGCGTCGTGCCTTTGGGCGGCGCCGGCTGGAGCGCCAGCGCGCCGAGCGACTTCGGGTCGATCGGCGTCGTGAACGTGAGCTCCGGGCTGCCGTTCGTGAAGCGGCCGTTCGGGGTGTAGTCCGCCTTGACGAAGCGCAAGTCGTCGTGCGTGTGGAGTTTGCCGGTGAACTCCCGATCGCTGGGGAGGTTGCCGTCGCGCGGCACCAAGCCGGGCCCGATGACGATGTCGTACTGCGTGGCCTTGGCGAGGTCGGTCGCGGGCACCAGGAGGTAGCGCCGGTCTTGCTGCGACGGATCGAACGCCTCGCCCGGCGCGACGTACGGCGTCGGGCTGGGGCTCGCGCTCGCGGTGTCGGGCGGCACGGTCAGCGCGATCCCCTCACCGGTTTCGCCGTGCGGGCGGATGCGCGCGTGCGCTTCGAGCGAAGCGCGGTCGAGCGCGACGTTCGACGTGAACTCGACCTTCGGGCGCAGCTCCGTGGGGCCCGAGTCGAACTTGCCGGGCAACCCGTCGAGCGCGATGCCCGGCGTCTGAAACGTCCACGCCACGTCGTCCGCAAGCGCATGGCCATGGAGGTCGCGGACGCCCTTGGTGATCGTGACCTGCACGCGCGTCGCCGCCGGCCAGGCGCGGTCGGCTTCGAAGCCGATCATCCGCGGCGTCAGGAAGCGGAAGCGCCCCGGCAGCGCCGGCTGGACGGAGAAATGCGCGAGCACCACCGTCTCGTCGGGCGACTCAAGGCGTTCGAGCGGGATCAGGTCGTCGCTGAAGCGGACGCGGATCTGCGCGAGCGTGTCGACGTTGCCTTGCGGCGCGACGGATGCGATCGGCGCGTGCGGCGCGGGCGAGGGCAGCGGCGAGACGGCCGGGAGCGGTTCGTGCGCCGGCGGGGCGTGGCGAGTACAGCCGGTCGCGAAGAGTGCGGCGGCCAGCGCGGCGAAGGCTGCTGCGCGGTGCGCATGCCTGTTCACGTCGCCTCTCTGATTCGTTCGAGCGAGGTTGCTCCCTTGCGGACGGCGCTAATCGCCGTCGCCCTCGCGGCGGTCGCGTTCGCCATCCGGCCGATCGGGCCGCGCGCGTTCGACGGCGGCGCGAACGCGCTCACGTTCGAGGACCGCAACGGCGTCGTGCTCGGCACCGTGCTCGCGCGCGACACGGAGCACGCCGTGCGCGTCCCGCTGCGGCAGGTGTCGCCGCGCTTCGTCGCGGCCATCGTCGCCGTCGAGGACGCGCGGTTCGCGCACCACCTCGGCGTCGACCCGATCGCGCTCGGGCGCGCCGCGTGGCAGCTCGCGCGCACCCGCCACGTGGTTTCCGGCGGCTCGACGATCACGATGCAGCTCGCGCGGCTGCGCTACGATCTCCCACGCACGTTCGTCGGAAAAATTGATGAGATGGTTCTCGCGCAGCGCATCGAGGCGGGCACGTCCAAGGACGCGATCCTCGAGGCGTACGTGAACCGGCTGCCGATGGGCGGCGATCTCACCGGTGTGGAGGCGGGCGCGCGGACGTACTTCGGTACGCCCGCCAGCGAGCTCGACCTCGCCCACGCGGCGCTGCTCGCGGCGCTGCCCAACGATCCGGTGCGGCTGGACCCGTACGCGCACCGCGGCGCGCTCGAAGCGCGGCGGCGCGACGTGCTCGCGCGCATGGTTGCGACCGGTGCCGTGCCGTCGAACGAGGCGGCGCGCGCGGCGGCGGAGCGCGTCGAGGTGCTGCCGCGCAGCGACGGGATCGCGGCGGCGCCGCACCTGCTGTTCCGGCTCGCGGGCGGGGTCGCGCCGGACGCGACGCGCGTGCGCACGACGATCGACCGCGACCTGCAAGCGTTCGTCGAGAACGCGACGCAGCAGGTCGTCGGCGATTTGAGCGAACGCCGCGCGCGCGACGGGGCGGCGATCGTGCTCGACAACCGCGACGGTTCGATCCTGGCCTACGTCGGGTCCGCGGATTACTTCGCACGCGCCGGTGCCGGCAAGAACGACGGCGTGGTGGCGTTGCGGCAGCCGGGCTCGACGCTCAAGCCGTTCCTGTACGAGCTCGCGTACGAGCGGCGCGTCGTGCGCCCGACGACGATCCTCGCGGACGTGCCGGCGACGTACGGTCTGCCGAACTCGCGCGCGTACAGCCCCGGTGATTACAGCGACCGCTTCGCCGGGCCGGTGCGCGCGCGCGTCGCGCTCGCCGATTCGCTCAACGTGCCCGCGGTGCGCGTGCTCAGCGGCGTCGGCGTGGCAAGCTTCCTCGAGCGACTACGCGCGCTCGGGTTCCGGCACTTGACGAAAGACGCCGATCACTACGGGCTCGGGCTGGCGCTCGGCGACGGCGAGGTAACGCTCGAAGAGCTCGCGGGCGCATATGCGACGATCGCGAACGGCGGGCGGCCGGTGCACGCGCACGCGCTCGCCGAAGCGGACGCCGCGGCGAGTGGCGCACGGGTCGGCGAAGCGTCGGAATGGTCGCTCGTCACCGACGTCCTCGCCGACGCGCACGCGCGAGCGCGCGCTTTCGGCGTCGCGTCGCTGCTGCGCACGTCGTTTCCGAGCGCCGTGAAAACCGGCACGTCCTCGGATTTCCGTGACACATGGACCGTCGGGTTCACGCGCGACTACACCGTCGCAGCGTGGGTCGGCAACTTCGACGGCGCGCCGATGCAGCGCGTGAGCGGCGTAACCGGCGCGGCACCCCTGTGGAACCGCATCGTGCGGCACCTCGCAGAGCGCACGCCGCCGGCGGCGTTCGCGCCGCCGCGCGGCTACGTGCGCAAGCCGATGTGCGCGACGACCGGCGTCCGCCCAACGCCGGACTGCGACAGCATCGTCGGCGAATGGCTGGACGTGCGTGACCTCGCAGCGTGGACCGCTCCGCCGCGCCCGCTCGACCGCACGTACGACGCGTGGCTGGCGGCGCAGCCACCGCACCGCGGTGAATCGCTGCGTATCGTCGCGCCGCACGATGGCGACGTGTTCGTTGCTGCGCCGGGCGCGCGCATCGCCGTAGTGGCGCGCGGGGCGTCAAACCCGGCATGGGAGCTCAACGGCATGCGCGTGGCATCGCGCGACGCGGGCTGGACCCTGCGGCTGGCGCGGGGCCGGTGGACCCTCCGCGCACGCGACGGCGCGCACGCCGACGCGGTGACGTTCACCGTCGGCGACCCGCCGCGCCGAACCGCGCGGGCGGGCTTCACGATCCGGGACTGAGCCTGAACCGACTTACGGCGGACAGCCCGCACGCGAGCGGCTTCGTCACCGGACCTTTTTGGTAATATTTCCCCAAGCCGTCGTCGATGTTCAACTTTATCAGAGAACCGTTCGAGCAAGTATGCGCGCTTTCTAATGACGACATCCTCATTAAAGCTATGCTGCAGGTACCACCTTTTTCTCGTAGAGGAAACTTCACCGGTGGCCTTATCGAAACGCACCTCAACAGCCGTGTGATCTCGCCTTAGGACGGCGAAATTAGCAAATTCATCCGGGTCGGTATCGGCCAGCACAAACACATATTCACCCACGTTATCGTTGGGGTCGTGCTGGGAGCTGGACTGCACGCCTTTCGAAGGTGGAGATTCGCCGAAATCTCTAATTTACATCGGTCCGAGAAACCGGTTTACCGTCAAAACCGTGGGATCACTTCACCGGCGGCGTTCGCACCGCCGCGCGGGTACGCGCGCGACAGATGCGGGTACGCGCAGGTACCCTAACGGTGGGCAGCCAGTGCCGTTCCGACGTCCTGAACGGCCCACCACACGAGCGCCACTGCCAAGAATGCTGCTATGCCTATTCCCACCACAGCACTCAGGCGAACATAGGTCAAATTCTCAGGCGAGTCGTAGCGTCCGCCCGGCGGGAGAAAAAGCCTTCCCGCGCGCGAGGGACGATTCGGAAGACTTCCGTTCAGCCTACCTGCAATCTTCGGGAAATACAAGAGGGCAAAAAGCGACATCGCCAGCGTCGAGAGGAACGAAAAGGAGATGACGACGTACTTCATTCGCGCACGTATCGTCCTGCGGTGTCGATTAGCATGTACCGCCGCTGTTGCTGAACGGCCCGAAATTGTAACCGAGCATCGCTCCGACCTGCGGCGTCATTGGGCCGACGGAAGCGTTATTGATGCCCGTGACGGACGTGGGCACGAGCATCGTCGTCATGAACATGGGTGCCGGGTTTGTTAGCGCGAATGATATGTTTCCGCCGGCAGTAATTCCTGCTTTGAATCCAGCGGTAACGCTCCAACTACCCTGGCTCAAGACGTCTGCCATTGCGGCCGGACTCTGGGGTTGGGCCCCCACCCACCCGGTTGTAAACGATGATGAGAAGAATCCGGGATTCTTTCCGACGTTCACATTCGTGAACGGTGGGCTTACGTAGAACCGGCCACATTTGTCAAGGGTGAGCGCGGCGGCTCCGGCACCACGATTCGCTGCGGCGGAACGGGCGCCGCGTGTGTCGGGTGCCCGGCTGTGTTCAACGTTCGCGGCAAGTTGCCCGCGCTCGCACGCGCGGGCATCGGCACCTGCGGTAAAATCACGAGCGCTGCTACTGTAACGGCAGTGCAGCGATGCAACAAAATATTCACCCGAGATACCCTCTACACAACCCGGTGGGGATCTTGGGGCGGTCATTTGGATCGGCCGCTCGCGCTCTTCCTCGTTGTCGCTGCTCATCGAGACAAAACCCCTGATCGCTGCGGCGCCGGCGCCCGGCCTCTGCTTGGAACAGGAGGCGAGCGGAAATAGAGCCCACGTGACCTCGCTCGCGACGCCGGTGATCATCGGGATCTTCATCGCCGCCGGCGTGCTGATCTGGTGGGCCGGCGGCATCCTGGCGGCGACGACGGACGCCATCGACGCGCACTTCGGTTGGGGCGAGGGGATGGGCGGCGCCGTCTTTCTCGCCATCGCGACGAACTTGCCCGAGGTCGCGATCATCGTCGGCTGCGTCTACAGCCACAACCTCCCGCTCGCCGTCGGCAACATCCTCGGCGGGATCGCCATCCAGACCGTCGTGCTGGTGCTGCTCGACGGGCCCGGGCTGCGCTCGAAGGTGCCGCTGTCGTCGCTCGTGCCCTCGCTGACGATCGCGCTCGAAGGCCTCGTCCTCATCGCGATCCTGATGCTGTGCATCCTGGGTGCGCTCTCGCCGCGCGACTTGGTCATCGCGCGCACGACGCCCGCCGAGATCGCCATCCTGCTGGCGTGGATCGCCAGTTTGTTCCTGATCCAGCGCCACGAAGACCATCAGGGCTGGCGCATTGCGCGCGAAGAGATCGCCGAGACGTCGGCGCTGGTCGCGCCGCAGCGCCGGCCGATCTCGCACGTGTTCGCGCTCTTCGCGCTCGCCGCGCTCGTCACGCTCGGGTGCGGCGTCGCGCTCGCGCTCAGCAGCGACGTCGTCGCGACGCGTTTCCACATGCAAGGCGTCATCTTCGGCGCGACGATTCTCGCGGCGGTCACCGCGCTGCCGGAGCTCACGACCGGGCTCTCCGCCGTGCGCGCCGGGCGCTATGAGCTGGCGATGAGCGACATCATCGCGGGCAACGCGTTTTTGCCGGTGCTCTTCCTGTTGGGCACGCTGTTGAGCAATCAGCCGCTGCTGCCCGACGCGCAGGGGCCGGATCTCTACTTGACCGCGCTCGGCGCACTGCTCACCGCGGTCTACGTCGTCGGCGTGATCCTGCGCTCGAAGAAGATGCTGCTGGGCGCCGGGATCGACTCGCTGCTGGTGCTCGCCATCTACGCGCTCGGCATCGCCGGGCTGTTCTTCATCCACTGACGGCGGAGACGCGGCGTACGAAGCCGTAGTAGGCCGTGTGGGCGACGATTTCGCGGTCCCCGAGATGCTGGTGCTGGAAGGCGACTTGACGCCGGAGCACTTCGGCGCGATCTCCGAACGCATCGAGCACGCGCGCCGGTCGAACGCGCCGCTGATCGTCGATCTCGCGGAGGTGCGGTCGATCGACGGCATGATCGCCATGGATCTCGTGCTGTTCTTGCGGCGCCGCATGCGGCACGGGACGCCGTTCGCCATCGTGGTGCCGCGCGTGAACCCGGGCTGGATCACCGGTGCGGGATCGCTCTCGGGCGCGCCGTTCTGCAGCGACCGCGCGGAGGCGATGAGGCAGCTCGCCGAGGCCTGACGCGCGCGGTTGACAGCCGCATAACTTTGCGATACAAAGGATAAGCTAGGCAGTCGTACCCGAGGGCTCGTCCGATGAAATCCGGCTCCCGTCTCGCGCTCGTCGCCGCGATTGTTCTCACCGCGCCCGCGACGCTGGCGATCGGCGCCGGCGCGTTGCGCGCGGCGACCGGGATCACCGGGCCGGCGCTGCTCGTCGACGCGTTCTTCGCCGCGTTCAACGTGTCGAACACGTCGCCGCTGCCGGTGCGCCAAGCGTGGTATTTCGGCTTGTACATCCTCGCGCCGGCGATCGGCGCCGCGACGGCGCTCTTCGCCGGCACGCAGCTGCGTTCGCGCGCCCGCTGGCCGCTCTATACCGTGACGGCCGTTGCGGCGCTCAGCGCGATGTTCTGGGTGGTGTGGTCGCTGGCCGACGCGTGAGCGGTGCCGATGCGGATCGCCAGGATCGCGACGTCGTCACGCGAGCCGCCGGCCAGCACCGCGTCGTGGATCGATTGTGCCGGCCGGGGATCGCCCGCGTGCGCGGCGCGCAACGCGGCATGCAAACGCCGCTCGCCTTCGTGCGCGTCGCGGGTCGACTCGATGAGGCCGTCGGTGTAGAGCACGATCAGCTCGCCGTCGGCGAGCTCGAGCGTGTCCATGCGCGAGCCGCCGGCGCCGCGCAGCCCCAGCGGCAAGCCGGGGTCGACGGGTAGCTCGCGCACGGCGCCGGCCCGGTCGCGCACGAGCGGCGGATAATGCCCGGCGCAGGCGTAGCGCATCGTCATCGCCACGGGATCGATCACGGCGGCGAGCGCCGTTGCGAGGCCGGCGGCGTCGTCCATGCGGAACGTCGCGTCGGCGACGTGCAGCATCGTGAGCGGGTCCGCGTCGAGCAGCGCGGCCGCGCGCATCGCCTGACGCACTTTTCCCATCGTCACCGCGGCGTCCAAACCGCTGCCCATCACGTCGCCGACCGAGAGCGCGATGCGGCCGTCCGCCAGCGCGAACGCGTCGTACCAGTCGCCGCCGATCTCGGCCTCGCGGCTGCCCGGTACGTAGACGGCGTCGAATTGCAGCGCATCGCACGCCGGCAGCCCGCGCGGAAGCGACGCGGCCTGCAAACGCGTCGCGACGCGCCGTTCGTGCTCGTAGAGCCGCTTCGCCGCATCGATGTCGGTCGTCGTGCCGTACCACTTCACGATGTCGCCGTGATCGTCGAGCACCGGCACCGCGCGGCTGACGTGCCAGCGATAGACGCCGTCGGATGCGCGGCGCAGGCGGTACTCGTGCTCGTGCACGCGACGCTCGCGCACCGACGCCGCCCACGCGCCGACCGTCGCCGCACGATCGTCAGGATGCACGAGGGGAGCCCAGCTCTTCGCGAGCGCGTCTTCGTGCGACAGCCCGGTGTAGTCGAGCCACGCCTGGTTGACGTAGTCGACCGTGCCGTCCGCGGCGGCGCTCCAAACCACTCCGGGCAGCGAGTGCGTGAGGGCGTGCAGCGACGCTTCGCTGCGCGCGAGCGCTTCGGCGTCGCGGCGGCGGCTCGTGATGTCGCGCGACGACGCCAGCAGCCGCTCCGGCGCGCCGCCGGCACCGAGGATCGGCGTGACGACGACGTTCCACCATTTCGGCGTGCCGTCCATCGTCCGGGCGAACACTTCGAACTGGCCGCGGCCGCCAGCGCGCGCCTGACCGATCGCGGCCACCGCGAGATCGCGGTCGGCGCCCCACCACTCGGTCCAATCGGCGCCGATGTACGGCGCGACATCCTCGATTCCGAGCACGGCCTGCCCGTTGGCGCTGATGAACTGCAGCCGGCCGTCGAGGTCGAGCAGTTTGATGCAGTCGTCGGAACTGGCAAGCAACCGTCGCAGGAACTCTTCGCTCTCGCGAAGGCTCGCCACGACGGACGTGAGATCATCCACCGCAGGGTTAGACGCCGCCAGGGGCGCCGGGGTGTCAGGCGTCGTCGGAGCCAGGAACGCTCGGGTTGCCCGGCGATACACGGAGCGCAAAGGAGGTCCACATGATCCGACGCATCTGCGCCGTTGCGCTCCTCGTCGTCGCCGCGAGCTGCAGCCACAAAGACACCCAGTCGAGCACGTCTACCACGACGGTACAAACACCGTCGGCCGCCGCGCCCGTGCGGGCGGGAGCGGTCGCGACCAGCGTCCCCGTGAGCGGCAGCGTCAACCCGCCCGGCTTCAACGACGAAGCGTCAGCGCAAGCGCATTGCACGAGCGATCAAGTCGTGTGGCTCAATACGCGCAGCAAGATCTACCACGAGAAGGGCACGCACTTCTACGGCAACACGAAGAACGGCGAGTACGCGTGCCGCAAGGAGGCCGACGCCGCGGGCGATCGCAACTCGAAGAGCTAGCGCGGTACCGCGGCCGCCGGGCTGAACGTAACGTGAGAGCGGGCTTAATTTCGCGCGCCCGCGACCGGGTTGCGCGCGGGTCGAGGGAACGGTTGCGTTCGAAGGGCACGCATTCGTTCCGAGGACATCCGCATGAAGCTCATCGTCCCCGTACTCGCATGGACGCTCGTGCTCGCCGGTTGCGGCGGCGGCGGCGGTTCGTCGCCGGGCCCGCCGCCGCCGGGCGCCACACCGACGCCGCTGCCGACCGGTAGCCCCGCGCCGCGCGTCATCAAGCACGTCGTGATCATCTTTCAAGAGAACCGCACCGTCGACAACCTGTTCAACGGATTTCCCGGCGCGGACACCGTGCAGAGCGGTCAGAACTCGAGCGGCCAGACGGTGGCGCTGCAGCCGGTCGACATCGCGGCGCCGTACGATCTCGACCACAGCCACCACGGCTTCACCACCGAGTACGCGGGCGGCGCGATGAACGGGTTCGACCGCGTGGGCAGCAGCGCGTGCACCACGTGTCCCGCGCCGAACGTGCGCGCGTACGGCTACGTGCCGCAGAGCGAGACGCAGCCGTACTGGCAAGTGGCGCAGCAATACGCGTTCGCGGATCGGATGTTCCAGACCAACGAAGGGCCCAGCTTCCCCGCGCACCAGTACATCGTGAGCGGGACGTCGCTGGCGTCGACGTCGAGCCCGCTGCTCGCCGCGGAGAATCCCGACGTGCCGGGCTCGACCAACACGACGGCGGGCTGTGACGCGCCGTCAGGCACGACGGTCGCGCTGATCGATCCGGCAACCGGCGATGAGTCGCAGCGCGCCGCCCCGTGCTTCGAACATCCCGTGCTATTCGATCTGCTCGACGCGCACGGGGTGAGCTGGCGTTACTACCAGCCGCGCATCGGCGCCGGCTTGTGGTATGCGCCCGACGCGATCCAGCACATTCGCAACGGCCCCGACTACGCGAACGTTAGCGTGCCCAACACGAACATCATCAGCGACGTGCAGAGCGGCAAGCTCGCGCAGGTGTCGTGGGTGATCCCCACCGCGGCCGCGTCCGACCACGCGAAGTCGACGGACGGGACTGGGCCGGCGTGGGTCGCGTCGGTGGTGAACGCGATCGGCGCGAGCCCGTACTGGAGCAACACGGCGATCTTCATCACGTGGGACGACTGGGGAGGCTGGTACGACCACGTGAAGCCGCAGCAGTTCAACGCGTACGAGCTCGGTTTTCGCGTGCCGCTGATCGTCGTGTCGCCGTACGCGCGGCCCGCGTACGTGTCGCACGTGCAGCACGAGTTCGGCAGCATCTTGAAGTTCACCG
>DASZBS010000035.1:0-9242 GCA_035943995.1 Candidatus Elarobacter sp. | reverse complement strand
GGGGAAACCGTGCACGCGCTCGCGGGCGACCGCGACGTCACGCTGCGCGTCGCGGGGATCATCCCGCGCGGCACGGTCGGCATCGACTCCAGCGTCGTCTTCGTCGACGTCGCGACGGCGCAGGAGCTGTTCGGCAAGCTGGGGCTGTTGGACCGGATCGATCTCGTGGTCGACCCGGCGCGGCTCGTGGCGGTCGAACGCGCCGTCGCCGCGGCGATCCCGCCCGGCGCCCGCGCGATCCGGCCCAAGACGCGCACGGACGAGATCGAGCGCATGCTGCAGAGCTTTCGGCTCAACCTCGAAGCGCTCGCGTACGTCGCGCTGCTCGTCGGGATGTACCTGATCTACAACACCGTCGCGATCTCGGTCGTGCAGCGCCGGCCCGAGGTCGGCACCGTGCGCGCGCTCGGCGCGACGCGCGGCGCCGTTTTTCGCACGTTCGTCGGGGAAGGCGCGCTCGTCGGCGTGCTGGGCTCGCTGCTCGGGCTCGGCGTGGGTGCGTTGCTCGCGCGGTTCTCCGTTGCCGCCGTGTCGCGCACCGTCGACACGCTGTACGTCGGCTCGCACGCCGACGCGGTCGCGTACGATCCGGTGCTGTTCGTGAAAGCGTTCGTGCTGGGCGTGCTCGCGGCGGTCGTCGCGGCGGCGTTCCCCGCGTTCGACGCGGCGTCGACGCCGCCGGCGATCACGATGCGCGCGCAAGGCTTCGAGCGCCGCCGTCCGCGCTTCGCGCCGCGTGCAGCGCTCGCCGGTCTGGGATTGCTGTTGCTCGCGCTGCTGTGCACGCGCGCGCCCGCGCTCGACGGCGTCCCCGTGTTCGGCTACGCGGCCGGGCTGCTGATCATCTTCGGCGGCTCGCTGTGCGCGCCGCTCGCGGTCAGCGCGCTCGCGCACGCCGGCACGACGTTCGCCGCGCGGCGCCCCACGCTCGGCATCGCCGCCGCGAACCTCGCCGGCGCGCCGCTGCGCACGGCCGTCGCCGTCGCGTCGCTGATGATCGCGATCGGGATGATGGTGTCGGTCGCGGTGCTCGTCTCATCGTTTCGCACGACGATCGTCGCGTGGGCCGACGAGACGCTGCGCGCCGACCTGTTCGTGCGCCCGCTCGGGCTCGCGGACGCGTCCGCCGACGCGCGCTTCTCGCCCGGCGTCGCGGCGCGCATCGCCGCGCTGGCCGGCGTCGCGGCGGTCGACACGTTTCGCGGGCTCGAGCTGCCGTTCCGCGGCCGGTTGACGAACCTCGGCGTGACCGACCTCTCCACCGTCGCCACGCACCAGCACCTGCGCGTGCTCGGGGGCGGCGATCCGGCGGCGCTCGCGCGCGCGCTCACCGGGACGACGAACGTGCTCGTGTCGGAACCGTTCGCGACCAAGTTCGGCGTCACGCGCGGCGACCGCATCGTGCTGCCGACGCCTTCGGGGCCGACGCCGTTCACGGTCGCGGCCGTGTACAACGACTACTCGTCGGACGCCGGGATCGTGCTGCTCGACGTGCGCACGTACCGCCGGCTCTTTCACGACGACTCGGTCAATTCGGTCGCCGTGTACGCGGTGCCGGGCGCCGATCTCACGCGGCTGCGGTCGGCGGTGGTGCGCGCGGTGGCGCCGTTGCGGATCGATGTCGAGACCAATCGGGAGCTGCGGGATCTCGTCGTGCAGGTCTTCGACCGGACGTTTTCCATTACGTATGCGTTGGACGTCATTGCGATTACGATCGCGGTGTTGGGGGTGGTTTCTACGTTGTTTGCGCTAGTGTTGGAGCGGCGTGCGGAGTTTGGGTTGTTGCGGTATCTCGGGGTGACGACTGGTGGGGTTCGGGCGGCGGTTCTGACCGAGGCCGCTGGGATCGGGTTGCTCGGCGGGGTCATGGGGGTTGGTGTTGGGATGCTGTTGGCTTTGCTGTTGATCTTTGTTATCAATCGGCAGGCGTTTGGGTGGCTCATCGAGTTGCATGTGCCTTGGGTGTTTTTGCTCGAGACGGTGTTGCTGGTGGTTGTTGCTGCGGTGGTGGCCGGGGTGTATCCGGCTGGGGTGGCTGCTCGGATTCGTACTGCGGAGGCGGTGCGGACGGAGTGATGCTCTTTGTTGCGATTGGGGCAGCGGTGCGGCGCGCACGTCGTTGCGGGGCCGCTCGGCTTGCGCATCCTGCGCGAGCTCTCGCTACACTCGGGCTCGCTCTCGCCATCCTGGCTTCGCTCGCCCTCGTAGTGCCCCGCAACGACGTGCACGCCGCACCGCTTGGCGCGATTGGGGCGGGCGTTCGCGACGAGGGTGGGGGTGGTGGCGGGACTGTGGAGTTGCCCGGTACGCGGAAGGGGTTGCCCAAGCGCACTTCTCTGGGGTTTCTCAATGCTCGCTTGCCGTGGACGTTTGAATTTCCGCGGGATCATGCTGCGCATTTTGGGTTTCAGAGTGAGTGGTGGTATTATACCGGGCATTTGCGGGCCGACGATGGGCGGCGGTTTGGGTATGAGCTGACGTTTTTTCGGTATGGGTTGCGGCCTGGGGATCCGCGGCCGGGGCGCGGGCAGTCGGGGTGGCGTGGGAATCAGGTTTATCCCGTGCATCTTGCGCTTACCGATGAGCGCGGTAAGCGGTTTGTTTATGATGAGCGGTTTGCGAGGGAGGCGCTTGGGATGGGGCGGGGGTCTGCGCGGGCGTTAGATGTTGCGGCTGATGGGTGGACGTTGCGGGGGAATTCGCCTTTTGTTTTGCGTGCTGAGTCCGAGCGGGTTGGGGTGTCGCTCGTGCAGGTTGCGGAGAAGGCGCCTGCCGTGCATGGGCATCGCGGGGTTTCGCTCAAGGCTGGGTGTGTGACGTGTGCTTCGCATTATTATTCGATGACGCGGTTGCGGACGAGCGGGGCGTTGCGGTATGGCGGGCGGGTGTTGCACGTCAGTGGTGTTTCTTGGATGGATCATGAGTTCGGGTCGGACGAGCTGCAGTCGAATCAGGTTGGGTGGGATTGGTTTTCTTTGCAGCTCGATGATCGGCGCGAGATCATGAGCTATCGGTTGCGGATGAAGGATGGGTCGGTTGCGGGCGAGTCCAGTGGGTCGTTGGTCGATGCGCGGGGCGGTGTGCGGTATCTTGGGCGGGATGCGGTTGTCGTCGACCGGGTTGGGGTTTGGGTCAGTCCGCATACAGGGGCGGTGTATCCCAGTGGGTGGCGGGTTCGGGTCGGGGCTGGGCGGGTCGATGTCATGCTCGTGCCGGTTGTGCTCGATCAGGAGCTCGTTGGGACGTCCGGTGGTATTTCGTATTGGGAGGGGGCCGTCGACGTTCGGGATACCGGGAGCGGGCGGGTGCTCGGGGCCGGGTACGTCGAGCTGACGGGATATGCCGGGGCGATCAGCCTGTAGGTGAGGCCGACGGGGGCCGATCAGGCCGTAGGCCGGGGCGCCGGGTTGGTGATGTTCGACACATCGGGCAAGCGAGCGCTAGGAAGACCCTCATCCGGTCGGCGGTTTCGGCCGATGATCAGTCTAGTGGGCGGGCGTCCGAGTATCGGTATGGATGATCTGAAGCCGTATTTCCGTTCCCGCCCGCGGACCGCTCGCGATCGCATCGAGCGGCCGCGGCTTGCCGCCTGGTTCACGGACACGCAGAGCGCGTCCGTGCGCATCGTCTGCGCGCCGCTGGGGTCGGGCAAGACGTGCGCCGTGCAGCAGTACGCCGATGCGCGGGGCGGTTCCACCGGGTACGTGCGCGTTCCGAACGGCGCGGACGCCGCGACGCTGCGCGGCATCGTCGCGCGCGGTGGCGGCTTCGCCGAGATCGTGCTGGACGACGTCGACCGCGCGGATCCGCGCGGCTATCGCGCGCTGCTCGACGACATCACCGATGGGTCGATCGAGGCGCGGCTCGTGCTCGTCGCGCGTTCGCGCCGGCGGCTGCAGGGGCATGCGCTCGTCGCGCGCGGACTTGCCGTCGCGTGCGATCCCGCGTTGCTCGCATTCGACACGGCGGAGACCGAGGCGCTGGCGGCGCAGATGGGCGTGCCGCACGACGTTCAGGACGTCGCGCAGATGCTGCACGACACCGAAGGCTGGGCGCTTGCGACGCAGTGGCTGGTGCGCGACGCCGCCGAATCCGGGCGCACGCTCAGCGACGCGTTCGCGCGCTGGCGCGAGCGCAACGGGCACCTGCTGCTCGAGCTGGTGGAACAGGAAGGGTGCTACGAACCCACCGCGCTGGCGGCGTTCTGCAGCGCGCTCGGCGACGGGTGGGCCGGCTCGCAATCGGAAGCGGAAGAACTCGAGCAGCAAGGGCTGCCGATCGTGCGCACGCGCAGCGGCTTGCGACCGTACCGGATCCTCAACCGGCTCGCGCGCCCGGCGGTCGCGCCGCACGTGACCGCCGCCGTCACGCCGATGATGTTCGTCAACGTGTTCGGGCGCTTTCGCTGCGAGATCGCAGGCCAGGCCGTGGCGTTCTCGCGGCGGCGCGATCAGCAAGTGTTCACCTACGTCGCGCTGGCGCCCGAGTGCCGGACCAGCCGCGACGAGCTGCTCGACGCGTTTTGGCCGGGGATCAACCGCACCATCGCGGCACCCGGTCTGCGCACGACGCTGAGCCGCATCCGGCGCGCGATCGCGGACGTCGGGCCGGCGGTCGATCCGGAGCGCTACTTCGAGACCACCGGCGAGGTGCGCATCAACGCGCGCACCGTGGCGATCGACGTGCACCGCTTCGTCGATCACGTTGAGCAGGCGCGATTGGACGAAGCACGCGGTTCGGTCGAGGGCGCGAAGCACCACTACCGCCTCGCGCAGCGCATCTACGTCGACCGGCTGCTCGCGTCCGAAGCGTCCGAGCCGTGTCTGGAGCAGCGCGCGCGCGAGTTCGAGAAGCTGCACGTCGAGGTGCTGACGCGCGTCACCGAGCTGCACGCCGCGACCGGCGACCTCGACATCGCGCGCGATGCGGCGCGCGCGCTGCTGTCGTGCAACACCGCCGAGTCGCGCCGCAACGCCTTGAGCTCGATCGCCGTCGAACCCGTCGCGACGGCATGAACGCGATCGCGCGCTACGAGCCCGGCAATCTCGCGCGCGCCGGGAGCAACGTCGTCCAGTTCGCGGCGGGCGGCGTCGCCGCGGACGTCCGCGTCGAGCGCGTCGACCGCCGCAAACGGTCGAGCTGGTACGCGATTCGTTTGGCGTCGACCGATGTGGACGTCACCGGGCGACTCCTCGGCGTGGCGCGCAACGGCGAGATCACCGATCTCGGCGGCGTCGCCGTCGCGCCCGGTTCGATCGGGTCGGCGCGGCTTGCGGTTATCGCGCCGCGGGCCGGCGCGTACCGCTCGATGTTCCTCGAGATTCGCTCCGAGAACGTGCTCGTGCGCGTCGACGCGCCCGTGCCGCCGTCGCGCCCCGGCATTCGCCCGTGGAAAGCCGGCGCTGCGCTAACGGCGGCCGGTGCCGTCGCGATGTGCGGCGGGCTGGTGGCGCTCGCGCTGCCGCGCGATCCGATGCTCGCGGCGCCGGCGCACGCGGTCGCCGGGACGCACGTGCACTTGCCGTACGCGGCCGGTGGCGACGGTCCGGTGGACTACGCGGCGTCGTCCGACGACGGTCACGTGCTTGCCGCCGGAACGCTGGCGCGCCGCAACGGCGAGATCGCGTTCGCACTGCCCGCATCGGCGGCGGCGCATCGCGTCTCCGTCGCGCTGACGGTGCACGGTCCGCTCGGTGCCGTGTCGCGCACCGCGTCGTTCGCGGTCGCAGCGCCCGACCCGGTCATCGTTCCCGCCGCCGTCGCGCGCGTGACGTCGTTCTCCGCGCGGCGCGATCCCGGTGCCACCGGCGACACGATCCTCGCTTCGTATCTCGCGATCGGCGAGCGCGGCACGATCGCATTGCTCGACGCGGCCGGCAAGGTCGTCGCGTCGGCGCCGTTCGCGCACGTCGGCACGAACCGCCTCGCGGTGCCGCCCGCATATCAGACGCAGCCGATGACGGCGCGCATCACCGTGCACCGCGGCGCGACGGTCGCCGATGCGAGCGTGGCGATCCCGGCGAGCGTGCTGCCGCAGCCGTCCGCATCGCCCGACGCACAAGCGTCGCCGGGGACGTCGGCCGCCGACGCGCCCGAAGCCGTCACGCCGATCGACGCGATGTCGCCGCGCACGTCGGGCGGTACGATCGCGATCGTCGGCCGCGCGATCGCGGGGCGCTCGCTGCGGCTGCACGTGGCCGCGAGCTCGAGCCCGATGCAAGTGGAACTGCAGGACGAAAGCGGCGGGACGCTCGCCGAGACGTCCGTCGCGCCCGGCGCGACGAGCGCGGCGCTGCCGCTACCTGCCGCGACGGCGACGACGACGTATTTCGTCGCGCTGCACTACGCGCGCAACGGCGGCGAAGAGACCGTCGTGCGAACGGTCGTCGCCGCCGCGCACTGACTTTACTTCCATTTTCGGACCAGGGCGCAGCCCTGGGAGTCAGACTAGTTCCAGGCGGTCTCCGGGGAGCACGTCGATGTCGCGCAGCGCGCCGCCGCCCAACTCGACGACGCCGCGCGCACCCGGGCAGCTCAGCGCCAACCGGTTCGGGTGGACGTTTGACTCCACGCGGATCACGTGACCGTCCGCGTCGACGAAGATCACGTCGATCGCTACCCGCATCCCGATGGTGTGGATGGCGCGGCACGACGTGATCCACACGCCTTCGTCCGGGCGGATCGTGGTTCGTGCCAGCAACCCGACGGCGCGGTGCAAGAACGAGGACAGGCGATCGATGCGCGTCGCGACGATCGTTCCGGTGGTACTGTTGCGGAGTAGCGGCACGGTTTAGATGTTCCTCACCAGCGGGAGCATCGCGACGATCGCCGCCGCGAGATAGGGACCGAAAGCGATCGGGCGGCGCGCGCCCGTGGTGCGGCGCGCGATGACGGCCGCGGCGACGGCGGCCAGCATGAACGCGAACGCGGCCTCGCGCGCGCCGAGCAGCGCGCCGCCGAGCGCCGCGAGCTTCGCGTCGCCCCAGCCCATGCCGCGGCCGCGCGACATCGTCGCGGCGAGCGCGAACGGCGCGAACACCAGCGTTGCGCTCACCAGCGGTGCCCAGTCGTGCGCCACCGCGCCGGTGCCGGCGACGACCGCCAGCGGGATCAGCGTGAGCGGATCGGGCAGCACGCCGCACGCCAAGTCGGCGGCGCAGCAGCCGGCCAGCGCCAGCATCACGAACGCGAGCAGCGCGAGCCGTTCGGGCGACTCGCCGTGCGCGGCCAGCGCGATGCCGATGCACGCGCCCGCGAGCGCGAACGGCCAGCGCGCGAACGCCACGGGCGCCGGGCCGTCGTCGTACGGCGCACGGTCCGCGCAGAGCGCCGCGGCGACGAGCGTTCCGCCCCAGGCCGCGGCGCCGAACAGCAGCGCGGCGAGCCCGACCGTCAGCGCGGCGATCACCGGTGGGTCGCCAGGCGCGCGATGACGGGGCCGAAGATCATCAGGTACAGCGACGGGATCATGAAGAGCGCCATGGGCAGTATCATCTTGATCGGCAGTTGGGCGGCTTTTTCTTCCGCTCGGAACCAGCGCCGGTCGCGCGTTTCCTTGGCGAGCTCTTGCAGGACGTCGCTCAAGTTCGAGCCGAGCTTCTCCGCTTGGACGATCGCGGTGACCATCGTCGTCGTCGAGTCCTCGTTCACGCGGTCGGCCATCGCGTTGAACGCGTCGGTGCGCGGGCGGCCGAGCCGCACCTCCGAGAGCATCGAGTCGAGCTCTTCCTTGAGCGGGCCCGTCGTCGAGTCCGCGGCTTGCACGAGCGCGGCGTTGAGCGCGAGACCCGCTTGCACCGTGGTGGACAGCAGGTCCAAGAAATCCGGCAGCGCGCGCTGGATGCTCTCTTTGCGGGCCTTGAGCGCGCGCGACAGCATGATGCTCGGAAAGCGCCAGCCGAGCAGCGCGACGAACACACCGGTGACGATCGCCAGCAGGTTGCTGTTGAAGAAGAGCGTGAGCATCAGCGCGGTGACGACGCCGATCCCCAGCGCGCCGATCGTGCGCAGCATCATCGCGAGCGGCGTCACGCCGTACCAGCCCGCCTCGACGAGGCGCTGCTGCATGCGCGAGTGGCGCTCCTTGCTCACGATCTGGTCGATGACGAAGATGCGCTGCGATACCGATTTCTCGCTGACGCGCTCGAGCTTCTTGAGCCGTGCGGCCATGGGGCTGCGCGCGGGAAACGCCGAGAAGACGATGAGGAACGCGGAGATCGCCCCGCACCCGGCGACGGCGAACGGCGAAACGGCGATCATGGATCGATCTTCGTGATGCGCATCAGCGAAAAGATCGCCAGCCCGTCGAGACCGAATGCGATGGCCAGGAAGATCTGCCCCACCAGCGTGCCGATCATCGCGTCGCGCAGCTCGTCCTGCGTCGCGACGAACCCCCCGATCGCGAGCGGCAGCAGTCCCAGCAGCCACGCCGTGGCACGGCCTTGCGCGGTGATCGCCTTGACCCGCCGGCGCAGGCGGCGGCGGTCGCGGATCGTGCCCGCGAGGCCGTCGAGCACCGAGCCGAGGTCGCCGCCGGTTTGCGCTTGCACGCGGATGACGCGCGCGAGCACTGCGGTCTCCGTGTTCGTCATGCGCGCCGCCATTTGATCGAACGCGTCCAGGATGCTCCAGCCGAGGTTGCTCAAGCCGACGACGCGCATGAACTCGGTCTTGACCGGCTCGCGGCTCTGCTCGCTGGTGAGCACGAGCGCTTGGCGGATCCCGAGGCCGACGCGAACGCCGCCCGCCAGCGTGCGCAACGCGCCTTCGAGCTGATCTTGAAACGTGGCGATGCGCTTGCGGCGCTTGCCGCGCAGGTGCGACCGGCCGAAGAGCAGCGTCAGCCCTGCGCACGCGACCAGCAGCAGCGCCGCGACGACGAACGACGGGTGGAAGAACGCGAGCAGCCCGATCCACAGCACGAGCGCGACGCCTGCGAGCACGAACACGAAGTGCTGCGGCGCCATCCGCATGCCGGCGGCGTCGAGGTCGACGGCAAAACGCGTCCCGAACTTCTCGAAGCGCGCGGAGATCGGCTCCCAGTACGACGCGCACACCAGCCCGATCGCCGCGATGACGCCGAACAGGATCGCCATCGGCGCTACCGCAGCCACGTCGGCTCCTTGCGCGCGATCGACGTCAGCTGGAACGTCGACATGTCGTACGGCACGCCGAGCTCCTCGAAGCGCGCGAGGCAGCTGGGCTGCACGCCGCACGGCTCGAAATCACCGATCACGTTGCCC
>DASZBS010000034.1:0-5817 GCA_035943995.1 Candidatus Elarobacter sp. | reverse complement strand
GGACACGGTCGCGATCGCGCACTGCCCCGAGCGCGTCATCCCGGGCGCGATCGTCGAAGAGCTGCGCGGCAACGCGCGCGTCATCGGCGGCCGCAAGGACGGCGACGCCGAAGCTGCACGCGAGCTCTACGCGTCGTTCGTGCAAGGCCCGCTGTTCGTCACCGACAACACGACCGCCGAGCTGGTGAAGGTCGTCGAGAACACGTACCGCGACGTCAACATCGCCTTCGCCAACGAGCTGGCGCTGCTGGCCGAAGAGCTCGGCGTGGACGCGCTCGAGACGATCGCGCTGGCGAACCACCACCCGCGCGTGAACATTCTGAGCCCCGGGCCCGGCGTCGGCGGCCACTGCATCCCGATCGATCCGCACTTCCTCTCCAACGCCAACCCCTTCGGCACGGAACTGATCCAGACGTCCCGGCGCATCAACGAGCGCATGCCGCACGTCGTCGTGCGCCGCGTCGCAGAGTTCGTGCCGGCGCCGCAAGGCGCGCGCATCGCGCTCCTCGGCGCCGCGTACAAGGCGAACGTCGACGACACGCGCGAGTCGCCGACCGAGCGGGTCGAAGAATTGCTGCGCGAGCGCGGTTACGCGACGACCGTGTTCGATCCGGTCGCGTCGCGCTACCACGGCGAGTTGGCGGCGTCGCTGGAGGACGCCGTGCGCGGCAGCGACGCGATCGTGCTGATGGTCGGCCACGACGCGTTTCGCGAGATCGATCCGGTCGCGCTCGCGCCGCTGTGCCGACGGGCGCAGCTGGTGGACACGCGCGCGTTCTTCCCGCCGCAGCGCTGGCTCGACGCCGGTTTCCGGGTGTACCAGCTGGGGCGCAAGCGCGCCGAATCGGCGAGGGTTTCGGCGGCCGCGGCAGGCGCATGATCGACTTTGCCGAGCGCCGCGTGCGGTTTGCGATCGGCGCCGCGGTTCTCGCGCTCGTGCTCCTGGTGGTCGCGGACTTCATCGGAACGGGTGACTTCGTGCGGCTCGCGGCGGTCTTGGCGCTGATCGCCGCCGGCCCGCTGGTGCTGGTAGCGCTGCGCGCGCCGTACCTGTTTCCGTACGGCGTCTACGTCGTGCTGATCCCGTTCGACGGGCTGTTGTCGCTCGGCAGCGCGGGCACGGTCACGAAGTTCCTCGGCATCGCCGCCATCGCGTTCGTGCTGGTCGCGATCGTGCGCGGGCGCCGGATCGTGCGACCGCCGCTGCCGCTGTACTTCGCGCTGCCGTATCTGGCGCTGGTTCTGGTGAGCCTGATGTGGACGACGTCGCTCGGGAACGCGACGGTCAGCGTCGAGGCCATCGTGTCGTACGTGCTGATGTACGCGGTGTTTTGCATCGCGCCGATCGACCGCGCGCAGATGCGCGCGGTATGTGCGTGCATCGTGGTGGGCGGCGTGATGGGCGCGCTGTACGGCATCGTCATGATGCACGGTGCCCCGGTATCGTCGCCGGAGACCGGCGAATACGGGCGCCTGATGATCAACATCGGCGGCCGGCGAATCGACCCCAACCAGTTCGCGAACGCGCTGATCGGGCCGATGGCGATCGCGATCGTCTGGCTCACCCACACGCGCAGCATCCCGCGCGCGCTGGCGCTGCTCGCCGCGGTCGCGATCCTCGCGGAGGGCGTGCTGATCAGCCTGTCGCGCGAAGCGATGCTCGCGTGCCTCGCGATGGGGCTCGTCCTCATCCTGTTCTCGCGCCGCCGCCTGCTCGGCGCCGGCGTGCTTGCCGCGGCCGCGGCGGCGGCGTTCGCGTTCGTGCCCGCGATCATGGCGCGCATGACCGACGCGTTCGCAACCGGCGGCGCCGGCCGCACGGGGATCTGGCGCACCGACATTGCGGCGTGGGCGGTCCACCCCGTCATCGGCTGGGGCGTCGGTGGCGCGGAGGACGCGTACGACGCGTTTCTGCTGCGCGTGGCGCCGCGCTACTTCAACGGCTGGGGCCGCCCGCCGCACAACACGCTGCTGGTCGCGCTCGTCGAGCTCGGCATCATCGGAGCGATCTTGGTGACCGCCGCGTACCTGTCGTCGTTCTCGCTGCTGCGCACGATCGAGCGCGGCAGCGAGCTCTTCCCGATGAAGGTCGCGTTCACCGCGGCGCTGGTGGGCCTGGGCGTGGCGTCGATGTTCATCGACATCACCGTCTACAAGTTCCTGTGGGTCATCGTCATCGGCATCGCGCAGCTGCGGACGATCGCGGTGCTCGAACCGCAGGCCGCGCGCGGTCCCGTCGCGGTCGCGGCGCCGGCGCGCCGCCCGCGGATGGTGCGTTCGCGCGGCTCCATCCCCGCGTCGTGATCGTCGGCGTCGCCGTGCCCGCGCCGCGCATCCCGCGCTGGCAGCGGGACGCCGTCGACGCGCTGCGGCGCGTGCCGGGCGTCGACGTGCGCGTGTTCCGCTGCGACGGCGTCGCGGCGCATCCGCTAGGGCGCTTCACCGCGCGGGTCGCGGGCGCGGTGGTCGCACCGGTCGAGATCGCGATCGATGCGGCGGACGCGGGCGAATCGGACGCGATCCTCGACCTCGCCGGCGATTCGCGGCTGCAGGCGCGTTCCGGCGTGTGGTCGTTTCAGCTCGGCCGCAGCAACGACGCGACGCTGCCGTTCGCGCGCGAGGTGATGGACGGCGACCGCGTGGTGACCATCGCGTTGCTGCGGCGCGACGCGACGGCGTGGTCGGTGCTGCGCCGCGGGCAGTGCGCGATCGCCGGCTCGTATCCGGCGACGCTGCGCATGATCCTCGCGCAGATCGCGAGCTGGCCGGCGATCGTCGCCGCCGCCGCGGCGCGCGGAGCGCGAACCGCTGCGGAGCCGGCGCCGCAACCGCCCGCCGCCGCGCCTATGCGCGGCGCGCGGCGCGCGATGTTTCCGGCGTTCGTGCGGCTGCGCGCGATCGCGCTGCTCGCGCGCTCGCTCGTCGTGGTCGACCGCTGGAACGCCGGCTTGGCGGACGGCACGGCGCGTGACGTCCTCGCGGGCAAGGAGCTCGACGTGCGGTGGCTCGACGATCCGCCGGCGCGGACGTTCGTCGCGGACCCGTTTCTCGTCGAGCGCGACGGCGTGCGCGCGCTGTTCGTCGAGCAGTACGACTACCACCGCGACCGCGGCGTGATCGACGCGCTCGTGCTCGGCGCCGGCGACCGCGTCGTCGCCACGCACCGCATCCTCGACCTCGCGACGCACCTGAGCTTTCCGCACCCGCTCGAGATCGACGGCACGCTGTATCTCATGCCCGAGAACGCGGCGGGGAACGAGGTCGCGCTCTACCGCTGCGTGCGCTTCCCCGACGTGTGGGAACGGGAGACGGCGCTCTTCCCGGCGTTCGACGGCGTCGACATGACCGTGTTCGCGCACGGAGGCCGGTGGTGGGCGTTTTGCACGCGCTACTCGTACGGCGCGACGGACACGCTGTTCGCGTACCACGCGCCGAGCCCGCGCGGGCCGTGGGCCGCACACGCGCTCAACCCGATCGTCGTCGACGTAGAAAGCGCTCGCCCCGCGGGCACGCCGTTCGACGTCGACGGCGTTCTATATCGCTCGGGTCAGGACTGCTCGCGCACCTACGGCGGCGCGATCACGATCGCGCGCGTCGACGAGCTGACGCCGGACACCTATCGCGAGACGCGCGTGCGCCGGCTCGAGGCGAACCCGGCGTGGCCGTATCCCGACGGCTTGCACACGCTCTCGTTCTGCAACGGCACGATCGCGCTCGACGCGAAGCGCACCTACACCGACCTGCGATACCTCTCGCGCATCGTGCGCGTGTTCCGCCGGCGCGCCGAGCGCCGCCGGGCGCAGCGCGCGGCGCGCGTCAGCGCACAGCCGTCCGCAAACGAGCGCGCGTAGGCTCGTACAGCGCGAGGATGCGGTCCGCCCAGCGTTCGAGGCCGTTGTCGGCGACGGGCGGCGCATCGACGGCGCGCAGCACCGCGAGCGTCGCGCGCAGCGCGCGCGCGAGCTGTGCGGCGTCGCCGACGGGGAAGAACGCCGTCGTCGCGCCGGCGGCGCCCTCGCGCAGCGCCGGCAGATCGCTCGCGGCGGCCGGCAGCCCGGTGAACCGCGCCTCGCGCTGAACGAAGCTCATCCCCTCGCCGCGGCTCGGGATCGCGATCGCATCGGCCGCCCACAGAAGCGGGACCACGTCGTCGACGCGCTCGACGGCCACGACGTGCGCGTGCTCGCCGAGCGCCGCGCGCGTGGGTTCGTCGGTGGCGACGGTCAGCACGGTGACTGGGCCCAATTCCGGTAGCGCCGCGGCGAGGACGTCGGCGCCTTTGAGATACGGATCGCGGCCGAAGAACAAGATCACCGGCCCGTCGAGGTTCAGCGCGGCGCGCGCGCGCTTGCGCTCCGCGCCGGACGGCGGACGAAAGCGCAGCGCATCGATCTCGTTCGGCACCACCACGATGCGCTCGCGCGGTGCGCCGAGCGCGGCGATCTCGGCGGCGATCGCGTCCGCGACCGCGACGAAGCGTTCGACGCGGCTTCCGATCGCGCGGTACTTGATCGTGTCGCGCAGCGTGCGCCGCGCCCGCCCGGCGCGCAGCGTGGTGGAATGCGCATGCCAGAAGAGCGTGGTGCGCGTGGTCCACATCCCGACGGTGAACGCCGGCTCCCAGGCGTAGAAATGGACGTGCGTCACGTCGGCGCGCCAGCGCCGTGCGAACGCGATCGCGCCGCGCACGTCGTCGACCAGGTGCAGCGTTGCGCCCGCGTCGCGCAGCGCGCGGTGCCACGGTACCTCGGCGATACGCAACGTCACGAACGCGAGCTCGTCGCCGCGCGCGCGCACGCTGCGCGCGAGCTGCTCGATCAGCGGGATGAACCCGCCGGGGCTCGGGGTCGCGAACGGTGCCGCGTGGAGGATGCGCACTGTCACAGCATACCAGGCGGCTCAAAACCGGCCCCGCCCGGCCGATACTAAAGAGCGGGGCAGCTGTTTTGAGCCGCCCCGTACGACCGCGTAGAACGTGCCGAATTCGCCTTCTTAGAGCGCGGATCGTGCTCGTACGCTCGCCGATCCGGGAGATCGCTTTCATGTGCGCGTCGCCAACGGCACCGCTCCGGGCATTGCCTTGTCTTCTCTTGATGGTTTCGCTCAGCGCGTGCGGCGGCGGCGGTGGCGGCAGCTCGGCCTCGGTGCTCCCGGCACCGCAGTCGACGTCCGCGGCGGCACCTTCGGCCCCCGTCGACGTCGCGTTCTCCATCGCGATCTCTCAGACCAGCTCCGTGCGGCGCTCGCCGAAGTACGTCTCGCGCGGGATGCAGTCCGTCACGATCGGCGTCGCCGGCGCGCAGCAAGCATTTCCGTGCCCCGGCCAGTGCACCGGCGCGTTCGTCGCACCGCCCGGCATGCAAACGATCTCCGCGACGCTGTTCGACGGCCAGAACGGAACCGGCAACGCGCTCGCCACGGGGAGCACGACGACGTCGATCGTGGTGGGCACGCAGAACGCCGTGCGGATCGTCTTCGGCGGGATCGTCGCGTCGGTCACCATCGCGGCCCCGCAGAGCTCGCTCACCACCGGCACCCCGGCGCAAGTGCCGATGTCCGTGACGGCGCGCGATGCCGCGGGCTTCGCCATCGTCGGTAGCGATCCGTACGCAACGCCGCTGGCGCTACGGCTCGACGACCCGAGCGGTGCCACGACGCTGTCGACCGCAACGGTGACGTCGCCTGCCACGTCCGTCATGCTCGCGTATAACGGCGCCGCGTCGGCGCAGCCCGTGCGCATCACCGCGTCGGTTCCCAATAGCGCGTTGTCGTCGTCGATCGCCTTGGCCGTCGCGCCGGCCGCGACGCCCGCTCCGG
>DASZBS010000033.1:0-43807 GCA_035943995.1 Candidatus Elarobacter sp. | reverse complement strand
CGCTGCCCGGCGCCAGCGACGCGAACACGCGGTTCAAACAGATCGTGCGCACCACGCCCTGCTGGCTCAGGCACAGCGTGGTCTGCTCGCGCAACCCGGGCCGGCCGGCGAAGCCCAGATTCGCGAGGCATTCCGCCGCGCTGGGCACGGCCGGCGTCGCGGCGGGCGCAACCGCGCCCGGCGGTTGCGGTTGCGCCCCGGTGTTCGCGGTGCCGGCGTTGCGCGCCGCGGCGACCTTCATGCACTGCTCGAAGCGCGTCGTCAACGCGCTCGGCGTGACGTTGCGCAGCAGACCCGGCACCGAGACGGGCGCAGCGCCTGACGGTACATCAAGCGCGGCGACCATGAATGGCAAGCAGGAAGCAATCCGGAGAAACTTGGCAGAACCTGCGCCCATTGTGGGCACTCCGGCGGGTACAGCGAGCGGGCGTGTTGCCTATGTGAATAGGCGCTCCGGGATGACGAGGCCTCTGAGGCGTCGACAAGGTGGTTCTGCCGAACGCTTGTTCGAGGTTTATTGACACTGCGACGGACGCGGTGCTATGATTCTGAGCGAGGGCCGGTGTTCACTGAGTGATCAGCCGGCTTTCGCTTTTTCATGGGCTTCCCGCGGCCGTCGTTACAACCGCTACGCGAGGCCGGAATGGCCACACGCTAAAGTAATTCGGCGCTGTTTTTGTGATCGCCGCACCTAGCGTCGGGATGCCGTATGCCGCGGAAAGGCGGTCGGCAACTGCTCGCTTATCGGCATCGATCGCAATCATGGCCGGTAGTTTGAAATGGTACATGACCGCGCCGAGTAGCACGTCCACGAGTTGCAACATTATCGAAGCCCCTGAATCCATCATAGTCGCGTTGAGTATGGCGCCGCCCAGTGCCGAAATGAGCTCGCGTTCGTAGAATTTCGGGTGCTTTCGCGGCTTTTGGTAGTAGTCGGAAATCAGGATAGCCTTTTCACCGGTGGCGATATTGCGCCGGATCAAGTTCATCGAATACGCAATCAGCGCGTCCCATGTCGAGCCACCTGCCGTGGCCGGAGCGATTCCGGTACCGCGCTTGTCGACGACCAAGGCGCAGAAATAGCCGTCGGGCTGTTGGACGAAATAATCGATGAGCGCTTCGTAAAAAGCTCGTGAGCCCGTGGTCATCGCGCTGAATTTGAACTCATAGGCGGTGCGCGCTTTTCGCGACCCTGCCTTGGCCTGCGTTGTTACGTATCGGTCCAGCATGAGATTGAGGGCGTCGGACCAACGCCCCGCATCGGAGACTTTGAGCATTCCGACGCCGTAGAATGGCTGGGTCGCGGCGGTAGAAACGACGCCGGACTCGTCCGTGAAAATGAACGGAAAGGCTCCTGAAGGAGGCGGCGCTGCGCCGTGCTGCTGATCCGGCGTTGTCGTCATGTCATTTTTTCCCGCGATGCACGATGTGAGAATCGTGCTTGGGGTAGCTGGGGAGGTCCCGGTCAATCCTTCAGCGCGGGTCCAAACTGGTAATCGTCGTCCGGATGGGCTCGTCGGCGGCGTACAAATGCATGAGCGTTGCGGCCTGATTCAACGCTGTGGGACTGGCGCGTCAGAACACGTGGAGTGTGTCGCCGATTCGCGCCAGCGGCCAGCGGCCGGTCTCGTACAGCGCTGCGTTGCGCGCCAAGCGGTGTTCCGGGCCGTCCACGGCGGCGGCGAGCGCGCCGCGATAGACCGCTTCGGCGACGGCGCCCGCGGCGACGCGCACCGTTGTTTCGTCGTCGACGCCGGCGCGGCGCGCGGCCGCGGCGGCGGCGCGAAAGAACGTCTCGAGCCCGCGGTCGACGACCGCCGACATCGCCGTCAGCAGCGCGTCGGCCGTCACGGCGTTGCATGCGCGCTCCTTGAGCGCGCGCACCTCGGCGGTGTCGGCGTCGTACGCGGCGTTCGCGTGCGGATCGTCGGCGGCGCGACGTGCTTCATCCCAGGTGAGCACGCGCGCGATCCGCGGGGCAAGCGGCGCCAGCGCGCGCTCTTCGTCGTCCGAGAACGGTAGTCCGACGAGCGCGAACCAGCGCCCGCGCGCGATCCCCTGCGAGTACGCTTCGACGATCGCGCGGTCGAACGGCATCAGGCTGTCGCGGGCAGCCGCAGACCGAGCTTGCCGACGATGCCGCGCGCGCGCTCGACGTAGTCAGCGCGCATCGCTTCGTTCGTGCGCTGCTTGAGGCCCCACTTGCGAAAGATCGCGTTGTTCTTCGAGTGGCTCGCGCCGAAGAACGCCGGCATCCCGGGGAACAGCGCGTCGATCGCCGCCTGCACCTCGACGCGGCCTTGGTCGGTCGCGCACAGCTCGGTGCACGCGCGCACGCCGAAGCCGGCGTGGAACTTCTCTTCGGGCATCGTCTTCGCGGCCTCGTCGCGCAGCGGGTGGAACGTGCACTCCATGAGATCCTCAACTTGGATGATCTCCGCCATGTCCGCGAGCAGCTTGATCACGCAAAACTCGGTCCACGAGCGCAGCGGAAACTCGAAGATCGAGAGCGGACGCTTGTCGGTCTTGTGCGGGATCATCGCGTCTTGCGGGATCCCCATCTTCACGCCGAGCCGGAAGAAGCGCTGGTGATGGCCGTACTCCTCCATCGCGACGCGGCATGTCAGCCACTTCCAGTACGGCGTCGGCGCGAACGCGACCGCCGGCTCGTCGAACACCTGCGCACCGTACAGCTCGTTGATCGCGTGCGAGCGCACGATCTTCTCCGCGGCCTCGCGGTACTCGGCGGGCGCGCTCGCCAACTCGGCGACGGTCTTCACGATGACGGTGGCGGTGTCCACGAGACTTCTCCTCAGACGATCGGCGGGGTGGCGAACGCGTCGAGGTCGGTCTCGAGCGCGGTGAACGACGGTGCGAGCGAATCGACGGCGGCGGCGACGTCGTCGAGCGATGCTGCGGCGGGGAGCGTCTCGCGCGCGACGGGGCGCGGCTGCGAGAACAGAAACGCCTCGCGCCCGCGCACGCCGAACAGCTGGCCCGTGACGTCTTGCGCGCGTTCCGAGCACAGGTACGCGATGAAGCGCGCGACCGGCGCGGCGGGGACCGATAGCGCGGCGGCTTTATATGCGGCTTGCGCGTCGGTCTGCGGCACGATCGAATCGGTCACGCGCGTCGCGGCGAACGGTGCGACGGCGTTCGCCGTGATGCCGGCGCGCGCGAGGTCCAGCGCGGTGACGCGCGTCAGCGCGACGAGCCCACCTTTCGCGCTCGCGTACGCCGCTTGGCCGTAGTTGCCGTACAGCGCCGCGGTGGACACGACGTTCACGATGCGGCCCCAGCGGTATGACGTTCCGCCCCGGCCGCTCTTCGCGTTGTCGCGCAGCAGCGGCGACGCGGCGCGGATCGTCGCGAACGCGCCGGTCAGGTTGACGCGCAGCACCTGCTCGTAGTCGGCGAGCGCGGCCTTGAACACGAACGCGTCGCGCAAGATCGCCGCGCAGTTCACCACGATGTCGAGGCCGCCGAAGCGTTCGACTGCGAGCGCCACCGCGTCGTCGGCGACGCTGGGCTCGGCGATGCTGCGCGCCACCGGCGCGACGTCGTCCGCGAACGTGGCGGCGAACGTCTCGACGACCGACGGATCGGCGTCGCGCCCGTCGATCCCGCTGCCGTCGTCGATGACGACGACCCGCGCGCCCTGCGCGACGAGCTCGGTGACGATCGCCGCGCCGATGCCCCGCGCGCCGCCGGTGACCAGCGCGACGCGCCCGGTCAGCGCGCTCACGCCGGCGACTCCGCAACGACGCGCTCGCGCGCGGCAATCGCCTGCGCAGCAAGCGTGCGCACCGCGTTCTTGGCGATCTTGTTCGTCGCCGTCATCGGCAGCGCGTCGACGATCAGCAAGTGCTCGGGCCACTTGAACTTCGCGACGCCGCGCGCGGCGAGGTGCGCCGCGACGTCGCCGAGCGACAGCACCGCGCCGTCGTGCAGCTCGGCGACCAGACACGCGCGCTCGCCGAGCCGCGCGTCCGGCACGGCGACCACCGCGGAGCGGCGCAGCACCTCCAGCCCGTGCAGGTGCGCCTCGATCTCCGCGGCACCGATCTTGAAGCCGCCGCGGTTCACGAGATCTTTCGCGCGGCCGTGAAAGTGGAAGACGCCGTTCGCGTCGCGCGCGGCGAGGTCGCCAGTGCGCAGCCAACCGTCGCGCGCGATCGCGCTCGCCGTCACCTCGGCCGCGTTGTAGTAGCCGCGGAACATGTCGGCGCGCCGGTACCACAGCTCACCCACCTCATCGGCGATCGCCTCGCTGCCGTCGTCGCGCGCGATGCGCACCTCGGCGCTGGCGATCGGCGTGCCGAGCGCTGAGGGCGACGCGCTCAGATCGCGACCGAACGTCGTGATGCCTCCGCCGATCTCGCTCATCCCCCAGTGCACCGTCACGTCCGCGCCGAACGCGGCGCGCAGCGCGCGCACGAGCTCGCCGCCGATCGCCGCACCCGCCGTGCGAATCTCGCGCAGCGCGTACGCGTGGTCCGCGGCGCGCGCGGCGGCGAGCAGGTCGACGAGCTGCGCGGGCACGGCCCAGGCGCGCGTCGCGCGCTCGGCGGCGGCGAGCGCGAGAAACTCGTGCGCGTCGAACTTGCGCAGCGCGACCAGCGTCGCGCCGGCGATCAAGCTCACGTGCAGCGCCAGTAACCCGAACAGGTGCGTGTAGCCGCTGGCCGCGATCACGACGTCGTCGCCGCTCGCGCCGCATTCGTCGACGAACGCCAGCGCGTTCGACAGCAGCCCGTCGTGCGAGTGCATGCAGAGCTTGGGCGCGGCCGATTCGGTACCGCTGGTCGGCACGACGCAGAACGGCGCATCGGGCTCGATCGCCGCCGGTCGCGCGCGCGGTGCGCGCACGCTGCCGTCGACGGAGAACGACGCGGCGCCGAGATCCGCGGCGACGACCGCACGAAGCGACGGCAGCGTCGCGCGCAACGGCGCGAGCTTGATCTCGCCGTCACCGCACACGACGACGCACGCGACCGCGCCGGTGAGCGCGAGCAACTGCTGTAGCTCCGATGCGCCGTACGGCATGTGCAGCGGCAGCGCGACCGCGCCTATTTCCGCGAGCGCGAAGTGGGCGAGCGCGAACGCGGCGCTGTTCGGGAGGTGCAGCCCGACGACGTCGCCTGTACCGATGCCCGCGCGTTCGAGCTCCGAGGCCAACGCATCGACGCGGCTCGCGACGTCACGCCACGTCAGCCGCAGGGCGCCATCGGCGTACGCCGGCGCGCCGGCCGCGCGCGACGCTGTCGTGGCGAGCACGCTCCGGCACGTGAGACCGCGCAGCGCGCTCGGGTCGCACGCGTCGTGACGGGTCAGATACTGATCTCGGTCCAGGCTGGGCGGCAAGTCGGCTCCGCGGGACGGAAGGCGTGGTTGGGAGGATAGCGCGAAGATGATTGACGTGTCAAATCATTGGCGAGGTCAATGAATCGCTCCCGCCTCGACGGGCTGCTCGGCTACCATCTCCGGCGCGCGCAGCTCCGCGCCTTCGCCGCCTTCGGCCGGCACCTCAAAGAGACGGGCCTCACGCCCACGCTCTTCGGCGTGCTGGCGATGATCGAGGCGCGGCCCGGGATCGGCCAGGGCGAGGTGGCCGACGCGCTGGGCGCCGACCGCTCAACCATGGTCCGGCTGGTCGACCAGCTCGAGCGCCGCGGGCTCGTCCGCCGCGATCCGCACCCGGGCGACCGCCGCACCGTGCTGCCCGCGCTGACCGCCGAGGGCCGCGCGCTGCTCGAGCGCGCGACGCCGCTCGTGCACGCGAGCGAGGACGCGTTCGCGGGCGCGCTGTCGCCGCACGAGCGCGAGCAGCTCGCAGGCTTCCTTCGCAGGCTCAGCTCGCCTAGCTGATCGCGCCGGGAGAAGTTCACGAAGTTGACGCAGGGAACCGGGCCATTGGTCGTGAAGGTTAGTATTTCAAGCGAACGCCTTGCGGTAGCGGGAGGCTGGCATGCTGTCATTGCAACGTTGGATCTGTGCTTTTCTTGCGGTGGCGATCGTCGTCGCCGCCACCCGATTCGACGGGGTCGCAAAGCCGAACGGAAATACGTGGACCTCGGAGATAGCGGCCGGCGCGGCGCTCCTGTACTATCTCGCGAAACTCGGCATCGACAACAAGAAGGCGGATACGACGGGACGCGCGGCCGACGGGGTCATCGACTGGAAGCCGCTGCCGCCCGAGTTGGTGAACGCCACTCCGGCCGCCACGCCGACGCCGACTGCTCCCCCCGGCGCAAACTCGCAGGCCGCCGCACAGAAACCGTGCCCGCCGATGTCGCCGATGCCGCCGCCTCCCGACTCGATGCGCACCGTGAGAGCGAGGTTGGCGAACGACATCGCCAAACTCAGCAGCCGGCCTACATGCGGCGGCAAGATCTTCGCAGACGCGCGCAAGCGGTACGAGAACTTGCGTGGCTGCTGGAACGCGTTCATCTTCGCACAGCCGACGCCAACGCCGGCGGCGTCGAATCCGAAACAGCCGCCGCAGAGTGGCGCGCCGGGCGGGACGTCGGGCTCGTCGATGGCGCGCGAGCCGAACGCCGTGGCGATGGTGCGATTCGCGGCTTTCGCGGAACCGACGCTGCCGCCCGGCGGATTTCGACTGCCGCCGGCATCGCCCGCTCCGGCGAGTAGCGGCACACCGTCGACGACTCCCGGCACCAATCCGCCTTCCGGTCAAACGGGGCCGCAGAGCGGTCAGGCGCCACCGAAGAAGGACCCGTGCACCGGTGACTTCGCCGTCGTCGACCAAGCCTATGCTTTGATGCCGGGGTTCAAGAAGACCAGCGGCGAGGACGTCAAGGCACGTGACGAGCGGATTGATCTCACCGACCTCGCCGACGCGATCAGTGCGCCTCCGCTGTCGCAGCAGATCCTCGACCTGCGGGTCGGTTCCCACGTCGACGACGATGCGCTGCGCGCCCATCTCCTGTACGTCTTGGCGCGTGCCTTGGATGATTCGATCCTCGGTCGCCCCCCGCCGTTCCCGGTAGCGGCCTCCTTCACGGCGGCCGGCTCCGGCAGCATCGACCTGAACTCACTCGCGAACTCGTGCGTCCTCAATCTCGCGGCGAAGGATTGCATCGCGGCGCTCGGGACCGCGGAGGCGACCGCCGCGGCGGACAGGCGCCGAGACGTGTCATGCGATGTCGCGCGGCGCAGTTGGCTTCCGACGTTCACAGCAATCCTACGCACCCGCAAGGACGCCAAGGTTGGGCCGCTGCAGGATCTGGACGTCGACAAGAACCCCTGGTTCGGAGCCGTACCCGGATGCTGATTCGCAACGTGCTGCTCGGAGTCGGTCATGGACGTACATAACATCACGCTCGTCAGCACGGAAGTCCCGATGGAGATGCTGTCCCGTTTCGCGGCGACGCTCCAAGTCCAGATCATGCGGGATTTCGCGCCGTTTTGGAACGTCGGAGCCGCCGTCGCGGCCGTCTCGAACATCGCCGACGTGGGTCGCGGTGCCGCGCCCATCTTCATATCGCGGATATTCGACGGTCCCAATGAGGGTGTCCACAAGAACCCGAGCGGCGGACTGCCGATGGCGAACGTCAAGCTCGACGACAAGTGGACCGTGACGACGAGCCACGAGGCGCTTGAAATGTTGGCGGATCCGAGCTGCAACCGGCCGTTTCTGGCGCCGTCGATCGATCCGGAACACGCCGGCGAGCAGGTTACGTACATAGCGGAGGTTTGCGACCCCGTTCAGGGCGTTCCTTACCAGATGGAGAACGGCGCGCTCGTCGCCGACTTCGTGACGCCGGCGTACTATAAGGTTTCAGGATCCAGCGGACCGTTCGCGCATCATGCCGCTCTTCCGGGGCCGCTCTCCATACCTCCCCTCGGATATATCACGTACTTCGACATCACGAACCAATGGTTCCAGGCGCGCAATTTCGGAGGAGGGGTTCAGTTCATCCAAGGACCGGTCGGCGGCGGCCCACCACCGGACGTGTGCGCACGGGAATTCGCTCACGGCATCGCCGAGTTCCAAGACCGGCCCCGGCCGTTTGTGACGCCGGAGCAAGTCGCAAAGCAAAGGCTCTACGAGGAACACGACGCGCTGGCGCGTCGCCGCCAAGCGGAAACGCTGCTGGCCGGGTCCGACGTCTTGCGCTCGTTGTTCGCGGTAGAGACGAGATCCGGGAGCGGCCGACCGGCGCGGCGCAACGCGACGCGGCGGCGCACATAGTTTCGCCGAGCGGCGCGAGCGCCGCGCGTTACCGCTGCGCGGTCGAGCGGCGCATGACCATCGCGTCGAGCGACGTGCCGTCGCGACGCGGGATCGCTTCGCGCTGCAGCTCGGCGTCGACGAACCCGCTGGCGCGATAGAGCTCGCGCGCCGGATCGTTGTCGGGGAACACGCGCAGACGCAGCGCCGGCTTGCCGTTCGCGTGCGCCCAGTCGAACGCGCACGCCAGCAGCGCGCGGCCGATCCCGCGGCGGCGGTGCGTTGCGGCGACGAGCATGCCGAGCTCCGGCTCTTCGCGCTCGATGTCGAACACGGTGAGGTCGCCGACGAGGTCGCGTCCGTCGGTCGCGACCCAGCCGACGCACCAGCGGCGCAGCAGCGCGTCGCGCATCTCGCGCGCTCGCTCGCCCACGTCGAACGGCCACTCCGTCGCGATCCACCGGCCCTCGCGCGCGATCTCCCCGAGCAGCGCTGCGACGGTGTCGGCGTCGCGTTCACCCTTCGGACGAATCGACCACGACGGCCGCGTCACGTCATTCGATGCCGAGCTTGGCGAGATACGACGGCAGCACGTCGACGGGATCGCCGCTGTCGTTCACGGACAGACCGTGCCACGCGTAGCGCACGACGCCGTTCGCGTCGAGCAAGAAATCTGCGGGGATGCGATACTTGGTGCCGGCGCGCAATTGCAGGTCCGGCGATATCACGGCGTCGAGCTGATCGACTGGATAGATTGCGACCGGAAACGGCAGCGCGGCGTTCTTCACCGCGGTCCGCGCCGCGGCGTCGTCTTCGAGCACGTCCACGCCGACGAAGCGCACCCGGTCGCCGAACTTTGCGTACGCGCCGCGCACGAACGGCAGCGCGTCGCGGCACGGCGTGCACCAGCCCGCGAACAAGAACACGTACGTCGGCTTGCCGCGCAGCGCGTCGAACGCGAGCGCGCTCCCGTCGCTCGACGTGAGCACCACCGGCGGCGCGATTTTGCCGACGCGGTCGGAGAGGTCGAACACGGTCGCCGGACGGCGTGCCGCGCCGGTGAGCGCGAGGGACGCGATCGCGACGAGTGCGAGCGTGCGAAGGCCGAACATGGCGAGAGCCCGTCTTGCGACGGGCTCTCTGCCGGTTCCCTTCGGGCTTGGAGGCTTACTCGGCCGAGCCGCCGCCGCCGGGGCGCGGACGGCGCCGGCGCGGCCCGCGGTCGCCGCCGCCTTCGCCGCCACCACCGCCGCCGCTCGGCGGGCCGGTGCGCGGGGTGAACTCGCGGCGCGGCGGAGCGCCGTTGCCGCGCGAGCCGCCGCCGTGGTCGCCGCCGCCCGTACCGCTCGTGGTCTCCGCGGCGCCGCCGCCGAGAACCGCCTTGCGGCTGAGGTTGATGCGGCCTTGCGAGTCGACTTCGATCACCTTGACCATGATCTGGTCGCCGGGCTTGACCACGTCCTCGACGCGCTCGACGCGATCCGCGGCGAGCTGCGAGATGTGGACGAGGCCTTCTTTGCCCGGCAAGAACGCGACGAACGCGCCGAAGTTCATCAAGCGCGTGACGGTACCGAGGTACTGTTCGCCGATCTTCACTTCTTTGGTGAGCGCTTCGACCATGTTCTTCGCCTTCTCGGCGCCCGCGGCGTCGGGACCGGCGATGAACACGCGGCCGTCGTTCTCGATGTCGATCTTCACGCCGGTGTCGGCGACGATCTTGTTGATCACCTTGCCGCCGGGTCCGATCACGTCCTTGATCTTGTCGGGGCTGATCTGCAGCACGATCATGCGCGGCGCGAACTCCGACAGCTCGGCCCGCGGCTCCGTGATCGTCTCCTTGAGCTTGCCGATGATGAAGAGACGCGATTTCTTCGCCTCGACCATCGCTTCGCGCATGATGTCGATCGTGATCCCGGCGACCTTGATGTCCATCTGGATCGCCGTGATGCCGGCTTCGGTGCCGGCGACCTTGAAGTCCATCTCGCCCAGCGAGTCTTCGAGGCCCTGGATGTCGGTGAGGATCGCGTGCTTCTTGCCTTTGAGCACGAGCCCCATCGCGACGCCCGCGACGTGCGCCTTGATCGGCACGCCGGCATCGAGCAGCGCGAGCGTGGAACCGCAGACCGACGCCATCGACGACGAGCCGTTCGATTCGAGCACTTCGCTGATCAGGCGCAGCGTGTAGGGGAACTCATCCTCCGGCGGCAGCACCGGCACGAGCGCGCGCTCCGCGAGCGATCCGTGACCGATCTCGCGGCGTCCCGGCGCGCGCATCGGGCGCGTCTCGCCGACCGAATACGGCGGGAAGTTGTAGTAGTGCATGTAGCGCTTGTTGGGGATGTCGAGGATCCCGTCCAAACGCTGGTGGTCGCTGATCGAGCCGAGCGTCGCGGCGGTGAACACCTGCGTCTGACCGCGCGTGAACACGCCCGAACCGTGGACGCGCGGCACGTAGTGCACCTTGCTCCAGATTTCGCGAATCTCGTCGGGCTTGCGGCCGTCCGGACGGATCTGCTCGTCGACGACCATGGTGCGGAGCTCGTCCTCTTCCATGGACTTGATGATCTTGTCGAAGTCTTTGTTCTTGGGATCTTCGATCAGGCTCTGCACGGCGGCATCGCCTTTTTTCCCAAGTTTCGCGAGCGCCGCTTCGCGCGACAGCTTGTCGAACGCCGCGTTGCGCTCGAGCTTGTCGACCACGCGCATCGCCTTGGCGACTTCCTTCTGGAAATTCTTGCGCACCCACGCGTCGAGCGCGGCGTCGGTCTTGAGCAGCGGGTACTCGCGCTTCTTCTTGCCTACTTTTTTCGCGAGCTGGTCGATCGCTTTGACGATCTTCTTGATCTCTTCGTGCGCGAAGGCGACCGCGTCGAGGAACACGTCCTCGGAGATCTCCTTCGCGCCGCCATCGACCATCATCACCGCGTCGAGCGTGCCGGCGACGACGATTTCCATGCCGCCGGTTTCATACTGCTCGAGCGTGGGGTTGGTGATGAACTTACCGTCTTCATCGCGTCCGATGCGGACGGCGGCGACGTTCTTGTCGAACGGGATGTCGCTCACGGCGAGCGCTGCGCCGGCGGCGCACACGGCGATCACGTCGCTGTCGAGACCCGGATCGGTCGAGAGGACCGTCGCGATGATCTGGATGTCGTTGCGGAAGCCGTCGGGGAACAGGGGGCGGATGGGGCGATCGATCTGTCGCGCGCTCAGCACGCCGTGCTCGGAGGGGCGGCCTTCGCGCTTGATGTAGCCGCCCGGGATCTTGCCCGCCGCGTACATCTTCTCTTCGTAGTCGCAGGTGAGGGGGAAGAAGTCGATCCCCTCACGCGGTTTTTCGGACGCCGTAGCGGCGCATAACACGACGATCTGATCGCCGTAGCGGACGAGAGCGGACCCGTTGGCTTGCTTCGCAAGCTCCCCCGTCTCAATGACGAGCGTACGGCCACCGATCTCGAGCGAGACGGATTCTGGCACTGGTACTCCTAGTTTTTCAGTTCTTTTGCTGTTCGATTGTTTGTGTTGAACAGGCGCGAGTTCGCCAAAATTCGAGAGGCGGCCTCCGCATGAAAAGAACCGGCGAGGTTTCCCTCGCCGGTTCTGGTGAGTCGTACTGCCGGCGCTCGGTTAGCGGCGCAGGCCGAGGTCCGCGATCAGCTTGCGATAGCGGTCGAGATCTTTGTTCTGGAGGTAAGCGAGCAGGCGCCGGCGCTGGCCGACCTGCATGAGCAGGCCGCGGCGGCTGTGATGATCCTTCTTGTGGATCTTCAAATGCTCGGTGAGCTGGTTGATCGACGCCGTGAGGATGGCGATCTGGACGTCGGCCGAGCCGGTGTCGTTGGGACCGCGGCCGTATTTGGTCGACAGGTCCGACTTTTGGTCTTTGGTCAGGGGCACGGGGTACTGAAGCTCCTTTCGACTCGCGCGTCCGCAGACTCCGTGGGTCCGCGACGGCGACCGACGGATCATACCAAATCGAGAGAACCGCGTCAAAGCGGGTACCAGGCACCGCGGATGCCGGACCCGTCGATCAGCCCACCGCCGTTCGACCCCGCGAGCGCCGGCGACGGCCGCGCGGTGCTGTACTTTCGCGTGCTCTCCGAAGCCGGGCGTTTGTTCGCCGAGTCGTTCGAGCTGCAGCGCACGCTCGACGCGCTCGTGCAACTGACCGTCCCCGAGCTGGCCGACGCGGTTGCGATCAACATCGTCGACGATGACGGCGTCACGCGGACCGCCGCGCTCGACGTCCACGACCCCAAGCACCGCCCGCTGCTCGAGCAGTTGCGCGACGCATACGTCGTCGAGCGCGACGCCGAGCGCGGGCCGCGCGTGTTCACGCACGACGCCGCCTTTCGCGAGCCCGCCGCCGCGAGCTGGATCGCGCCCGACCGGTTGCCGGTGCTCGAAGAGCTGGGCTACTGCACGAGCCTGGTGGTGCCGCTCGTGTCGCACGGCGTGCTGCGCGGCGACCTCGTGTGCCACTGGTCGCACAAGACGCGCGAGTTCGACGCGTTCGCGCTCACGCTGTTCGAGGAGCTCGCGCGGCGCGCGGCGGTGGCGATCGAGAACGCGCACATGTACCGCCGCGAGAAGCGCATCGCCGACGAGGTGCAGAAGGCGCTGCTGCCCGTCGCGCTGCCGCAGGTCGCGGGGTACGCGTTCGACGCGGTGTACTCGTCGAGCGAGCGCGACGTCGAAGTGGGCGGCGACTGGTTCGATGCGTTCGTGTTGCCGGACGGGCGCGTCGTCGTGTCGATCGGCGACGTGTTCGGGCGCGGCTTGCGCGCCGCCGTCGTCATGTCGTCGATCCGCCACGGCTTGCGCGTGCTCGCGCTGCAGCAGTCGCAGCCCGACTCGATGCTCGCCGTGATCGACGAAGCGCTCGCGCGCGACTATCCCGATGCCGCCGCGAGCGCCGTCGTCGGCGTGCTCGATCCGGCGGCGCAGACGCTGACGTACGCGATCGCCGGCCATCACAGCCCGCTGCTGCGCACGTCGGACGGCGAAGTGATCGCGCTGCGCGGCGTGGGCGTGCCGCTCGGTGTGCGCGGCCCGATCAAACCGAACGTGCAGACCGTCGCGCTGCCGCTCGGCGCGACGCTCGTGTTCTTCACTGACGGCCTGATCGAGTCGAACCGGGACATCGAGCGCGGCGAGCAGCGGCTGCATGCCGCGCTGCGCAGCGGCGCGATCGCTGGTGCGGACCGCCCGGCCGAGGCGATCAAGCGCCACATGCTCGCCGGCGGCGCGAACGACGACGTCGCCGTGCTGACGGTGGCCGTGCGCGGCGCGATCCCCGCGCGCACGCAGGCCGCGCCGACGCCGGCGTGGGTATTTCGCGCGGACGACGCGCGCTCGGCAGAGGATGCGCGCACCGGGTTCATCGCATTCCTGCGCACGCGCGGCGTCCCCGACGCGAACTACGCCGCGGCGGAGCTCGTGTTCGGCGAGCTCGTCGGCAACGTCGTGCGCCACGCGCCGGGACCGATCACCGTGGAAGTGGATTGGAACGCGGTCGACCCCGTACTGCACGTGATCGATCGCGGTCCGGCGTACGACGTGAACGCGGCCTTGCCCGACGATCTCATGAGCGAGAGCGGCCGCGGGCTGTTCCTGATCTCGGTGCTCGGCGAGGACTTCTCCGTGACGCCGCTGCCCGGCTACGGCAACCACGCGCGCGTGCGCCTGCGCATCGAGCGCCTGGAACGCATCGCGTCCGGCCGCGACCAGCGCTGAGCGGCGCGGGACGCCGCCGCTACGAGGCGAGGTTTTCGGGTGGCTCGTCGAGCGCGGCCTTGATCGTTTCGCGCAGCGCTGCGAGCTCCGGCGGCAGGCTCGTCGTTTGCTGGTCGAGCGCTCCGAGCGCGGTCAGCACGCGGCGCGCCTCCGCGCGGTCGACCGGCACGTACAGCGTGCGCGCGAGCTCCTCATCGAGCCGCTCGATCGCGCGCTTCGCCATGTTGGCCTGGCCGAACGAGTACGCGTGATGGCTCGCGTTTCCGAGCAGCTTGAGCTCGGACTCCAGCCAGTCGCGGTAATCTTTGAGCAAGACGTCCTCCTGTGGGCGCGGAACCGGTGCCGCTGTGGAAGCTGACGACGACTTCGTGACGGTGGCGCGCGTCGCCGACGTCGCGCCCGGGACGGGGACGGCCGTCGTCGTCGGCTCGCGCGAGATCGCGCTGTTCAACGTCGGCGGGACGTTCTATGCCCTCGACAACACCTGTCCCCACCAAGGCGGTCCGCTGGCCGAGGGCTGGATCGAAGGCACGCGGGTCACCTGCCCGTGGCACGCCTGGACGTTCGAGCTCACCGACGGCAAGATGACGCTGGGCGACTACGCATCGGTCGACCCGTTCGACGTGCGCGTGCGCGGCGACGAGGTGCAGGTCAGCCGCACGCCGCGCCCGGGCTCGCGCTAGCGCGGGCGCGCGCGCCCACCGGCACCGACAGCCGCAGCGTGACCGACGCGGGCGGGCCGATGCGGTCGACGCTCGTGAGATAAACTTTGTCGGCGAGGTTGTCGACGGCCAGCGACAGCGCCGTGCCGTCCGCGGCGCGCAGCGTCAGGCGGCCGCCGACGAGCACGGCGCTGCCGAGCGGCTGGCGTTCGAGGTCGTCGGAGAACGTCGGGCCGGCGTACGACAGTTCGACGGCGCCAGTGAGCGCGCGCACCGTGCGCTCGAAGCTCAGCGACGCGGCGGAGTCAGGGACGTACGCGAGCCGCTTGCCGATCTGCGCGGCGGAGCCCACGACGACACGATCGTGCTGGGCCGTCGCGAAGCCGCGCACGCGCGCGCACGCGCCGCCGCGGTCGTACTCCACGGTGTACGCGTCGGTCGCGGTGCGGCCGAAGTTCGCGCGCTGCTGCACGTTCGTCGCGATGGTCGCAAAGCCGATCGCATTGTTCACGCGCGTGCCGGTATAGTCGAGCGCGAAGCGCGCCGCCGGCGCCGCGACGTCGACGCCGAGTTGCGTCGAGCGGCTGCGCTCTGCGACGAGCGACGGGTTCGATTGCTGCAGCACCGTGCCGATGCGGAAGCTGCGCACCAGCTCGTTCAGATACGGCGCGCGCAACCCGGTGCCGAACGCCGCGCGCAGCGCGACCGCGGCCGACGCGTCGTAGCGCAGCGCAAGGCGCGGCGAGATCGCGGCGGCGTGCCGCTCGCCGAGCGCGTGCGTGTCGATCGCGTCGTAGCGCGCGCCGGCGATCGCGCCGAACCGGGCGAAGTCCCAGGTGCGCTGCAGCGCGACGCCGTCGAGGCGCTGCGTCCCCGCGACGTTGCTCTGCACGGTGCCGTCGAACGCGATCTGGTCGCTGTTGCCGGTCACGATGCGGCGTTCGGCGACGAGCGCGAGCGTGCCGTCGCGCAGCGCGCGGTCCCAGCGCGCGCGCGCACCCACGTCGGACGTCGGCACGTGCTGCGTGTAGAGCAGCGCGCCGGGCGTGCCGGGCTTGTCGGCAAGGTTCACCAGCGTCGTCGCGCGCGCGAACGCGGTGACCGCGAGCATCGAGCTCGACGCGCTCGCGTCGCCCGCGTGCGTCCACGTCAGCGCGGCTTGGCGCAGCGAGCGCGAGAAACCGTCGTTCGGGCGGCCGTCCTGCTGCGCGTCGTCGCTGGCGAGCGCGTCGAGATCGACGGTGCTGTGCGCCGTCGTGCTGCGCAACCGGAGGTGCGCGGTGTCGGCGGTGCTGATCGCGGTGCGATCGACGTGCGACGTCTGCCCGGGTGGGATCACGTCGTACGCGAGCCGCCGCGTCCCGAGGAAAACGGACGATTGCAGCGCGCCGGCTGGCCCCGTCGCGGCGAGCGACGCCGCGCCGCGGTCGATGCCGCCGGCGCTCGCGTCGAACCTACCCGTCGCAACGTTTGCGGGCGAAAGCGTCGTGAGCGCGAGCACGCCGCCGATCGCGCCCGAGCCGTACAGCGCCGAGCCGGGGCCGCGCAGCAGCTCCGCCCGCGCGATCGATCCGGACGGAAACGCGTTCCAGTCGACTTGGCCGCCGAAACCGTCCTGCGCAGGGACGCCGTCGACGAACAGCGCGCCGCGATCGCTGCCCGCGCCGGCGAACGACAGCCGCAGCTGGCCGTAGTTCGTGAACGGCGCGTTGCTGCGGTCGCGGTCGAAGCCGGGCAGCGCGCGCAGCGCCGCATCGAGCGATGCCGCCGTGGATGCGCGCAGCGAGCGCGCGTCGAGCACCGACGCGGCTTGCGGCGCGCGATGCAGCGACTGCGCGCTGCCGCTGACCACCGTGACGCTGCCGATCTGCGGCGGCGCGCTCGGCGACGGGCTCGGCGACGGTGACGGCGACGCCGCCACGGCGGCGGCCACGAGCGCGGCGAGGATCACGAAATGCGCCGCGTGCTACGCGAGCGCGTCGCGCAGGTCGGCGACCGTGCGCGAACCGCTCGCGAACACCGCGATGCGCAGCCCGGTCACCAGCTCGTCGATCAGCACCGCCACGGCCGCATCCGACTCGTCGGCAGCGCGCAGGAACGGCAGCGCGAGCCCGGCGAGATCGGCGCCGAGCGCGAGCGCTTTGGCGACGTGCACGCCGTCGCGGATACCGCCGCTCGCGACGAGCGGAACGGCGGGGAGCGCGGCGCGCACCGCGGCGGTGGCGCGCGGCGTCGCGTAGCCCCAGTCGCCGAACGCCTCGGCGATTCGTTCGCGCGCGGCATCGCCCGAGCGTTTCCCCTCGACGCGCGCCCACGACGTGCCGCCGGCGCCCGCGACGTCGATCGCCGCGACGCCGCAGCTCAGTAGCCGCGCGGCGGTGGACGGCGCGATCCCCGAGCCGACGCTCTTCGCGATCACCGGCACGTCGAGCGCTTCGCACAGCGCCGCGATCTTCGGTTCGAGCGCGCGGAAGTTCGTGTCGCCGCCGGGCTGGATCGCTTCTTGCAGCGGGTTGAGGTGCAGATACAGCCCGTTCGCGTCGAGCATGTCGACGAGCCGGCGCGCGTCGTCGGTGCGCACGCCGTAGTTGAGCTGCACCGCGCCGAGGTTCGCGAACAGCACGACGTCCGGCGCGACGGCGCGCACGTCGAACGTCGGCCGCAACGCATCGTCTTCGAGCATCGCGCGCCCGCTGCCCAGCGCGAACGCGATCCCCGCCGCCTCCGCGCCGCGCGCGAGACGGCGGTTGATCTCCGCGGCGCGCGCCGTCCCGCCGGTCATCGACGAGATCAGAAGCGGCGCGCGCAGCGCGAGCCCGAGGAACGTCGTCGTGACGTCGACGTCGGCGAGCGCGATCTCCGGCAAGGCCTCGTGGCGCAAACGTACGGCGTCCCAGCCCGCGTCGAGGCGTGACGCGACGTCGTCCGCGAGGCACACGTCGAGGTGGCGCGATTTCCGCTGCTCGGTCGATTCCGACATGAGTCGACAGGCGTCCGCGCCGCAACCGGCGATCCCCTCCCAGATGGACTCTCCGTCAGCCGCCTACGACGGCGCTTCGGGAACCGCCGGCGGCGCGGCGTTCGGCGCGGCGCTGCTGCGGCTCGCCGCCGCCAAGGACCTCGATCTCGCCGGGCTCGCGGCCGCTGCCGAGCTGGACCCCGCACTGGTGGAGCGCGTGGCCGCCGGCGAGGCGCGGCTGGGTGTGCCGGCGCTCGCGCGGTTGGCGAAAGCGCTGCGGCTCCGTCCGATCGGCTTTCTCCAGCAGACGGAACTGCTGGGGCTCGGCGTCTACGCCTTCGGGCTGGACCCGCTCTATTTTCTCCCGGACGGCCCCATCCGGTACGACGCGCGCATCTACATGCGCGAGATCAACCCGCGCCATGCGGTCCCCGAGGGCGACATGACCAAGCGCAACCCGGTGCTCAAAGCGCTGACCGACGACACCGTGCTCGACGCGCTCGGGAAGCTGGAAGTGGAGCTCGCGTACCTGCTGCGGGCTGCCGTGCAGGGAACGGGCGGCACGCTGTAAGGCAGCCTGGCCGGCGCACCCTTCGACAGGCTCAGGGTGACAATGGCGGAGCAAGAGGCGGGGTGGGCGCGCGGTGAGAACGCCCGATCCCCTATGGAAATCGAAGGTAAGCGAATCGCCGCCCTCGTGGGCGACGGGTTCGAGGAGTCCGAGTTGATCGAGCCCCGCCGTGCGCTCGAGGAGTCCGGGGCGATCGTGACGATCGTCGGCGTCGACGACCGCGCGCTGCAGAAGATCCGCGGCAAGCGCGGGCTCGACGAAGGCCAGAGCGTCAAAGCGGAGGAGCTGGTCGCCGACGTGACGGCCGACGACTTCGACGCGCTGCTGATCCCGGGCGGACAATCCCCGGATCACATCCGCACCAACAAAGACGTACAGCGTTTCGTCAAAGAGTTCGATCAGGCGAAGAAGCCGATGTTCGTGATCTGCCACGGACCGCAAGTGCTGATCTCCGCAAACGTCGTGCGCGGCCGCACGCTGACGGGCTTCGCGTCGATCGCCGACGACATCCGCAACGCGGGCGGCCTGTACCGCGACCAGCCCGTCGTGCAAGACGGCAACTGGGTCACCTCGCGCAACCCGGGCGACCTGATCCTGTTCAACCGCGCGATCATCGAAAAGCTCGCCGCCCAAAACGCGCCGGTGTAAATACGGCTCGCTCGCCGGTCCGGTGGATGACGGCGTATTGTCGCAATGCGTCGTCATCCAATTTATGTGCCAGTGACGTTTCATCGGAGGGTGCCGGTGGCCGGTAGAGTCCCCAGCGTCATGGTCAGCTCGACGTTCTTTGATTTACGAGAAGTCAGGCGCCAGATACAGAAAATGGCTGAAGATGACCTTGGCTATCGCGTTCTAATCTCGGAATCGCCGACATTTCCGATAGAACCGGACGCCGCTGCAATAGATAATTGTCGGAAACGCGTTGAGCACGACGCCGACATCCTCGTCCTGGTGATCGGTAGTCGTTATGGCTCGGTGGAGGCGAAATCCGGGAAGTCAGTTACGAGCATAGAATATTTAGCTGCGCGCGCAAAAGCGATACCGATCTATGTATTCATCGAACGGCGAGTGTTGACACTTGCGGATGCACGCCTTGCCGTGCCGGAAGCGGATCGGCGCGCCTTCTCCGCAACCGTTGATAATGCAAGCCTTTTTGACTTGGTGGATCGCATTAGATCCGTCGACAAGGCATGGGTCAATGGTTTTGATATCGCCGACGACATTACATCTGCGCTCCGCGTGCAGTTTGCCTACCTTACGATGCGAGGTTTAGCCTTACAAGCTAAAATAAGTCAATTCGCAGATCGTGCATTTCTCGAATCGTTGCCCGCAGAGGCTTTCCAACTGGTCATTGAAGAGCCACGGGGATGGGAATGGCTACTATTCGCAGTGATGTTGAATTTCGAACTTGACGCCGCGGCGGATCAAAGACGTCTTTACGACTTAGGGATCGTGTATGACAGGCATGCATCGATTTCTTCTGTTGAATCGATTCCGCGATGGGTTGCCGATAAGGCAAATGAGGCCGGAGCATTGATTGATGCCGCGAGCAAGCTCGTCAATCAAGAGCTCGCTGAGGCATTTGCTCCTCCCGGTGTTAGAGGCGATGCCCGGCGGATCGTATTTGTAGCGCGCCAGCTCGGAGCGTTTTATCGCCGATTAATCGATTGGGCGCAAGACATTCGCAGAACACGAGTTGATAGTGACTTTCAACCAGCATTGGAGTCTCTTGCTCGACTCACAGAAGATTGCATTCACGAATTAGGAGATTGGGGCACTTCGCTGTTAGATGGCATCAAGAAGGCTCTTCTAGAGACCGAGGCGCTAGAAGGCACGCCGGGCGAGAAGAAATGGGTGAAGTTTTCGCTGAAATTCGATGTCGACGCTGCACTCGCCCAGTCGGTAATAGATCAATTAAATGCGGCAATCCGAAGTCGCGGGTATGAAGTGTAGCCGGGATCTACAAAAGGGCTGGGGCCGTATTGCAAGCTGAACGCTCAACCCGACGAGGTTGGCCCTCGATTTGGCCGCCCTGGACGGCGGACAACGGTGTAACGTGCCGCGCTATCTCAGCGCGACGAGGGCCGCCACTTGCCGAGGTATCGGTTCATGTGTGTTGGCCAATGCTCGATTTAATCGACGACGGTTAGCCTCGGGTTAGGGCGTTGGGGGCGGCCGACTTTGTGGCACTCTTTCCAGCCGTCGCCGTTGTCGATGGCGACGATGTCGGCGGTAAAGTCGAACGAGCCCGCACCCTTGAAGAACGCGCTGCCGACGGCGTACGCGTCGGCGGGGACGTGCTCGTCCTCGAACTTGCGAATGCGGGCGGCGTCGAAGCCGCCGCTGACGACGATCTTCACGCCCCTGAACCCTTCCCCGTCCAGCGCGTTGCGCACGTTGTGCACGAGCTGCGCGTTGACGCCGGTCGGCGGGAACGTGCCCATCTGCGGGATCACGCTCTTGTCGACGAGCGTGCCCGAGGTGTCGAGCCGCACGCCCCATAACCGGTCGCCGAGCGCGCGCGCAACCGCGACCGCCGTGCCGGCGCAGTCGTTGTCGAAATCGACCAGCGCGATCACGTTGACCGCCGGGTCGATGTACTGCGCGAACTTTTCGGTCGCGCGCACCGTGTCGCCCCCGTACGCTGCGATCAGCGCGTGCGGGACGGTCCCCATGCCGCGTGAGCCCCACCACTCCGCGTTCGCGTCGGTCGATACGCCGAGCGCGCCCGAGATGTACGCGGCGTAGCCGTCGCCCGTCTGCACCAGATGGTGGTCGAAGCGTGCGGGGAAGAACAGCACTTCCTTGCCGTCGGCGGCCGCGACGATCGCGCGCGCGTTCGTCGCGATGCGCGAGCGGCGCGCGAGCACGCCGAGATACGGCGTCTCTAGGTGCGCGAACAGCGCGTAGTCGCCTTCGATCGTCATCACCGTCTCGAACGGCGTGATGGGGTCGCCGTCGTACAGCGCTTTCACCGTCAGCGCCTCCCAGCCGTCGTCCCACGCACCGTTTTGGCCGCGGCGTCCGCTGCACAGCTTGAGGATCGCGATCGCCTCGTCGATCCCGCACAGCACGGCCGCGTTGCGCTGGAAGACCTGCATGCGCACGCGCGGGTGGTAACGGTCCGCCTCGAGGATCTCGCGCGCGCGGTTGAAGTACGTGTCGGAGTAGTAGCCGTCGCGCATCTTCTCAACCGGCAAGTTGAGGATCGCCGGATCGAGTCGAAGTCGCCGGATGGAAGACTGTGTTGGCATTCCAGTCCTTATCATCGAAGTTCGGGTCGTCGGTCAACCGTTAGAATAATTAGAGTCGGCGAGTCGCCTTCGTCGGTGGTCGTGGTGAATGCGATTCGATAGTTTCCAGCGCGATACTCGTAGAGGGGTGTATGAAACTCGCGAATCGCAAGGTCAGGCGCATCCGAATCGGTGACGCCAATTCTATGCACCTGCGCGTTCCAGGGACCGGACTTCGCCAGTTCCTCAATTATAAGCATCAGTTCGGGCCCCACGGTGGAGTCGACGAGACCCCTCTGTAGCAATCGTTGCATAGCGTGCTGCGTTAATACTACCTTCATGGTGTCCATCCTTGACGACCGCGTTCAATGCGTTCAGCAAGTTCAACGTAGTCAAGAATGCTGTCCGTTTTTCCGACAGCGAGGTCCGCTTTCGTGCGTTCTGCCAATGCCAATAGGGCTACATCTCTTATGTCCATTGCCGATGTCGAGTGGGAAGTGCGAATGGGTTCCTTTGTGGCAAGCAATGACCGCTGAATAAGTTGATAGGTAGCCTTATATACAAGGTCTTCCTTCGAAATAGGTCGCGCGATAGAAAGATGATCTGCGAGCACGGCAATTGGCAGAATCCCGTGGACGCCGGGGTCTGCACTCACGCGATCGACGACCAAGAGGCCATTGGTAGGCTGGGTCTCGTAGTACGCTTTGGTAGCTAAGCCGAGAGCCAATACTCTTTGCCGGTACCAATTATTTACTTCGTACAAATCGGGATCATGGGCTCTAAGCTCGTCGATCGTAACTGTTGGCCGGCCTAAAAAGCCCGTTCGCGCAAAAAGGTCTGCAACACCAGCGCCGATATGTGGCGTCGAGAGAAATACGACAGCTTTTATATTGCTGAGCATCGGAAGTGCGTAAGTCTCTGCATATTGAAGCATCTTTTTTACGACGAGGCCGCCAAGGCTGTGCGTGATGAAAAACAGCGGCTTGTCTCCAATCCCACTACTCTCTAACCAGCCGAACAGATTCGTTGCGCGGTCTCGGAGCGCCATCGTGCGGCCCTCCCAGGCCGAACGTGATGCTTCATATGCATACGTCCAGATCCTAACGAGTGGCGCATCGCCCGCCAGCCAATATGGCCATGACTCGGGGATATTTCTTTGATCGGCAGCCCAGGTTGTAAATGGGTCGCCTGCGAGACCGTGAACAAAAACGATATCGGCTACAGCGGGTTCGCTGGCGTGGACACGCGGAATCGAAATCAGCGTCTCCCGAGGATGCACCCTGCCGACCCCTTCAGAACGGAAAGGCTCCTCGCGGCCTTGACGGACCTACCGGCGCCATGGGACGGCCGTACGCGGGCGTGGAACGAAGTCCTCGTCGATATGGCAACCCGGACCAACGGCGAGATCGCCAAAGACTTGCGCGAGATACGCACCCTGATGGAGTTCGCGGGCGAGCCGTTCTTCAAGTTCATGGCGTACGAGCGAGCAGCCGAGACGCTGGAGAACGCGCCGCCGCTCGGCGCGGGCGCGGGCATCGACGCCGCGCGCCTCGTCGAGCTGCCGGGCGTCGGTAAGACGATCGCGGGGCGCATCGTCACGCTGGCGCAGACGGGGACCGACCCCTATCTCGAAGAGCTGCGCGGCAAATACCCGTCGACGCTGCTGGAGCTGCTCGGCGTCCAAGGGGTCGGGATGAAGACCGCGCAGCAGCTCTTCGAACGGCTCGGCATCGCGTCGCTGGCCGACCTCGAACGCGCGCTCGACGACGGGGCCCTCACCACCATCCCGCGCTTGGGAGCGAAGTCGATCGACAACATCCGCCGCGGCGTGCTCGCGTACAAAGGCCGCTCGAAGCGCACGCCGCTGGGCGTCGCGCTGCCCGTCGCGCGCGAGGTGATCGCGTACCTGCGCAAGCTCACCGACGCGCAGGACCTCACCGCGGCCGGCAGCGTGCGGCGCCAGGAACCGACCGTCGGGGACGTCGACGTGATCTGCACGTCGGAGAATGCCGAGTCCGTCGTCACCGCGTTCACCGCGTGGGACCGCGCCGAGGCCGTCCTCGCCGAAGGCCCCACGAAAGCGAGCATCTGGCTCGCGGGCGGTCTGCAGATCGACTTGCGCGTGCTGCCCGCGCATCTGTACGGCAACCTGCTGCAGCATTTCACCGGCTCGCGCGAGCACAACATCCAATTCCGCGAGCTCGCGGTGCGCAAGAACTTGCGCGTCAGCGAGAACGGCATCGTCGACCTCACCGACGGCCGCACGATCACGTGCCGCACCGAGGAAGAAGTGTACGCGGCGCTCGGCATGCCGTTCATCCCGCCCGAGATGCGGCTGGGGATCGGCGAGATCGAGGCGGCGCGCGACGGCACGCTGCCGCGCGTGATCGAGATGGCGGATCTCAAGGGCGACTTCCACATGCACTGCACGTGGTCGGACGGCCGTGACACGCTCGAAGCCATGATCGCGGCGTGCGCCGCGCGCGGCTATGCGTACCATTCGCTGAGCGATCACTCGTGGGGCCGCGGTTCGATGGGGCTCGATCCCGCCGACCTGCGCGAGCAGCGGCGGAAAATCCGCGCGCTGGGCGAGCGCTACGGGATCCGCACGCTGTGCTCCGCGGAGGTGGACATTCGCGCCGACGGCTCGCTCGATTACGACGACGACATCCTCGCCGAGCTCGACATCGTCGTCGGCTCGGTGCACTCGGCGTTCAACCAGTCGCGCGACGCGATGACGGCGCGGCTGCTGCGCGCGATCGAGAACCCGTACGTGAACGTCATCGGCCACCCGACGGGCCGCAACGTCGAGACGTTCGCCGGCTACGACTTCGATCACGACGCCATCTTCGCGGCCGCGGCGCGGATGGGAACCGCGCTCGAGATCGACGGTCAGCCGAGCCGGCTCGACCTGCCCAGCCCGCTCGCGCGGCGCGCGCGCGAGTTCGGCGTGACGTTCACCTGCGACTCCGACGCGCACGGTGTCGCTCAGCTCGACAACGTCGCCTACGCCGTCGGACAGGCCCGCCGGGCCTGGGTGACCGCCGCCGAGGTCCTCAACGCGCGGCCCCTGGAGGAAGTCCTCGCGTTCGTCGAGGCGAAGCGTCAGCGCATCGCCGATGTCCATCCCCACGCCGGTTCCTCCGTCTGAGGAGCGGCGGCTCGCCGCCCTCTACGAGTACGAGCTCCTCGACACGCCGAACGAGGCGCTGTTCGACGCGTTCACGCGGCTCGCCGCGCAGTTGTGCGACGCGCCGATCTCGCTGATCTCGCTGGTGGACCGCGACCGCCAGTGGTTCAAGTCGGCGCTCGGCATGGACCTGGGCGAGATGCCGCGCGAGCTCGCGTTCTGCGCGCACGCGATCGTCGACGACGGAATCTTCGAGATCGATGACACGACCACCGACGCCCGTTTCGCGCAGAACCCGCTCGTCACGGGCGCGGAAGGCATCCGCTTCTACGCCGGCTATCCGCTGCGCTCGGCCGACGGCCACGCCGTCGGGACGCTGTGCGTGCTCGACCGCCGTCCGCGCGTGCTCTCGCGCGCGCAGCGCGAATCGCTCATCGCGATCGGCGACGCGGTGGTCGAACAGTTCGAAGCGCGCCGCACGCTGTTGCGGCTGTTCGACAGCTCGCAGACCGAGATGTACCACGTCGACGTCGCGTCGCAGCGCGTGCTGTTCGCCAGCGACGCCGCGCGCCGCAACCTCGGCTACACCACCGATGAGCTGCGGCACTTGCCGCTGGCGGAGCTGCTCCCGGCGCTGATGAAAAAAGGGCGGCTCGCGGAACGCCTCCTGGAGCTGCGCGCGAACCCGGGCCGGCGGCTCACGATCCGCACGATCGCGCGGCGCAAGGACGCGACTACGTATCCGATCGAGCTGCGCATCGAGCTCGTGCCGACGCGCGGCCGCGAGATCGTGCTGGTCGTCGCGACCGACCTCACCGAGACCGAGCGCGCGCAAGAGCGCATCAACTTGCTGTCCGCGGCGATCGAGGCGGCGCAAGATCCGATCATCCTCGCGAAGCCGGGCGCCGAGCCGGGCGATCCCGCGACGATCGTGTATGCGAACGAGGCGTTCGTCCGCCAGAAGGGCGCGACGCGGCCCGAAGACGTGATCGGGCACCGCGCCGAAGAGTTCTTCGGCCCGAAGACCGACCGCTCGCGGCTCATCCACATGCGCGAAGAAGTGATGGCGGGCCGCCCGGCAAAGATCGACTACATCTCGTACCGCGCCGACGGTTCGTACTACCACACCGAGGCGACGGCGCGCCCGCTGCTCGACGACAGCGGTCGCACGACGCACTACGTCGTGGTGCAGCGCGACGTGACCGAGCAGGTGCTGCGCGGCGTGCAGCTGACGATGCAGAACGAACGGCTCACCGCGATCACGTCGATCGCGCGCACGCTGTTCGCATCGCTGGAACCGACGGTGCTCGTGGACGCGCTGCTGTCCGGCGTGCACGAGCTGGTCGACGGGCGCGCGACGCTGTACGCGCCGCGCTCGCGCGGCGGCTTCGCGGCGACCACCGACCTGTCGTCGCGCGACGACGCGCTGCCCGGCGACGACTTCGTCGCGCTGGCGTCGCGCAGCGACGTCTGCGTGCTGGACGAGCTGGAGCACCGCGCGGCGGTGCGCGTGCCCGGCTCCGGCGGCGGCACGGCCTACGTGCTCGACGTGCAGCGCGACACGCAGCTCGGCACGGCCGACGTGTTCGCGCTCGGGCTGCTGGGCCAGTACTTCGCCGTCGCCGCGCGCAACGTCGAGCTGTATAAAGAGCTCGCGTCGCGGCGCGACGCGGTCGTCGAGCTCAACCAGGTGAAGAACGACCTCATCGCGATGCTCGCGCACGACTTCAAGGGCCCGCTGACGACGATCGTCGGTTTCGCGGACGTGCTCGCGGAGGACGACCGCTTCGACAGCGAGTCGCGCCAGTATCTGGGCATGATCTCGTCGAGCGCGATGCGGCTCGCCTCGCTCGCGACCGACACGCTCGCGCTGTCGCGCCTGGAGCAGAACGAGCTCGCGCTCGTGCTCGCCGACGTCGACATGATCGGGCTGGTGCGTGACGTCGTGCGCGTCTTCTCGGTCACCCGGCCGATCGATCTGCGCGTGTCGGGCGCGCCGCTCGTCGTCCACGGGGACGAGGCGCGCCTGCGCCAAGTGGTCGAGAACATCGTCGGCAACGCGATCAAGTACTCGCCGGGCGGCGAGCCGGTCGAAGTCGCGCTGCGCGCGCGGGCGGGCGGCGTGGAGTTCACCGTGCGCGACCGCGGGATCGGCATCCCCGAGGGCGAGCGCGCGAAGCTGTTCGGCCGGTTCGCGCGCGCCAGCAACGCGCGCGCGCTCGGCATCGGCGGCACCGGCTTCGGCCTCTATCTCACGCGCACGATCGTCGAGCTGCACGGCGGCACGATCGGGGTCGACTCGGTCGAAGGCCAGGGCTCGACGTTCCGCGTGTTCGTCCCCGCGCGCCCCGCGCGCCGCACGGTCGCGTCGCGCCGCTTCGCGCTGCTCGATGTGGACGGCGACGCGCGCTCCTACGTCGCGCACACGCTGCGCGACGACGGCTACGCGGTCGCGGTGGCGACGGGCGGCGAAGAACTGCTGCGCACGATCGCCGACGGTCACTTCGACATAGCCCTGGTCGATGCCGACCGGCTCGGCATGCCTGCGGAAACGTTCGTCGCGCGCGCGCACGGCACGCCGCTGGTGCGCATCGGCGTGCGCATGCCGGCCGCGCTCGACGGGTGGGACGCGTTCCTCACCAAGCCGTTCCTGATGAAAGACCTCTACGGCGCCGTCGACACGGCGCTCGAGAGCGCGAACGGCCGGCGATGAACGTGGTGATGAAAGCGGCTTGAAAGGCGCGCCGCTACGATGGGCGAGCGGCAACGAGTTGTCGCGACATCACCGCCTCTCCAGAAAGCGCAGACCACCATGAAAACACGTTCGCAATCAGCCTTCGCTCGCATCGCGTCGGGCATCACGGCGGCGCTGGTCGCCGCAGTCGCAGTCTCCACCGCCACGACGGCTCCTGCCGCGGCCGCGGGCGACACCATGATCTACAATCTCACCGGCCAGCCCGCGCTCTGCACGATCGAGCAGCACGGTCCGTACGGCGGCACGTCCTGGCAGAGCACGCTCGACCTCAACGTCGACCGGGCGTCGTCGTACAAAGGGCACATCGTCGCCTACCGCTACAAGACGTTCGGCAGCGGGCAGTGGACCAATTGGTTCGTGCCGGGCTACAACGACATCGCCACCAAGTTCTACGTCGGGGGCAACTCGCTCGAGCGCAATTGGTCGATCTTCCAGGACCACACGCACGAGTTCATCATCTGCCGGTAGCCCACGCGAAGGGTGGCCGGTCCAACGCAGCAGTCAACGCCGCCGGGTCGGCGTAGACCGCATCCGCGGCGCGCAACGTGACCGGGTCGTTGCCGCCGCACAGCAGCGCCACGCACGCGACGCCCGCGCGGTGCGCGGCCTCGACGTCGTACTGCGTGTCGCCGACCATCACGGCGTCGGCCGCCGCGACGTTCGCCTTCTTCAGCGCCGCACCGATGATGTCGGGATCGGGCTTGGAGTCTTCCGCGTCGTCGCCCGTCGCCGCGACGTCCACCAGGGGGCCGAGGTTGCCGCGCGCGAGCAGCCCGTCGAGCTCGCTCTTCTTCGCGGACGTCGCGATGACGACGCGCGCCCCTCGCGCCCGCACGGCTTCGAGCACATCGCGCGCGCCGCGCGTCGGCGGGATCGTCGTGAGCTCGCGCTCCTTGAAGATCCGCTTGCGTGCCTCGCCGATCGCCTTGCCCTCCGGGCTGTCTTCTTCGAGACCGGGGACGAGTGCCGGCAGGACCTTGTCGCCGCCCATCCCGATCAGCGGGCGCACCCGCTCGAACGGGACGTCATGGCCGTTTTCCGCGAGCGCCGCGACCCATGCGCGGGCGTGTTGGTCGTTGGAGTCGATCAGCGTTCCGTCGACGTCGAAGAGTACGGCTCGAGTCACGGGGATCGTCGTACCCGTCGCGAAGCCGTCCCGACCCTAGCTTGCGCTCCGTCCCGCGAGGAAATCTTGGCCAGCACGAAACGCCCCACGATCGACCTCACCTCACTCCTCGCGGGGGCCGCGAGCGCGATCGGCAAACGCGTCGGCCCCCTGCCGAACGTGCTCTCGAAGCGCTCGCAGAACCTCACCTCGCGGATCACCGACGCGAAGAAGTCGCCCGGCGTGTGCCCGTACTGCGCGGTCGGCTGCGGCACGATGGTGTACAGCAAGGGCAACGAGATCCTCGACATCGAGGGCAACCCCGACTCGCCGATCAGCGGCGGGACATTGTGCCCCAAAGGCGCGGCGACGTTCCAGCTGCACGTCAACCCGAACCGCTGGACCACCGTGAAGTACCGGGCGCCGTTCGCGAGCGAGTGGACCGACGTGCCCTACGAGTGGGCGATGGACCGCATCGCCGAGCGCGTCAAGGACACGCGCGACCGGACCTTCACGGAGTTCGACGAGCAAGGCCGGCGCGTCGCGCGCACGACCGCGATCGCATCGCTCGGGGGTGCGACGCTCGACAACGAAGAGAACTACCTCATCGCGAAGCTGTTCCGGTCGTGGGGCGTCGTCTTCGTCGAGAACCAGGCCCGCATTTGACATAGCTCGACGGTGCCCGGTCTGGGCACCCTCTACGGCCGCGGCGGCGCGACGACGTTCCTGATGGATCTCGAGCACGCCGACCTCATCATCATCCAGGGGTCGAACTTCGCCGAGAACCACCCCGTCGGTTTCCGTTTCGTCACCAAGGCGAAGGAACGCGGCGCGAAGGTGATCCACATCGACCCGCGCTTCACGCGCACCAGCGCGCTGGCCGATCAGTACTTACCGATTCGCAGCGGCACCGACATCGCGTTCACCGGCGGCATCATCAACTACGTGCTTCAGAATAACGCGTACTTCGAGGAGTACGTGCTGAACTACACCAACGCGAGCTACATCGTCGACGAGCGCTTCGCCGACACCGAAGACCTCGAGGGAATCTTCTCCGGGTTCGATCCCGACAAGGGCACGTACGATCCGAAGACGTGGAAGTACGAGCTCGACGAAAGCAAAGCCGGCGAGGCGAGCGAGGCGAACGGCAGCGCCGACGACGCGAAGGGCGGCGGCACGTCGGCGCCCAGCGGCGGCCATCCCGAGCACGGCACGAAGCGCGCGAAAAAAGACCCCACGCTGCAGCACCCGCGCTGCGCGCTCAACCTGATGCGCAAGCATTTCGCGCGCTACACGCCCGAGATGGTGGAGCGCATCTGCGGCACGCCTCAAGACCAGTTCCTCGATCTGTGCAAGCTCGTCGTGGCGAACAGCGGCCGCGAGAAGACGATGACGTACTGCTACGCGATGGGCTGGGCGCAGCACACCGTCGGCGTGCAGAACATCCGCGCGGCGGCGACGCTGCAGGCGCTGCTCGGCAACACTGGGCGCCCGGGCGGCGGCATCATGGCGCTGCGCGGCCACGCGTCGATCCAAGGCTCCACCGACATCGCGACGCTGTACGACTTGTTCCCCGGCTACATCAAGTCACCGTCGCTCGAGCGCGGCGAAGACTCGTTCGAGAACTGGAAGAAGAACTGGGCGAACCCCACCGGCTGGTGGTCGAACTGGCCCAAGTACGCGGTGTCGCAGATGAAAGCGTGGTTCGGCGCCGCGGCGACCGCGGAGAACGGCTGGGCGTTCGACTACCTTCCGAAAAACACGGGCGACCACTCGCACATGCCGCTGTTCTTCACGATGAAGGACGGCGGCGTCGAAGGGCTCGTCCTGTGGGGACAAAACCCCGCGGTCGGCGGTCAGAACGCCGCGCTGCAGCGCGCCGCGCTCGGCAAGCTGAAGTGGATGGTGTGCCAGGATCTCTTCGAGACGGAGACCGCGGCGTTCTGGAAACGCGAAGGCGTCGATCCCGCGACGATCCCCACCGAGATCTTCTTCATGCCGGCGGCGGGCGTCGCCGAGAAACCGGGCTCGTTCACCAACACGATGCGCCTCGTGCAGTGGCACGAGAAAGCCGTCGATCCGCCGGACGACGCGCGCAGCGATCTGTCGCTCGCGTACCAACTGGGTCTGCGCCTGAAGAAATTGTACAAAGATTCGGCGCGCGCGATCGACCGGCCGATCCTGGACATGACGTGGGACTACGAGTCCGACGACGCGCACGAGCGCGCGCTCGGCGAGCCCGACGCCGAAAAAGTGCTGCGCGAGATCAACGGCTACGTGGTCGCGACCGGCGAGCACATGAAGACGTTCGCCGATCTGAAAGACGACGGCACGACCGCCGCCGGCGCGTGGATCTACACGGGCTGCTTCCCGGCGCCGGGCCAGAACAACACGCGCCGGCGCACGGGCGACGGCTGGGTGTCGCTCGAGTGGGCGTGGGCGTGGCCCGCGAACCGCCGCAACCTCTACAACCGCGCGTCGGCCGATCCCGACGGCAAGCCGTGGAGCGAGGCGAAGAAGTACGTCTGGTGGGACGAGGACCAGAAGAAGTGGACGGGCTACGACGTCCCCGACTTCCCTGTCGCGAAGCCGCCGTCGTTCCGCGCGCAGCCCGGCGCGAAAGGGATGGACGCGCACGACGGCACCGCGCCGTTCATCATGCAAGAGTACGGCGTCGCGGAGATCTTCGGCGTGCAAGGCACGGTCGACGGACCGTTCCCGACGCACTACGAGCCGCGCGAGTCGCCGGTGCCCAACGCGCTGTACCCGCACCAGCAAACCAATCCGGTGCTCAAGGAATGGCGCCGCCGCGACAACCCGTACCACGCGATCGGCGACCCGAAGTATCCGTACGTGCTCTCGACGTACCGGCTTACCGAGCACCATCTCACCGGCGCGATGACGCGCTGGAACTCGTGGCTCGCGGAGCTGCAGCCTGAAGCGTTCTGCGAGATGTCGCCGGAGTTCGCCGTCGAGCTCGGGATCCGCAACGGCGACTGGGTGACGGTGTCGACCGCGCGCGGTGAGGTCGAAGCGAAGGCGATGGTCACCGGCCGCCTCGCGCCGTTCAAGATCGGTCCGAAGCAGTGGGTGCACCAAGTCGGGATGCCGATCCATTTCGGCTACCAGGGCTTGGTGACGGGCGACTCGGCCAACGTGCTGCCGCCGATGGTCGCGGATCCGAACGTGTCCATCCACGAAGCCAAAGTGTTCACGTGCAACGTGCGGCTCGGCCGCCGCGGCGCCGCGCACGAAGGCCCGACGTGGTTGCCGGTGCCGGCCGACGAACAAACGCCGCTCGGTAAACCGGAGCGCGGCGGCCGCGTCGAATCGGGCACCGCGGAGCAAGTCGACAACGAGATCGCGTCCGCGAGCGAGATCATGGCCGGTTCGCGCCGGCGGCACGACCTCGACCACCAAGAAAGCGAAGGCTGATGGAGCGCGTTCCCGACGGCGTCGTCCCCGAGCCCGCCATGGGGTTCTTCACGGACGTGACGCTGTGCATCGGCTGCAAGGCGTGCGAGGTCGCGTGCAAGCAGTGGAACCAGCTGCCGTCCGACGGCTACGCGCTGACCGGGAATTCTTACGACAACACGTCGCGGCTGTCGTCGACCACGTGGCGGCACGTGGCGTTCGTCGAGCAGATGGACCGTGAGGTGCCCGCCGCGTCGCGCTGGATGATGATGTCCGACGTGTGCAAGCACTGCACGAACGCCGGCTGTCTGGAAGCGTGTCCGACGGGCGCGATCGTGCGCAACGAGTTCGACGACGTGTACGTGCAGCCCGACGTGTGCAACGGCTGCGGCTACTGCGTGCCGTCGTGCCCGTTCGGCGTCGTCGCGGTGCAGCCGCAGGCGGGCGTCGCGCAGAAGTGCACGTTGTGCTACGACCGCCAGAAGGACGGCATGGAGCCGGCGTGCGCGAAGTCGTGCCCCACCGACTCCATCCTGTTCGGCCGCGTCGACGAGCTGCGCGTGAAAGCCGAGGCGCGCGTCGCGAACCTTCGCGCGCAAGGCAAGGACGTGCGGCTCTACGGCGTCGACGGCGAGGAGACGCGCGACGTCGGGCCGCTCAACGCGTTCTTCCTGATCCCCGACCGCCCCGAGGTGTTCAACCTGCCGCCCAAACCGGTGCTGCCGTCGAAGTTCCAGCCGGCCGCGTACACCGCGGGATTGCTCGCCGCGCTCGCGATGACGGCTGTCGGCATCGGCGTTTTCCGCGGCTTCGGAGAGCGCGCCTGATGGACACCGCGAAGCCGTCGCAGCCGCATGGCGCGAACTACAGCGCCGCCGGAAACTTCTCACCCGACGCCGTCGCGGCGTCGATGCAGCGCGGCGACGGCGGGTTCGGGCGCGACCAGGAGACGTACTTCGATCACCCCATCTTGCGCAAGGCGCACTGGCGCTGGGAGATCGTCACGTACTTCTTCGTGGGCGGCGCGGCGGCCGCGAGCGCGGCGCTGGCGGCGTTCGCCGACCTCTACGGCGAGGAAGCCGACGCGGAGCTCGTCCGCAACGGCCGCTACACGGCGCTCGCCGGTTCGCTCCTGAGCTCGGCGCTGCTCGTCAAGGATCTCGGCCGGCCGGAGCGCTTTCTCAACATGCTCCGGATCTTCAAATTGAAGTCGCCGATGTCGGTCGGCGTCTACGCGCTCGTGTCGTTTTCGACGGTGGCCGGTTTTGCCGCGCTCGATCAGGCGCGCGCCGACGGCATCATCGCGTGGAATCCGTTCGGGTGGTTTCCCAAACGCGTCCGCGTCGGCATCCTCGCCGTGTCGGCGGCGTTCATGGCGTGCTACACCGGCGTGCTGCTGTCCGCGACGGCGATCCCCGTGTGGTTCACCGGGCGCCGTCACATCCCGCCGATCTTCGTCCTCTCCGGCGTGTCGACGGGCTGCGCGGCGCAGAACGTGCTGCTGGCGCTCTTCGGCGGCTCGCCGCGCACGGCGAAGAAGGTGGAGACGATCGCGCTGATCGCGTCGCTCGCGGAAGCCGCGCTGCTGCTGGACTGGGAGCGCCGCGCGGGCGACGCCGCATCGCCGGTGTTCACCGGCAAGCGCGGCAGCCGGCTCAAGACGTACACGCTCGGCCTCGGCATCGCGCTGCCGGCGCTGCTGAACCTGCCGTCGGTGCTGTCGCGCAAGACGCCGGCGAAGCATCATCGCTTTCGCACGATCCTGACGTCGTCGCTGGCGCTGTTCGGCGGCTACGTGCTGCGCGAGACGGTCGTGTACGCGGGCCGCGACTCCGCCGACGACCCGCGCGCATACTTGCGCCATCCCGAATGACGGCGCGGCGCAGGCACACCGCGCGGCATTAGCTCAGCGCGAACTCTCGCTCGGCTTCGAACCACGAGCGCGAGCGGCTGCCCGTCCACGCGCACGACAGCTTTCCGTCGGGACGGAAGACGAGCGTGATCGGAAACAGCACCGAGTCGTTCTTGAAGATCCCGGGCACGCTCATGCGGCTGCGGTTCATCGCGATCGGGTACGCGATCTCGAACTTCTTGCGGTAGGCGCGCACCGCGTCGTCCGTCTCGTCCACGTCGACGCCGATGACGGCGGTGTCGTCCGGATGGGCTTGCGCGAACGCGACGACCGCCGGCTGCTCGGCGCGGCACGGCGGACACCAGGTCGCGAACACGTTGACGAACACCACTTTGCCACGATAGGCGCTCAGACGAAACTCCGGACCGTCCAGCACGTCCATCTTCCACTCGACGGTCCGGTTCTCGGGGATGCGCGTGACGCCGTTGGCGCCGTGCACGTGCTTGTGGGCCGCGCGCGGCGAACCCGACGGCAGCGGCGACGGCATGGACGCCGGGTCGGCCGACGGTGCCGGCGTAGGCTCCTCGTCGCGTCCGGCCGCCGGCAGCGCCGCGAGCGAAGACGCCGCGCCCAAGACGAAATGCACCCGCGAGATCATGCGCCGGGAATACGCCGCGCACGAGTGCGATCCCGGTCTACGCAATGATGCGGAATTCGCTGGACTTCGCGTGGCCCGCGCGCTAGGCTTGAGGGCAAGGCGGCCGCTCGGCCGCATATGACGGAGGGATTTTTCCATGACCGAACGCCGCCCCAACTATCTCGGGATCCTTGCCGGCGCGATCGTGCTGTTCGCGTTCGGCGCGATCTGGTTCACTGTGTTCAGCGCGGCCTGGATCGCCGCGGTCGGCAAGACGAAGGAAGAGTTCATGGCCGCCGGCTTCATGCCGTACGTCATCTCGTTCGTCGCCGGGCTGTTCGTGTCGTACTGCTTCGACAACATGCTGTGGCACTACGAGCGCGCCGACGCCATGAAAGGCGCGCAGGTCGGCATCCTCACCGGCGTGTGCATCTTCGGCGCGATGCTGGCGAACCTGTACAGCTTCGAAGTCCGTCCGATCTCGCTGTTCCTCATCGACGCGGGTTACGGGATCATCGGGTTCGTGCTTGCGGGCGCCGCGGTGGGCGCATTGCGCGGGCGGGCTACGCGCGCCGCCTCGCGCGCGGCGTAGCCGCTAGAGCTAGCAGAATTTCCCGACGGCGCGGGCGAATAGCCTGCGACATGGGCGGTGGAGTCCGCCTCGCATCAGCGAAACCGCCTTGAAAGGGCCGATGACTCCTCTCGCGCCGACGTGACCCGTCGGAGAGAGGACTCGTGTCATGGCGTTCCTGCTACCGGCCGACAATATGTGGGCCTTTGCCGCGATCTGGCTGGCGCTTGCGACGGCCGGGGCGTTCATCGCGCGCCGGCTCGGATTGGCCGCTGCGCTCGTGGAGATTTTGTTAGGCGTGCTCGCCGGCAATCTTATCGGCTTGCGCTCGACCGCTTGGGTCGATTTCATCGCCGGCTTCGGAAGCCTCATGCTGACGTTTTTGGCCGGCGCGGAGATCGAGCCGGCCGTCTTGCGCAGGCAGCTGCGACCTTCAGCGGTGATCGGCGGGATCTCATTTTTCGCACCGTTCTTAGGCGCCATGGCGTACGCATTTTTCTTTGCGCATTGGAGTCTCGATGCGTCGAAGATCGCCGGCGTCGCGATGTCGACGACGTCGGTCGCCGTGGTGTACGCCGTGATGGTCGAGTCGCGCCTCGCGGGCACCGACTTCGGGCAGCTGATCCTCGCAGCGTGTTTCATCACGGATCTCGGTACCGTCATCGCGCTGGGGCTGCTGTTCGCAAACTACAATGGCTGGCTTATAGCGCTCGTCGTCGCGATCGCGATCGCGTTCGTCTTTGTACCCAAGCTGCTGCCAATCGTGTTCGCGCGGACGGGACGCTGGATCAGCGAGCCGGGTATGCGGCTCGTTTTCCTGATCATCGTCGTTCTGGCCGCGATCGCGACGGCTGCAAAAAGCGAGGGTGTCCTTCCCGCGTACTTTCTCGGTCTGGCGTGCGCGGGCTTCTTGTTCGGCAATCCGGACGTAGCGCGACGGCTGCGCTCGATGACGATGGGCTTCCTGACGCCGTTCTATTTTCTCAAAGCGGGTACGCTCGTCTCGCTGCCGGCCGCCCTCGCCGGCATCGGCGCAATCGCTGCGTTCTTCGTGGTCAAGGTCGGCGCAAAGTGCTTCGGCGTGTTTCCGGCGGCGCGCGCATTCCAGCACGCGCCCAAGCACGCCGGCTACATCACGCTCATGATGGCAACCGGCCTCACCTTCGGCACGATTTCGAGCCTGTACGGATTATCGCACCACTACATCAACGGCGTGCAATACACGACGCTCGTCACGGTCGTCATCCTTACCGCGGTAGTTCCTACCGTTATCGCGCAGGCATTCTTCCATCCAGCGGAATTCGTCGATCCCGAGGACTTGGGCGTTCCGTAAACGTTCGCTGCTGTGCCTCGCGCAAAAAGGGGAGACCGCCGATACAGCGGTCTCCCCTCGCCATGCGCGTGCAGGCGTGCCTAGGCTGCGGTCGCCGATGCCGGCGGCGGCTTCTTCGTGATGAACGGCAACACGATCGCGACGAGCAGCATGATCGCCATCGGGACCAGCGCCCCCGAGAACGATCCGGTCCGGTCCTTCACCGCGCCCGCGATGTACGGTCCGACCAATCCCGCCAGCCCCCACGCCGTGATGATGTAGCCGTAGTTCTGACCCAGGAACCGCGTCCCGAAGTAGTCCGCGTTGAACGACGGCATCGTGCCGAACCCGCCGCCGTAGCACGCGAGGATGATCGCGAACGCGAACAGCACCAGCGCGACGCTGTGGAAGTTCGGCAGCAGGAAGAAGATCACGGCTTGCGCGCCGTAAATGCACACCCACGTCATGTTGCGCCCGATGCGGTCCGAGACGGCGCCCCAGAAGAAACGGCCAAGACCGTTGAACACGGCGACGAACGCGTACGCGCTGATCGCGGTGCCGGTGAGCGCTTTGATGGCCGTCGGATCGGTGACGCCCTTGGAGATGAGCTCGCGGATGATCGGCACGGCGTTGGACACGATCAAAATGCCCGCGACGACGTTGACGAACAGCATGAGCCACAGCAGATAAAACTGCGGCGTGCGCAACACTTGAGCCGGGGTATACGAACCTTGGTGTGACGCCGTGGCCGCGACGGCGCCGCCGACGCTATAACCCGCCGGGGGATTCTGCAGGAACGATGCCGCAGCGACGCCGACGATGGCGTAGACGATGCCGCTGATCATGAGCACCGTCATCACCGCGCCGATGTCGTCGGGGGTCAGCGCGAACGCGGTCGGATCGAACGGCGTTCCCGCCTTGAGCGCCGCGGTCTTCGCGTCGGCGAACGCGCCGGCGTGCTTGGACGCTGCGACGAAGCCCGGGATCGCTTTGAGGATGAAGCCGTAGAAGAAGGCGCCGAGGCCGAAGCCCATCACCACCATACCGCTCGCGAGGCCGCGCTTATCCGGAAACCATTTCGTCACCGTCGCGACCGGCGTGATGTACGCCATGCCGTTTCCGAAGCCGCCGATGATTCCGTACGTAAGGTCCCACCACCACACTTCATGCGGACCGACCGCCGCGAGCAAGTTGCCGAGGCCCCACAGCCCGATCCCGGTCATCGTCACCGTGCGCGGACCGACCCGGTCCTGCCAGCGGCCGCCGACGACGGCGCCGATCCCGAGGCTGAAGATCGCGATCCCGAAGATGAGGCTGGTTTGCGTCGAGCTCCACCCGAAACCGGCGATCAGAGGCTGCGTGAAGTTGCTCCAGGCATACGCTGTGCCGGCTAGGATCATCACGATGACCCCGGCCCATGCGATCGCCCAGCGATTTCGAGGCGCTGACGTGGTAGTTGCCATGCGGGACTCCTGTTAGGAGGCGTGCGATGAAAGCGCGCCCTCAAGGGGCGGGCCGGCTTCCGCGCCGCGGAAGGCGTTATGCGTTCGTGCTTTGGGTCACAGCGCTCGGCTCCTCTTCTTTTTGGTCCGAGCGGGAATCCGCCGGGCTGGGCCGGCCGTCTACTACCCGGGATGCGCCGCTGCGGCCGTCCGACTCACCGCACTCCGAGGGAGAACTCGATGTTCCGATTCCGCACCGCGGCGCTCGTCGCGCTCGTCGGCAGCCTCTCCGCCGCGACGGTTCCGGCCGGCGCCGCCGACACCATGGGCGGCATGGACCACGCCCGCTTCTCGGCCGCGCCTGTCTACAGCGGCGCGCCCAACCTTCCGCTCACGCTCTCGCTGATCGCCGCCGGCGGCGGTCCGTCCAGCTTCAAGACCACCAAGCTCGTCGGCACGCTGGCGGGACCGCTCACGGCGGCCGAGCTCCAGAGCCTCACCACGAAGTTCGGCGCCGACAACGTCACCTCGTTCGTCAACGTGTTCGACTTCGTCATCAGCGATGCGCTCAAGATCGTGACCGACGCGAAGGTCGCTCTGCCGACGCAGCCTGCGGTCGATCCTACCGATGGGAAGGCACTCTCTGCAGCGCTTTATACCGCCGGGGTTTCGAACGGGAAGTTCGATGTCGAGTACATGCTCGATACTCTCGTATCGCATCCGATTCACGTGCAGATCATGAACGATATCGATGCGAAGTTCGGCGGGAAGGCTGATGGCAATTACCATGCCGTGCTTACGCAGGCCATGACCGATCTCAAGGCGGCGTACAAGCTCTGACCGTTGGGGCGCGACGGGGGCGCGACACCGCCGCGGCGGGGACGCTCCCTTCGCGCATCCTGCGCTACGGTCGCTCGGCGCTCCGGCGCTCTCGCCCATCCTGGGCTCCGCGCCTCCGCGACGCCCCGCCGCGACGGCGTCGCGCCCCCGTCTTCGGCATGGTGTCGGCGTGTCACCGTGTCGGCTTTATGTCATCCTGAGCTTGTCGAAGGATGCGCCACGATCGTCACCGTCATTGTTGGTTCCAGTAGACGAACATTGCTATTGCTGCTAGGGTCATGAGGGTGAAGGTTAGCCAGCCCCATGCGCGTGCTAGCAGGGAGCTCTTCCATTTGCCCATCACCTTTGCGTTGCTTGCGATCGTTACTACCGCGAAGACGAGTGGTACTGCGGCTACGCCGTTGAAGACGGCGGACCAGAACAGCACGCGGATCGGGTCTAGGCGCATGACGTTCAGGATCATGCCGATGATGATGCCGGCGGCGAGGATTGCGTAGAAGCGTGGGGCGCGTTTGGGTTTTTCGCCTAGGCCCGTGTGAAACGCCAGCATCTCCGAGGCGACGTATGCTGATGAGCCTGCGAGCACCGGGATTGCGAGCAGGCCCGTTCCCACCATGCCTAGCGTGAACAGGATATAGGCGAAGTTGCCGGCTAGCGGGCGCAGTGCTTCGGCGGCGTCTTGGGCGGTTGCGATGTCGTGCTTTCCGTGCGCGCCCAGGGTTACCGCTGTCGTCGCGATGATGAAGAACATCACCAGGTTCGAGTAGATCATGCCCGTGTTCACGTCCGCGTGCGTGTCGGCGATCTCGTCCTTCGTTGCGCCCTTGCGCTCCGCGATCGTGCGCCGGCCCTTGTCTTTCTCTTCTTCGACCATCATCGACGATTGCCAGAAGAACAGGTACGGCGAGATCGTCGTGCCGAGTACGCCGACGACCGTCGTGATCCAGTGCCCGTCCGCATGAAATTCCGGGATGACGGCGTGGCGTAGGATGTCGCCCCAGTCGGGATGGACCAGGAACACCGTGACGACGTATGCGAGTAGCGCCAGCGCCAACCATTTGAGGACGCGGCTCAGCAGTGCGTACGAGCAGTAGAACTCCGTCGCGATCAGCACTGCTGAGAACGCGATCACCCAAAGCAGGACGGGTAATCCCGCGACCATGTGTGCCGATGCGGACATGCCCGCGAGGTCGGCGCCGATGTTGAACGTGTTCGCGGTGATGACCAGCGCCGCCAGACTGAACGCGAGCCAGCGCGGGAAGAGCTGACGCATCACCGACGCCAGGCCGACGCCGCTCACCATGCCGATGCGCGCGCACATGCCTTGCACGACTGCCATCATGGGCGTCGTGATCAGCGCGAGCCACAGCATCGAGAGGCCCGTCGTCGCGCCCGCGACCGAATACGTCGAGATGCCGGATGGGTCGTCGTCCGCCGCGCCCGTGATGATGCCCGGGCCGAGGTTACGCAGGAAGTGGATCAGGCGGTTCCGTTGCGGTGGGGGCGGCGCTTCTTCTGCTGCGCGTGCCCCGGCGGCGGCGCTCACGGCAAAGGGATACCCTGCTTCCCGAAAGGGCAACCGTGCAGCGGCACGGCGGCCACTCTTGCGAGCTAGGGTGTCGAGGCTTCGGCGGGGCGCGGCGATTCGAACAGCGTCGGTTCGTTCGAGCGCCAGCCTTCGATCGTCAGGAGGCGCAGCTTCGTCGTCGTGCCGCCGGTGGCGGAGAAACCGTGCATCTTGCCGTCGGCAGCGACGATGCGATGGCATGGGACGACCGGGGCGAACGGGTTTCGGCCGAGTGCTTGGCCCACGGCTTGTGAGGCGTGCGGTTCGCCGATGCGTTTTGCGAGGTCGCCGTACGTGATCGTCGTGCCCGGCGGGATGTTGCGGGCCGCTTCGTAGACGCGTTGCTCGAACGGTGCGATGCCGTTCGTGTCCAGTGCGATCTCGGTGAGGTCGCGCTGCTCGCCGTGGAGGAGTGCGGTGATGCTGTCGACTGCGCGTTGTACTGGTCGCGGCGGTGGCGCTTCGGGGGTGTTCGGGAAGCGGCGTTGCATGCGGCTGCGCGTTGCCGGCTCATCTTTTTCGGGGAGCTGCACGCCCGCGAGGGCGTGTTCGTTCCAGGCGATTCCGCAGGTGCCGATCGGGGTTGGGAAGAGTGCGAAGCCGATTGCGTTCATCGTGACGGTGCGGGGCCTTTGAATACGGCGAAGAGCAACAGTAACGACGGTATCAACACGATTGCGCCGCCTGCGGCTGCAATCAGGAATGCTTCCAGCATCGCTGGAGATGCCGCGGCTGCTTCTAGGGTCCAGTGGCCGGGGACGAGGGATGGGGCTTGCGCGCCGAACCAGCCTGCGAGGACGGCGAGGGCTTCGGCTCCGACCGCGAGGCGTGCGAGCGTGTCGCGGTGGCGTGCGATCAGGAGCATGACGGCGATCCCTAGCAGCATTGCGGTGATGATCGCGATGCGGGCTGATGGGGCGGTCAGGGCTGCGAAGAACGACGGTTCGGCGCTGCGGGCGAGGAGGGCTGGGATCAGCCCTACGATCCAGACTGCGAGCGTTGCGCGGACGGCGCGGCGGCGGAAGTCGTCGCGTAACGCGCGGTCGGCGGATTCGCGGACGAGGAAGACTGCGGCGATTTGAGCGCTCAGGGCGACGGCGAACGCGCCGACCGACAGTGCGAACGGCGACGTCCAGGCGTAGCTGCCGGTGGCGAGTGCGCCTGCCGCGTCGCCCAGGAAGAACGGTGCGATGATCGACGATGCGCCGAAGACGGCCGTCCACGTACGGGCCGTGTTCACCGCGTCCGATGCGTAGTTGCGGAATACGAATGCGGCGCCGCGCAGCACGATGCCGGCGAGCGCGATCGTCACCGGTGCGTTCAGATATGTTGCGATGTCGGCGTAGGCCGGTGGGAAGCACGTGAACAGTGCGACCAGCGCAAAGATCAGCCAGACGTGGTTCGATTCCCACACCGGGCCGATCGCGTTCGAGATCGCGTCGCGCTGCGCGTCGCGGCGCGGACCGCTTGCGAGCAGGTCCCACACGCCGCCGCCGAAGTCGGCGCCGCCGAACACCGCGTAGAGCGCGAGCGCGCCGAGCGCGACGAGCGCGGCGCCGAGTACGAGCGTCATGATTGCGCCTCGCTTGCGAGCGTGGTGCGCTCGCCTCCGTGCTCGTGCGTTCCGACGCGGCGCAACAGCCACCAGCACGTTGCGGCGAGGATCACGTAGACGACCGAGAAGCCGTAGAACTGGACGTCCAGGCCTGGTGCGATCGTCACGGCGTCCGTCGTGCGCAGCAGGCCGCGTGCGATCCAGGGCTGGCGGCCGAACTCCGTGACGAACCAGCCCGCTTCCATCGCGATCACTGACAGCGGACCGGCCAGCGCGATGCCGACGAGTAGCCAGCGCGCGGCCGTGCGTTTTCGCAGCGTGACGACGGTCCAGGCGAACGCGATCAGCAGCATCAGCGACGCGCTGCCGACCATCGCGTCGAAGGAGTAGTGCACGATCGCGACCGGCGGGCGGTCGTAGGCCGGGACGCGGTCGAGGCCTTTGACTTCGGCGTGCGGGTCGAACGCGGCGAGGAGGCTCAGCGCGTCCGGGATCTCTAGGCCGTAGCGCACGCTGTCGTGGAAAACGATGCCGCCGATCGTGATCGGCGCGTCGCGCCGCGTGTGGAAGAGCGCTTCCATCGATGCGAACTTCGCGGGCTCGTTGTCGGCGTCGAAGCGGGCGATCACGTCGCCCACGATCATCTGCAGCGGGATCGCGACGCTTGCGACGATCATCGCGATCGTGAGGCCCGCGCGCACTTGCTCGCGGTTGGCGGTCGCGCCGTTGCGCAACAGCGCCCACGCGCAGATCGCCGCCGCGCCGAAGCCCGTCACGACGTACGCCGCCAGCGTCGTGTGCACCACTTCGACCAGCCACGGCCGGCTCAGCATCGCGACGAACGGCTGCACGTCGACGATCTTTCCGTTCTCGATGCGGAAGCCGGTCGGCATGTTCATCCACGCGTTCGCGGTGGTAACGAAGCCCGCGGACGCCGCGCCGCTGATCACGATCGGCAGCGCCGTCAGCCAGTGCGCGCGCGGGCTCAGGCGCTCCCAGCCGTACAAGTAGAGGCCGATGAAGATCGCTTCGATGAAGAACGCAAAGCCTTCGAGCGAGAACGGCAGGCCGATGATGCCGCCGGCGTACTTCATGAACTGCGGCCACAGCAGGCCGAGCTCGAACGCCAGGATCGTGCCGGATACCGCGCCGACCGCGAACAGGATCGCCATGCCTTTCGCCCACGTGCGCGCGAGGTCGTAGTACGCGCGCCGCTTCGTGCGCAGCCACAGCCCTTCGGCGACGAACACCAGCAGCGGCAAGCCGACACCGAGCGCCGCGAACACGATGTGGAACGCGAGCGAGGTGCCCATCTGCGCGCGGGCGGCGATCACGTGGTCCATGTGCGCCTATTCTACGCTCGACGGACGTGGCGGCACGCGACTACGGTCGGAACCGTCCGTACGGCGGCGGCGTGGCGTGCGCGCCTTTCACGGCGTGCCACAGGATGTCGTTGAGCTCGCCGGGGTCGGCGCGGTCGGCGTGCGCGAAGTCCAGCCGCGCGCTGTCCACCGCGCGATAGGCCGTCGTGGGATTCGTCTCGTCCAGCTTGATCTGCGCGGGAAGCGCGTCGAACGGCTGCAGGTTCGGCTTTGCTGCGAACGCCGCGGTCAGCGGTCGCGCGCCGGCGTCGTATGCCGACATCGGCGGGAGGCCGAGCAGGATCTCGATCGTGCGCAGCACCGACGCCTGCGTGTACGCCGCGTGCTGCACGCCGCCCGCGGCGTACGGCGAGACGAGGTAGAACGTCGAGCGCTGCTCGTCGACGTGGTCGGGGCCGTTCTGCGCGTCGTCCTCGATCACGAAGACCGCCGTGCTCGCCCAGTCCGGCGAGTGCGAGATCGCTTCGACGAGCTTGCCGACGGCGAGGTCGTTGTCGGCGACCATCCCCTGCGGCGTCACCTCGCCGGCCTTCGTCCCGCTGGTGTGATCGCGCGGGAAGCGCACGATCTCGAGCTGCGGGAGCGTTCGCGAGCGTTCGTAGCCGTCGAACTCGCGCTTCCACTCCGTAAAGCGCGCGACGTCGGTGACGCTCATGTCGAACGTCGCGAAGCTGCGGTCGGTGCGCGGGCGCAACTCGTCGTCGGCGACGGAGACCGGCGTGGGTTTGCTCGGGCCGCCGGTGACGTACTCGCCGTAGTTGCGGAGCGTGACTCCGTGCGCGACCGCGTCGTTCCACAGATAGCGCGCGTGCGGTACCGCGGCTTCCGCCGCGTCCTCGAAGTCGTAGAGCGAACGGCGGTTGCCGTAGTTGGGCGGCCACATCTTTTCG
>DASZBS010000032.1:0-5226 GCA_035943995.1 Candidatus Elarobacter sp. | reverse complement strand
GGCGCTCGCGGTCGGCGTGCTCGGCGGCGCGCTCGCGCTCGCGGGCAGCGACCCGGCGAGCACCGCGCACCTCTACACGAACTTTCTGTCGCTGCTGTCCACCTGGGCGGCGCCCTGGGCCGCGGTGCTGCTCGCGACGCGCGAGACGGCCACCGCGCGCGCCACGAACGCAGGCGCGCTCGTGGCCTGGCTCGCGGGGATCGCGGCGTCGCTGCCGTTCTGGCAGCAGTCGTGGTTTACGGGGCCGGTCGCGGCGGCGCATCCGCAGTTGGGCGACGTGTCGTACTTCGTGTCGTTCGCCGTCGCGTACGCCGTGGCGCGGGGAAGCGGGCGGGCGATGTCGCACTCCGTCCCATGACGCAACCGCTCCTTCGCACCGCGGTGGTCGCCGTTCTCGCCTTCGGCGCAGGACTGGCCGTCGCGCATGCGCCTCAAACCGCGCGCGCCGCCGCGGCGCCGCTCCAACCCGCGGTGATCGATCTCACCGCGATCACGCCGTCCGACCTGCCGACGCCGACAGCCGCGTCGCCGAACGTGCGCAGTAAATTGCTCGTCGCCGCCGACGGCGCGACGGTGCAAGTGCAGATCGGCACCGTGTTCAAGCACTTCCACGCCGACGCGAACGAGATTCAGATCGTGCTGGAAGGCAGCGGCACGGAGTGGCTGGGCGACAAGCAAGTCGCGCTCAAGCCCGGCACGATGCTGATCATCCCGGCCGGCACGCCGCACGCGGGCACGACGGACAGCCATCTGAAGATCGTCGCGATCAAAACGCCGCCGCAAGCAGCGACGGACGTACACCCCGTCCCGTAGCACGGCACAAGCTTCTTAGCCGGACCGCCTATAAGTTGTCCGGCGTCACCACACGCGTAGCCTTGCCGCGCGGTCTCGTCTGCCCAGACGACACCGTGCGATGCAATCACACAACCGGCGCGACGTCGTGCGGCTGCTTTTGTTCTTGGGGTTCCATTGTACGAGGCAGAGCGGTCCTCATGAAGTTTTCCGGCATCCCGATGGGCGATTGACGTGCGTGCCGCGGCACGCTACCATCCCAGCCGGAACATGTCGTACGATCGCGCGCCATATCAAGATGGTCCCTCAACGCTTCGAGAGGCTGGTACGCCGGTGAGCGAAGTCACGGTAACGATCCTTCGCGACCCCGAGTCACCGGATTGGTGGCTCGCAAACTTCACGTGGGCTGACCGGGCGTATACCACCCAAGGCGCCGTCGTCGACGAAGCACGCTACATGGCCGCCGACCTGCTCAAGCTTCTCGGTGCGGACGAGCACACCGAAGCGATGTACGTGCTGGACGACCGCGCGACGCTTTCGGCCGTTCTGGCACATCCCTTCACGCCGTCGCTCGTAGCGGAAGCAGCCGGCGCCGACACGGTCGCGCGGTCATGACGCCGCGGCGGTTCGTTCCTTTTCTTTGAAAAACTCGTAGGTGTTGCGCATTCCGTCGACGAGGCGGACCTGCGCTTCCCAGCCGAGCTCGCGTTTTGCTTTCGCTGGGTTGAAGTAGGCGTCGCGCGCGTCGCCGGGGCGGCGCTCGGCGTGCGTCACGGGTGCTTCGAAGCCCGTCACCTCGACCATGGCGCGGTAGATCTCGTTGACCGACGTCTTCTTGCCGGTGCCGATCACGTACGTGCCGCCCGCGCCTTCGGTCAGCGCGATGACGTTCGCGCGCACGACGTCGCCGACGTACACGTAGTCGCGCGTCTGCTCGCCGTCCCAGTCGATGCGCACGCCCTGGCGCTGCAGAAATTTCCCGAGGAAGATCGCGATGACGCCGGCTTCGCCGTTGGGGTCCTGGCGCGGGCCGTAGACGTTGCCGTAGCGCAGCGAGGTGTAGTCGAGGCCGTGGTCGTTCTGGAAGAACCGCAGGTAGTGCTCGGTCACCATCTTCGTGATGCCGTACGGTGACACCGGGCGCTGCGGTGAGCTCTCGTCGACCGGCATCTCGTCCACGTCGCCGTACGTCGCCGCGCTCGATGCGAATACCACTTTGCGCGTACCTGCCTTCGCCGACGCCTCGAGGACGTTGAGCATCCCGATCACGTTGACGTTCGCGTCGTACTTCGGATCGCGCGAGCCGATGGCGACGGAGTGCTGCGCGGCGTGATGGTACACGACCTCCGGCTTGAACTCCGAGAAGATGCGCCCGATGCCGTCGTCGCGGATGTCCATGTGCACGAACGACACGCCGTCAGGGATGTTCTCGCGGCGCCCGCCGCCGTGCGACCAGAGGCTGTCGACGACGACGACCTCGTGCTTCTCGGCGACGAGCGCGTCGACGATGTGCGACCCGATGAATCCGGCTCCGCCGGTGACGACGATACGCATGCGAGCAGCCTGGGTTCGGCCTCCTCGGCGGCACTCCCCTAGCGGCAGCGGACGAGCGCGTGATGGAACGGTGTGGCTCGCGCTCCGCTGCTCCTTCCCGCCGCCGGGTTCATCGCCGCGATCGTCGCCGATGCGCACGGCTTCGCGGCGATTGCGTGCTGCGTGGCGCTCGGTTTGCTCGCGTACCGGTGGACGCGGCTGCTCGCGGCGTTCGCGCTCGCCGGGCTGCTGCTGGCGCGGTTGTACGGTCATCCGCCGATGTTGACTGAGGAGACGCGCACGGCGCGCTTCATCGGTACGGTGACCGGGGACGTGCGCGCGGACGAGAACGGCGCGACGTTCGTCCTCGCGCTCGACGACGGGATCGTGGTGCGCGCGCACGTGCGCGACGGCACGATCGTGCCCGGCGAACGCATCGTCGTGCGGGGACGACTCGTCCCGTTCGACGAGGCGCGCAATCCGGGCGAGCCGTCGCGCCGCGCGATCGCGCTCGGCGAGGGGCTCGCCGGCGAGCTCGCGGGAGATCGCGTCGTCGCGCGCGCACCGCCCGACCCGCGCGACGTTCGCACGTGGGCGGCGCGCGCGCGCGCGGCGCTGTCGGCGCGATTGCGGTCGGTTTTGCGCGAACCGGAAGCGACCGTCGTGGCCGGCGCGCTGTGGGGCGAGCGCGGGACGCTGCCGCGCGACCTGCGCGACGATTTCCAGGCGACGGGGACCGTGCACGTGCTCGTCACCGCGGGGCTACACCTCGCGGTGATCGCGGGGCTCCTGCTCGAAGCGTTCCGGCGAGCGTTCGTACCGCGCATGGCGGCGTCGTTGTCCGCGATCCCGTGCGTGATCGTATACGCGTGGCTCACCGGTGCGCACTTGCCGTCGCAACGTGCGGCCGTCATGGTGTCCGTGTGGCTCCTCGCGCGCGCCTATGGCATGCGACTGGTCTCGTGGAACTCGCTCGCGCTCGCGGCCCTCGTCGTCGCGGTGCTGTGGCCCGCGGCGGTGACGACCGTGTCGTTCGCGCTGTCGTTCTCGTGCGTCGGCGCGATCGTGCTGTTCGCACGGCCGCTCGGTCATCGCCTCGAATGGTTGGCGATGCCGGAACGCGCGCGCGAAGCGCTCGCGCTGACGATCGCGACGCAGATCGGTGTGTGGCCGCTGAGCGCGGCGACGTTCGGCGTCGTCGCGCCGTACGCGGTGCTGGCCAACGTCGTCGTCGTTCCGGCGACCGGGATCGCGATGATCGCCGGGATCGTGGCGATCGCGTTCGCGCAGGTTCCCGTGCTCGGCCGAACCGCGGCGACGATCGCCGCCTGGGACGTGGACGCGATCCTGCGCGTCGTCACGGCGGTGGCCGCGTTGCCGGGCGCACGGATCTGGGTCGCGCCGCCGCCGGCGCTCGCGATCGTCGTCTACGACGCGGTCGCGGTGATCGCCGCCCTGGTGCTGCGCTCCAACCCGCGCCTTGCGATGGCGCTGATCGCCGTTGGAAGCGCCAGTGTGCTGGCGACCACGCTGCGCCTGCCGGACGGACGCCTGACGGTCACGATGCTCGACGTGGGGCAGGGCGACGCGATCGTCGTGCGCACACCGCACGGGCACACGATCCTCGTCGACAGCGGCGGCCGCCTCGAACGCGGCCCCGGCGCGGATGGCCGTTCACCGGCAGAGCTCGTCGGAGAGCGCGTCGTGTTGGCGTACCTCAAACGGCAAGGAATCCGTCGCGTCGATCTGCTGCTGAACACGCACCCGCACGGCGATCACGTCGGAGGGTTCGCACCAATCGTGCGCGCGCTTCGGGTGGACGCGATCGCGGACAGTGGTCAGAGCTACGGCGGACGCGCGTTCAACGACGGGTTGCGCGAGGCGGCCGCGCATCACGTTCCCGTTCACGTCGCACGGTGCGGTGACCGGTGGGCGACCGGCGACGGGGTAGCGCTTTCGGTCCTTTCGCCATGCGGTGCGCTCTTCGCCGACGGAAAGAACGACGTCAACGAGAATTCCGTCATCGTCAAGCTGACCTATCACGATTTCCGGATGCTGTTCATGGGAGACGCAGGTTTTCAGGCCGAGCGCCGCCTGCTCGAGAGTGGTTTCGATGTTCGTGCCGACGTCCTCAAGGTAGGTCATCACGGCTCGGCCTACGCATCGGGACGGGACTTTCTCGACGCCGTCCGGGCGCGTGTCGCGCTGATCAGCGACGGCCGGCACAACACGTTCGGTCACCCGGCACCGTCGACGCTCGCCACGCTGCAACGCGCAGGCGTGCGCGCGTATCGTACGGATCACTGTGGCGCGATCACCGTACACGTCGACGCGCTCCACGCGACCACGATGCTACCTTGCCGTTGAGTCGACTGTCACAAGACCGGACGTCAAACCGAGCGGTCGCCCGAATGAACCGAACGCTGCCTTAGCCGTGTTTAGAGGGGTCGCATTCGCGCGCAACAGAAATCGACCGCGATGCGTATTCAGGCGAGCCTCGTCGCTATCCTCATACTGTTTGCTGCGGCGCCGCCGGCGCAGAGCGTATCGGCCGCTCCTTCGCAGGCGGCGCCGGCTCTCAAGGCAGCCGTACAGTCGAAGATCGATGCCGACGTCCGCGCGCTTTTGAGCGCGGCGCACGCTCAGGGGGCGACGATTGCGATCGTTCAAGGCGGAGCGATCGTCTACACGCGCGGTTACGGATTGCGCGACGTTGCAAAATCATTGCCGGCCGACGCTCATACGCGCTACGAGATCGGATCGATCACGAAGCAGTTCACCGCGGCCGCGATTCTGCAGCTGAAGGAAGCCGGCAAGATCGATCTCGACGCGACGGTCGCCACGTATCTTCCGTCGATCTCGCATGCCAAAGAGATCACGCTCCGGCAACTCCTGACGCAT
>DASZBS010000031.1:0-77501 GCA_035943995.1 Candidatus Elarobacter sp. | reverse complement strand
CACGTCAGTGCGGCGGAGCCAGGTATGGAAAGCTGCCGGTGTTCGCTTGACTGGGCCTTTGCGCGGTGTTTTGCGAGCGCAGGCAGTTGTTTTCTTTGCCGTCGTCCTGCGCGACCAGACCGATTTTGTTGAGCGTATCGCCGAACACCGTGCTGAACGACAGCGAGACGACGTCATCGGCGAGATCGCGGCCGCCGAACCGTCCGCCGGTGAAGCCGTTGGTCTCCAACGCCAGAAATGACGCCTTGTCGACGGTATTGGACAGATCCGCCGCGGTCTCGTCGGGGATCAGCATCGAGGCGATCGCCGTGCCGTACGCGGGGTCGCGCGAAATGTTGGTGAAGGTCTTGATCGATTGTGCCAGCACCGGATCGTTGTACGGTTCGACCACGATCGACTGCTGGTGGTCGACGAAGCGCTCCCAGAACTCTTTGGTGAGCGGGCGTGAGAGCCGGTCGACTTGAATGTACCGCTGCCCCGACCCCGGCGCAATCGTCGTCCCCGGCGCCGGTGAGGGAGACGGTGTGGGGGCGGCCTGGCCGGTGTTGAACGGCGGCGTCGACGACGATCCGCCGTTGCACGCCGCGAGCCCGACGACCAATCCGCACAATGCGCCGACGGTCGGAAAGACATTCTTCATGGTACGTGGTCTCCTACGTGCCGCCGGGCGAGCTGGTCGTCGCCCAAACATGAACGATCGGACTGGCGTATCCGGCAGTCAAGAGTGCCCGTGGAACCTCGACGATGAGCGCTTCGACGTTGAATCCGCCGGCGACGTCGGTCAAGGTATTCTGCGATGGTTGGTTACTGCACAAGTAGCCCGTCAGGTTGGGCCCCGACGTCGTACCGGGCGCGAAGCCGTTGAAAGTCGGCTTGTTGGGATCTTCCAGCTTGTCGCCCGGGGGCGACAACAGTCCGGGACCGGAAAAGTCACCGTTCGACGGCGTGTTTCCCGCCCCAGGATCGCTTTGCGACGTATGGGTGGCAAAATTGCGATCGCCCATGAACGTGAAGAACCCGAACAAGTCGAAGATGAACGGGTCGGCGCGTGGTCCCGCGAACACTTTCACTCCGTTCGGGAGTGTGTTGCCGGCCGGGTTGTTGTAGGGGACCGTGCCGCTGAGCGTAACGGCAGTATTGACCGTTCCGACTTCGTTCGGTTTTGCCGGCCCGTAGACGTTGATCGTCTGCGTCGGGCCCGTTCCGTTCGCCGTGAACTGGATCACCTCGTCTTCGGAACTCGTCGTCCCGACTGGGCCATGGACGATCTTGAATTGATACAGCAGATTCGGATCGAAAAAGAACGCCGCACCCAAACCGGCCGGAACGACGGGAGTCGTGTCCATTACGAGGACGACGTTCTCCGGCCGCCCCGGGGCGGGAAACACGTAGACGTCGGTGATGTTCGCCGCGGAATGGGTCGTCGCGATGTTGAACGTGTCCTGATGATTCGAGCTTGCCGCTGGATGGACCGTATAGATCAGGATCGTAGCCGTCAGCGCGCCGATCGCCGCCAACGGCTTCAGTACCCGCGTAAGTGTCATCGTTTCTCCTGGCGACTGAACGATCGTCGCCGGATGAAGACTTCGGCGTGCGCAATTCGTGACGCAGCGCATCGCGCGATCGTCGAGCTCCCTCGAGCGACGTCCGTAGCTCGAGCGCCTTCGCATGGTACACGGACCTCAATGGGCAAGCAACGGAAGTTCCAGTAAGATGGGACAGTTCGTTTCTGACCCGAAAAACAGATGCCCGGAAACCGTTCCCCCGAGCAAACTGTACGGCGGCTTCTCAGTGCGTCGATCTGGGCGCTGGGAGAAGCTCTTTCCGCTGGTTTCCTCAAGCCGTAAGGGCGCTTAACGATGGTGCAAGTGATGTGATGTAAGGAAGCCTACCGCATACGGCGCACGCGGGGGTGTAGGCTAGACCATGATGTTCATCGCCGCGGCCACCGTCACGCTTGCTTTGGCTCCGTATCATGGCCGCGATCTCCCGGGGAGCATCCGCGGTACCGCGAAGTTCGCACTGCGCGTTGCTGGGCCGCCGGGTGCGCGCATCGGCGTACGAGCGAGCGCTTTGCCGCCCGGATGGCTCGTCTCGTTTTGCACGCCGCGCGTCTGCGCGCCACTTCGGGTGAACGTGGATCTCCCGCGCTCCGGATCGCAAACCATCGAGCTGCAAGCAATCAACACGATTCCAGGCGCGAAGCCCCCGCAATCGATCGCCGTCGTGGCCCGGACCGGCGAGCACACCGCAATCGACTTTACGCGGGCCACGTACTGATGCGAACACCAATACGCTTCTCAACCCTGGAGGAATTCTCGTGATAGCGACTCTGTTGTTCGCCGCCGCGACCACGCTCGCGCCTGTCCTGAGCGCGCTTCCGTGGGCAAACACGTCGGGTCCGCCGCCGGCCGCCGGCCGCGTCGCGATCGTCGATGTGTTCACGTACGGCTGCATCAATTGCAAGCACGTCACGCCGGAGCTGAAGAAGCTGCACGCAAGCATTTCCGCGCGGGATCTCACGATCGTCGGCGTCCACGCGCCCGAAACCCCCGACGAGCACGTCCACGCAAACGTGGTGATGGCGCTGCGGGACCAGGGGATCGTTTGGCCGGTCGTGTTCGACGACGACTTTCGGATTTGGAAGGCCTATGGCGTGAGCGCGTGGCCGACGCAACTCGTCTTCGATAAGCACGGGAAACTGCGCGCGACGTTCGTCGGCGAGGGGCAAGATACGGAACTCGAGCGCACCGTGCGGTCACTCATCGCGGAGCGATGACGCGCACGTGAACGTATCGCTTCGTCCACTTTCCGGCCGCGTCGCCGTCGTTACGGGTTCCGACTCGGGGATCGGCGCGGCCGTGGCGCGCGCGTTTGCCGCCGCCGGCGCCGACGTTGCCGTGAGCTACTTGCACGATGCGGCGGGCGCCGACGGTACGCGTACCGACGTGGAGGCCGCCGGCGTGCGTGCCTTCGTGCGCAGGCTGGACGTTCGCGACGAGGCTGATGTCGAGGCATATTTCGACGCGGCGCGCGCCGCACTCGGCGGTGTGACGCTGCTCGTGAACTCCGCCGGCATCGACGCCGGGGGCATCGCAGTGCGTGAGATGACGCTCGAAGCTTGGAACGACGCGCTCGAAACCAATCTCACGGGACCGTTCCTCTGCACGCGCGCGTTTCTGCGACGACTTCCGCCGCGCGACGAGACGCGCAGCGGGGTGCGGGCAAAAATCGTGAACATCACCTCGGTCCACGAGGAACAGCCGCGCGCCGGCGCGAGCGAGTATTGCGCGAGCAAGGGCGGTTTGCGAAACCTCACGCGTTGCCTCGCACTCGAACTCGCGCCCGACTGCGTCACCGCGGTCAACGTCGCGCCCGGCATGGTATTGACGCCGATGAATCAGAAAGATTTGGACGATCCCAAGCAGCTTGCCAAGGACGAGGCGACCATCCCGCTGCGCCGTGCCGCGAAACCGGACGAGATTGCGGGCTTGGTGCTCTGGCTCGCCTCTCCCGCCGGCGACTACGCGAGCGGGTCGAGCTTCACGCTCGACGGCGGCCTCATGCAGAACACCGGCCAAGGCGCGTGAAGCTCGAGGTCGTCGAGACGGTCCCGCTCCGCTTCGAAGGCGGACCGGCCGCGGCCGGCGAGTATGTGCTAAGCCCGTACGTGTACGCCACCGGCAGTGAGATCATCGTGCGCGCGGTTCCACGGCGCGACGACGACCCGGCGCAGAAGATCTCGCGCGCGTTTCGTGGCCGCTCGTCCGACGGCGTGGCGTTTGCGCTCGACGAGGCGCCGCTGCTCGTGCCGGGTCCCGACGACGTGGACCGCGGCGGCGTCGAAGACCCGACCGTCGTCGAGGACGGCGATCGAGTCACGGTGTTCTACTCCGGCTGGGACCCGGCTGCGCAGCGCAGCACGCTCTTGCGCGCCGACGGCCCGCGATCGGGTGCACTCGTCAAGCGCGGTCCGGTATTCGTCGGCGCATCATCGCCGCAAGCCAAGGAGGCGACGCTCGTGCGCCGCGACGGCGGCTGGACGATGTTCTTCGAGGTCGAGCGCGAGGCGTCGCTCAACGGAAGCGCGACTGCGCCGTCGCTTGCCGGCCCGTGGACGATCGGCGACGACGTGCTCCACCCGCGGCCGGACCATTTCGACTCATGGCACCTCAGCCCGGTGGCCTTCGTGACGTCGCCGGACGGAACGCGGGTGCTCATCTACAATGGCGCCGATCGCCAGGGACGTTGGCAGATCGGCTGGTGTGCGCTCGACCAAAACTGTGCGCGCGTCCTCGCGCGCCCGCGCGAGCCGATCGTGCGCGCATCGCGTAACGCGCCCGACCAGCGCGAGCTCGCCTTCGGCGCCTCGGTGATCGAGCGCGACGGACTGCTCGACCTCTACTACTCGATCGGCGATACCGATCCGGCGCGCGCGACACTGTGTTGGCGTGATATGTAGGACGTTCGCCGGGAGACCGGTTGAACGGCTGGTTATGTCCATACCGTCCCGCCCTGCGTAACGTAACGATGGACGGCCCCATCGTTGTCGCGTGCGAAGCAGACCATGTGGTATGTGCCCGCGGCTGCCGTTTCGAGGTAGAAGCCGGCGAACTCATCGCTGTCGTCGAGCAAGCGCGCGCCTCCGCAGATGACACCGCACATTGATTAGAAGTCGTCTAGCATGTAAACGCTCAACGCCTCTACTATCGCCGCTTTGCAATGAACAGTTAAGAACGGGCAAAAAGCAGTATTAGCTCGATATCATGTTTGTCGGCGGCCCGTAGTGCCTCGACGTATTTCGCACGGGTTTTCCCGTCGTCGACAAGATTTGTCTGTCCCCACGTGAATGGCGGCCTCCCAAGCTGGCGCGCGAGTAGATCACCGATAAGTCGCGAAAAGCGCCCATTTCCATTGGGGAAAGGGTGAATCTCAACGAGGCGATGGCTGAACCGCACGGCAATTTCGTCCGGCGGGTATGTGTCGTGTTCAACCCAATATCGCGCATCGTCGATGGCGTGCTGCACGTCTGGGCCAATTCGGTACGCTTCGACGCCGATATTGCGGTCGGTCGTCCGGTACTGCCCGGCCCAACGCCATACGTCGCCGAACATTCGCCGATGCAGCTCACTCAGAAACTTCCGATCGAGGACATCACGGTGGCGAGACTCGGCCCAACGTTGTCCGTCGCCGATATTGGCTTGCTCGGCTTCGTTCAGTTCATGTCGCAGCGCGATGTAGGACGGGATGAGCCCGTCCCGTTCCGCGTCAGTGAGCGGCGTGTTCGCGTCATCGTCGGACTCGAGTGGAGGATTAAACACGATGATCCGGTTCGTCGTCCCATAGGCCTCGCAGCGCGCCGGATACGAACTGCTCGACCATGCGCTGCAGTTCGGCATCGAGATCTGATTTGATCACTGCCTGATTCTCAAGGCGCATCGTATGATCGAGGCGCGAAATGGTCTTGCACGCCTTCGTGATCGCACGTGCGCGCAGGATGTCGTCCAGCGGCTCTATCGGCACAAAGGCATAGACGAAGGTGCAGTTCATAGCCAAAGCAGCCTGGCGCAGCGTCCTCACCGTGGTTGCTCCGGTAGCTTCCGCTCTCTCCAGGGCTGGAATACGCGAGGGAGCGACGCCCATGCGCATGGCAAGCTGGCGGTTGCTCATACCGAGGGACTCCCGAATGGCTCGGATCCAGCCTCTTTTTGGAGGGACAAGCATCATTTCTCGGAGCGGCGCGAGGCGCCGCTCTAATTGCTTCCGCGCGAGTGTAACCTGCTTATAATTCATATATAAGTATCCTCTAAGAGCCATAAATAACATATATATATGAACATATCAAGGTTGATTGGATACTTTTTATGAACGCTTGCGACCGGGCTTCGGCCACCTCTCATGGTCAACGATCGCGTCGATGCCGTAAAGGAACCCGGGCTTCGATGTTACGCCACGTTCACGGGACGTTCGGCAGACCGATTTGACGGCGGCGACGCGTCGTGATGCGCCGCCGGCCGCCCGTTACGCGGCGGCGCCGGCCGGTACAGTCCCGGTGCGGCGGTCAACAAGGTCGCGAACGCCGTGCGATGGCGCAGCGCGGTCGGCAGCGCGAGCACGATCAGGACAAACGGCGCCCACAACGAGTTCGGCGCCATCGTTGCGTGAAAGGCAAAGCTGTTGTAGACGAACGCCGCGAGCATGACGAGCGCCACCGGGACGAACCGGTTCAGCAGCAACAGCACGCCGATCGCGAGCTGCACCGCGCCGACGAACAGCGCGTAGTGCGACGCGAAGAACACGGCGTCGAACTGGCCGGCGAGTCCGGGCTGGGGCGGCGGGTTGCCGAAGAAATACATGCTGCCGCCGGCGAAGGCGAGGCCGGCTCCGAGCAGCAGGCGGGTGGCGGTCGTTACGATCTTCACGAGCGGTTCTCCGTGCGGTGCGGGCGCTGTTTTGCGCCTCACCGACACGTCGAACGGTGCCGCTCAGAATCGACAGGCCGCCGCGCGTTCGAGCAAATATTTCTGGTCGCGCGCGTTGTGCGCGAGCGACGCGGCGCGCTCGAACTCGACGCGCGCTTCGGTGCGGCGGTCGAGCTTGAACAGCAGATCGCCGCGCACGCTGGGCAGCAGATGGTACGCCCGCAGCGTGGGCTCGTCGCGCAGTGCGTCCACCAGCTCGAGCGCCTCCTGCGGGCCGTACGCCATGCCGATCGCGACGGCGCGGTTCAACCGCACCACCGGCGTCGGCGCGAGCTGCGCGAGCGCGTCGTACAGCGCCGCGATGCGCCCCCAGTCGGTTTGCGCGAACGTGCCGGCGCGCGCGTGGCACGCGCCGATGGCCGCCTGCAGCGTGTACGTGCCGAGCGTCCCGCCGAGCCGCTCGGCGCGCTCCAGCGCCGCGAGACCGCGCCGTATCAGCAAGTGGTTCCACCGCCCGCGGTCCTGATCGTTCAGCAAGATCGGCTCGCCCGACGGGCCCACGCGCGCGCCCATCCGCGACGCCTGGATCTCCATCAGCGCGACGAGCCCGTGCACCTCGGGCTCCTCGGGCATGAGGCCCGCGAGCACGCGGCCCAGCCGCATCGCGTCCTCGACGAGTTCCGGCCGCAGCACGTCCTCACCGGCCGTCGCGGCGTAGCCTTCGTTGAAGATCAGATAGATCGACTCGAGCACCGAGCGCAGACGCGGCGCGCGCTCCGCGACGGGCGGAAGCTCGAACGGGACGCGCGCTTCGGCGAGCGTGCGCTTCGCGCGCACGATCCGCTGCGCGATCGTCGGTTCCGGGACGAGGAAGGCGCGTGCGATCTCGCCCGCCGTGAGGCTGCCGAGCAGGCGCAGCGTCAACGCGACGCGCGCCTCGGCGGGCAAGATGGGATGGCACACGACGAACATCATGCGCAGCAAATCGTCGCCGATCTCCGCGTCGACGGCATCGAATCCGTCGCCGGCCGGAGCATCGGCGACGTCGCGGCCCAGCTCCTCGGTCTTGCGCTCGCGCGACGCTTCCCGTCGCACGAGATCGATCGCGCGCCGCTTCGCGGTCGTCATCAGCCACGCTCCGGGATTGCGCGGAACGCCTTCGCGCGGCCACTGCGTGAGCGCCGCGACGAACGCGTCCTGCGCGAGCTCTTCCGCCCGTCCGATGTCGCGCACGATGCGCGTCAAGCCGGCGATCAGCTTGGGCGCCTCGATGCGCCAGACCGCGTCGAGCGCGAGATCGGTCTCGGGCGTCATGCGGTCAGAACGGCGTCGGCCCCACTTCGTGGAGATGACACGTGCCGGTGCCGATGATGTCGAGGAAGCGCTCCGTGAGCACCGTCGCTTCGTCGACGTCGCGAACGTCCATCAGCGCGTAACCGCCCACGATCTCTTTCGCCTCGGTGAACGGCCCGTCGGTCGCCGTCGTCTTGCCGTCGCGCCGCGACATGATCTTCTCGAACATGTCGTTGTCGCGGCCGCCGGTATCGATGAGGACGCCGCGCCCGCGCAACTCGGTGATGTAGGCGCCCATGCGCTCGATCTCGTCCTGGCCCGGTGCCCCCGCGTTCGCAGGCGGGATCGTGAAGATCGAGATGATCTTCACTTGCTGCCGTTCCGCAGGCGCTCTTCTTGTTCGCGCACGTCGGCCGGCAGGATGTCGCCGAAGTCATCGAGTTCGAAAATCTGCCGGATCTCGATCTCTTCGCCGCGATCGAACGGCACGGACATGAAGCGGCTGATGACCTCTTCCTTGGACTTGCCCTGCACGATCCAGAAGCCGGCGAGCAGCTCCTTGGTCTCCGCGAAGGGACCGTCGGTCACGGTCGGGCGGCCGCCGCCGAACCGCAAGCGCGCGCCCTTCGCGCTCGCCTGCAGGCCATCGCAGGAGAGCAGCACGCCGTCTTTGACGAGCTGCTCGTTGAACTGCCCCATCTCCGTGAGCTGCTCGCGGGTGGGCAGGATCCCAGCCTCGCTGTCTTTCGTCGCCTTGACCAGAACCATGAATCGCATCGATATCTCTCCGTCTTCGGGTGCGTGTACCGATACGTCGAACGAGCCCGCGACCTTTCGACACCAGTGCGAAAAAAATGCTCAGAACGCCCCTCGCATCGAACGTACGTACGTACGAGCGTCAAGCGTCGAGCGTCGCGATAGCCCCCCAGAGCTTGTCGCCGCCATTGCGAACGGGGTCATCCGCCGGCAGTCCCGTCTCGTGTTCCGCGTCGGAGATCGCGCGCGCGGCGCCGGCCGGGTCGAGCGCCGACGTGTCGAGCGCGATCGCGACGACGTTGGCCCGCTTGACGTAGGCTATCAATTCTTCGTGAACGCGCACCAGTTCCGGAAATGCAGGTCGAACCTTGTCCCTCGACCAGCACGACGTCACCGCGTTCGAGCGCTTCGTCCACGAGCGTCTCCGCCGCCCCCGTAACGAAATCGGAAACCACGCCGTCGACGGCGCTACAATGGCGAATCTCGGGCGCCGATGAAGCGGCAGATGAGCCGTTTGGTGTCAGCGGGAGGTGAAGCCCCCGTCGACCGGGATCACGGCGCCTGTGACGTGCTTGGACTCGTCGGCGGCGAGCCATACCGCCGCCGCCGCGACATCGTGCGCCTCGACGAGCTTGTGCATCGGCTGCGATTCGGCGAAGGTGCGCTCGTGACCGTCGAGCGGCAGCTGAAGCGCGCGCGCGATCTCTAGCAGCATGCGCCCTTCCAGCGCCGTGTCGTCGCGAACCGATCCCGGACAAAGCGCGTTGACGCGAATACCGAGCGGCGCGTAGTCGAGAGCCGCAGCGCGCGTGAGCCCTACCAAGCCGTGTTTCGCGGCGACGTAGCCCGAGAAATATCGGTACCCCACCAAGCCCGCGGTCGACGAGACGTTGACGATACTGCCGGCGCGCTGCTCGATCATGAGCGGCAGCACCGCGCGCATCGCCCGCCACGCGCCCGACAGGTCGACGTCGAGCATCAGTGCCCATTCCGATTCCGCCGTCTCGTGGACCGGCTTGCCGGAGGGCGCGACGATGCCGGCGTTGTTGACGAGTACGTCCACCGTTCCATAGCGGTGCGCGACCGCCGCGATGCATTCGCCGATGCGCGTCCCGTCGCGCACGTCGCCTTCGAGCTCGATGACGCTCGCGCCCGCATCGCGGCACGCGGCGGCGGTCGCGAGCAGCTGGCTGCGGGTGGCGAGCGGGTACGGGCAACCGTCGATGTTCGCACAGACGTCCACCAAGCCGATGTTCGCGCCTTCGCGCGCGAACGCGATCGCACACGCGCGCCCGATGCCGCGCCCACCACCCGTGATGACCGCAGTCTTGCCTTCTAAGCGCATGACCCGTCCCTCGCCGTCACGACCGCCGTCAAAGATGAAACACGATGACTTGTCCGTGCGCGTGCTCCGCGGGACGCGCCACCGCGGCGAACAGCTCGTCCGCTACGGAGACGTCCTCGATGCGCCAGTCGCACCATGAGAGCGCGCTCTCGCGCCGCACCAGGACGGCCGGCGTAACGTGCCGCACGGCGGCGTGAGCCGCGGCGAACCGGACGCGTTCCGTGACGCGCGTGAAACGGTCCCAGCGGTCGCGCTCGTCTTGCGAAAGCACCACGAGGTCATCGGCAGCGTCTGAATAGGCATGCCCGTACCAAATATGCGTGTCACCGTTCCTAATTCGATACGCTATGGAACGAGTTTCTGCCGATGAGGGTGAAAATTGCACGCGGTATCCGGTCTTGGCGTAGTGTAGCGGCCCAGCCTTCCTGTACGATACCGTCTATTTTTGCGAGAAAAAACCTTTCGCGATAGGAGGATAAGCCGCCGGTTCGGCTCAAAGGGCTCGCCCACGCTTCCCTACTCGCTTTGCGTCCCGCGCGGCGCAGCATTCATTGCGGTTCGCACCGTCCCGGTGGGGTTCGATGAATGTGGGTTTGTTAACGGGTGAACAACGCCGATGACGACGAAGGTCGTTCCTGTCGCCGAAGCTTTGACGTATCGCAAGGGGTGTGACCGTGTTCCTCTCTCTCGCGGCGGCGGCGATCTTCGTGCCGGCCGTGCTGCTCTGCTGCCGGCTCTGTGCGCCGCTTTTCGCAAAGATCTGCCAGCCGCGCGTCGTCGCGGAGATGGTGCTGGGGATCGCGATCGGCGGGGCCGTTGCGCAGGCGAGCGGGACGGCCGGCATTTCGAGCGCTTTCGCGCATTTGAAACCGGTACTGCATTGGCTGAGCGAGCCCGCGCTGTGGGCGTACATGTTCTGTCTGGGCTTCGAGACGGATCTGGGCCGCCTCAGGAGCGGTGCGCGCACCGCGCTCGCGATTGCCGTAACCGCGCTGATCGTACCGTTCTGCGCGACGTTCGCCATCGTTGCATTCGGCGTGCCGTGGGCGGCGGAGGCGGGCTCGTCGTCGCCGGTCGCCGCGGTTGCGGTCAGCGGCGCGATGGCCGTGACGGCGCTGCCCGTGATGTTCCGCATCGTCGAGGACTTGAACCTGCTCAAGAGCAGGGTCGGGATGGTGGCGCTCACGGCGGCGGCGATCGACGACCTGTTCTCGTGGACGGTGCTCGCGATCCTGATCGCGGTGACGAATCGCGCGGTGACGGCATCGAGCATGCTGCAGTTCGCCGCTGTGACGGTGCTCTGCATCGCAGGGATTGCCGGCGGCCGGTACGTTCTCGCGCGAAACGCTGCCGCCGCAGTGGGCAGCCGCGCGCGGTTCGCAACGGTCGTCCTCACCATCGCGATGATCGTCCTCGCGCTGCTGCCGCCGGCGTTGGCCCGCATCGATCCGGTGCTGCTGGCGTTCGTCGGCGGGCTGCTGGTGCCGCGCGCGGAATCGATCAAGCGCCACATCGAGATGCTGCGCTCGTGTGCCGTCGCGCTGCTGCCGCTGTTCTTCGTCGTCACCGGGATGAACGCCGGGAACATTACGTCCCTCGCGTTGCCCGCGATCGCGTTCTGGACCGCGTGGGCGTGCGTCACGAAAGGCGGCTCGAGCTACCTCGCCGCGCTCGCGAACGGATTCGGCCGGCGGCGCGCCACGATCGTCGGCGCGCTCATGAACTGCCGCGGCGTCGCGAGCTTGATCTTTCTTTCCGTCGGCTTGCGCTACGGCCTTATCACGAACGCCACCTATTCCGTTCTGCTCGTCGTAGCGCTGATCACAACCGTGATCGGTACCCCGCTCATCTTGCTGAGCGAGGGCATCGCACGGCGCCGTCTTGCGCGCGTCCCGGATCACGATCTCGGCTTGCCGATCGCGGTGAACATGGCGTGGGAGGATCGCGCGTGAGCACGACGCGAGATGGTGAGTTCGCTACGCCCGGAACGTGGCGGGGGGGCCGTGGAGCCGGACGGGCAGTGGAGCGATATTCGCGCCTACGTGGGGACGGGCAGCGGTGAGACGGCTGGTCGCGTATACCGAAGAAGCGGCCCGAGCGCTCTGGACGAATCGCACGCGCTCGGTGCTCACCATGCTGGGCATGATCATCGGCACCTCATCGATTATCGCCGTGTTCGGCATGAGCGCCGGCGCGACGACCGGGATCGCCGCGACGCTTTCCTCGTTCGGTACCAATCCCGTCGCGATCCGGGTCGATACGACGCAAGACTACCCGCAATACGCGCAGTTCCGCTACCGGGACGCGAAGCGCGTCGAGGCGGATCTCGGCGGGCTCGTGACGCGCGTCGCGCCGTTCTACTTCAGAAACTGGCAAGTCCGGCGCGGAAACGAGCAGCACGTCGTAGCGATCGTGACGGGCGGCGACAACGACGGCTCCAAGATCCCGATGCGCGAAGGGCGGCCTCTCAATCCCTTCGACAACGACACCGCCGCGCGCGTGTGCGTGCTCACGGACGACGTCGCCAGAACGTTTTTCGGCGACGCGCCGGCCGTCGGCAAGGACATCATCATCAACGGCAGCCGGTATACGGTGGTGGGCGTGTTTCCGAAGCTGAACGGCTCGCTGATCAATTCCGTTGCGGGCTCGAACACCGTGGGCATCCCTTACTCCACGCTCCACCGCACCGACGCGAGCGCCCCGGACGACCTCGAGGTGTATCCCGCCGATCCGATGCAGGCGGACCGCGTCGGCGAGCTCGCGACGAGCGTGCTTCAGCACATCCACGGTCCGCACGCGAAGTACACTGTCGTCAACGGTGCGGCGATGATCGCGAACGTCGAGCAGACGCTGCGGGTCATCGGCTTCGGCCTGTCCGCGATCGGCGCCGTGTCACTGCTCGTCGCAGGCATCGGTATCATGAACATCATGCTGGTCTCGGTCGTCGAGCGCACGCGCGAGATCGGCATCCGCAAGTCCATCGGCGCCAGCCGCACCGACATCGCGCTGCAGTTCCTGATGGAGTCGCTGCTGCTGTCGCTCGCGGGCGGCGGCGCCGGCATGCTCGTTGGACTGCTTGCGACCGCCGGCGGCGCACAGCTCATCAGCAACGCGCTCGGAACCGTGATCATCCCGTACGTGCTCGTCGTCTGCATCGCGCTCGCGTTCTCGACGGCGATCGGCGTGGCATTCGGGATGTACCCCGCGCTGCGCGCGGCTAGCATGGATCCCATCAAGGCGCTTCGCTCGTGATACCGTATTTCGAGCAAGCGTATCGCACGATCGTTGACAACGCGATGCGCTCGTTCCTGACCATCACTGGACTGGTGATCGGCGTCGGAGCCGTCGTCATGATCCAGGTGATCGGCACGGGCATGGCGGGCGCCGTGAATCTCGTGCTGGGCAACGTCTCGAGCGATGTGTTCGTCGTTGAAGTGAACGCTACCCAGCCGCACTACGACCGGGCCCTGATCACCGCGGCGGATCTGGGCGAGCTCACGCAACTGCCCAACGTCGCCATGGCCATCCCGCTGCCGGCCAAGAACGCCGTGGTGCGGCATGGTCATGCGCACGGGCGGTATACGCTTTCGAGCGATGCCGCCGTACCATTCGACAATGCTCCGCTCGCCGCCGGGCGGCGCTTCACCCAAGCGGAGATCGACGGGGCCGCTGACGTGGCTGTGATCTCCCACGACGTGGCCGTCAGGCTGTTCGGCACCGACGATCCCGTCGGCCAGAACGTCTACGAAGGCGCGCGCCGCTTCTTGGTCATCGGGGTACTCGCTCCGGCGCGAGCCGGTATCGTCCCGATCGTGTTTGGCCAGGATATCAGCGTCCCGTACACGAGGATGGTGCGCCAGTACGCGCGGCAAGCCCGCTTCACGGCCGTCCGCTTCGACGTCCGCAGCGAATCGGACATGAAGCAGACGGAGACGGACGTGATGGACCGCTTGCGCGCGCTGCACGCCGACAAGCGATTGGAATACAGCTCTGCCGACAAGGCTCAGTTCAACAACGGCGTCAACGGCGTGTTCGCCGCGATCACGGCCGTCGTGGGTCTGATCGGCGCGGTGTCCTTGCTGGTGGCAGGCATCGGGATCATGAACATCATGCTCGTCTCCGTCACCGAGCGGACGCGCGAGATCGGCATCCGCCGGGCGATCGGGGCGCGCCGGCAACAGGTGCTCCTGCAATTTCTCGTCGAGGCGCTCATGCTCTGCGGCTTCGGCTGCGGGCTCGGCCTGGCGATCGGCTTGGCGCTGGGCGGCGCCGTGAACGCGCTCGCCATCGTGAAGCTCACGGGATACGTCGCCCCGCTTCCCTGGGCGTCGTCCGCGCTGTTGGCCGCTGCCGTGGCCGTCATTGCCACGTTGGCGTTCGGAACGTATCCGGCGTACCGCGCCGCCAAGCTCGATCCGATCAAAGCGCTACGCTACGAATGACCCATGTGCTCTCATCCGACGAGGTGTGGACGACTCGATGAACGAGACGGTCGTGTTCTGCTTTCCGTACGCCGGCGCCGGGGCGTCCGTCTATCGTGGATTCACGTCGCCGGCGGCGGCCGGAATCGCCGTCGCCGGCATACAGCTGCCCGGACGGGAAGAGCTCTTCGACGAAGAGCCGTATGCGACGATCGGCGTCGCGGCCGCCGACCTCGCGGCGCAAGTTCTAGAATCCGCGCGCGGGCGGCGCTACTGGCTGTTCGGCCACAGCTTCGGCGCGGTCCTCGCGTTCGAAGTCGCGCGCCGGTTGTGCGGTTCGCGCGCTGCGGCGCCGCAACGGCTGGTGGTGAGTGGTTCCGTCGCGCCGGGGACGTCTCTGGGCCGCTCGTCGTCCGGCCTGACGGACGACGAGTTCGTCGCGCGCGTCGAACAGATCGCCGGTTACGCGCATCCTGCCTTGAACGAGCCGGAGCTGCGCGAGCTCCTGCTGCCGGCGCTGCGCGTCGACGTCGCGCTCCACGAATCGTATCGTCCGGCGTCGGCGGCGCCGCTCGACATCCCGATCACGGCACTGCGCGGCACGGTCGATACGTCCGTCAGCGCCGCGGACTGCGCGCAGTGGGCGGCATGGACGAGCAATGACTTCGCGTACATGGAGATCGGCGGCAGCCACATGTATCTCGTCGAAGACCCGGCGGCGCTGATTCGCACCTTCGTTGACATTGCCGCGCCCCTGCCCGTGCCGGACGGCGATGCGCACGCGGCGGCCGCATCGTGAGCGCGTACGAACGGATCTTGGGCCGCAGGGCATGAGCAGTCACTGCGTCGTCGCCGCCCTCGGCGAGCCTCTTTCCGAGACCACTCTGCGCGGACGGGTCGGCGTGCTTGCCGGCCGTTTCCCGGTCGTCGCGGACGCTGCGGTCTTCGCCGAGACGTTTCCCTATGAAGCGGCGGACGCGCGCGCGGAGCGCCTTCGCAACCGTTTGTCGACCGCGCGGGCGCATTTGGCCGGGACACCGGCGGTGCGGTTCGGCTTGCTGTCTTTTCGTGATCGCGCCGAGCTCGTCGTCGTGGCGTGCGGAAGCGTCCTCGATGAAGCGAGCGCGCATGCGATAGTTGCGATGGTCGCCGGCGACCTCGGCGCCGACGCCGTGTGGGACGCGCCCGCCGTCACGCCGGCAGTGATGGCCGTTCGCGATGCGGCGGCGGACGGCGAGCCGCATGCCCGGATCGATCTGACGTGGTGCTCTTCAGCGGCGCGCGACCGCGGCGCCATTGCGGCGCTCAGCATTCTGCTGACCGCCGATGCCGCGCGCGTCCGAGCGCTGAGCGAAGCGCAGCTGCTGGCGGCGCTTGCGCATGCGGCACGGCGCCGCGTCGGATTCGGCAAGGTTCCCGTCGTCGTGCGGCGGCATCAGCGTGCGGACGGGCGCGTTCGCCTCGGCAACTTCGACGTGCTCGAGCTCGTCGGCGTGCCGGCGCTGCCCGAGCAGTCGTACGATGAAGCCCTCGAGTCGGTGCAGGCCGCGCTCGACGACGGCTCGCCGCTCGCGGCCGGCGTGCACGATCTCGAGTTGCGTCTGGCGGCGCGGTGGGAACGAGAACCGCCGCACGTCGTCGCTCGGCGCGCAGCGCCTGCGGCGACGTTCGCCTTCGCATTGCGCGGCACTCCCGACGCGAGCGTCGTGTGCGAGTACCGGGAAGATGCCGCCGACGCGGATGCGGCGAAGGATCTTTTGGCGGACTTCGCGCGCGCGATCGAGATTCAGGCGCGCTCGGACACGCCGCCGGCGCCCGCGGCGTGGTTCTCCCCCGGCGGCGAGTCGGCGCCCTCCCGCAGGGACGTCTCGGCCGTCCCGTGCGCCATTCACGATCTCGTGGCGAAGCAAACGGCGCTTCGGCCGGACGCGCGCGCCGTGAGCGGCACATCCGGAAGCTTCACGTACCGCGCTCTCGATGCGGCGGCGGACGAGATCGCCGGTGCGCTGCAGGATGCGGGCGTCGGCCGCGGCGACCGCGTCGGGGTGTGCGTCTCGCGCGACATCGGGCTGGTTGCCGCGCTGCTCGGCGTGCTCAAGTCGGGCGCGGCCTACGTGCCGCTCGATGGGTCGTATCCGCAGGAGCGGCTCGACTACATGGCCGCAGACGCCGCACTGTCCGTCGTCGTCGCCGCGCCGAGCCTTGCGGTACGCTTCGCCGGCAAGCTCGTCATCGCCGTCGACGAGCGCGGCAACTGCGAACGCGGCGCCGTCGCGCGAGCGCCGGCCCGCCGTCCGCACGCCGAGCCGTCGGACGCCGCCTATGTCATCTACACGTCGGGATCGACCGGCGTGCCGAAGGGCGTGGTGGTCGAGCATCGCAACTTCTCCGCGCTCCTTGCCGCGACGCGTGACGAATTTGCGCTTTCGGACACGGACGTCTGGACGTGCTTCCATTCGTGCGCGTTCGACTTTTCGGTCTGGGAGATATGGGCTTGCCTCGCGACGGGCGGGGAGCTCGTCGTCGTGACGGATGGCGCCGCTCGGGAGCCGCAAGAGTTTCGTGAGCTGCTGCGAGAGCGCCGCGTCACGGTGTTGAACCAAACGCCGTCGGCGTTCAGCAACTTGCTGGCCGCGGAACGCGAACACGCGCCGGATCTCGCGCTGCGGTTGGTGATCTTCGGCGGGGAACCGCTCGACGCGCGCATTCTGTTGCCGTGGTTCGACCGCTATCCGGAAGACCGGTGCCGCGTCGTTAACATGTTCGGGATCACCGAGACGACGGTGCATTGCACCCACGTGACGCTCACGCGGCCCGAGGCGCTCGCGGGCAGCCGGTCCGTCGGCGTACCGCTGCCGGGGTGGCAAATCTACGTGCTGGACCCGATGGGCGTGCCGTTGCCCGCAGGCGTCGCAGGCGAGATCTACGTCGGCGGAGGAGGCGTCGCGCGCGGCTATCTCGGCAAGCCGGGGCTCACCGCGCAGCGTTTCCGCCCGGACAATGTCGCCAACAGCGGACACCGTCTCTATCGCAGCGGCGACAAAGGCCGCATGCGGCGCGACGGACAGCTCGAGCACTTGGGCCGTCTCGACGGACAGGTGAAGGTGCGCGGCTACCGGATCGAGCTCGACGAGATCCGCCACCGTTTGCTCGAAAGCCCCGGCGTCCGCGCCGCATGCGTCGTGCTGCATCACCGCGGCGAGTCGAACGATGCGCACATCGACGCCTACGTCGTCGGCGAATGTTGCGAGGTTCCGGCCGTGCGCGAGCGCTTGTCGCAGGTGCTGCCGGGATACATGCTGCCGAGCACGATCACCGTGCTCGGCGGCTTGCCGCTCACGAGCAACGGCAAGCTGGACGCGAAACGCCTGCCGTCGCCGGCCGCGGCGCCGCCATCCGCCGTCAGCGTGGAACACGACCGCGTCGACGCATCCCTCGAATCGCTCATCCTGGCGCTGTGGAAAGAGCTGCTCGGAAATCCGGTCGCGCTCGACGACAACTTCTTCTTGGTCGGCGGCAACTCGCTGCTCGCGCTGCGCGTCAGCTCGCGGTTGAAGGAGCTCGGCTTCCAAGGCATGTCCGCGCGAACGTTGTACGCGAACCCGACGGCGAAGCGGCTGTCCGGCGTGCTGGCGCAACTGCCGCGAGCGCATGCGGAGCGCGTCCTGGAAGCGGCACGGTGACGGATCGTGGCGTGGAGCAATGGGTCGTCCTCGTCAACGGCGACGAGCGCTACGGCCTCTTCCCGGCCGTGCTGCCGGTGCCGCGCGGCTGGCGTCCGGCCGGGTTTTGCGGCTCGGAAGAAGCGTGCGCCGCGTTCGTCGACGAGCGCTGGACGGGAGCGGCGTGAAGACCCGCGTCGCCGCGGAGCAGACCGTCGTTACGGCAGCGGCCGCGGCGCGAACGCGCCGGACGCTGTCGGATTTCGACAAGCTCTGGGCGGGGCAGACGGCGAGCCTGTTCGGCAGCGCGTTCACCATGTTCGCGCTGCCGACGCTCGCAGTGCTGGTGCTGCACGCGACGCCGCTACAGATCGGCTTGCTGAGCGCGCTGCAGACGCTCCCGTTCGCGGCGTTGGGCATGTTTGCCGGAGTGCTCGCCGACCGCGCGTCGCGTCGGCGCATCATGATCGTCGCGGATTGCGTACGGTGTGCCGCGATCGTGACGGTACCGGTCGCGGCCGCCTTCGGCGTCCTCGGCATGCCGCTGTTGTGCGGCGTCGCACTGGTCACCGGAACCGCATCCGTGTTCTTCGAGATCGCGTACCAGTCGTATCTCCCGGCCGTCGTGCCCGCCGACGGCCTCGTCGATGCGAACGTGAAGCTGCAGTTCTCCAACTCGGGCTCCGGGATCGCGGGCGTGGCGCTGGCCGGCGCGTTCGTGCAACGTATCGGTGCGGCAGCGGCGCTCGCGGTCGACGCTGTATCGTATCTCGTCTCGGTCGCGTCGCTGGCGCTGATTCGCACGCCGGAGCCGGCACACGACGGGCCCGCGCTGACCGTCTCGCAGACGTTTCGCGAGATCGCCGAGGGCGTGCGCGTGGTGTTCGGGTCAGCGGACTTGCGCTGGATGCTCTACGCCACCGCAACCGCCAACCTCGGCGGCTCCATCGTAGGGACGGTCGCGCTCCTGTACGCGTATCGCGTTCTCCATGCCGAGCCCGGCGTGCTCGGCGTCGTCAACGGCCTCGCCCAGCTCGGCTTCGCCGGTGCAGCGCTGTCGTCGCGCTTCCAAGCCTGGCTGGGACTGCGCGCCGCGCTGATCGCGACGCTCGCGGCGGGCGCGTGCGCGACGGCGTGCATGCTCTTCGCGCAAGCCGGCATGCCCTACATCATGCTGTTCGTGTCGGCTGCGCTGTCGGCGTTCTCCCTGACGTGCTACAACGTCCTCGCGGTGTCGTATCGCCAAGCGCGCGTCGGCGTCCGTTTGCAGGGCCGTATGAACGCCACGATGCGAACGTTCGTTTGGGGAACGATCCCGATGGGCGCTCTCGCCGGCGGATTTCTCGGCACGGCGTTGGGCATCACCGGGACCATCGCGGTCGGTGCGGCGCTCACGGGCGTCTCAGCGCTGTGGCTGTTACCATTGCGCGAGCGCGCACCGCTCGCGCAGGCAGAATGAATGTACGATCTATTACTCTCGATGCGACCGTACATTTCGCGTAAGTGCACCAAGAGAAATCAGCAGGATTTGGAGAGAACGGCGTGAATTTGCGAAATTCGGGGCAACGACATATGAGGTACGGTTCACGTGCACTTTAAGTACGGTGGGCCGTTTCGCATCGATGAGCCGGTAAAAACGGCCCGGAAACCACATCTGCGGGGAACATGATGGTGAAGACCTTGAAGCATCCGGCACTTCTTTTTGCGGCGGTTTGTAGCGCCGTCGTTTTGGGCGCTCCGCGCTCCGCCGCCGCGGTGGAACCCGCGTCCGGGCGCGAAGTGTACGTCAGAACGCTCGCGGCGATGAGCGCGCTTCCGCAGCCGCGGTACGTCGCGTACCGGCTGGAGAGTAGCAGCGAAGGCTTGCAGGTCGATCTCGCGACGTCCGGCGGGCAGGTGTGGTTGAACATCCGCCACGGCACGGCACCGGAGCGCTGGTCGCTGCGGCATCGAACGTACGATTACGAAAGCGAGATCGTGAACGGGTCGGACGGCCGCCGCTTCCTCTCGCAGCGATCGTTCTTCGACCCGACGTGGTATGGTGCGTACCGCGCGCTGCGCCAAGGAATGCTGGAATCACAAGATCCAGCCCCTCCGCACGATCCGCCGCCGGTGGAGCCCACGCCCACACCGGGTCCCGTGCTGAAATCGATCGGAATGGTATCGGTGATGGGGCCGGCGATCTACGACATCGAGGACCGCGGCAGCGCGCCCTGTCCCAATGGGGATTCCGGTCGCGCGCTGCACCTGACGCGGCGCGACAAGGACCCGCATCACCAGCTCTCCGACGTGATCGTCGATCTCCAGTCCATGAATTTCTGCATGATGCGCTTCGCGACGCCGAGCGCGTTCGGGTTTCACGGCACCGTCGAAGTGCATTATGCGAACGTAGGCGGCTATTGGATGCAGACGGACGGGCTGCTCGACGGTACGATACGCGCCTTCGGTGTCTCGATGCACCACGGCACGTGGCATTACCGCCTGGTCGACATGCAGTTCCCGAGCGCGCTGCCGCCCGAAGTCTTTCAGCAAAGCTGACGCTTGCCGCGCAAGCGGCGCTAGCCGGTTTAGGACACGAACGGCGGCCTCTTTGAGCCGCCGTTGCCCCTCGTCATCTCTCGAGGTTGTAAGGCACGATGCAAACGACTCCACCGGTCGCCGGCGACGTTCTGGCGCTCGACAAGGTTACTCTGGCCGCATCGACGGTCGTGGAGCCGCTCGTCGCCAACTGGTGCGCGTTCTCGTACCTGTTGCCGCCGGTCACCGCGAGTCTCTACTTCACCAACTACCAGCTCGCGCTGCTAAACTCGTACATCGAGCAGCCGGAGAGCCACGCGAAGGCTGCCGCCGATCCGCACCTGAGCGGAGGGCCGTTCGTCAATATCGCGCCGTCGCGCATCGCCGACGTCGTACGGCTCCGTGACGACAGCCTGCGCGTGTTCGACGAGAACAAGAAGCTCGCCGAAGAGCTTGCCGCCTTCCTGAACGCGTTCGCCGTCGACGCCGCGGACGGTCTGGCGATCGCGCCGTGGTACGGACGCGTTTCGGAGCGCTTCCGCCCGTTCGTCGAACTCGTGTACGACTACCATCACCGGCCGCACGTGCGGTTCATCGAGCCGCTGACCTATCACAGCCCGCTCTACCGGCGCGAGTCGCAAGGACTGCGCGTGTTCAGCCTCAACCGCGACACCGACCGGCCGTACTTTATGAACACGCCCCGGCTGCCCGGCGGCGGCGGCGGCGAGCAGTTCTTCTCGACGCCGTTCGATACCGACGCATGCAAAGCGATCACGGAGCTGAGCTCCGCGCCGCTTGCGTTCTCCGAGCTGCGCGAACGGTTGGAGCTAACCGACGAGGACGCGGAGTCGCTGGCGCAGCTGCTCGTCCCCGCGGCGCCTGTGACGGCGCGGCGCCCGTCGAACGTCTACACGTATCTCGGCCATGCGTCGGTCATGACGCACTGGAAGGGCACCACGGTCATCACCGATCCGGTCATCTCGGTCACGCCGAGCGGGGGCGGCGAGCCGCGGTACAGCTTCGACGACCTGCCCGAGCACATCGACTACGTCGCGATCACGCACAACCACCACGACCACTTCGCGCTCGAGACGCTCATGCGGCTCGCGCCGCGCATCGGCACGCTGCTCGTGCCGCGCGCGACCGGGTTCGTCTACGGCGACGTGTCGCTCAAGTCGATCGCGAAGCGCTGCAACATCCGCAACGTCGTCGAGATGGACGCGCTCGACAGCATCCCGTTCCCCGACGGCGAGATCATCGCGATCCCGTTCCTCGGCGAGCACTCGGATCTGGCCCATTCCAAGAACGCGTACGCCGTACGGACGGGGAAGCGGTGCGCGTTCTTCGGCGCCGACTCGGACTGCCTCAACGACCAGATGTACAGCGTCGTGCGAAGCGCGGTCGGCGCTGTCGACTCGGTGTTCATCGGCACCGAGAACGTCGGCGGGCCGCTGTCGTGGACGTGCGGGCCGCTGCTGCCGTCGCCGCCGTCGCGTCAGCGGAATCAATCGCGCCGCTCGCACGGCTGCGACGCGAAGCGGGCGCTTCGCGTCGCCGAGGTGCTCGGGGCGACGCGCGTCTTCTGCTACGGGATGGGGCTCGAGCCCTGGGTGCGGCATCTGCTGGGAGCCGCGATGAGTGCCGACTCGCCGCAGCTGCTCACGGCGCACGAGTTCGTGCGGAACGCGCGCGCTGCCGGATACGAGGCGCGGCTGCTCCACGGCATCGCAAGCTTCGACTGAGCTCGAGGATATCGGACAATGATGATCGACGAGCTACTGGCGCTACTCCAGGCGAAGGACGTTGCGCTCTCCATCGCAGGCGACGAGCTCGTCGTGCGAGGTGGGAAGGATGCGCTCGACGCCGCGTTCGTCTCCCTCCTGCGCGAGAACCGGGGCGCGTTGCTCGAGCGGCTACGCGCCACCGGGCACATCGACGCGCACAGCGGCATCGTCCACGTGCCGGCAAACCGGATCGAACCGGGCTTCGCGTCGATCGCGCCGGAGATGCTGCCGCTCGTCAATCTGTCACAAGCGGAGATCGATCGCGTCGTGCAGACCGTGCCGGGCGGCGCGCGCAACGTTCAGGACATCTACCCGCTCGCGCCGTTACAGGAAGGTCTGCTGTTCCATCATCTGCTCGACGCCGAGCGCGATCCGTTCGTCGTGCGGATCATGCTGCGCTTCGACTCGCGCGCGCGGGTGGATGGATTTCTCGCCGCGTTGCGGGCCGTGATCGGCCGGCACGACATCCTGCGCACGTCGATCGTGTGGGAAGGACTGCGTGAAGCGGCGCAGGTCGTGTGGCGCGAGGCCGCGCTTCGCGTGCACGAGGCCGTCGTCGACCCTGCGCTCGGCGATGCCGTTCAGCAGCTGTCGGAACGATGCGATCCGCGGACGCAGCGGCTCGACGTGCGCGAGGCGCCGCTCATGCGAGCCGCCGTCGCCCAGGACGCGGCATCCGGCTCGTGGGTGATGGCGCTGCTGTTCCATCACCTCGCGGTCGACCACACCACGCTGTACGTGATCCTGGAGGAAGTACAGGCGTATCTGCGCGGGGAAGGCGATACGCTGCCCGTTCCTGCGCCGTTCCGGAACTTCGTCGCGCAAGCGCGGCTGGGGGTGAGCCGTGAAGAGCATGAGGCGTTCTTCCGGGAGTTGCTCGCCGGCGTCACGGAGCCGACGGCGCCGTTCGGTCTCAGCGACGTGCGCACCGACGGCACCGGGACCGATGAGGCGCACCTCGCGGTCGACGCCGGCTTGGCGCGACGATTGCGCTCCCGAGCGCGCGCGCTCGGCGCCGGCGCGGCGAGCGTGTGCCACTTGGCGTGGGCGTGCGTGCTCGCGGCGGTGTCCGGCCGGGACGACGTGGTGTTTGGCACCGTGCTGTTCGGCCGCATGCGCGGCGGCGAAGGGTCGGACCGCGCCACGGGGCTGTTCATCAACACGCTTCCGATGCGAGTGCGCATCGACGGCGAAGCGGTGCAGGACGGCGTGCGCCGCACGCACGCGCTGCTGGCGCAGCTGCTGCAGCACGAGCACGCGTCCCTCGCGCTTGCGCAGCGCTGCAGCTCGATCCCCGCACCGGCCCCGCTGTTCTGCGCGGGCTTGAACTATCGCCACGCCGGGCGCGTGCAATCGGACAACCCGCGCGGCTGGGACGGCATCGACGTCATCGACGGCGGCGAGCGCAGTACCTATCCGTGCACGCTCGCCGTGGACGACCTCGGCGACGGCTTCACGCTCACGGCCCAGGTGCACGGCTCGGTCGACGCCGCGCGCGTCTGCGATCTCATGCATACCGCGTTGGAGAACATCGTCGTCGCGCTGGAATCGGCGCCGTCCACGCCGCTTTGTCGCATCGGCGTGCTCTCGGCGGCCGAGCGCCGCCGGATGCTGGTGGAGTGGAACGCGACCGAAGCGCCGTACGCCGCGGACCGCTGCGTTCACGAGCTCTTCGAAGAGCAAGCGGCGAAGACGCCCGCTGCGGTCGCGCTGGCCGGCGACGGCACGCAGCTGAGCTATCGCGAGCTCAATGAACGCGCGAACCGGCTGGCGCGCTATTTGCGCAGCATCGGCGTGCAGCCCGACCGCCGCGTCGCGCTGTGCACCGAACGCAGCCTCGAGACGATCGTGGCGATGCTGGCCGTGCTCAAAGCGGGCGGCGCCTACGTCCCGCTCGATCCGGCGTACCCGTCCGAGCGGCTGCGCGCCATGCTCGACGACAGCGCGCCGGTGGCCGTGTTGACGTGCGGCACGGTGCCGTCGCCCGTCGCGGAGCTCCTGCGCGGGACCGCGGCGCCGGCTATCGACCTGCACGCCGACGGCGCACGCTGGTCGGAGCTGCCCGAGCACGATCTCGAGCGCGGTGCGGTCACGCCGCACGATCTCGCGTACGTCATCTACACGTCGGGGTCGACCGGCACGCCCAAGGGCGTGATGGTGGAGCACCGCGGCGTGTGCAACCTCGCGACGGCGCAGGCGCGCGACTTCGGCGTGGACGCACACAGCCGCGTGTTACAGTTCGCATCGGCGAGCTTCGACGCGTGCGTATCGGAAGTGGTCGTGACGCTGTGCAGCGGCGCATCGCTCTGCGTTCCGGCGGCCGGCACCGTGCTGGCCGGCGACGCGCTGGTGGACGTCATCGCGCAGCACCGCATCACGCACGTGACGCTGCCGCCGGCCGTTCTGAACGCGCTGCCCGCCGGGGTCCGCTTGGAATCGGTGCGCACGCTGATCGTGGCGGGCGAAGCGTCGACTGATGCGCTGGTGAAGCGCTGGTCACCGGGGCGGCGTCTGATCAATGCGTACGGTCCGACGGAGTCGACGGTGTGCGCAACGCTTCACGAATGCGATCCGCGCGTCGATGCCGACCCGCCCATCGGCCGCCCGATCGACAATGTGCGGATCTACCTGCTCGACGAGCGCGGCGAGCCCGTCCCGGCCGGCGTCCCGGGCGAGTTGCACGTGGGAGGCGCGGGCGTCGCGCGCGGCTACCTCAACCGCCCGGAGCTCACGGCGGAGCGCTTCATACAGAGCCCGTTCGTCGTGGGCGACCGCCTCTACAAGACGGGCGATCTCGCGCGCTATCTGCCCGACGGCACGGTCGAGTTCTTGGGCCGCAACGACTTCCAGGTGAAGCTCCGCGGCTTCCGGGTCGAGCTCGGCGAGATCGAGGCGTGCCTTATGCGGCACGACGCGGTGCGCGATGCGGTCGTCGTGGCGCGCGAAGACAGCGTGGGTGAGAAGCGCCTAGTCGCGTACTACACGACGTCCGGCTTCGGCCGAACCGTCACGGCCGAAGCGCTGCAGCAGCACGCGCAGTCGGCGCTTCCCGACTACATGGTGCCGGCGGCGTACGTGGCGCTCGACGCGCTGCCGCTGACGCCGAACGGAAAGGTCGATCGCAAGGCGCTGCCCGCCGCGGAGGACACGGCCCACGTCTTGCAGGCCTTCGAAGCGCCGGCGGGCGAGCTCGAGTCGGCCATCGCGGCGATCTGGTGCGAGGTGCTCGATCTCGCGCGGGTCGGTCGACGCGATGACTTCTTCGACCTGGGCGGACATTCGTTGCTCGCGCTGCGCGCGCTCTCGCGCCTGCACGAAGGCCTCGCGATCGAGCTCGACCTCAACACGCTGTTCGACTATCCGGTACTGTGCGACTTCGCGCGCGAGATCGCGAGTGCGACCGGCAGCGCCGTGCTGCCGATCGAACGCGCGGGGCGCGACGAGCCGCTGCCGCTCTCGTTCGCTCAGCGGCGCCTGTGGTTCTTGGCGCAGATGGACGGCGGAAGCGAAGCGTATCACATCCCGCTCGGATTGCGGTTGACCGGTGAGCTCGACCGCCTCGCGCTGCGGCGCGCGCTGGACCGGCTCGTCGCGCGTCACGAGATGCTGCGCACGACGTTCACCGTCGCCGGCGGCGAGCCGGTGCAGCGGGTCGCGCCCGTGCACGGCGGCTTTCTGCTGATCGAGCACGATCTGGTCAACGATCCGAACGCCGCCGCGGGCGTGGACGCCCTGGCTGCGCAGGAGGTGCGGACGCCGTTCGATCTCGCGGCGGGGCCGTTGATTCGCGGCCGCTTGATCGCGATCGGCGCCGCGCAGCACGTCTTGCTGATAACGATGCACCACATCGTGTCCGACGGCTGGTCCATGGGCGTGCTCATGCGCGAAGTGAGCGCACTGTACCGGGCGTATCGCGCCGGTGAGGACGATCCCCTCGCCCCTCTTTCGATTCAGTACGCCGACTACGCGGCGTGGCAGCGGCGGTGGCTCTCTGGTGAGGCGCTGCGGGAGCAGAGCGCCTACTGGCAGCAGGCGCTGCACGACGCGCCCGCGTTGCTGGAGCTGCCGGCGGACCGGCCGCGCCCGAAGCGTCAAGACTTCACGGGCGATCACGTCCCGATCGATCTCGGGCCCGAATTGACCGCGAAGATCAAAGCGCTCAGCCAACGGCACGGCACGACGCTGTTCATGACGCTGATGACGGCGTGGGGCATTTTGCTCTCGCGGCTCTCCGGCCAGAGCGACGTGGTGGTCGGGACGCCGGTGGCCAACCGTACGCGCTCGGAGGTCGAAGACCTGATCGGGTTCTTCGTCAACACGCTCGCGCTGCGGATGGACGTTGCGCCCGACGCGACCGTGAGCGAGATGCTCGTGCGGGTGAAGGCCCTCTCGCTGCACGCCCAAGCGCACCAGGATCTGCCGTTCGAGCATGTCGTCGAGATCGTGAACCCGGCGCGCAGCCTCGCGCAGAGCCCGCTGTTCCAAGCGATGTTCGTATGGCAGAACAACGAGCACGGCGAGGTCGTGCTTCCGGGGCTGCGCATCGACTCGCTGCACATGCCGTTTCGTACCGCGAAGTTCGACCTCACGCTGGAGGTCGGCGAGACGCACGACCGCATTACCGGCGTCTTGGAGTACGCGACCGCCCTGTTCGACCGCGCGACGGCGGAGCGCTATGCCGGCTACCTGCGCACGCTGCTCGCCGCGATGGTCGACGGCGAGGACGAGCGCGTCGACCGCCTCACGCTGCTGCCCGAGGCGGAGCGCAACCTCATGCTCCTCGAGTGGAACGCCACCGATGCGCCGTATCCGAGCGACCGCCGCATCGACGCGCTCGTCGAAGCGCAAGCCGCGCAGACGCCGGACGCCGTGGCCGTCGTCCATGGGACGCGTCGGATGACGTACGCCGAGCTCGACGAGCGCGCAAACCGCTTCGCGCATTACCTGCGCGGCATCGGCGTCCGTCCCGGCAGCCGCGTCGCGCTGTGCATGCAGCGCTCGGCGGAGCTCGTGGTCGCCGAGCTCGCGATCTTGAAGTGCGGCGCGATCTACATCCCGCTCGACGAGCACGCCCCGGCCGAACGCCAGTCGTTCATGCTCGCGGACTCCGGGGTCGAGATCGTGCTGAGCCTGCGTGGACAGCAGGTGGCGCGGGCCGCGAGCGTCCGGCGCATCGACGTTGACGAGGTCACGCTCGACGGCTGCGATGCCGCCGCCCACGTGTTGGAGCGCGGCAGCGACTCGCCGGCCTACATTCTGTACACGTCGGGCTCGACGGGCCGGCCCAAAGGCGTCGTCGTCTCCCACCGCGCGATCGGCCGGCTCGTGCTCAACAACGGGTTTGCGGAGTTCGGCCCGAGCGACCGCTTCGGATTCGGCTCGAACCCGGCGTTCGATCTCAGCACGCTCGAGGTGTGGGCGCCGCTGGTGACCGGCGGCTGCGTCGTCGTGATCGACCGCGAGGTCTACTTGGACGCGCGCGCGCTGGCCGAGGCGATCGAGCGCGAGAACGTCACGGCGCTCTGGCTCACCACCACGCTGTTCAACGAGTACAGCTTCGCGATCCCGGACGCGTTGGGACGTCTGCGTTTTCTCATAGCGGGCGGCGAGCAGAACGATCCCCAGGCGTTCGCGCGCATGCTGCGCGGCGCGCGCAAGCCCGACCACCTGATCCACGGCTACGGTCCGACGGAAGCGACCACGCTCGCCACCACGCTCGAGGTGACCGCGGTCCCGGACGGGACGACGAACCTCCCGATCGGCCGCCCGATCCGCAACACGCGCGCATACGTGCTGAACGATCAGCTCGAACCGATGCCGGTCGGCGTCCCCGGCGAACTGCACATCGGCGGCTTGGGCGTCGCGCAAGGGTACTGGAACCGGCCCGAGCTGACCGCGGAGCGCTTCATCCCGAGCCCGTTTGTCTCGGGCGACCGGCTGTACAAGACGGGTGATGTCGCGCGCTACCTGCCCGACGGCACGATTGTGTTCTTAGGCCGCAACGACTTCCAAGTGAAGATTCGCGGTTTCCGCGTCGAGCTCGGCGAGATCGAAGCGCGCCTCGCACAGCACCCGTCGGTGCGCGACGCGGTCGTCGTGGCGCGTGAAGACATCCCCGGCGACAAGCGTCTGGCGGCGTACTACACGCCGAACGGATCGGCGGGGCCCGCGGCGGCGGAGGCGCTGCGCGCGCACATGGTCGCGACGCTGCCGGATTATATGATACCCGCCGCGTACGTGGCGCTCGACGCGCTGCCGCTGAATGCGAACGGCAAGGTCGATCGCAAGGCGCTGCCGGCGCCGAACGGCACCGCGTACGTCTCCGAAGCGTACGAGGCGCCCGCCGGCGACACCGAGATCGCGATCGGGCAGATCTGGTGCGAGCTGCTCGGACTCGAACGTGTAGGCCGCCGCGACGACTTCTTCAAGACCGGCGGTCACTCGCTGCTGGCGGTTCGGATGCTCTCACGCGTGCGCGAAACGCTGCGCAGCGAGCTCCGCCTCGACGACGTGTTCGAAGCGCCCGTGCTCGCCGATCTCGCCGCGCTGGTTCGCCCCGCGCAGCGCAGCGCGCTGCCGGCGATCACGCCGGTGGATCGCGATCGGCCGCTGGTGGCATCGTTCGCGCAGCAGCGGATGTGGCTGTCGGCGCAGATCGAAGGCGTCAGCGAGACGTATCACGTTCCGCTGGGCTGGCGTCTGAGCGGCCGGCTCGACCGGGCGGCGCTGCGCCGGGCGCTGGACCGATTGGTGGCGCGCCACGAGTCGTTGCGGACTGCGTTCGACGTCGTGAACGGCGAGCCGGTGCAGCGCATCGATCCCGCGGAGCGAGGGTTCGGGCTGCTCGAGCACGATCTGCGCGGGCGCCCCGGCGCTGCCGCGGAGCTCGAGGAGCTGGTGGCGCGCGAGGCGTCCGAAGCGTTCGACTTGCAAGCGGGACCGCTGGTTCGCGGGCGGCTGATCGCGCTGTCTTCGGACGAGCACGTGCTGCTGATCACCATGCACCACATCCTATCCGACGGCTGGTCGGTCGGCGTGCTCGTGCGCGAGTTGAGCGCGCTCTACCGCGCGTATCACGACGGCGCCGACGATCCGCTCGTGCCGCTGCCGGTGCAGTACGCCGACTTCGCCGCGTGGCAGCGCCGGTCGCTCGCGGGCGAAACGTCGCTCGAGCAGAGCGCGTACTGGCGGCAAACGCTCTCCGGTGCGCCCGCGCTGCTCGAATTGCCGACGGACCGTCCGCGCCCGGTGCACCAGAACTTTGCCGGCGACCACGTCCCGGTGGAGCTAAGCGCGAGCTTGACCGCACAGCTACGCGCGTTCAGCCTGCGTCACGGAACGACGCTGTTCATGACGCTGCTGGCGGCGTGGGGCATGCTGCTTTCGCGGCTGTCCGGCCAAGAGGACGTGATCGTCGGCGTTCCGGTCGCGAACCGGACCCGAACGGAAGTCGAAGGCCTGATCGGCTTCTTCGTCAACACGCTCGCGCTGCGGTTGGACTTCTCCGGCGACCCAACGGTCGGAGAGGTGCTCGCGCGCGTCAAGTCGCGCACGCTGCAAGCGCAAGCGCACCAGGATCTGCCGTTCGAGCAGGTCGTCGAGCTCGTCAATCCCGACCGCGCAGCCGCGCACACGCCGCTGTTCCAGGTCACATTCGTGTGGCAGAACGGCGGCGGCGGTGATGATCGGTTGCTGGCGGGCGTGCGCAGCGCGCCGGTGTACACGGCGAGCCGCTTCAGCAAGTTCGATCTCACGCTGGAGCTCGGCGAAGCGAACGACCGCATCACGGGCGGGTTGCTGTACGCGACGGCGCTCTTCGACCGTGCGACCATGACACGTCACGCCGGGTACTTGCGGACACTGCTCGAGGGGATGGTCGCCGAGTGAACGCGCGCACGAACCGGCTATCGCTGCTTTCGGAGGCGGAGCGGCACCAGCTGCTCGTGGAGTGGAACGCGACGGACGCCGCATATCCGGCCGATCGCTGCGTGCACGAGCTGGTCGAAGCGCAGGCTGCCGCGACACCGCGTGCGATCGCGGTGGCAAACGATGGCGCCGAGATTTCGTACGGCGACCTGAACGCACGAGCGAACCAGCTCGCATGGTATTTGCGTGCGATCGGCGTTCAACCCGAGGCGCGCGTCGTGCTGTGCGCGCAGCGCAGCGTGCACATGGTCGTCGGATTGCTGGCGGTGCACAAGGCGGGCGGTGCGTGCGTGCCGCTGGATCCGTCGGAACCCGCCGGGCGCCTGCGAGCGGTACTGGACGATAGCGCGCCGGCCGTCGTGCTGACGCACGGCGACGTGCCTGCGCCGTTGGCGGAGCTGCTTCGCGGCAACGATGCGCGCGCGATCGACCTGCACGCCGATGCGGACCGCTGGGCCGCGCTGTCGCACCACGATCCGGAGCGCGGCGCGCTCGCGCCGGAATGCCTCGCGTACATCATGTACGCGCCGGATGCGACCGGGAACCTCGCCGGCGTGGCGATCGAGCACCGGAACCTGTGCAACCTCGCGACCGCGCTCGGTTCGCGCTTTGCGGTCGACGCGCGCAGCCGGGTCTTGCAGCTCGCTTCGCTGAGCTCCGGCGCGTTCATCTCCGACGTCGTCGTCGCGCTGACGCATGGAGCGACGCTGCAGGTACCCGCGAGCGGCGCCGTATTGACCGGCGCCGCTCTGGCCGCGGCCATCGAGCAGCACGATGTCACCCACGTTACGCTGCCTGCCGCGGTGCTCGACACGTTGCCGGACGGCGTCGAGCTGCGATCGGTTCGGACGCTGGTCCTCGTGGGCGAAGCGCCGGCGAGCGCGCTGGTGAAGCGCTGGGCGCCGGGGCGCAGCCTGTTCGCCGCGTACGGGACGGCGGAGTGCACGGCGTGCGCAACACTGTTCGCGTGCGATCAACACCACGACGGAAGCATGCCGATCGGCCGCCCGATCGCGAACGCGCGCACCTACGTGCTCGACGCGCACGGCGAGCCCGTGCCGATCGGCGTGACCGGCCGGCTGTTCGTCGGCGGCGCAGGTGTTGCGCGGGGCTATCTCAACCGCCCCGACCTCACCGCGGAGCGGTTCCGGAGCAGCCCGTTCGTCGCGGGGGAACGCCTCTACGCGACGGACGAGCGCGCGCGCTACCTTCCGGACGGCAACGTCCAGTTCGTCGACCGCAAGCCGAACGTCGGCGCATTGCCGGAGCACGACGCCGATTCGCACGACGCGCCGGCGTACGAGGCCCCGTCGGACGACGTCGAAGCGGCCATCGCGCGCATCTGGTGCGAGATGCTCGGCCGCGAGCGCGTCGGGCGCAACGACAACTTCTTCAAGCTCGGCGGCCACTCGCTGCTGGCTTTCCGCATGGTCGTTCGCGTGCGCCAGGTGCTCGGCCGCGCGGTCAGCCTGCGCGCGTTCTTCGCGGCCTCGGTCTTGCGCGAGTTCGCCGGCGTCGTGCGAAACGCGCCGCACCGTGAGCTGCCGGCGATCGCCCGCGCCGACCGGGACAAACCGCTGCCGTTGTCATTCGCGCAGCGGCGGCTGTGGTTCTTGGCGCAGATGGACGGCGCCGCCGGCACGTACCACGTCCCGTTGGGCCTGCGGCTGTGCGGCGAGCTCGACCGGGTCGCGCTGCGCCGCGCGCTGGACCAGCTGGTCGCGCGGCACGAGATGCTGCGCACGACGTTTGCCGTGCTCGACGGCGAGCCGGTGCAACGGATCGCCCCCGAGCACGCCGGCTTCGCGCTGATCGAGCACGACTTGCGCGGTCGACTCGACGCCGCGGCGGCGCTCGATGCGGTGGCGGCGAAAGAAGTCGGATCGGGGTTCGATCTCGCCGGCGGTCCGCTGATTCGCGGCCGGCTGATCGCGCTCGGCGCGCGCGAGCACGTGCTGCTGATCACGATGCACCACATCGTCTCCGACGAGTGGTCGTTGAGCGTCCTCATCCGGGAGCTGAGCGCGCTCTACGCGTCGTACCGGTCGGGCGTCGACGTGTCGCTGCCGGAGCTTTCGATCCAGTACGCGGACTACGCAGCCTGGCAGCGCGAGTGGCTCGCCGGCGGCGCGCTCGAGGAGCAGACGTCGTACTGGAAGCGCACGCTCGGTGGTGCGCCGGCGATGCTCGACTTCCCGACCGATCGTCCGCGCCCGCCGACCCACGACCACCGCGGCGCGCACGCCGCGCTCGAGCTCGACGCCGAGCTGAGCGCCGCGCTCAAGGCGCTGAGCGAACGCCACGGCACGACGCTGTTCATGACGCTCCTGACTGCATGGGGCGCGCTGCTTTCGCGGCTCTCAGGCCAGCACGACCTCGTGATCGGGACGCCGGTGGCCAACCGTACGCGCTCGGAGGTCGACGGCCTGATCGGGTTCTTCATCAACACGCTCGCGCTGCGGCTGGACTATTCCGGCGAACCGACGGTGAGCGAGATGCTCGCGCGCGTGAAAGCGCAGTCGCTGCAAGCCCAAGAGCACCAAGAATTGCCGTTCGAGCACGTGGTGGATGCAGTCAACCCGTCCCGCGGCCTCACGCACAGCCCGCTGTTTGCGGCGATGTTCTCGTGGCACAACAACGAGCAGAGCGGCTTTGCGCTGCCGGGCCTGGACGTGTCGCAGATCCCCACGCCGTACTGCAGCGCGATCTTCGACCTGACGCTCCACCTCGCAGAGGCGGACGGCAAGATCGCCGGCGCGCTGCAGTACGCGACGGCGCTGTTCGACGATACGACGGCGCAGCGCCACGTCGGCTACCTGCGGCGCGTGCTTCTGGCGATGGCCGCCGATGCGGATCAGCGCATCGACCGTCTGCCGCTGCTCGCAGACGCCGAGCGCCGGCAGGCCGTCGTGGAATGGAACGCGACGCGGGCGGAGTACGCAGCCGAGTGCTGCGTTCACGAGCTCGTCGAGCAGCAGGCCGCGCGGACTCCCGATGCCGTCGCGGTGGTGTACGACGACACGCGGCTCACCTACGCGCAGCTCGACACGGAAGCGAACCGTTTGGCGCGTTATCTGCGCGAGATCGGGGTCGGACCCGGTGACCGCGTGGCGCTTTGCGTCGAACGCAGCGCTGAGATGATCGCCGGCGTGCTCGCGGTGCTCAAGGCCGGTGGCGCGTACGTTCCGCTCGACCCGTCGTACCCGCTCGAGCGCCTGCGCTCCATGCTCGACGACAGCGCGCCGGTCGCCGTGCTCTCGCACGGCGTGGTCGCACCGCCGGTGCGCGATCTGCTGCGCGCATTCGCGCCGGTGATCGACCTCTGCGCGGATACGGAGCGCTGGTCCCATCTGCCGGCGGGCCCGCTGGAGCGCGGCGCGCTTGCACCCCAGCATCCGGCGTACGTCATCTACACGTCGGGCTCGACCGGCAGGCCGAAAGGTGTGGTCGTCGCGCACCGCGGCGTGTGCAATCTCGCCGCGGCGCAGGCGCTCAGCTTCGCGATCGGTCCCGGCAGCCGCGTGCTGCAGTTCGCCTCGCCGAGCTTCGACGCGTGCGTGTGGGAGATCGTCATGGCCCTGTGCCACGGCGCATCCCTCCACGTCCCGCGCCGCGGCGCCGTGCTCGCAGGCGACGTGCTGATCGATGCCGTCGAGCGGCACGCGATCACGCACGTGACGCTGCCGCCGGCGGTCCTGAACGCGCTGCCCGCGCACGCCGAGCTCGCGCCCGTGGAAGTCCTGGTCGTCGCGGGCGAAGCGTCGACCGAGGCGCTGGTGAAGCGCTGGGCGCCTGGGCGCACGTTGATCAACGCGTACGGCCCGACCGAGACGACCGTCTGCGCGACGCTTCATGACTGCGATCCCGCGAGCAGCGGGAATCCGCCGATCGGCCGCCCGCTGCCCAACATGCGCGCGTACGTGCTGGACGCGCACGGCGAGCCCGTCCCCGCCGGCGTGACCGGCGAGCTGTACGTCGGCGGTGCGGGCGTCGCGCTCGGCTATTTGAAGCGCCCCGAGTTGACGGCGGAGCGATTCGTCGCAAGCCCGTTCGTCGCGGGCGACCGCCTGTACAAGACCGGGGATCTCGCGCGTCACCGGCCGGGCGGTGCGCTCGAGTTCCTCGGCCGCAACGATTTTCAGGTGAAGATCCGCGGCTTCCGTATCGAGCTCGGAGAGGTCGAAGCGCGCCTCGCGCAGCACGAGCTGGTCGGCGATGCCGCGGTGGTCGCGCGCGAGGACGTCTGCGGCGACAAGCGGCTCGTCGCATATTACATCGCGAGCGCGCCCGGCGAGCGCGCGAGCGCTGAGACCTTGCGCACGCACATGCTCGCGGCGCTGCCTGAGTACATGGTCCCCGCGGCGTACGTCGCCCTCGAGGCGATGCCGCTCAACCCGAACGGCAAAGTCGATCGCGCGGCGCTGCCCGCGCCGGACGACGGTGCGTACGGCGCGCGGGAATACGAGGCGCCGGCCGGTGACGCCGAAACGACGATCGCGCGCATCTGGAGCGAGCTGCTCGAGGTCGAGCGCGTCGGGCGCCACGACAACTTCTTCGAGCTGGGCGGCGAGTCGCTGCTCGCCGTGCGCGTGATCGGAGCGATGCGCGACGCGGGCCTGCACGCCGACGTCGGGACGGTGTTCACGGCGCCGACGCTCGCAGAATTGGCGGCAGCGATCAGCCGCAGCGCTGCGGTGACCGGCGTGCCGCCCAACCAGATCCCGCCCGGCTGCGCCGCGATCCTGCCCGAGATGCTGCCGCTCGTGCAGCTGACCGGCGCGGAGATCGAGCGCGTCGCCGCATGCGTGCGCGGCGGCGCGCGCAACGTTCAGGACATCTATCCGCTCGCGCCGCTGCAAGAGGGGATGCTCTTCCACCACCTCTTGCTGAGTGACGGAGACCCGTACATCGCGCGCATCGTCCTGCGCTTCAAGGCGCGGGAGACGCTCGATGCCTACGTGTCGGCGATGCAGGCCGTGATAGCGCGGCACGACATCTTGCGCACGGCGTTCTCCTGGGAAGAGTTATTCGAGCCGGTCCAAGTCGTGTGGCGGCACGCCCCGGTCGCGGTCGAGACGATCGCCGTCCGCCCGGGCGGCGGCGATGCCGTCGAGCAGCTCTCGGCGCACTTCGATCCGCGGCACTACCGGATCGACGTTCGGCAGGCTCCGCTCATTCGGTTCGGCGTCGCGCGCGATGCGCGGGCGGACGAGTGGGTGGCGATGTTCGTGGTCCACGACCTCGTGATCGACCACGTCACGGCGGACCTCATGGAGGACGAGATCCGCGCCTATATGCGCGGTGAAGAGGGCCAGCTGCCCGCGCCGCTGCCGTTCCGCAACTTCGTAGCCAAGACGCGGCTGGGCGTCGACCGGAACGAGCAGGAAGCGTTCTTCCGCTCTATGCTCGGCGACGTCACCGAAGCGACGTCGCCGTTCGGCCTGACGGCGATGCACGGCGACGCCGGGATCGCCGAAGCGCACCGCGCCGTGGATGCGGCGCTCGCTGCGCGGTTGCGCGCGCAGGCCCGCGCGCTTGGCGTGAGCGCCGCGAGCATCTGCCACGTCGCGTGGGCGCGCGTGCTGGGCGCCCTCTCGCGGCGGGACGACGTCGTGTTCGGCACCGTGGTGTTCGGGCGGATGCAGGACGCCGGCGCGGACCGCACGATGGGCGTGTTCATCAACACGCTGCCGGTGCGCGTGCGCGCCGGCGCGACTCCCGTGCAGGACTGCGTGCGCGAGACGCACGCGACGCTCGCACAGCTGATGCGCCACGAGTTCGCCTCGTTGTCGCTCGCTCAGCGCTGCAGCGGCGTCCCCGCACCCGCGCCGCTGTTCGGCGCGCTGCTGAACTACCGCCATAGCGAGGGCGCGCTCGAGACGACGGCGCCGTCCGAGCTGCGCAAGCTGGAAGAAGTCGAGAGCCGGAGCACCAGCAACTACTATCCGGTCACGCTCTCCGTCGACGATCTCGGCGAGGCGTTGTTCCTGACCGCGCAAGTGCACGCGGCGCTCGACGCAAAGCGCATCTGCGGGCTCATGTGTACGGCGCTCGCGCAACTGGTGGGCGCACTGGAAAGCACGCCGTCGATGCCGGCGCACGAGGTCGCGGCGCTGTCCGAGCCGGAGCGCCGCCGGCTCGTGGTCGACTGGAACGTTCTCACTCGCGATGCGGCGCCCGCGCCCGGTGATACGGCCGCCGGCGCACCGGACTACGAAGCGCCCCTTGGTGAGGTTGAGGCGGCGATGGCGCGCATCTGGTGCGACGTGCTCGATCTCGAGCGGGTCGGCCGCAACGACAACTTCTTCGCGCTGGGCGGGCGTTCGGTGCTCACGCTGCGCGTCGCCGGCATGCTCAGGAAGGCCGGCATCGACGCGACCGTCGGCACGTTCTACAAGCACCAGACGATCAAGGCGCTGGCGGATCATCTCCGCGGAGGACGTGTGAAACAACCGGCCGGCGTCGTCACGGTGCGCGAGAGCGGTACGCGCCGCCCGCTGTTTCTCGTCCACGAGATCATGGGTCTCGACGTCTATTTCTCCACGCTCGCCGAGCATCTCGATCCCGACATCCCCGTCTACGGCCTGCTCAGCGTGCAGCCCGGCGAGGCGCAGCCGCGCACGATCGAGGCCCTCGCGGCGCGTCTGGTCGGAACCATTCTGCGCACGCAGCCGCACGGACCGTACCGAATCGCCGGCTGGTCGTCGGGCGGGACGCTTGCGTACGAAGTCGCGACGCAACTGCTCGGGCGTGACGAGAAGGTCGAGTTTCTCGGGCTCATCGACGCGTACCACACGAGCATCTACCGAAACGCGGTGAAGAAGCCGCATCACGGCGGGACCGCGAACGACGTGCTGCTCATGCTGTTCGGCATGCGGGAGCTGGATGAAGTGCAGTCGGCGGCGCTCGCCGAGCTGGCGCGATCCGTCAATGCGGTGCCGTTCGCCGAGCTGGCGCGCGCGTGCAAAGCCATCGCCGCGTTCCCCGTCCCGCTCGACACGTACGATACCGCCGAGCTCGAGCACTTCTGCATTCGGATGGCGGCGCACATCCATGCCGAAGGCCACTACACGGCGCAGCCGATCTCGATCCCTGTTCATCTCTTCGCCGCGCAAGACAAGGCGCCGGCGATCGAATGGGCGGGCCTGCTCGACGATCACCTGGGCTGGGCGTCGATTCTGCCCGAACGGCAGATCACGCTCGTGCCGGTGCCGGGGACGCATCAGTCGATGATGAGCGGGCACGCCGCCGCATTGGGCCGCGCGCTCTCGACCGCGCTCGACGGCGCGCGCGCGGACGCGCAGCCCGAACGGCCGTATCAGCCGCTGGTTCCCGTGCAAGGCGGCGCCGCCGGCGCGACCCCGGTCCTCTGCGTGCCGGGGGCAGGCGACTCGGTGTTCCCGTACGTGCCGCTCGCCTACGCGCTCGGCGATGCGTGGCCCGTGCTCGGCCTTCACTACCGCGGCCTCGACGACGTGTTCGAGCCGCACGCGACGGTCGAAGCAGCCGCGGCCGCATACGCTGATGCATTCGAGGACGTGCGGCGCGACGGGCCGGTGCACTTGATCGGCCATTCGTACGGCGGCTGGATCGCGTTCGAGATGGCACACCTGCTGCGCGCGCGCGGCCGCACGATCGCGTCGCTCACGATGATCGACACCGAGCCGCCTGGATCGTACTGGCACCAGACCGGCGAGTACACTGCGGTCGAAGCGCTGCTCGAGTGGATCGTCGTGCTCGAGCTCGCGGCCGAACGTTCGCTGAGCATCGACGCTGCGATGCTGGAGCCGCTGAGCGACGCGGACCGGCTGCGGCTCGTCCACGCCCGGATGGTCGAGGCCGGTCTCGTGCCGCGCCGCTCCCGGCCGGAATCGCTGCGCGGTTCGCTGCGCGCGTTCAGCACGTGTCTGCGCGCGCACTACGAACCGCAGCGGATGCTCGGAGAGAACGTGCACTTCGTGCTCGTGGCCGACAGCCGGCTGGACGACGTCAGCAATCAGCGCCGCCACGACCGCGCGTGCGCGGAATGGAAGCGGTTCGTTCCGGATCTCGCTCATTGGCGCGGCCCCGGAAACCACATGACGATCCTGCGCGAGCCGCACGTTCAGCAGCTCGCGGACTGGTGGCTGACGAGCGTGCAGACCATCGTCTCACTTACCGCCTAGAATCGGAGCGACCGTGTTTTCAACGACGGACGGCAGCCCAGCCTACGATTGCATCGTCGTCGGAGGTGGACCGGCGGGTTCGGCCGCAGCCACGCTCATCGCGCTGCAGGGCCACGACGTCATGCTGCTCGAGAAGGAGCGCGAGCCGAAGTACAAGATCGGCGAGTCGCTGCTGCCGTCGACGGTCCATGGCATCTGCCCGCTGCTGGGCGTGTCCGAGGAGCTGAAGAACGCCAACTTCACGCTGAAGCGCGGCGGAACGTTTCGCTGGGGGACGAGCCCCGAGCCGTGGACGTTCGACTTCGCGGCGTCCTCAAAGATGGCGGGCCCGACGTCCACTGCCTATCAAGTCGAGCGCATGGTGTTCGACCGGATCCTGCTCGACAACGCGAGCAAGAAGGGCGTTCGCGTGCGCCCGGGCTGCAAGGTTCGCGGCGCGCTGACGACGGGTGACCGCGTCACGGGACTGGAGTTCGTCAACGAAGCGGGCGAGCCCGAGGCCGCGCTCGCGCGCTACGTGATCGACGCGTCCGGCTACGAGAGCATCCTCGCGCGCCGCGTCGGCGAGCGCGTGTTCTCCAAATATTTTCAGAACGTCGCGGTCTTCGGCTATTTCGAGAACGGCGGCAGAATGGCGGAGCCGTGCGCCGGCAACATCTTCTGCGCGGCATTCGAGGACGGCTGGTTCTGGTACATCCCGCTGCGGCCGGATCTCACCAGCGTCGGCGTGGTGCTCGACAAGTCTCGCGCGGACGTGCTCAAGGGCGGTCTGCCCGAGACGCTCGATCACTTCATTGCGAAGTGCGAGCCGATCAAACAGCTGCTCGCGAACGCGCGCCGGATCACGGAAGGCGTGTACGGCGAGGTGCGCGCCCGCCAAGATTACTCGTACTCGAACAGCAGGTTCTGGTCCGAAGGCATCGCGCTGGTCGGCGACGCCGCGTGTTTCGTCGACCCGGTGTTCTCCTCCGGCGTACACTTGGCGACGTACTCGGCGCTGCTGGCAGCGCGCTCGGTGAACACCTGCCTGCGCGGCGATCTGGACGAGGAGGCGTGCTTCACCGAGTTCGAGCGGCGGTATCGCCGCGAGTACGCCAACTTCTACGACTTCCTCGTCGCGTTCTACAACTTGGAGCAAGACCTGCCGTCGTATTTCTGGCAGGCGAAGCGGATCACGAACTCCAGCGAGCTAGAGCAGCAGGCGTTCATCGATCTCGTCGGCGGCGTCGGCGGGAACGACGAGCGGCTCTTCGATACCGCGACGTTCTTCCAAGAGCGCGAGCACTTGAGCGAAACGCTGTTTCCCGCGGCAAGCAGCGCGTACGGCCACGCCGAGCGCGACGGCAAGCGCGGCGCGTTCTTTCTCGAGCTCACCTCCGAGATCACGCAGATGCAGCTGCAAGCAATGTTCGGCGGGAAACGGCCGGCGGACCGGCCGCTGTTCGCTGACGGGCTGGTGCCCGAGCGCGACGGTCTGCACTGGGCCGAGCCCGCGACCGCCGTCGCTCCGTCGAGGCACCGGTGAGCGCGTTGCCCGCGGCGTCGCCGAAAGGCGACCTCACCGGCACGGCCGAGCGCCGTGAAGCGGGGATGCTGCTGCAACTCATCGCGGGCCGCTGGATCTCGCAGGCGGTCTGCGTCGCGGCGAACCTGGGCATCGCCGACCATCTGGCGGACGAGAGCAAGCAGGTCGACGTGCTCGCGCGCGAGGTCGGCGCGGCGCCGGACGCGCTGCAGCGATTGCTGCGCGCACTCGCGTCCGCCGGCGTCTTTCGCGAAGTCGCGCCGCGGCACTGGGCGCTTTCGCCGTGCGCCGCGCTGCTGCGAAGCGACGTGCCGTCATCGCTGCGCGGTCTCGCGCGATTTCTCGGGACGAGCCGGCACTACGCAGCGTGGGGCGCGCTCGAGCACAGCGTCCGGAACGGCACGCAGGCGTATCGCCACACGCATGGTGAGGAGTTCTGGCAGACGCTCGCGGACAGCCCGGAGTTCGCCGAAGCGTTCAACCAGTCGATGACGTCGGTCGCGCAGCAGTTCTATGCGGCGATCGTGAGCGCGTACGACTTCTCGGCGTTCGAGACGCTGGTCGACGTCGGCGGTGGCGAGGGCGAGCTCGTCCTCCGCCTGCTCGAGCGGTGGCCGCGTCTGCTCGCCACGGTGTTCGATCTGCCTGAAGCGGCCGCCGCGGCGGGCCGCCGGATCGCGGCGCGCGGGATGCAGCATCGCGCGCGCGCGGCCGGCGGGAGCTTCTTCGACGCGATCCCCGGCGGCGCCGACGCGTACATGCTCACGCATGTCATCCACAATTGGAACGACGAGCTCGCAGCAAAGATCCTGACCAACGTGCGCGGCGCGATGCGCGACGACAGCATCGTGCTGCTCGGTGAGCAAGTGATCGCGACCGGCAACGCGCCCGACTTCGCCAAGCTGCTCGATCTCGAGATGCTCGTCCTGACCGACGGCGGGCGTGAACGCACGGCAGACGACTTCGAGCGTCTGCTCGCAGCGGCCGGGCTGGAGCTCAGACGCGTCGTGAACACGGCATCGGGCGCAAAAATCTTGGAAGCTGGTCTCCCGCGCTAGGCGCGCGCGTTTCTTACCTTCGTCGATGACGGGAGCATTTTAGGACCATGAAGCAATACGAGATGGCGTCGCCCGGCACGTTCGAGCCGCACCTCGACTGCATCCACGAGCTGTTCGAAGCGCAGGCCGCGGCGTCGCCCTGCGCGGTCGCGGTGCTCCATGAAGCCGAGACGCTGACGTACCGCGAGCTCAACGAACGCGCCAACCGTCTCGCGCGCCATCTGCGCGCCGCCGGCGTGCGGCCCGACAGCCGCGTCGCGCTGTGCATGGAGCGCAGCCTCGAAACGGTGGTCGCGCTACTGGCCGTGCTCAAGGCGGGTGGTGCCTACGTCCCGCTCGATCCGTCGTATCCGGCGGAACGCTTGCGCTACATGCTCGAGGACATCGCGCCGGCGGCGATCCTCACCCATGAGGCTGCGGCACCGTCGCTGCCGCAGCCGCTGCGCGGCGAGATCGTTCCGGTCATCGACGTCCGTGCGGACGCGCGGCTTTGGAACGACGCGTCCGGCGAGGATCTCGAGCGTGGCGATCTGACGCCTGCGAACCTCGCGTATGTGATCTACACGTCGGGTTCGACCGGGCAGCCGAAGGGCGTCATGGTCGAGCACCGGTCGCTGTGCAACGTTCTCGCGTGGTCGCAAGAACGTTACCGGATCGGTGCGGACGACGCGCTGCTGCAGAAGACGCCGCTGGGGTTCGACGCGTCGGTCTGGGAGATCTTCTGGCCGCTCGCATACGGCGCGAAGCTCGTGATGGCGCGCGCCGGCGGGCACAAGGACGCGGCATATCTCACCGCCGTCATCCGCGAGCAGCGAATCACGCTCCTACAAGTCGTGCCGTCCCTGCTGCGCCTGTTCCTGGAGCATCGTGATGCGGCGGCGTGCACCAGCTTGCGGCACGTCTTCTGCGGCGGGGAAACGCTAACGAGCGCGTTGGTACGGCTCGCGAGCGAAGCACTGCCTGGCGCGAAGCTGCACAACTTCTACGGTCCGACCGAGTCGACCATCGACGTCACGGAGTGGACGTACGACGGCGGACCGGTCCCGGCCATCATTCCGATCGGCCGCGCGGTGCCGAACGCGCAAGTCTATGTCTTGGACGAGTCGCTCGGGCCCGTCCCGGACGGCGAGCGCGGCGAACTCTACCTCGGCGGCGTGCAAGTCGCGCGCGGCTACTGGAACCGCCCGCAGCTCACGGCGGAGTGCTTCGTTCTGAGCCCGTTCGCCGTGGGCGAGCGCCTCTACAAGACCGGCGATCTCGCGCGCCGCGCGCCGGATGGTAACCTCGAGTTCTTGGGGCGCGCGGACTTCCAGGTGAAGCTCCGCGGATTCCGCATCGAGCTCGGCGAGATCGAAGCGCAGCTCGCCGCGCATCCCGCCGTGCGCGAGGTCGTGGTGCTCGCACGGCAAGTCGCGTCCGGTGACGAGCGCCTCGTGGCGTACTACGCGCCGGCGCACGACGGCGCCGGCACGAGCGCCGAGGAGCTGCGCGCGCACGCGGCGTCGGCGCTGCCCGAATACATGGTCCCCGCGGCGTTCGTGGAGCTCGTCGCGCTGCCGTTGAGCCCGAACGGCAAGATCGACCGCGGTGCGCTGCCCGAGCCGAGTCGCGAAGCGTACCTCACGCAGGCGTACGAACGGCCCGCGGGCGACGTGGAGAGCGCGATCGCGCAGATCTGGGCGGAGCTGCTCGGCGGCGGCCAGCCCGGCGCGAACGACAACTTCTTCCACGCCGGCGGCCATTCCATCATGGCGACGCGGCTGGTGGCGGCGCTGCGCGCGCGGTTCGGCATCGAGCTTTCGTTGCGGTCGATCTTCGACGCGCCGACGATCGCGCAGCTCGCGCGCATCGTGACGGCAGCCCTCCCTGCGCGGCGGAGCGCGGTCGTGCCGGTCCTGCGCGACCGTCCGATCCCGCTGTCGTTCGCCCAGGAAGCCGTGTGGTTTCTCCAGGACGTCACGCCGTCGCTGCGCGCGTACCAGTTCCAGACGGCGTTCGGCCTGCGCGGCGAACTCGACACCGATGCGGCGACGCGCGCGATCAACGAGATCGTGCGTCGGCACGAGGTCTATCGCACGACGTTCGCGCGCGCCGGCGGCGACGAGCCGGTGCAGCTGATTCACCCGTTCGAGCCGGTGGAGGTGCCGGTCGTCGACCTCTCGGCGCTCACCCCGGAGCAGCGCGAGGGCGAGTACACGGCGCTCGTCGAGTACGAGATGGCGAAGATCATCCCGCTCGACCGGCTGCCGCTGATCCGCTGGGTGCTGATAAGAACCGCCGCCGACGAGCACCGCCTCCTGGAGCTCGAGCACCACTTCGTGCACGACGGCTGGTCGATCAACGTCTGGATCGACGAGTTCTTGGTGCTCTACGCGGATTTTCGCAACGGACGTGCGCCGTCGCTTCCGCCGCTCGAGGTGCAGTTCGCGGATTACGCGGTGTGGGAGCGCGAGACGATGCGCGGCGCCGCGGCGGAGCGCGGCCTTTCGTACTGGCGCGAGCGTCTCACCGGGGCGCCGCCGCTCCTTCGCCTGCCGACGGACCGCCCGCGCAATCCGGTTCAAACCTACAACGGCTCGTCCATCGCGTTCGACCTCGATGAATCGCTGTGCGACGCGCTGCGCGAGGCGGGCCGCAAGCACGGTGCCACGCTCTACATGACGATGCTCGCGGCGTACTACGCGCTGCTGCGGCGCATCAGCGGGATGGACGACATCTGCGTCGGTACGTCGGTCGCGAACCGCGAGGCACCCGGGGTCGACGGCCTCATCGGCATGTTCGTGAACATGCTGGTGCTGCGCACCGACCTCTCCGGCGATCCCAGCGTCCACGAGTTGCTGCAGCGCGTCCGGGAGACGACGCTCGGCGCGTACTCGCATCAGGAGGTGCCGATCAGCAGCGTCGTGGCGGAGGTCGCGCCCGCGCGTTCGCTCGGCCACTTGCCGCTGTACCAGGTGACGTTCTCGTTCCACGACGCGCCGCTGCGGCAGGTGCGCGCGGACGGGCTCGAGGTGGTACCAGGCGGCCCTATCAACAACGGCACCGCGAAGTACGATTTCAACCTGATCGTCGTGGCGCGGCACGAGCAGCGGATCGGCAGCGGTGCTGCGGCGCACCGGGGCGTGACCGGCTACTGGGAGTTCAACACCGATCTCTTCGACCGTGCGACGATGGACCGTTTGGTCGCGCAGTACCGCGCGATCCTCGCGCGCATGGTCGAGGTGCTGCGGCACGCGCCGGAGACACCCGCGCGCGAGCTGTGCGTGCTGTCGGACGACGAGCGCCACCGCATCCTCGTTGAATGGAACGCGACCGAGACGGCCTACCCGGCGGACCGCTCGATCCACGAACTGTTCGAAGATCAAGCCGCCGCAACGCCGGGCGCGGTCGCGGTCGTGCACGGCGACACGCAGCTCAGCTACGAGGAGCTCAACGCGCGGGCCAACCGGTTGGCGCACCACCTGCGTGCTCTCGGCGTCGAGCGCGGAGGCCGGGTCGCGATCTTGCTCGCGCGTTCGGTCGACTTGATCGTGGCGCAGCTCGCGGTGCTCAAGTGCGGCGCGATCTACGTGCCGCTCGACGAGAGCGCTCCGGCCGAGCGGCAGACGTTCATCTTGGACGACTGCCGCGTCTCCGCCATCGTCACGGACGCGACGCGCATCCTGCCGCTGATCGCCGGCGTGCGCCGCGTCAACATGGACGAGGTGTCGCCGCACGGGCTGCCGTCCGAGAATCTCGGTAACACGGTGGCGGGTGATGAAGCCGCGTACATCATCTATACGTCCGGCTCGACGGGGCAGCCCAAAGGCGTCGTGACGCCCCACCGGGCGATCAGTCGCGTTGCGATGAACAACGGCTTCGCGGAGTTCTTGCCGAGCGACCACGTCGCGTTCGCGGCGAATCCGGCGTTCGACGCGAGCACGATGGAGGTATGGGGGTCGCTGCTCAACGGCTGCCGCACCGTCGTCATCGACCGCGGCGTCTTCTTGGACGCCGGCAGCTTCGCGCGGCTCCTCGAGCACCACGCGGTCACGGTCCTGTTCATCACGCCGGTGCTGTTCAACGCGTACGCGTCGGCGATACCGCACGCGCTCGCGCGCCTGCGCGTCTTGATGTGCGGCGGCGAGCAGGCCGATCCCCGAGCGTTCGCGCGCGTGCTCGGCGGTGCGCGCAAGCCGGAGCACCTGATCAACGGCTATGGTCCCACCGAGACGACGACGTTCGCGACGACGTACGAGGCCGCGGCCGTGCCGGCGGACGCCGTCAGCGTGCCGATCGGCCGCCCGATCGCGAACACGCGCGTGTACATCGTCGACGAGCACTTGGAGCCGGTCCCGGTCGGCGTGGCTGGTGAGCTGTACGTCGGCGGCCCGGGCGTCGCGCTGGGCTACTGGAACCGGCCGGAGCTCACGGCGGAGCGGTTCGTCGCGAGCCCGTTCGTCGAAGGCGACCGCCTGTACAAGACGGGCGATCTCGGGCGCTTTCTGCCCGACGGTGCCATCGAGTTCTTGGGCCGCAACGATTTCCAAGTGAAGATCCGCGGCTTCCGTATCGAGCTGGGCGAGATCGAGAAGGCGCTGGCGCAGTGCGACGGCGTCGCCGAAGTGGTGCTGCTGGCGCGCGAGGACGTCCCCGGCGAGAAGCGGCTCGTCGCGTACTATACGACGCATGCCGGTGCATCGGCCGATGCGGAGGCGCTGCGCACCCATCTCCAAACGCTGCTGCCGGAGTACATGGTCCCCGCGGCGTACGTGCGGCTCGACACGTTTCCGGTCACCGCGAACGGCAAGGTCGACCGCAAGGTCCTCCCCGCGCCGGACGTCGCGGCGTTTGCCACCGAGGAGTACGAAGCGCCCACGGGCGAGCTCGAGAAGGCGATCGCGCATATCTGGTGCGAGGTGCTCGATCTCGATCGCGTCGGCCGGTCCGACAACTTCTTCGACCTCGGCGGGCATTCGCTGCTGGCGACGCGCGTCATGGCGATGTTGCAAGCGATGCTGCAGACCGAAGTGAGCGTAACGACGCTCTTCGCGCAGCCGGTGCTCAGCGACTTCGCGCAGGTGATCGCGAACGCGACACGCTCGGAGCTGCCCGAGATCCCGCGCACCGAGCGCTGCGGCCCGCTGCCGCTCTCGTTCGCACAGCAGCGGCTGTGGTTCTTGTCGCAGATGGACGGCGTCAGCGAGGCCTATCACGTGTCGTTCGGGCTGCGCCTGAGCGGCGAGTTGGACCGCGTCGCGCTGGCCCGCGCGCTGAACCAGCTGGTGGCGCGCCACGAGTCGATGCGCACGACGTTCGCGCTGTCCGGCGGCGAGCCGGTGCAGCGGATCGCACCGTGCGACAGCGGATTCGCGCTGGTAGACGAGGACGTGCGCGGCCGTGGCGATACCGAGGCGGTGATCGAGGCGCTGGTCGCACGGCAAGCGCGAGCGCCGTTCGACTTGGAAGCGGGACCGCTGTTCCGCGGCAGTTTGATTCGAGCCGCGGACGCCGAGCACGTGCTGCTGCTCACGATGCACCACATCGTTTCGGACGAGTGGTCGATGGGCGTGCTGCTGCGCGAGCTCAGCTCGCTGTACCAAACGTACGTGTCAGGCTGCAAGGGCGACACGCTGCCCGCGCTGCCGGTCCAGTACGCGGACTATGCGGCGTGGCAGCGCCGGCGCCTTTCGCCCGCGATGGTGCAAGAGCAGAGCGACTACTGGCGCCGTGCGTTGGCCGGCGCGCCGCCGCTGCTCCAGCTTCCCACCGACCGGGTGCGCCCGGCGGAACAGGACTTCGTCGGCGACCAGGTCGCGCTGGAGCTCGACGAAGAGCTGACGTGCAGGCTCAAATCGCTCAGCCAGCGGCACGGCACGACGATGTTCATGACGCTGATGACCGCGTGGGGCGTGCTGCTCTCGCGCTTGTCCGGTCAAACCGACGTCGTCGTCGGCACGCCGGCGGCGAACCGGGCGCGCGCCGAGGTGCAGAACCTGATCGGGTTCTTCGTCAACACGCTCCCGGTGCGCATGGACTTCTCGGGCAGCCCCACGGTCGCGGACATGCTCGCGCGCGTCAAAGCGCAGGCGCTCGCAGCGCAGGCCAACCAAGACCTGCCGTTCGAGCAGGTGGTGGAGCTGGTCAACCCCCGGCGTAGCCTCGCGCACGCGCCGCTCTTCCAAGTGATGTTCGCATGGCAGAGCTTCGAGCACCGCGAGATCGCGTTTCCGGGATTGACGGCGGCGCCGGTGCGCACCCCAAACCCGTCGTCGAAGTTCGACCTGACGTTGGATCTCGGCGAAGCGGGTGATCGCATCGCCGGGCTCATCGGATATGCTACGGCACTGTTCGACCGCGCGACGGCGGAGCGGCATGCGGGCTATCTGCGCAACGTGCTGAACGCGATGGTAGCGGACGACCAGCAGCCCATCGACGGTCTCGCGCTCTTGTCGGAGACCGAGCGCCGGCAGATGCTGGCGGAGTGGGCCGAGGCGAACGATTCGTCGCGGCGCTGCGCGCACGAGCTCTTCCAAGAGCAGGTCGCGAACGCGCCCGATGCGGTCGCGCTCGCGGCGGGGGACGTACAGCTGAGCTACGCGGAACTCAACGAGCGCGCGAACCGTTTGGCGCACTACCTGCGGGCGATCGGCGTGCGGCCCGACAGCCGCGTCGCGCTCTGCGCGGAGCGAGGCGCGGAGATGATCGTCGCAATGCTGGCGATCCTCAAGGCGGGCGGCGCGTACGTGCCGCTGGATCCGGCGTATCCCGCCGAGCGTCTCGCGTTCATGCTCGCCGACAGCGCGCCGGCGGTGGTGCTGACGCACGCCGGCGTCGCGGCGGACGTCCGTCGAGCATTGCGCGGTGCGAATGTCCCGCTCGTCGACATCGACTCGGACGCGGAGCGCTGGGCAGAGGCGCCGGCGCACGATCCGGCGCGCGCGGGCCTCACCTCGGAACACTTGGCGTACGTGATCTACACGTCGGGCTCGACGGGGGTGCCGAAAGGCGTCATGGTCGAGCACCGCAACGTGCGCAGCTTCGTCGCGGCGGCGCAAGACCGCTACCGGCTCGGCGCGAGCGACCGGGTGCTGCAGTTCGCATCGTTCGCGTTCGACGCGTCGGTCGAGGAGGTGTTCTGCACCCTGGCGTCCGGCGCAGCGCTGGTGCTGCGCACCGACGCGTGGCTGGCCGGTGCGAGCGCGTTCTGGGAGTTGTGCGCGACCCACGGCGTCACGGTCGTCGATCTGCCGACCATGTTCTGGGAAGAGCTCGCGCACGATCGAGAGGCCGCCGTTCCCGGCAACGTTCGCCTCATCATCATCGGCGGTGAGGCGGTGAGCGCGGCCGCGCTCGCGAGCTGGTTCGCGCGCGACCGCCGCGGCACGCGCCTGATGAATTCGTACGGTCCGACCGAGGCGACCGTCGTGGCGACGCTGTGCGAGCTGAAAGCGAACGATCCGCTGCCTTCGATCGGACGGCCTCTTGCGAACGCGCGCGTCTACATCGTCGACGAGCGATTAGAGCCGGTACCGCCCGGCGTCGTCGGCGAGCTCGTCGTAGGCGGCGGCGGCGTCGCGCGCGGGTATCTGAACCATCCCGAGCTGACGGCGGAGCGGTTCGTCGCAAGCACGTTCGTCGCGGGCGACCGTCTGTACAAGACGGGCGATCTCGGGCGGTTCCTGCCCGACGGCAGCATCGAGTTCGTGGGCCGCAACGACTTCCAAGTGAAGCTGCGCGGCTTTCGGATCGAGCTCGGCGAGATCGAGGCGGCGCTGGTGCGGTGCGAGGGCGTTCTTGACGCAGTCGTGATCGTGAGCGAAGTCGCCCTCGGCGACAAGCGGCTCGTGGCGTACTATACGAGCGACTCGGGCGCCGAGCTGCGCGCGGACGCGTTGCGCGCGCAGCTGCTCGCGACGCTGCCGGAGTACATGGTGCCCGCGGTGTACGTGCGGCTCGATACGTTCCCGCGCACGCCGAACGGGAAGCGCGACCGCAAGGCGCTGCCCGCCCCGGACGGCAGTTCGTACGCCGTTCGCGAGTACGAGCCGCCGGCCGGCGAACTCGAAGAGGCGGTGGCGCGCGTGTGGTGTGACGTGCTCAACGCGGAGCGCGTCGGCCGCGACGACGACTTCTTCGATCTGGGCGGCCACTCGCTGCTCGTCGTGCGCATGCTCTCGCGCCTGCACCAGACGATGCAGATCGAGCTGAGCGTGAACGCGCTCTTCGCGAACCCGGTGTTCCGCGACTTCGCCGCGGTCGCCGCGAAGACGACGCGCGCGGCACAGCCGCCGATCCCGCTCGCGGACCGCCGCCGGCCGCTCCCGCTGTCCTTCGCGCAGCAGCGCATGTGGTTCTTGTCGCAGATGGAAGGCGTGAGCGAGACCTATCACGTTCCGCTGGGGCTGAGCATCAGCGGCGAGCTGGACCGGCTCGCGCTCGCGCGGGCGCTCGACCACGTCGTCGCGCGCCACGAGTCGCTGCGCACGAGCTTCCCGTTCGTCGAGGGCGAGCTGGTGCAGCGGATCGCACCGCCCGACACGCTCTTCGCGCTCCTCGAGCACGACGTGCGCGGCCGTGACGATGCGACCGCGCACGTGGACGCGCTCATCGCGGAAGAAGCCGGTGCGCCGTTCGACCTCCAAGCCGGTCCGCTCATCCGCGGCCGGCTGATCCGGACGGCGGACACCGAACACGTCCTGTTGATCACGATGCACCACGCGGTGTCGGACGGGTGGTCGGTCGGCGTGCTCGTGCGCGAGCTGAGTGCGTCGTACCGCGCGTATCACGCGGGGGACGAGCACGACCCGCTGCCGCCGCTGCCGATCCAGTATGCGGACTATGCGGCGTGGCAGCGGCAGCGGCTGTCGGGCGCGGTGCTCGCAAAGCAGGCGGAGTACTGGCGCCGCACGTTGGCCGGCGCGCCTGAGCTGCTCGAGCTCCCGACCGATCGCGTTCGCCCGGCGGTGCAAGATCACGTCGGCGGCCAAGTGCTCGTGGAGCTGGACGCGGAGCTGACCGCCCGGGTGAAGGCGCTCGGCCAGCGACACGGCACGACCCTGTACATGACGCTGCTGACCGCGTGGGGCACGCTGCTCTCGCGGCTATCGGGCCAAACGGATCTGGTCGTCGGAACGCCGGCGGCGAACCGCACGCGGCCCGAGGTTGAAGATCTGATCGGGTTCTTCATCAACGCGCAGGCGCTGCGCTTGGACTTCTCCGGCGGGCCGACGGTCGCGGAGATGCTTGCGCGCGTCAAAGCTCGAGCGCTCGGCGCACAGGAGCACCAAGAGCTGCCGTTCGAGCAGGTCGTCGAGATCGTCAACCCGCCGCGAAGCTTGGCGCACGCGCCGCTGTTTCAAGTCGTCTTCGCGTGGCAGAGTGCGGAGCAAGGTGAATTCGACGTTCCGGGCTTGCGCGTCGCGCAGCTGCGTTCGCCGTATTCGGTCTCGAAGTTCGACCTGGCGTTCAGCTTCGTCGAAAGCGGCGACCGGCTCGGCGGAATGCTCGAGTACGCGACGGTGCTGTTCGACCGCGCGACGGTCGAGCGATACGTCGGCTATTTCCGCAACGTGCTCGTCGCGATGGTCGCGGACGACGCGCGGCGCGTCGACGAGCTGCCGCTGCTGTCCGGCGGCGAGCGGCACACGATTCTGGTCGATTGGAATGCGACCGGCGCGCCGTACCCGTCGGAGCGCGGCATCCACGAGCTGTTCGAGGAGCAGGCTGCCAAGACGCCCGCCGCCATCGCGGTGGTGCACGGCGACGAACGGCTGACGTATCGCGAGCTCAACGAGCGCGCGAACAAGCTCGCGCGCCGCCTGCGCGATACCGGCGTGCTGCCCGGGAGCCGCGTCGCGATCTCGCTCGCACGGTCCATCCATCTGGTGGTCGCGCAACTCGCGGTGCTCAAGTGCGGCGCGATCTACGTGCCGCTCGACGAGAGTGCTCCGGCCGCGCGCCAGACGTTCATCATGGAGGACTGCCGCGTCGCGACCGTTTTGACCGATACCGCACGGACCGTGCCGGCGGTCGCCGGCGTCCAGCAGATCGATCTCGACGCGGTGTCGCTCGACGCCCATGCGCCCGGCGACCTCGGTGTGCCGGCGCACGGCGGGATACCGGCGTACATCATCTACACGTCGGGGTCGACGGGTCAGCCGAAGGGCGTCGTGACGCCGCATCGCGCGATCGCGCGGGTGGTCCGCAACAACGGGTACGCGGATTTCTTGCCGAGCGACCGTGTCGCGTTCGCGGCGAACCCGGCGTTCGACGCCAGCACGATGGAAGTGTGGGGTCCGCTTCTCGGTGGGGGGAGCATCGTCGTGATCGACCGCGACGCGTCCTTGGATGCGAACCGGTTCGCGCAGGTGCTCGAGCAGCAGCAGGTGACGGTGCTGTTCGTCACCACGGCGCTGTTCAACGCGTACGCGGCCGCGATTCCGCAGGCGCTCCGCCGCCTGCGCGTGCTGCTGTGCGGCGGCGAGCAGAACGACCCGCACGCGTTCGCTCGCGTCCTCGACGGTGACTCGAAGCCGCAGCATCTCATCCACTGTTACGGGCCAACCGAGACGACGACGTTTGCGACGACGTACGAGGTGACGTCCGTCCCCGACGGCCTGACGAACGTCCCGATCGGCCGCCCGATCTCCAACACGCGCGTATACATCGTCGACGAGCGCCTCGAGCCGATGCCCGTCGGTGTTGCAGGCGAGCTGTACGTCGGCGGCCCCGGCGTTGCGCTCGGCTACTGGGAGCGTCCGGAGCTCACGGCGGAGCGGTTCGTCGCGAGCCCGTTCGTCGAAGGCGACCGGCTGTACAAGACGGGCGATCGCGGGCGATTCGTCGCTGACGGCAGCATCGAGTTCTTGGGGCGCAACGATTTCCAAGTGAAGATTCGCGGCTTTCGCATCGAGCTCGGTGAGATCGAGACGCGGCTCGCGCACTGCGCGGGTATTCGCGACGCCGTGGTACTCGCGCGCGAAGACGTGCCCGGCGAGAAGCGCCTCGTGGCGTACTACACGATCGAGGCCGGGTCGGACACGAGCGCCGAAGCGCTGCGCACGAACCTGCTGGAGCTGCTGCCCGAGTACATGGTGCCGGCAGCATACGTGCATCTCGGCGCGTTGCCGCTGAACGCGAACGGCAAAGTGGACCGCGGCGCCCTGCTCGCGCCGGACGCCGCTGCGTACGCGACCGAAGCATACGAAGCGCCGCTCGGCGAGATCGAGACCGTCGTGGCGCAGATCTGGTGCGAGGTGCTGGATCTGGATCGCGTCGGGCGCTCCGACAACTTCTTCGATCTCGGTGGCCACTCACTGCTGGCGACGCGCGTGATGTCGCTCGTGCAGCAGATGCTGCAGGCCGAGGTGAACGTCACGACGATCTTCGCGCAGCCGGTGCTCCGCCACTTCGCGCAGGAGATCGCGCGGGCGACGCGCAGACCGCTGCCCGCGATCGCGCGAGCGGACCGCCACGCGCCGCTCCCGCTGTCGTTCGCCCAGCAGCGGCTGTGGTTCTTGGCGCAGATCGACGGAGCGAGCGAAGCGTATCACGTCCCGCTCGCATTGCGCCTCCGCGGTACGCTGGACCGCGTCGCGCTTGGCCGTGCGCTCGACCGGGTGGTCGCACGGCACGAGACGCTGCGCACGACGTTCGCGCTGGTGCACGGCGAGCCGGTGCAGCGCATTGCGTCCGAAGACATCGGGTTCGCGCTCGTCGAGCACGATCTGATCGGACACGCGGACGCTGCGCGGCAAGCCGAAACGCTCGCAGCGGAAGAGGCGCGCGCGCCGTTCGACTTGCAGACCGGTCCACTGATTCGCGGTCGGCTGATCGCGCTCGACCCTACCGAGCACCTGTTGCTGATAACGATGCACCACATCGTGTCCGACGGGTGGTCCGTCGGCGTGCTCGTGCGCGAGCTGAGCGCGCTCTACAGCGCGTACCGGGAAGGGCGCGAAGGCGATCCGCTGCCCGCGCCGGCGATTCAGTACGCGGATTATGCGGCGTGGCAGCGCCGGTGGCTTTCCGGTACCGTCCTTCACGAGCAGAGCTCGTATTGGCGGCGCGCGCTCGCGGACGCACCGGTGCTGCTGGAGCTGCCGTCCGACCGCGCGCGCTCGACGCAGCAAGACTTCGTCGGTGACAGCGTGCCGGTGGAGTTCGACGCGGAGCTGAGCGCGCAGGTGAAAGCGCTCAGCCAGCGGTGCGGCACGACGCTCTTCATGACGCTGATGGCGGCCTGGGGCGTGCTGCTGTCGCGCTTGTCCGGACAAACGGACGTGATCGTCGGCACCCCGATCGCGAACCGCGCGCGCGCTGAAGTCGAAGGCCTGATCGGGTTCTTCGTCAACACGCTCGCGCTGCGGATGAGCCTCTCCGACAGCCCGACGGTCGCGCAGATGCTGGCGCACGTGAAAGCGCAGGCGCTCGCGGCGCAAGAGCACCAAGACCTGCCGTTCGAGCAGGTCGTGGAGATCGTCAACCCGCCGCGCAGCATGGCGCACGCGCCGCTGTTCCAAGTGATGTTCGCATGGCAGAACGCTGAGCAGGGCCAGTTCCACTTCCCGGGCTTGGACGTGACGCCGGCCGACACGCCGTACGCCGCCTCGAAGTTCGACCTCACCCTCGGTCTGGGCGAGACGGGCGAGCGGATCACCGGCGCGCTCGGCTTCGCGACGGCGCTGTTCGACCGCGCGACCGCCGAGCGTTACGTTGGCTATTTCCGCAACGTCCTCGCCGCGATGGTCGCCGACGACGCGCAGCGCGTCAGCGGGCTCGAGCTGCTCTCACCTGCCGAGCGGCATCAAGTCGTGGTGGAGTGGAATGCGGCCGACAAGAGCTATCCGGCGCGACGGTGCCTGCACGAGCTGTTCGAAGAGCAGGTCGCCAAAACGCCGGACGCGGTCGCCGTCACGTTCGAACGTTTGCACGTGACATATGGCGCGCTGAACGCGCGGGCGAACCGCTTGGCCCGCCATCTCAGAAGCATCGGCGTGCGGCCGGACAGCCGCGTCGCGCTGTGCATGGAGCGCGGTCCCGATCTGATCGCGGGCGTGCTCGCGATCCTTAAGGCGGGCGGCGCATACGTGCCGGTCGACCCTGCCTATCCCGCCGAGCGGATCGCGTACGTATTGGAGGACAGCGCGCCGTCGGCGGTGCTGACGGACGACCAGCTGCCGGCGGACGTGCGCGGCGTGCTCCGCGACCGCGGCGTTCCGGTCGTCGACGTGGCGGCGGATGAGGCGCGCTGGGAACACGAGCCGGCGCACGACCTCGCGCGCGCGGACCTGACGCCCGAGCATTTGGCGTACATCATCTACACGTCGGGCTCGACCGGCCGGCCCAAAGGCGTCATGATCGAGCACCGCAACGTCTCGCGCCTATTCTCTGCTACGGAAGCGTGGTTCCGGTTCGACCGCAGCGACGTGTGGACGATGTCGCACTCGATCGCATTCGACTTTTCGGTGTGGGAGATGTGGGGCGCGCTGCTCCACGGCGGGCGGCTGGTCGTCGTGCCGCGCGTGACGGCACAGTCGCCGCACGACTTCTACGGCTTGCTCTGCAGCGAGCGCGTGACGGTTCTCAGCCAGACGCCCGGCGCTTTCAACCAACTGCTCCTCGCGCAGATCGGCGACCCGCGCACACACGCGCTGCGGCTCACGGTGTTCGGTGGCGAGGCGCTCGACACGACGATCCTGCGGCCGTGGTGGCAAGACGCGCGCAACGCGTCCACGGCGCTCGTCAACATGTACGGCATCACGGAGACGACCGTACACGTCACGTACCGTCCGCTGCATCCGCGCGACGCCGAGAAACGCACCGGCAGCCCGATCGGCAAGCGCATCCCCGACGTCAAGATCTACATCCTCGACGAGCTCGGCGAGCCGGTCCCCGCCGGCGTGCCCGGCGAGCTGTACGTCGGCGGTGCCGGCGTGGCGCGCGGCTACTGGAACCGCCCGGAGCTGACGGAGGAGCGGTTCATCCCGAGCCCGTTCCTCGCGGGCGACCGGCTCTACAAGACGGGCGATCTCGGGCGGTACTTGCCCGACGGCAGCATCGAGTTCTTGGGCCGCAATGACGACCAGGTGAAGATCCGCGGCTTCCGGCTCGAGCTCGGCGAGATCGAAGCACGGCTTGCGCAGCACGACGCCGTGCGCCACGCGGTCGTCGTGGTGCGCGAAGACGCGCCCGGCGAGAAACGGCTGGTCGCGTACTACACGGCTGCGAACGGAACCGTCGCCGGCGCCGACCAGCTGCGCGCGCACGCAGCGGCGGCGCTACCCGACTACATGGTCCCGGCGGCATACGTTGCGCTCGACGCGCTGCCGCTGACGCCGAGCGGCAAGCTCGACCGCAAGGCGCTGCCCGCGCCCGAGGGCACGTCGTTCGCGCTGCGCGCGTACGAACCGCCGATCGGCGACGTCGAGAACGCGATCGCGGATATCTGGTGCGACGTGCTCGACATCGAGCGCGTCGGCCGCACCGACAACTTCTTCGAGCTCGGCGGACACTCGTTCTTGGTCGTGCGCGTCATCGACTCGATGCGGCGCGCCGGGCTACACACCGACGTGCGCGCCGTCTTCACCGCGCCGACCCTAATCGGTCTGGCCAGCACGACGAACGAAGTCGCGGAGATCAGGCTATGACGAATGCGAACACCGACCGGCATGTCCATCCATCACCACCTCAAGGAGCAAGAACAGCGTGACGTCAGAGAAGTGGGACGCGAAGACCGCACTCGAATTCTTCAACGAGAACGGCTTCGTCGGACCGATCAAGATCTACGAGCCGCAAGAAGCGAAGGATATACTCGCGCGGATTCGCCTGAAGAACCAGGACCGCAGCCATATCCTGTTCGACAACGAGGTGAACTACGACCGCCATTTCGACATTCCGGAGCTGGCGCAGCACGTTGCGAACCCGCGGATCGTCGAGATGCTCAACCTGATCCTCGGCCCGGACGTGTTGTCGTGGCGTACGGAGTTCTTCCCGAAGTTCCCCGGCTCGTCGGGCACGGAATGGCATCAGGTCGGGACGTATCAATACGCCACCGGCACGCCGTTCCTCGACCCGACCCGGCAGGTCGGATCGCAGCCCATCGACGTCACGGTGTGGACGTCGTTCACGGAGGCGACGAAGGAGAACGGCTGCATGAAGTTCCTGCCCGGGTCGCACAAGCACCAGTACTACGACGAGTCCAAGGCGCCCAAGCGCGGGCGTGAAGGCGACTACGCGTCGGTCGTGGCGGACTCGTCGTTCTACGGCTACGACTTCGAGGATTTCAAGGTGGATCCCGAATGGAAGCCGGACGAGTCGCAAGCGCACGCGATGGAGATGAATGCGGGTGAGTGCGTGATCTTCACGGCGAAGTGCGTACACGCGTCGTACCCGAACACGTCCAAGCGCTCGACGCGCTTCGCGATCTCCGCACGGTACGTCGCGACGCACGTGAAGGTGTACTCGGGGATGCCGGGCTTCAATGCGCACGGAGGGACGTTTGACCTGTCCGACTATGGGTGCGTCCTCGTCTCCGGGAAGGACGAGTTCGGGCACAACCGCGTGCGCACGCACGACAACTGGGGCACTCCGTTCGAGCACCGTGAGGCTCTCCTCGCGACGCCGTAGGAGCGCTCAGAGCGAGCGGGCGGACGGCGGCCACCCGCCTTAGAGACGACCGAGCAAGGCAGCCGGCGCCTCGATGTCGGCTCACGGGCGGCAATCGCCAGAGCGGCGGCGAGCAATTTTTTCTTGCCGCCGGGGTGCTAGTGGGCTATAGTGGTCCACAGTGGAACGAAGTGGAGACCGGTGGAGGTTCTAATGGACCGTCCGCTGTTCACGGGTTCGGTGGACCACAGCCTTGACGACAAGGGCCGTCTCGTCGTGCCCGCTCGCTTTCGCGAGCGGCTCGGCGCAGGCATCTTCCTGACCATCGCCCTCCCGGACCCGTGCCTCGCGCTCTACCCGGCCGCCGCCTGGGGCGACGTCTGCGCCCGCATCGAGGCCGCGCCCACCAAGGACCTCCGGTTCCGGGCCTACGTCCGGCGCCTGTTCGCCCACACCGAGGAGCTGAGCACCGACGCCCAAGGCCGGCTCGTGATCCCGGCCGCGCTGCGCGAGTACGCCGGCATCGAGAAGGACGTGGTCTCGATCGGTTCGCTGACCCGGGTCGAGGTCTGGTCGAAGGCCCGCTACGACGAGCACGTCCGCGACCGCGGCGACCTTCCCGACTTCGCGTCGGAGCTGGGGCTGTTTTGATTGCCCGCGCACATCCCGGTGCTGGCGCGGCAGGCGGTGGACGCGCTGGCGATCCGCCCGGACGGCGTCTACATCGACGCGACGTTCGGCGCGGGCGGGCACTCGGCGCTGATCCTCGCGGAGCTCGGTGCGGCGGGCCGGCTGATCGCGTTCGACGCGGACCCCGCGGCGGGCGCGCATGCGATCGCCGACCCGCGCTTGCGCTTGGTGCACGCGAACTTCCGCGAGCTGGCGCCGCACCTCGACGCGCTGGCGATCGCGCACGTGGACGGCGTGCTGTTCGACTTGGGGGTGAGCTCGATGCAATTCGATGAAGGCGAGCGCGGCTTCTCGTTCCGCGCGGCGGCGCCGCTCGATATGCGGCTCGATCCGACGGCCGGCGAGAGCGCGGCCGATTTCCTGGCGACGCGCGACGAGAAGACGATCGCCGACACGATCTATCAGTTCGGCGAGGAGCGCAAGTCGCGCCGCATCGCGCGCTCGATCGTCGCGCTGCGCGACGCGGGCACGCCGGTGCGCGACACCGCCGACCTCGCGAACGTCGTCGCGCGCGCCGTGCGCGCGCCGGCGCACGCAAAGATCCATCCCGCAACGCGCACGTTCCAAGCGCTGCGCATCGCCGTCAACGACGAGCTCGGCGCGCTCGAAGCCGGGCTTCACGCCGCGCTCACGCGCACCGCGGTCGGCGGCCGCGTCGCGGCGATCAGCTTTCACTCGCTCGAGGACCGCATCGTGAAGCACACGTTCCGCGACGACCCGCGCGTTCGCGTCCTCACCCGCAAACCGCTCGTCGCGAACGACGACGAGCTCGCCGCCAACCCGCGCGCGCGCAGCGCGAAGCTCCGCGTCGCCGAGCGCGTCGACGTCACGCAGCCCGATCTCCACGGAGGGAACGACGAATGAACGCCGCCCAGCGCGCCCCCATGCCCGAACCGCGCCGCGTCGTGTACGTGCGCGCCGCGACGCAGCGTCGCGTCCGCCGCACGCGCCGCCGCATGCGCGCGCCCGTCTTCGCCATGCTCACGCTCACCGTCATCGCGCTGATCCCGCTGCTGGGCTACGTCACGCTCACCGCGCGCTTGACGTCGCTCAACTACGCGCTGGTGCGCAGCGACCACGAGCGCGTCGCGCTGCTGGAAGACACGCAGCGGCTCGACGAGCGCATCGCGCGTCTGCAGTCACCCGACCGCCTCGCGGCGCTCGCCGCCAAGCTCAAGCTGCACGACCCGCACGTGTACGCGGTCGTGCGCGTCCCCGACCCCAAGCCCCAGCCGCGCCCCACGGGGTTCGCGCTGTTCGCGTGGTTTAGCTCGAAGTAATGGCGGCGCGTGCATTCGCGCGCGTCGCACCGTTTCGGGCGAAGGTCTCGCTCGCCGCGGTCGTCGTGCTCGCGACCCTGCTGGCGGTCAAGCTCGGCGACGTGCAGATTCGCCAAGGGCCGTGGCTCGCGCGCACGGCGCTCGCGCAGCACCACCTCACGTTAGAGTCGTTCGCCAAGCGCGGCGCGATCCTCGACCGCGATGGCGGCGTGCTCGTGCGCTCGCTGCCGTCGGAGTCGATCTTCGCGGTGCCGGCGGACGTCACCGAGCCGCATCGCGTCGCGCTCAAGCTGGCACCGCTGCTGCGCAAGCCGGCGCCGGATCTCGAAGCGGCGCTGCGGGACCGCTCGCAGTTCCGCTGGCTCGCGCGCAAGGTGCCGCACGACGTCGCCGAGCGCGTGCGCGCGCTGAACTTCGCCGGTATCGATACGAAGGGCGAGGAGACCGGCGTGCGTTTCGTCGCGTCGGGCCGGCTCGCGTCGACGGTTATCGGCTACACCGGCACCGACGAGAACGGCCTCGGCGGCCTCGAATATTCGCTCGACGGCCTGCTGCGCGGCAAGCCCGGCAAAGTGCAGATCGAAGCGGACCTGTACGGCCACGAGATGCCGCTGGGCAGCACGCACGTCGTCGACCGCGCGGTCCCGGGCAAGACGATCGTGACGACGCTCGATCCGTACTTGCAGTTCGAGAGCGAACGGCTGCTGCGCGCGGCGGTGAAGAAGTGGCACGCGCGCAGCGGCACGACGATCGTGATGGACCCGTGGACCGGCGAGCTGCTGGCGGTAGCCAACATGCCGGACTACGAGCCCGCACGCTTCTTTGCGTACTCGTCCGACGCGTGGCGCGATCGCGCGATCTCCGACGCGTACGAACCGGGCTCGACGTTCAAGCTGATCACCGCGACGGCAGCGCTGGAGAGCGGGAAGTTCACGACGGCGTCGCGCTTCCCCGCGCGCGACGCGCTCGTCGTCGGCGGCCGCACGATCCACAACGCCGAGGACGGCATGATGGCGTCGAGCATGGGTAGCGAGTCGCTCGAAGAGATCATCGCGTACTCGCACAACGTTGGCGCCGCGGAGGTCGGCCTCGCCACGGGCGGCAGGTGGATGGACCGCGTTATCCGCGCGTACGGATTCGGCGAACCGACGCAGGTCGAGCTGCCGGGCGAGAATCCCGGCATCGTGCTCAAACCGTCGGAGTGGAGCGGCTCGTCGCTCGCGACGATCGCGTTCGGGCACAGCATCTCGACCACGCCGCTCGCGATGGTGCGCGCGTACGCCGCGATCGCCAACGGCGGCTTGCTGCTGCGCCCGCGCATCATGTCGGCCATCGAAGACGCGGACGGCGCGCTCGTCTACCGCTACGGCCGCGAGACCGAACGTCGCGTGATGTCGCAGAAGACGGCCGCAACGCTGCGCAAGTTCTTGCGCTCCGTCGTCCTGCGCGGCACGGGAAATCCGACCGCCCGCGTGCCGGGCTACACGACGGCCGGCAAAACGGGCACCGCGCAAGTGGTCGAAAACGGCGCGTACCTGTCGGGTGCATACGTCGCGTCGTTCATCGGCATGATCCCCGCCGAGCACCCGCGCTACGTGATCCTCGTGAAGGTCGAACGCCCCCACGGTTCGATCTACGGCTCGCAGGTCGCAGCCCCCGTGTTCGCCGACCTTGCCCGCGCCGCGATGCTGCACGCCGGTGACATGCCGTCCTTCGCCCCGCACCCCGTGCGGAAGCCGCGCTTGGTCCGCGAAGCGCCGGGCGCGAACGGAACGCATTGATGCGAGACACCGCCCGCCTCGTAGCGACCCTACCGGGCGCTCGCGTCGCCGGCACGCTCCCGCCGTCGGTCGACGCGATCGCAACGGACTCGCGCGCGGTAAAGCCGGGCACGCTGTTCATCGCGCTGCACGGCGAACGCACGGACGGCCACGCCTTCATCGCCGACGCGATCGCCCGCGGCGCCACCGCGATCGTCGTCGACGAATCCGCGATCGGTGTCAGCCTGAGCTTGTCGAAGGGTGCGCCACTCAGCCCGAGACCGTCGACGGATGTCCCCGTCGTGACCGTCCCGGACACGCGCATCGCGGCCTCCGCGCTCGCGGACGCGTTCTACGACCACCCGTCACGCGATCTCACCGTGATCGGCGTGACGGGCACCAACGGGAAGACGACGACGACGCATCTCGTGCGCGACGTCTTGGAAGCCGGCGGCATCCCGTGCGGCATCATCGGCACGCTGGGCGGTTCGTTCGGCGCGCACACGTGGCCGCTGTCGAACACGACGCCGCTTGCGCTCGAGCTGCACGCGCTGCTCGCCGCGCAGCGCGACGCGGGCGCAAAGGCGGTCGCGATGGAGGTGTCGTCGCACGCGCTCGCGCTGCACCGCGTCGACCACGTCGCCTTCGACGTCGCGGTGCTCACGAACGTCACGCGCGACCACCTCGACTTTCACGGCACGATGGACCGCTACGTCGCCGCGAAGCGGCGCCTATTCGACCTCGCGCACGATTACGCGGTCAACGTCGACGACCCGTACGGCGCGAAGTTCGCGCGCGAGCTGATCGAGATGCCGGGCACGACCGCACCGTACTCGATCGACGCCGACGAGCCGGGTGCTTTGCGCGCGACCGACCTGCGCCTGGCAGGTGACGGCTCGACGTTCCGGGCCGGCGAGCAGCAGTTCGCGATCAACCTGCCCGGCCGCTTCAACGTGCGCAACGCGCTCGCCGCGATCGCCGCCGGCAAGCTGCGCGGCATCGACGACGCTTCGATCGCGCGCGGCCTGGCCGCGACGCATGCCGTGCCCGGCCGCATGGAACGCATCGGCGCGTTCGGCATCGACGCGATCGTCGACTACGCGCACACGCCCGACGCGCTGGAGAACGTGCTGAACGCGGCGCGCGAGACGACGCGCGGCGACCTGATCGTCGTGTTCGGCTGCGGCGGCGACCGCGATCCCGGCAAGCGCACGCAGATGGGCGAGATCGCCGCGCGCATCGCCGACCGCGTGATCGTAACGTCGGACAACCCGCGCAGCGAGGACCCGCTGACCATCGCGCGCTCGGTGGCGAACGGCTACGACCGCACCGACATCGAGCTCGACCGCCGCGACGCGATCCGCCGCGCGATCGACGAAGCGAAAGCGGGCGACACCGTCGTCGTCGCAGGCAAGGGCCACGAAACCTACCAGATCGTCGGCGACCAATCGCGCCCGTTCGACGACCGCGACGAAGTCCGCATCGCGTTCTCTAAACGCGCCCGCCGATGAGACTACCGACGCGCGACGCGATCGAGGCGACGCACGCGCGCGTGCTCGGCGAGCACATGCCGGAGTCGCTCCTGATCCAAACGGACACGCGCGCGATCGAGCGCGGCGCGACGTTCCTCGCATTACGCGGCGAAAACTTCGACGGCCACGACTACGTCGACCAAGCCTTCGCCCGCGGCGCAGTCTGCGCAATCATCGACCAAGGTACGTGTCACCCTGACCAACCCCAATGTCACCCTGAGCCTGTCGAAGGGTGCGCCACCTGCCGCCCCCCCGAGCAAGTCGAAGCGTGGTCGAAGCGCCACGCGGTCCTCGTCGTGCCGGACACCTTGCAGGCGTACCTGCACCTCGGCGGTTTGGCGCGCGCGCGCGTGCGCGGCCCGGTCGTCGCCGTCACGGGCAGCACCGGCAAGACCACCACCAAACAGTTCCTCCTCGCACTGCTGCGCGGCGCGGGTATCGCCGTCACCGCGACGCCGGAGAACGAGAACAACGAGGTCGGCGTCGCGAAGTTCCTGTGCGGCCTCGACGACGGCGACGAGCGCGTCGCGATCGTCGAGATGGGCGCACGCAAGTACCGCGATCTCGACGTGCTCGTCGCCGCCGCACGTCCCGACGTCGGCGTACTGACCAACGCAGGCGAAGCGCACCTCGAGATCATGGGCTCGCGAGAGCGGATCGCCGAAACGAAGTGGGCGGTCCCGTCGGGCGCGCGCCGTGCGGTGCTCAACCTCGACGACGCGGTGTCGCGCGATCGCGCCGAATCGCTCGCCGTGCCGCCCACGTGGTACGGGATCGACGCGGAGCGCCCGCCGCACGGCCAGCGCGCGGTGGTGATCGAACCGGACGCCGCGTGGACGATCGCGGAGGACGGTGCCACCGAGACGCACCACATCGCGATCGGCTTCCCCGGCGACCACAACCGCCGCAACCTCGCCGGCGCGTTCGCCGCGGCGCTCTTGTGCGGCGCGACGCCCGAAGCGCTCGCCGCCGCGGTCGCGAGCGTGAGGCTGCCGCACGGCCGCTACGAGATCGTCGAGCTCGCCGACGACGTGCGCCTGGTTTTCGACGCGTACAACGCCTCGCTGTCCGGCACGCTCGCGACGCTGGCCACGTTCGGCCGCGAAGAAGCGGAGCGGCGCATCGCGGTGCTGGGCAGCATGGCGGAGCTGGGCGACGACGCCCCGTCGATGCACGAAAAAATCGGCGAGATCGCGGCGACGCGCGCGGACGTCGTGCTCGCGGGCGGCACGTTCGCCGCCGACACCGCGCGCGGCGTCGCATCGAAGGGCGGCGCCGCCGTGCGCTACGACTCCAACGACGAAGCGATCGCGTGGCTGCGCGCCAACGTGCGGCGCGGCGACGCGATCCTGCTCAAGGGCTCGCGCAAGTACAAGATGGAGCAGATCGCCGAAGCGCTGGGCGCGGAGGTGTTTGCGTCATGATCCCGCTCGCGATCCGCGAGAGCGGTCTGCCCGAAGGCCTCGTCGCGATCCCGGTGCGCACGCGCTTGATCGCGCCGGGCGACGACCTCGCGACCGTCGTCGGCGACGCGGTGCGCGGGATCGCGCGCCCGGGCGACGTCGTCGTGATCGCGGAGACCGCGGTCGCGATCGCGCAGTCGCGCTTCATCCCCGCCGAGTTCATCCGGCCGTCGCGGCTCGCGCTGATGATGTCGCGCCGCGCGGGCGCGATGGCGACGGTGAGCCAGCCGGAGTCGCTGCAGCTCGTGATCGACCAAGCCGGCCCGCGCCGCGTGCTGTGGGCCGCGCTCGCGCACGTGCTCGGCCGCCTGCGCGGCAAGCGCGGCGCGTTCTACGAGATCCTCGGCGAAGAGATCGCCGCGATCGACGGTTACACCGGCACGCTGGCGCCGTACGAGCGCGCGATCGTGCTCGGCCCGGCCGACCCCGACGGCGTGTCGGCGGAGCTCGCGGACGCGCTGGGCGTGCACGTCGCGATCGTCGACGCGAACGACCTGCGCAAAGCCAAGGCGCTCGGCGCGTCGCCGCACGCGAACCGCGAGGCGGTCGAGCGCGCGCTGGTCGGCAACCCGCACGGCAACGGCGACGAGCAGACGCCGGTCGTCGTGCTCGCTTGGCGCGGCACGGGCCCGCATCCGCTGGTGACGCCGTGAGCGACATCGGCATCGACTTCCCGTGGTACGTGCTGCCGCTCTACACGCTGCTGCACTGGCCGTTCGGCCTGGGCGTGCTGGCGATCGCGCTGCTCGTCGCGGGCATCCCGGCGTTCGCACTCGCCGCGCTGCTCGGCCGCCCGCTCATCGAGCGCCTCAAACGCGCGGCGGCGCGGCAGACCGCGTACGAGGACGCGCCGCAGACGCATCAGGTCAAGACGGGAACGCCGACGATGGGCGGCCTGCTGTTCGGCATCGCGCCGGTGGTCGCGCTGCTGCTCGTGCCGTCGCGCACCACGCTGGCGCTTGCCGTGCTCGTGTTCGCGTGCATGGCGATCGGGGCGGTCGACGACATCGCGAAGATCCGCAAGGGCAAGAACAGCGGGTTGCGCGCGCGAGAGAAGTTCGCGCTGACCGCCGTCGCCGCCGTCGTGTTCCTGCTTGTCGCCGGACCGCACCAGACGGTGCTGCTGGGGATCGGCGCCGTGTCGCCGTGGCTGTGGTACGGGCTGTCGGTGTGCGTCGTGCTCGCGACGACGCACGCGGTCAACCTCACCGACGGCCTCGACGGCCTCGCGAGCGGCACGGTGCTGCCGCCGCTGCTCGTGTTCACGTGCGCGTCGCAATACGCGGGCGCGCCGTTCGGTGTGCCGCTGTTCGCCGCGGCGACGGCGGGCGCGGTGCTCGGTTTCTTGCTCTACAACCGCCATCCGGCACGCGTGTTCATGGGCGACACGGGATCGCTCGCGCTGGGCGCCGCGCTGGCGGGTGTTGCAATCCTCACCGGCACGCAGTTATTCTTGCTGATCATCGGCGGCGTGTTCGCCGCTGAAACCCTGAGCGTCATCATCCAAGTCGCATCGTTCAAGACGACGCGCCGGCGGGTGTTCCGGATGAGTCCGCTCCACCACCACTTCGAGCTTGGCGGCTGGCCCGAGACGGTCGTCACGACGCGCTTCTGGATCGCTTCTCTCGTTCTCTCCGTGCTGGGCCTCGCCCTGATATCGCGCACTGCATCATGATCGAATCCACCAGCGGCCGTTTCGACCGCACCGACCACGCCCTCGTCATCGGCCTCGGCCGCAGCGGCCGCGCGAGCGTCGAAGTCTTGCGCACGCGGCTGGGCTCCGTGGTAGCAACCGACGAAGCGCCGCCCGGCGAGCTCGCGGACGCGCTCGACGAGCTGCGCGCCGCGAACGTGCGCTTCATCCCGCCCGACGAGCTCGACGCCGCGCTCGAGCACGTCACCGTCGCGGTGCTCTCGCCCGGCATCCCGCTCAACAACCCGCTGGTGATGCGCGTGCAGCGCAAGGGCATCCCGGTGTTCAGCGAGGTGGAAGTCGCGTACCGCATCTGCGCGGCGCCGATCGTCGCGGTGACCGGCACCAAAGGCAAGACGACGACGACCGCGCTGATCGGCGCGCTGTTCGCCGCCGCCGGCAAGACGGTACACGTGGGCGGCAACATCGGCAACGCGCTCATCCGCGAGACGGCCGACGCGAAGGCCGACGACTGGGTGATCGCCGAGGTGTCGTCGTTCCAGCTCGAGTCCATCCGCTCGTTCAAGCCGAAGATCTCGCTAATCCTGAACGTCACGCCGGACCATCTCGACCGCTACCCGTCGATGGAAGAGTACGCGGAAGCGAAGATGCGCATCTTCACCAACCAGGGCCCGGGCGACACGTTCGTGGGAAATTTGGACGACCCGATCGTCGCGTCGGCCCCCGGCGAGGACAACAACCGCATCAAGACGCGCGCGCTGTGGTTCGCGAGCGAACCGCACCGCAACACCACGCTGTACCTGCGCGGCGAGCAGATCGTGTACGCCCCGCCGACCGGCGACCCGCGCCCGATCGACATCCTCCGCACGAACGAGATCCCGCTGCTGGGCCGCCACAACGTCGAGAACGTGATGGGCGCGGTGCTGGTCGCGCTCGCCGCCGGCCTGCCGGTCGAAGCGATCCGCGAAGGCGTGCGCAACTTCCGCCCGCTCGCCCACCGCCTGCAGCCGGTCGCGGAGATCGAAGACGTGCGCTACGTCGACGACTCGAAGGCGACGAACCCGGGCTCGGTGATCGCCGCGATGCGCGCGTTCGACCGCCCCATCGTGCTGATCGCTGGCGGCAAATCGAAAGGCACCGACTTCGCCGAGCTCGGCAAGGTGCTGTCGTCGCGCGCGAAAGCGGTCGTCCTCATCGGCGAAACGGCGGAAGAGATCGCAAGCGTGGTCAAGCGCGCAAAAGTCGAGCTGGCATCGTCGATGGAAGACGCGGTCCGCCGCGCCCGCGACCTCGCCGAGCCGGGCGACGTGGTGCTCCTCTCACCAGGCTGCGCCTCCTTCGACATGTTCCGCTCAGCCGAACACCGCGGCGACGAATTCGCGAACTCCGTCCACGCCCTCCAACACCCGGTGGCCGGTGCACGCTAATCGGTCCGATGTCACCCTGACCCTGCGACAGGCTCAGGGGAAGGGTGCGCCACGCAATGCACCCTAACCGCGGCACGTACGCCCATCGTACCGCAACGTCCCCGAGCAATGTCACCCTGAGCTCGTCGAAGGGTGCGCCACGACCGCGCCAGCGCACGCCGCTCAAACCGCCCGACCCCCTGCTCCTCGCTCCGGTGGCGTTCCTGGTCGCGCTCGGCCTGGTGATGGTGTTCAGCTCGTCGAGCGCGATCGCGTACTCGGCGTATCACGACACCGCGCACTACCTCAAGCGCCAAGCGGTGTACCTGGTGATCGGCTTGGTGTTCGCGTACGCGGCGTACCGCGTCGACTATCACAAGCTGCGCAAGATCGCGCCGGGCGTCGTGCTATTCGCGTTCGTGATGCTCGTGCTGACGCTGATCCCGCACGTCGGCTACGCGACGGGCGGCGCGCGCCGCTGGCTGGGCATGCGCGCGCTCTCGTTCCAGCCGTCGGAGTTCGGCAAGCTCGCGCTGGTGCTGTTCCTCGCGGCGAAGCTGTCGTCGCTGGGCGAAGGGATTCGCTCGCTCTCGAAAGGCGTCGGCCCCGCGCTATTCATCACGCTGCTGCTGGCGGCTCCGGTGCTGTTCGAGCCCGACATGGGCACGGCATCGCTCTACATCTTCACCGCGTTTGCGCTGTTGTTCACGGCGGGTGCGCGCGTCGAGCACCTGATCATGTGCGTGCTCGTGATGCTGCCGGGCGCGCTGATCGCGATCGGCTCGTCGTCGTACAAGCGGGCACGCATCTTTGCGTTCCTGCACCCCTGGAAAGATCCGCAGAACACCGGCTTCCATATCGTGCAGTCCCTGCTCGCGCTAGGCAGCGGCGGCATCCTGGGCCTGGGCCTGGGCGCATCGCGCCAGAAATATTTCTACCTCCCCGAAGCGCACACCGACTTCATCTTCGCGGTGATCGGCGAAGAGCTGGGCATCCTAGGCGCACTCGGCGTGCTGGCGCTGTTCGTGCTATTCGCGATCCGCGCGGTGATGGTCGCGCTGCGCGCCCCCGACCGCTTCGGCATGCTGCTCGCGATGGGCTGCACGTTCCTGATCGTGATCCAAGCCTTCGTCAACATCGGCGTCGTCACGGCATCATGGCCGGTAACGGGCGTCCCACTCCCGTTCATCTCGTTCGGCGGCTCAGCGCTGATCGTGTCGCTGATCGCGGTCGGCCTGATCGCCAACGTGGGAAGGCATCGAACATCGTAAGGTGCTCACGCCCCCACGTCTCGCGCTCGTACTAATCGCACGTCTCGCGCTCGTACTTGTCACCGTGAGCGCCATTGTCACCCTGAGCCTGTCGAAGGGTGCGCCACGATCGGCCCTAGCGGCAACAGCGCCGCCGGTACCGCACCCGTCATCGTCACCGTTACCGGACAACATCGCCGAACCGATACCCGCACCGACACCCGTGCCGTTCCAACTGGACCGCTCGCACATCGGCATCGTCCCGGGAACCACCGAAAAGACACACGCATACGGCGTCGCGCACCGCCCTATCAGGGTCGTGTCGACGTTCCCCGGCGTCTCCGCGAACTACGACGCCACGTCGCGAACGCTGTCGCTGACGGGCGTCGCGCGCGGCACCGGAACGGTCAGCCTTATCGATGCGAACGGCGCCACGGCCACCACCGCGGTGCTCGTCGCACCGCCGGCCGGTACCGTGCCAGCCGACGTGAACGTCGAGCTCGCCGGCAACGTGACGCCGTTCTTCCTCGCCACGCGCGTGCGGGACGCGATCGCACAGCGCGCAACGCTGCAGCCGTTCGTCGACGTACGGATCCCATCGGTGCCGGTATCCCTGCAGCCGGGGCATACCGTGCAAGCTGCCACGATACCGGTGCAAGTCACGCTCGACGGCAGGGGCGCGTTCGTCAACGTCACGTCGAAAGCGACCGTGCACCTGCAGATCGACGGCCTCCCGCCACCGCTCGCACCGCAGACGCTGCTCTATAGCGACAGCCCTGAGTACGTCACCGCCGACGGCGTGCTCTTCCGTTCGGTCACGCCGGCGGCGCCGGGCCGCCCGGCGCGCATCTATCTCTACCACGTCGCGATGTCGGAGCCGCGCGGCTTCGCGCTCGTGCTCCGCGCGCGCGACACGACCGCACACGTCGCGCTCACCGGCGCGTCCGCACCGCCGTCGTCGAAATATCTCTGCACCGGCCACCGCGCAACTGCCGAGTACCTGCGCGAAGTGCGCCGCCGCGAGAGCGTCGTCGCGACCGTCGCACCGGATCGCCCGTTCGTGCTGCCGCTGCAAAGCGACATGCACGTGCGCGACTTGATCGCGGCAGCCTACGACGTCACGGTGCTCGACGGCGGTGCGGTCGACGTCGAAGTCGTCTCGACGGCCCACGGCATCGACCCGCTGAGCGTCGCCGGCGATCCCGAAGCCCCGGCCGACCGCTCGCGGCGCAAAGGCGAGTTCGCGCTCGGAACGATCCGTCCGATCTCGCTCGACGTGCGCATCGGCTCGCCGGATGAGGAGCCGTCCATCGACATCGGCCTGGGCTCGGTCGAAGGAACGCCGGAGTTCCCGAACCTGCGCCCGGGTCCGCGCTTCTTCCCCGGCGACTACGGTATCGTGCGCCCGGTGCGGCTGCACCTCGTCAACGCGACCGACACGCCGCAAACCGCGTATCTGTACGAAGTTGCACTGAACCGCGCGCTCACGTCGACCTTCTGGTTCGACGGCGACCTCAACCCGACGGAAGTCCCGATGGTGACCGATCCCAACCAGCGCTACGTGGTGAGAGCGTTTCCGCTGGCGCCGAACGAAGACCGCACCGTGACCGGCGAGTACATGACCGACGGCGGCTCCAACTACACGGCAGAGTACGGCCTAACCGCAGACCAACCCCAAACGCCACCACCGTGGAACTGCCCGTGAGCGCGCTCCGCGGCGTCGCCGCAACCCTCATCGCCAGTGTCACCGTGATCGCCAGTGTCACCGTGAGCGCCATTGTCACCCTGAGCTTGTCGAAGGGTGCGCCGGCAAGCGCGGCTACCGCCTCGGAGCCCCTGCTCGTCGCGACGCCGCAAGTGCTCGTGTTCGTCGACGGCAACGCGCGCAAAGTCGCCGGTGCGGGGACGCTCGCGCGCGGATTCCGCATCCTCGGCGCGGTGGCCGACGGCAGCGTGGTCGTCGCGTACTACGATGCGAACGCGGCGACGGTCGAAGCGATCGGGCGCGACCTGAGCCCGCGGGCCGTCAAGAAATTCGGCGTGCTCCCGATCGCGTTCATCGCGCCGAGCAACGACGGTTTCCTCGCCTATGACGGCAGCTTGCTGCGGCGCTACGACCTGCACGGTTCGCTGATCGGGCAGCCGATCGCGCCGGTCGGCGCGCGCGACGCGATCGGCTTCGCCGACGCGATCGTCGTCATCACATCGGGCCGCCTCGGGATCTACGACCGCGACGGCCGCTTGCGGCACCAGATGGTCATCGCCGCGGACCGCCTCGTCGCGCTGCCCGGCGACCGCTTCGCCGTGACCGACACGCGCAACAGCGAGGTGCGCGTCTACACGACGGCGCTCGAGCTCAAGTCGACGCTGCGTTTTCCGAACCGCCAACTGCTCGCGGTCGCCGCCGGCCCAGACGGCGCGCTCGCGGTCGCGAACGGACACGCGTCGTGCACCCTGCCGGACGTCGAGGTGGACGTCTTCGACGACATCAACGCGCAGCCGACGGCGCGCATGCGCACCGACGTGGGGACGCCGGTCGCGCTCGCCGTCGGCGCTAGTGGGATCTACGTCGTGAACGCGCCCTGCCGCGCGGGCGACGACGGCTTCATCTCCGCCTTCGGCCGCGACGGCGGCGCGCACGAGATCATTCGCAACGTGGGCACGCCGACGGGACTCATCCCGTTCGGTGCCGCGCGCCAGTAGCGGCGTGAAGCCCTATCCCGTTCCGGGATTCTGCTCACATTTGAGGACTTCGCGAAGCCCAGCGAGGCCGGTCGTCGCCGTCTGCCAAACGATTTCTTCGTTGACGGCGTGATAATCATGCCGATATACGTTGCCCGCCGCGGCGACCGCGGGCCACGGGATACCCGGATGCCGCTCTTTGAATTCGTCCGAGAGCCGACGGCTTGCCTCAGAGATTATTTCGAGATTCCGGAGCACGGCGTCGCGGATCATCGGAGTTTCGCTGAACACGGTTTCGCTGACATCCGTCAAATAGCTGTCGATTGCCGCGATCGCGGTCGCGATGTGACCGAGGTAGGTTTCATCCCTCTGCATCAGGAGCCGAAGATCCTGATGCCCGTCTTATCGACCGCTGTGCGAAACTCGGTTGAAATCCTCCGCTCGTCGGAGAGATCGACGCGCCGGCCGAGGCGTTGCTCTAAATAGAGCTGTATCTCGGCGAGGTCAAAAGCGGACAGGCGAGCATCATGTCTGAAGCGCGCAAGAAGGTCGACATCATGGGGGAATGCCTTCCGCGTCGCGGCGCTTCCGAACAGAACGAGCGACTCGATGCCTCTGCCGCGCAGTGCATCCTCCTCGCTTTGAAGACGCTGAACGAGCAAATCGCGCGGTGGGCGTTCACCGGCGATGGGGGAAATCGACACAATGATCGCATGTTGGTCGCGAGGATCACGAGACACGAGCTCGGACTGCGCGCCCGCACGCGATTTCACTGCTACCGCTTGCAACCGGTTTCGAAGACCTTCGACATGGTGTTCGACGGCGGTTTCAGGTTCGTCCGGCAGCGATAGCGTGATGGACGATGGTTCCCGCCTGACGGCATATGACGTCACCCCGCGAGCTTCCAAAAAGTCCACGATCGCCCCAGTCACGCGAAGCCGCCCATTTTCATCGTCCTGCCGTGGACCCGGCCCCGTACTCACGCTTCATCACCTCCGCCCTATGTGGTCGTTCGATCTGCATTGCCCGATTCCGCACGAATCCGCCCGGTTCCGGCAGGGCAACAGTCGCGCCTCAATGGGATCGCTTGCCCGACGGGAAAGTCCCCCTTCCGTGAAGCTGCGCGTCGCGTTCACCGGCGGAGGGACCGGCGGCCACATCTATCCGGCGCTGGCCATCCACGACGCGCTGCGCGCCCGCTATCCCGCACAAGACGCATACGAAGCGCAGTTCTTCGGCAACGAGGACGGCCTCGAAGCGACGCTCGTCAAGACGATGCCGCTCGCGTTCGTGCCGAGCGCGCCGCTCCAGCGCTCGCTGTCGCTGTCGACGCTGCGCACCGTGTTCGCGAACGCCGCCGGCGTGATCACGGCGCTGGGCGCGCTCGCACGGTTCAAACCGAACTTCGTCGTCGCCACGGGCGGCTACGTGTGCTTCCCGGTCGTCGTCGCGGCCCGCATCCTGCGCCTGCTGCGCGTCGTCCGCGCGCGCATCGCGCTGCTCGAGATCAACGTCACGCCGGGCCTGACGAACCGCCTCCTCACGCCGCTGGTCGACGAAGTCTGGACGACGTACGCCGCGTCGGAAGAGTCGTTCGGCCGCAAGACGGTCGTCACGGGCGCGCCGGTGCGCGCGTCGTTCTCCATCGCGAAGGACGGGCCGAGCGCGCGCGAGCGGCTGGGACTCGATCCCGACCGCACGACGATCGTCGTCATCGGCGGCAGCCAGGGCGCGCGCTCGATCAACGAAGCCGTAGCGGCGCTGGTGACGCGGCGCACGCTCGGCGACACGTGGCAAGTGTTGCACGTCAGCGGGGAACGCGACTACGCGTACATGCACGCCGAAGAGCGCGAGCTCGCCGCGGGAAACCGCGTACAGCTCGTCCCGTATCTCGACGATCCCGCCGACGCGTACGCCGCGGCGGACGTCGTCATCGCCCGCGCCGGCGCGTCGACGCTCGCGGAGCTCGCGCTGACGGGCACGCCGTCGATCCTGATCCCGTATCCGTTCGCGGCCGACCAGCACCAAGCGCACAACGCCGCGCTGTTCGAAGCCGCGGGCGCGGCCATCGTGCTCGAAGACGCCGAGGTGGACGGCGACCGCCTGTGGTGGACGCTGCGCGAGATCCTCGAGACCGACCGCGTCACGACGATGCGACAAGCCGCCCGGTCGCTTGCGCCGCGCAACGCGAGCGCGGCGATCCTCGCGCGCATCGAGGCGGCCGCCGCGGCGCGGGTCCCGTCCGGCTCCGGCCCGAACGATTCTCGCCCGTGACGGACACCGCGTATCATCTCGTCGGGGTCGGCGGAATCGGCATGAGTGCGATCGCGCGGCTGCTGCTCGCGCGCGGCGCCCGCGTCAGCGGCTCGGATGTGCGGCACTCGCCGCTGATCGCCGAGCTGGAAGCCGAAGGCGCGCACGTCGCGATCGGCCACCGCGCCGAGAACATCGCCGCGGACGCCGGCGTGGTGGTGGTGTCGTCGGCGATCGCGCACGACAACCCGGAGTTCGAGGAGGCCGTCCGCCGCAAGCTCGACGTCGTCACGCGCGGCGCGATGCTCGCGGAGCTGGCGAAGGGCCACAAGCTGATCGCGGTCGCAGGCACGCACGGCAAAACGACGACCACCGCGATGCTCGCGACGATCTTCGAAGTGGCGGGCCTCGACCCGACCGTCGCCGTCGGCGGCGTGCGCGTCGACACCGGCACGAACGCGCGCGCCGGCGAAGGCCACTGGTTCATCACCGAGAGCGACGAGTCCGACGGCTCGTTCCTGCACCTCAACCCCACGATCGCGGTGGTCAACAACATCGAGAACGATCACATCGCATCGGACGACGAGCTGCCGCGCCTGCTGCAGCAGTTCCAGCAGTTCGTGAACAAGGTGCCGGCCACGGGCCGCGTGGTGGTGGGCAACGACAACCGCGCGAGCAAAGTGGTGGGCCGCCAGGTGGTCGCGTCGTCGCTGGTAACGTTCGCAACGAAAGCCGAAGCGCACCTGACCGCAACCGACATCACCTACGCAAACCTCGGCTCGCGCTTCACGGTGTGCGAGCTGGGCGCGACGCTGGGCGAGATCGAGCTGAAAGTCCCCGGCGAGATCAACATCCTCAACGCGCTGGGCGCGCTGGGTGCCGCACGCGCGGCGGGCCTGCGCTTCGACGACGTCGCACGCGCACTCGCACAATTCCACGGCGTGCAGCGCCGCTTCGAGATCGTCGGCCGCGGCGCGCTGACGGTGGTGGACGACTACGCCCACCACCCGACCGCAATCAAACAAACGATCGCAGCCGCCCGCGAGTTCATGGGCGAAACACCGGTAATCGTCGCCTTCCAACCCCACCGCTACACGCGCACGCAATACCTGAAGGACGACTTCGCCCGCGCCCTCGAGGGCGCCGACCGCGTCATCCTAACCCCGATCTACGCCGCCGCAGAAAAACCAATCGCCGGCGTGAGCGAACGCAGCATCGGCGACCCACTGGAAGCCGCCGGCACGCCGGTAACGTACGTGAACGACGTGGAAGACTTGCTCGAAGTGGTCCCCCGCGAATCCCCGGAAGGCGCGCTGGTCCTGATGCTGGGCGCAGGCTCGATCTCGTCCGTCGCACATCGCCTGGGCGAACGAATCAGCGCCGCGCTCGTGCGGTGAAAACGGTCCCCCTCCTCGACGAAGACGACCGCGCCGCCCTAAGCGCGCACTTCGCCGAACGCGCCCGCTTCAACGAACCCCTCGCACCATTCACGTGGTGGAAAATCGGCGGCCCGGCCGACGCCCTCGTCGACGTCCACACCTCGGACGAGCTCGCATTCGTCCTGCGCCGCGTCTTCAAACGCCGTCTGCCGATGTTCGTCCTGGGCCAAGGCTCGAATCTGCTGGTGGGCGATGGCGGGATCCGCGGCATCGTCCTACGCCTCGAAGGCGACTTCACCGCCCTCACCGTCCGCGCGGAAGAAGACGCAGTCGTGGTGGAGGCCGGCGGCAGCGCATCGCTCCCGGCGCTGTGCACGAAGGTCGCGACCCTGGGCGGCGTGGGGATCGACGGCCTGGCCGGCATCCCCGCGACGGTGGGCGGCTCGATCCGCATGAACGCGGGCACCGACCGCGAGATCGGCGAGTTCGCGCGCGAGGTAATCGTGCAGACGCCGGCGCGCCCCGACCCGCACGCGATCGACGTGGCCTGGCACTACCGCCAGACGACGATCCCGCGCGACGCGATCGTGGCGCGCACGACGCTGCGCTTCGAGCGCGGCGACCCGAAGGCGGTCCGCGAGCGCCTGCAGTCGCGACTGGTTCGCAGGAAGGCGACCCAGCCCGTCGCGATCCCCAACTCCGGCTCGTGCTTCCGCAACCCCGACGGCGACCACGCGGGAAGGCTGATCGAGGCCGCCGGGGCCAAGGGCTGGCGCGAAGGCGGGGCCGAAGTGTCCCCCTTGCACGCCAACTTCATCGTCAACACGGGCGGCGCGTCCGCGCGCGACGTCGCCACGCTCCTCGCCCGGGTCCGAAGAGCGGTCGAAGAGAAATTCGGCGTCGATCTGCACCTCGAAGTCCACCTGGTCGGAGAATTTACGGACACCGAATGCCCAGTTTGAAAGTCGCCGTGGTCATGGGCGGTCCGAGCGCGGAACGCGAGGTCTCGATCGAAAGCGGAACGTGCGTGATGCGCGCGCTCACCGCGCTGGGTCATGACGCGCGGTCCTTGGATTTTGATGCGCGGTTTGTGGATGCTATTCGCGAGATCGCCCCGGATGTGGTGTTCAACGCGCTGCACGGGCCTGGTGGGGAGGATGGGACGATCCAGGGGATTCTGGATTGGATGCGTGTGCCGTATACTGGGAGCGGTGTGGCGGCTTGCGCGATCGCGATGGATAAGCACATTACGAAGAAGTTGTTGGCCGCTGAGGGACTGCCGACGCCGGCTTGGGATACCTTTGATTTGGCGGGCGGGACTTTGCCGTTGTTGCCCGGGTCGTTGAATTTGCCGTTAGTCGCGAAGCCGCGGGCGAGTGGGTCGAGCGCGGGTGTCGTGATCGTGAAAACGCACGAGGCGTGGACGAAGGCGATGATCGAGGCTTCTTCCCGGACACCTGAGATATTGGCGGAAGAGTTCATGCCGGGGCGTGAATTTTCGTGCGGCGTGCTCGGCGAGGAAGCTCTACCGGTGGTGGAGATCGTTTCTTCGGACGAGTTCTATAGCTACGACGCCAAGTACAAGCCGGGCGGATCGCGGCATTTGATCCCCGCCCCGATTGACCACGACCTCACCGCGCGATTGCAAACCCTGGCGCTATCCGTGCATCGGCTGATCGGGCTGCGTGACTACTCGCGCACGGATTTTATCGTAACCGACCAGGGTCGTCCGACAATTCTTGAAGTGAACGCGTTGCCTGGGATGACGCCGCAAAGCCTCTTACCAGATGAGGCGCAGCATGCAGGAATTTCCTATGAAGCGCTGGTGGATCGATTGTTACAATTCGCTTTGTTACGCGGTACCGAACTGCGAATCGCTTAGACATCTAGGTAGCTGGAACAGTCGTGTATTACTCGGGTGACGACGAACCGGCATTCTGCGATCGATCATTGGCGGTGGCTCAAACTAGCATTCGCGTCGGCTTCGTTGGAAACGGTGAAGACGAGGCGCTGGGATAAGCAAGACAGCATACACTTGGTTCCTAGCAAGCACTCGCTGTCACCTGGTTAAGATTGGCTTTCGTCGAAAAGGTTGAAAAATCAAGACTTCCGAAAGTTGCATTTGAGCAATGCAAGACATAGGGAGCCTCGGCCATACCTGGCATAGAGATGCGCTGAGTCTCTTTGCAGGCGAAACGAGATGTTGCACTTAGAACCGAGTCATTTGCGCGAACGCCTTGCTGGAACCGCGATACGAAGCATTACTCAACCGCTTCTCGTGCTTTCGCTTGGCTTCAGTCTGCCAGCGCTCGCATTAACACATTTCTTGAATGGCATTGCTCTGTATTTTGATCTTGGGCTGGCAGTATTATTTCCGATGCTGTTCACGTTTACCCATATTCTATTCGTCTTTCGTGAACCTGATCGCCTCCAATCCGAGGACTATCGGTTGCGCGATCGGTCGCTGTCCATGCTAGAAACCGACCGGGGACGAATTTCGGACAAGGCGTTGTTGACGCCCTCGATCAGGCCAAAGGCAGTCCTAATCGGCGTCAGCGAGTCAGAGGGATCGCTCATGATCGACGAACCCGAGATGTCTAAGTCAGATATTCGCCGTGACGTAAGCGACGGAGCGGACGAATGAGCTGGACATATGTGCTTCTTTTTAATGAAGATTGCATGTCGTATGACGAGGCGAAATATTTTTTGAACGCGCGTGACGACATTGCTCAGTGGACGCATGTCTTTGAGCATTTTTTCTTGTTCGTCTCAGATAACGATGGCGAGAGCCTCGGGACTGCCGTATTAAGCTATGTCCAGAAGAACCAGGGTCGACAGAAGCCACGAGGGCATTTTCTCGTGATGGAGATCAGTGCGGATAGGCAAGGATGGCTGCCTGTGATCGCTTGGAACATGATGAATTATCAATCGACCGAGGCGCCTAAGCCCGTGAAATCTTCGGTTGCCCTTGCTGGCGGAACAGATGAGCTTGAGGAGGAAATTCCATTCTAGTGTTGCCTCAGGTTAAACGCTGATTTTCGGCGTTTAATGTGAAATCCCGAGCAAATGTGAAATGCAGTGCACGGGGTAAACAACATGACAGAAAAGCCCAGCAATCGCTGGGCTTTTCTGCTTTTCGAACGCGCTTTGCGCGAACCAGAAATCTAATGTGAAATGCTCGAATTTCACATCAAAACCGCAAATGTGAAATCGAATTTCACACCAAAAAAGCAGCGCCGGCTTTCACCGGCGCTGCTTCCATGTTGGGACCTGAACGGTCAGATCGGAGCGATGAGTAGCGGCTTCACTGGGGCCGGGAAGAATCGCTCGTGGTTGCTGTACTCGATGTCCCGGTAGCCCGTCTCCTCGCTGAGCGTGACGGTCGCACGCAGGTTGAGGTAGATGAACTTGCAGAGCACCTCGTTTTTCCACGCTGTGGGCTGCTCGTCGCCTGTGCGTGGCCGACCACGCGACCAGACGAATCCGCCGGCCAGGCGCTTCATCAGCGAGAACAGGCTTTCGATTTTCGGGCGCAGGCGGTAGACCTCATCGAACTCACGCGGGCGCTTGTCATACCACTCGGCGAGGAACTTGGCAGCCTCGTAGTATTGCTTCTTCGTTTCGGCATCCCACTTGGACTTGACCGGGATGACCGCTTTGATGCCGAGTTTCCAGAGCCAGCCCAGGATG
>DASZBS010000030.1:0-3791 GCA_035943995.1 Candidatus Elarobacter sp. | reverse complement strand
CCGTCCACCGCGCCGCGGGCGTCGAACGCGTGCTGCGCGGCGCGCACCTCCGGCAAATGTTCCTGCGCCCACACGGACAGCGCGCGCAGCGGTTCGTCGAGCGTGCGCCCGAGCTCGGTGAGCGAGTACTCGACGCGCGGCGGGATCACGGGGTAGACGACGCGGACCACCAAGCCGTTGCGCTCCAGATCGCGCAGCGTCTGCGTCAGCATCTTCTGCGAGATCCCTTGGATTGCACGGCGCAGCTCGCCGAAGCGCACCGGCGCCGAGGCGTCGGACAAGATGCCGATGACGAGCGTCGTCCACTTGTCGGCGATGCCGTCTAGCAGCTCGCGGGTGGGGCAAGTCTTGGAGTAGACGTTCGACTCGCTGACGGTATCCATTCGGTTCCTACACAACTTTCCGGTGCCTAGTTGTGAAAGGCGCATCGGTATGTAATAGTGACTGAGCCACTACGATACCACATCGAGCCGCCAGCGGCAAGCAAGCAGGAGAGCATTCGTGACCACCACCCAAACCGCCAAAACCTATTCCCTCGACCCGGCGCACACGACCGCCGAGTTCGTCGTGCGCCACCTGATGATCTCGAAGGTCCGTGGCCGCTTCACGTCCCTCACGGGCACCATCCAGGTCCCCGAGGGCACAGGCGTGCCGACGTCGGTCGACGTGACCATCGACGCCGCGTCGGTCGACACGCGTGAAGAGCAGCGCGACGGGCACTTGAAGTCGGCAGACTTCCTCGACGCCGAAAAGTTTCCGAAGATCACGTTCAAGAGCACGGGCGTCGACGGTTCCGGCGACGCGTTCAAAGTGAACGGCGACCTCACGATCCACGGCGTCACGCGCCCGGTCGTGCTCGACACCACGTTCGAAGGCCGCGGCAGCGATCCGTGGGGTAACGAGCGCGTCGGCTACGAAGCGCATACGAAGATCAGCCGCAAGGACTACGGGCTCGCCTGGAACCAGGCGCTCGAAGCGGGCGGCGTGGTCGTCGGCGACGAGGTCAAGATCGAGCTCAACGTCGAGGCCATCGCGCAGAAGTAAGCCGCGACCGGCGTCCGGAACGGTGGAGGCGTCATGGCACAGTTCATCGCCGTCTGCCACCGCAATCTGGAGCATTTCTCCGCCTCCGACTTCACGCCGGAGCTGCTCGAAGAGGAGGCGGAGCGCGTGCGCCAGCTCTACGCCGACGGGACCTTCCGCCACGTGTGGGGCCGCGCGGACAACCCGGGCGCCGTCATCGTGATCGAAGCGAGCTCGCCCGACGAAGCGGAAGCGGTGCTCGCGTCGCTGCCGCTCGCGATCCGCGAGATGCTGACGCTCGACGTGCTCGTGCCCGTCACGCCGTACCGCGGCTTCGGCCCGCGCGGCTGACGGCGCGACGGCCACAGGACTTGAATCCAACGCGACGGTAAGAGCGCCTACCAGCCTCTTGCCCTTCGTCCGGAGGATATTCGTGCGCCTGCGACTCGCATCGACGCTTGCACTAGCCGCTGTCGTCATCGCGCCCGGCACGGCCGGCGCGCAGTTCGACAACTCGATCCCCGTGCGCAACTTGACGGGCAGCGCGCCGATCGTGGTCACCGAGACGTCGGTGTTCTTTCCGCAGCCGGCCAACGGCAAGGTGCGCGTGTGCGTGAGCTTTCGCAACGTCACCGCGAAACCGGCGTCGGAGATCGAATTCACGTTCCGCTTCGACGACATGCTGCACAACCCGTTGCGCGAGGCGATCCTGCACCGCACGGGTTCGTTCGGCCCCGGGATTCTGATCGAGGGAAAGATGAGTGCGCTCGGCGGCAGCCCGGACTCGTTCAACAACTGCGTGCTCGTCGACGGAACGTCGATCAAACCGAGCCTCGAAATCGTCGACGAGACCGCGGTGGTGTTCGAGGACGGCACCACGTGGAAGAAAGGTATGCCGTTCGTGGCCGCGTTCTCGCGCGCCGGCACGCGGCTTGCCGGCGCCGGCCAGACGGTCGGCGGATCGGCGCCGGGCACGCCGCCGGCCGGAGCGACGGTGACCGTCGGCGGCGCCACCGCGCAGGGCGGGATCATCGCCGGTGCAGGGGCCGCGTTCGGCACGATCGCCTGGATCCCGGGCTCGCGCACCGCGGTCGCTACCGCGGTCGACGCGCCGTCGCAGGACGTCGCCGACTACGCCGCGATGTCGAAGTGCAACAGCCTCGCACCGGGCGGGGCGGGCTGCACGGTGCGCGTGCGGATGTCCGGCGCCGACAAGAGATGCGGTGTGGTTGCGACCGACGACGTGCGCTTCAGCACGTCGAGCGGTCCGAACATGAACGATACGATCAAAGCCGCGCTCGATGCGCTGCAGGCGCAAGGCGGGACGCTCGGGCCGAACAACATCGTCGCGTCGGGCTGCAATACGCGCTGATCGCGCGCGACCTCGGTCGCGTCACGCCTCGGCGCGCGGCTCCGCGGCCCAGCCGAGCTCGAGCGAGATCTTCGTCGACGTTTGCGGCTTCTTCGGCTGCCTCGTCGTGGCGTCGAAACCGCTCGTCGCTTTGAGCGTGAGCGTCGCCGCAATCTCGAGCGCGGCGACGCCGCCCAGCTCGAACGGAAACACGCGCTCCGCGGAAACGTCGTCGACTGGCGACGCCGCTTCGCCGGATGCGAACGCGACGAGATGCGTGTTCACGCGCGCACCGCCGACGCGCAGGCCGTCCGCGTCGAGGTCGGCGGCGACGTATCCGAGCAGGTCCGTGGCGAACGCGGTCGTCAGTTCGTGCGCGAGCGCGTCGCCGCCGGCGGTCGCGTGACCGCTGACGAAGCTCGACGTCGCCATCTCGCCCAGCACGAGCGCCGCCGCCGCGCCGAATGCGGCGAGGCCCGCGGTCGCCGCGTGCATGACGGCAGTGCGAACTTCGGCGGCGAGGTCGTCGGAAAGCCGGTCGTTCACGATGCTCTCCCCGGTGCGGACGCGCTCGTGCCGTAGCGCGTGAACGAGCCCGCGCTCCGCGCGACCGGCGGTGGCTCGGCGTGCAAGATATCGCTCACCGCCGAGCCCCCGGACGGCGTCTTGAACACGTACACGACCACGTCGCACGCGATGTCGTCGCCGTTGAGACGCGCGACGATCTGTTCGACCCCCGTCGCGGCGAACGTGTGCGTGAACGCCGGTCCGATGCCGAGCACGTTCGGCTGCGTCGTCACCGACCACGTGATCTTGGTCGCGAGGCTCGGCGGATCGGCGTGTGCGGTAAACGTCACGGGCACGCCGGCGACGGCGATGCTCCCGTCTTTGGGTCCCGCGATCGTGAGTCGATGCATGTGCGGTGTGTCTTTCTTTTTCGAGCGAGCTCTTCTGATGAGGACGATGCCGATGATGGCGACGAGCGCGGCGCCGAGACCGCCGAGCGCGAGCGGGGTCACGGAGATTCCGACTGGATGAAACATCTGCGTAGTCGGCGTCGGTGTTGGTGAAGGCTCCGGCGAAGGTGTCCGCGTCGGCGCGGCTGTCGGCGTCGGCGATGCGATCGCGATCAGCGGCGGTGCCGGAACCGGCGTCGGGGTGCGAGTCGGTGTCGGTACGGGTGTCGGCGCGCGAGTTGGTTGATGCGTCGGTCGAGCCGTGGGCTCCGGGGCGGGCGTCGCGCTCGGTGTCGGCGATGGAACCGGCGTCGGATGCGGTGCCGGCTGTCGCGTGGGGCGCGGTGTGGGCCGCGGTGTCGGTGTCGATGTCGGCCGTGGCGTCGGCTGCGGCGTTGCCGTCGATCGCGGGGTCGGCGACGGGGTTGGCGTCGCACCGGGCGACGCGACGCTGCCCGGCG
>DASZBS010000029.1:0-24998 GCA_035943995.1 Candidatus Elarobacter sp. | reverse complement strand
GAACCGATGATCCCGACGCGATCGCGCTTATGGTGGTGCAGAAGCGAGCGCCGGCGCCGTCGCTTGCAATTCGCACATCAGCATTGCCGTCAGCGGCTCGATACGAAGCACCGGTCGTCAATTTGGCGGCGTATGCAACGGCGCTCTTGATTGAGAGCGCGGCATGATCGATTCGTCTCCACTGCTCGAGATGCAGTTACGCGGTATGCATCTTACGACCGTGTTGGCCAACTATCAACGGCTGCTGAGCGAACACGCGTTCCCGTTGCCATACTTGAGCGATCTGATCTCGCTCGAGGCCGCAAAGCGACAAGAGAACGGCGTCAAAGCGCGGATCGCCGCCGCGCATTTCCCAACACTTAAAACGATCGAGTCTTTTGATTTCACATTGCAACCCGAATTGCCAAAAGCAAAGTTACTCGAACACTTCGAAGGCACATTTGTCGAGGCACATCGCAACATTATTCTCAGCGGACCGCCCGGTGTCGGCAAGAGTCACATCCTGAGCGCTATCGGTCTTGCAATGTGCATGCGCGGCTACCGCGTGCTCTTTACGACGGCTGCCGCATTGCTCATGAAACTCATCGCCGCGAAAAAAGCCGCAATACTCGAGCGGCACTACCGGAGTTTCGATCGCATCGATTTGCTACTCATCGACGAACTCGGATACGTTCCGTTCGAACGAGAAGCAACCGATCTGCTCTTTCAACTTATTTCGCAGCGTTACGAACGACGCAGCATTGCGCTCACAACGAACCTTCCATTCGAGAAGTGGACGCAAGTCTTTCCCGACGAGATGGCCGCAACCGCCGTCATCGATCGCCTCGTACATCACGGTTCCGTCTTCGCATTCGCCGGCGAAAGTCACCGGCTGCGCACGCGCGGGAAATCCTCCAAGAGTGCGTAACAACCTCAGAGGTTCAATTTCCCGACGCCGCTAGCGGTTCGAATTCCGAGCGCCGTTTTCATAAGGAGCAATCGTGGGAAAGCTTGAAGGTAAAGTCGCGGTCATCACGGGCGGGTCGAGCGGCATGGCGCTGGCTACCGCCAAGAAGTTCGTGGATGAAGGTGCCCACGTTTTCATCACGGGTCGGAGGCAGGACGCCCTTGACGAGGCGGTAGCCTCCATCGGGCAAAACGTCACCGGGGTGCAGGGCGATGCGGCGAACCTTGATGATCTGGACCGCCTGTACGAGACGGTGAAGCGGGAGAAGGGCACCATCGACGTGCTGTTCGCTAGCGCCGGGGTGGGCGGTGACGCCCAGAAGATCGGCACAATCAGCGAGAAGAACTTCGACACGACGTTTGGCCTGAACACGCGTGGTACCCTGTTTACGGTCCAGAAAGCGTTGCCGCTGTTCAACGACGGCGGCTCGATCTTCATGACCGGTTCGATCGCCTCGGTGAAGGGCTGGCCCGATTACTCGGTGTACGCGGGAAGCAAGGCGGCGCTGCGGGCCTTTGCCCGAGGGTGGCTGAACGAGCTCAAGGACCGCAGGATCAGGGTCAACGTGCTAAGCCCCGGACAGATCGAGACGCCGATCCAGGATCAGATGTTCGACGCGGAAACAAAAAAGCAGTTCGAGTCCCTGATTCCGCGAGGGAAGATGGGCCGGCCAGAAGAGATTGCCTCCGTGGCGCTGTTTCTCGCGTCGGACGACTCTAGCTACGTGAACGGGGTGGAGCTGTCCGTCGACGGGGGCACTTCGGCCATCTGAACCCGCCCCGCGAGCAGCGAAGGACGCAGTCCAACACAGCTGCTTTCTTCGCTCTTCGGTCAACGCCGTCTGAGAGTACGGTAGGGTCGTGCCGTCGCCCGTTTCCTGCACAACGCTACTGTCAGCACATTACGAAAGGGACCGAAACCGCCGTCATCGATCGCCTCGTACATCACGGTTCCGTCTTCGCATTCGCCGGCGAAAGTCACCGGCTGCGCACGCGCGGGAAATCCTCCAAGAGTGCGTAACAACCACAGAGGTTCAATTTCCCGACGCCGCTAGCGGTTCAAATTCCGAGCGCCGTTTCCACGGAATGCGACGCGGCGACCCGAAGCGTGCGCTATGATCGTCGACACGTGCGCCTTGACCTTCGAGGGCATCGACGACGACGACGAGGACGGACCCCATGACGACGATCGAGTTGACGGACGCTGAACTCATCGTTCACGTCCAGGGCTTGGACAAAGTTCTTTCGTTCAAGAGCGAAATTCGGGTGCCGCTAGCGCACGTCGAAGGCGTCGCACCCGCAAGCGACGAGGCGGCAGTCGCAAAAGGTCTGCGCGCGCCCGGGATTTCGATACCGGGTTTGACGGCAGGGACGTTTTACGGCTCGGACGGCCGCGCGTTCTGGGACGTCCGCGATCCGAACAACGCGATCGTGATCTACCTCCAGCACGACACGTTCACGAAGCTGATCGTCGAGGTTGAAGATCCTGATGCCGCGATCCGAGATATCATGCGCGCCGTGGCGACGCCGCGGCCCTGAGCTCAGCGCCGCGCAGCTTGCGTGCGTGGGTGGGCGGCGAGGAAGCGTGTTGCCGCGTCGATCGGGGTTGCGAATCCGATCGCGCGCTCTTCGTCGAACCGCGACTCCGCGATGCCGATCACCTCGCCGTTCGACGCGTCGAACACCGGCCCGCCGCTTTCGCCGGGGATGATCGGGACGTCGATCTCCAGCGCGCCTTTGCGCACGCTCGCCACGCGGCCGGTGTAGAGCGACACGGTGCGGCCAAGGTGCTCGTCGTCGAAAGCGTCCGGGATCGGATAGCCCAGTACGCCGATCGCCGTGCCCGGCTCGATGTGCGCGATGCTGCCGAGCTTCGCGACGGGCTGGTTGGGTAGCGAGACGTCGACGATCGCCAGATCTTCGGCTTCGCCGGTCCGCGCCACGACGTGCGCGGGGCCGTGCGGCCCGTCGCCGATCGTCGCGACGATGTCCTTCGCACCTTCGACGACGTGTGCGTCGGTGAGGATGCGCGAGCCCCACGACCCGCTCTCGACGACGACGCCGCTGCCGTATGCGTCGTCCCACTCGCCTTTGCGCTTGGGATCGTCGGCGGGGATCTTCATCGTGAGCAGCACCACCGCGGGGTGCAGCTGTTCGTACACGGTGACGTAGCGATCTGTCGCAGCGGCGGTCGTGCGTTCGCCGTGACTGCCCGTGCACGCGGTGAGCGCGCAGGCGGCGACGACGATCATCGAGCACGCCGGCCGCGCGCGCGTCATTGCAATCGCGCCGCGACCGCTTCGCGCAGCTCCACGATGCCGGCGCCGCTCTTCGCGCTGACCTCAAGGGCGTCGGACGGGAGCGCGGCGCGTGCGCTCTCGTCGAGGCGGTCGACCTTGTTGAACACGGAGATCGTCGGCTTCTCGTCTAGCTTGAGCTCGCGCAGGATCGACTCGACCGACGCCTTCTGGCGCGGCCAGTCCGGGTTGGACGCGTCGCTGACGTGCAGCAGCAGATCGGCGGCGTCGAGCTCTTCGAGCGTCGCGCGGAACGCGTTGACCAGCTCTTGCGGCAACGCGGTGATGAACCCGACGGTATCGGCGAGGCGCACGTTGAGGCCGGTCGCGATGTAGGCGCGGCGCAGCGTCGGATCGAGCGTCGCGAACGGCTGGTCGGCGACGAACGCACCTTCGCCTTGACCCGAGCCCGCGAGGCGGTTGAGCAGCGACGACTTGCCGACGTTGGTGTAGCCGACGAGCGCGACGAACGGATCGCCGCCGCGACCGCTGCGGCGCGTCTCGCGCTGTTTGCGCACGTCGTCGAGCTGCCGCTGCAGCAGGGTAACGCGCTGCTGGATCTTGCGGCGGTCGACTTCGAGCTTGGTTTCGCCGGGGCCGCGCGTGCCGACGCCGCCGCCGAGCCGCGAGAGCGCCGCGCCGGCGCCGATGAGGTTCGACTGGCGGTAGCGCAACTGCGCGAGCTCGACCTGCAGTTGGCCTTCGCGCGAGCGCGCGTGCGCGGCGAAGATGTCGAGGATGAGCATCGTGCGGTCGACGGTCGGCAGCGGGATGACCTTTTCGAGGTTGGTGCGCTGTCGCGGCCGCAGATCGTTGAACACGAAGAGCACGTCGGCTTTGAGCTCCTCGGCGCGCTCCGCGACCTCGCGCGCTTTGCCGCTACCGATCAGCGTGGCAGGATCGACGTGCGCGAGCTTCTGCACGATCTCGCCGACGACGTTGACGCCGGCCGCCTTCGCGAGCGCCTTGAACTCCTCGAGCTCAGGGCCGAGCGGGCGTTCGGGGTCGTGCAAATCCACCGCGACGACGAGCGCGCGCTGCGGTCCGGCATTGGTGGGATAGAGTCGTCGGTCTTGGTTCAAGGTATCCTGAGATCGTCGGAGTGGTGAGGAGTTCCGAATCGTGGTACCATCCGCGGTATGGCAACGGGTCGTTTTGCGGTAGTCTTGGAGCCCGACGACGACGGGGGATTTACGGTGCTGGTGCCGAGTCTTCCCGGTGTCGTAACGCAAGGCGAAACCGTCGAGGAGGCACTGGAGAACGCGCGGGACGCCATCGCCTTGACACTCGCATGCGAAGACGACCCGCCGCTGTTGACCGACCGCGCCGAGCTCTTCAAGGTCGACGTCGTACTTTCATAAGCTTGCTACAGCACGCTTCGTCAAGCGGCGTCTTCTCACCGCTTAGACAGCCGCGTATCACCGCCGCCGAACTGCTTCGAGCGTTGCACCGTGCCGGTTTTCGCGAGGTCCGTCGATCGGGTAGTCACATTCGCCTGCGGCGTTCGGCCGGAGGCCACGCCGTGACCGTGCCGTTTCACGCGGGTGAGATCCTCAAACCCAAGACGCTACAGATGATTCTTCTCGAAGCGGACCTTACTGCCGAAGAGTTGCGAGAGTTACTGTAATCTCCGGAATCGGAAGGGCCGCCATGTAGTTGTTGCAGTCGCATATCTCTGCGTGGTAAAATCCTCGTACGCGAATTTCCGCGTAACAAAACATAGCGACCCGGCCGGCGCGCGAACGCCGACCGAGTCCGTCACCCGATGGAGATTACCCACCGAATGACAATCGCGCAGTTCGACGCGCCCGCGTCGACCACCCCGCGGCGCGTTGCCGCATCCTATCCGCGGACGGTTGAGTCCGAGGCCCGGCGCATCGTGCGCGTCATCTGGCTCACGGCGCGGCTCGTACGCCGCGATCGCGTCACCGTGCAGGACTACCGGAACAGGTTCGACGCGTCGCTGAGCTCGTTTCGTCGCGACGTTGCGGCGCTTCGCGACGCCGGGCTGTACATCGACGCCGATCCGGACGCGGGTTACCGTTTGGTCTATTTTCGCGCGGACTCCGATGCGTGACCGCGGTGGGCCGCCGGTTTCGGTGCGGGTTCCGGCGGGCGCACGATGACCACCGCTGCGCCGCCGTCGACGTGTGTCGTGGCGGCGATGCGCGGTGACGTCAGCTCAGCTATCGCCGCGCGGATCGTCGGGCGGTCGACGGACGCGCCGGGATTCGTTTCGCGCAGCGCCTGATCGACCAGCAGCATCGCGGCGTCCTCGGTCAGGTGCGGTGGGTCGGTTGAGCCCGCGAGTGCGCGTTGTTGCTCCCAGCCGATGCGCCAGAGAAGTTCCGTCGCGACAGCGACGCGTGTGGCGGCGTGCCCACAAGATGTCGACAAAGTGATCCGCGGCGAGTCCGGGGACCAGCACCGCGCGAAGCTCGTACGGATCGACCGCGGCTTCGAGCAACTGCGCCAAGTCGTCGACCGTCCATGCGCTCACCTTGTGCGTCGCGAGCTCCATGTTGAACTCGGTGTCGTACTCGGCGAGCGCCGGCGCGACGAGCAATGCGAACTCCGCGCGAAACGGCTCGCGGTATTTCGCGGCTTCGGCCACGTCGAACCGCGGGATGTGCTCGCCGTGCCATGTCTTGCATTCCAGCATCGCGCGGTACGCCAGCGGTCCGAGCGGCGCGTCGATCGTGCCGTCCGGGGCTTGATGGCCGCCCAGATGCGTTACGTCGAAGCCTAGCGCGGTGAACGCGTCGCAGACGGCGATTTCGAACGCAGCGGTGTCGTGACCATCGCTGGTCGCGTTCCAGCTCTGAGGCTGGTGCTTCGACGACGTCATGCGCCGCGCGTACGCCCGCCAGTGCCTCTCGCTGCTCGCACCCATGGCCGCGCCGCTTCGAGGTAACGCGTGACGTGGCCCGCCCCTTGACGGGCATCGGTTTAGAGTGTATATATCCAGTAGGTTATATATATGATGAGTTATGCATCTTCCGCGGCGAGGCGCCTCGACGCCACTTTCACGGCACTCGCCGACCCCACTCGGCGCGCGATCTTGACGCGGCTGGCGACCGGCGAAAAATCGGTCATGGAGCTGGCCGCGCCGTTTGCGATCAGCCAGCCCGCCATTTCCAAGCACCTCAAAGTGCTCGAGCGGGCCGGTCTCATCTCGCGCGGTCGCGATGCGCAGCGCCGGCCGTGCCGGATCGAGACGCACCCGCTCGCGGAAGTAACCCGTTGGCTCGAACGCTACCGCGAATCGATGGAGGCCAGCTTCCAGCGGCTCGATGCGGTGCTCGACGAGCTCAAACCCGCTGCCACGAAGCCCAAACGCGCGACACGACGGAGAAAGCAGAGATGAATCACATGGCCACGAACACCCTGGAAGTCACGACCCCGAGCGATCGCGAGATCGTGATGAAGCGCGTCTTCGATGCGCCGCACAGCTCGGTATTCGACGCGTTCACGAAGCCGGATCTGATCAAACGGTGGCTTCTCGGTCCGGACGGCTGGTCGATGCCGGTTTGTGATGTCGACTTGAACGTGGGTGGAACGTACCACTATGTCTGGCGCAACGACGTCGATGCGAGCGAGTTCGGCTTCCACGGCCGGTACCGCGAAATCGTGCGGCCCGAGCGCATCGTGCACGTCGAATCCATGGACGGACAGCCGGGCGAAGCGCTGATTACGACGACGTTCGTCGAGCAGAACGGCTCGACGACGGTCACGACGACGATGCAGCACGAATCGCGCGCGGTTCGCGACATGGTGCTCGCCACCGGCATGGATGAAGGCGTCGCCAGAAGCTACGAGCGACTCGACGAGGTGCTTGGTTAGCGCGCGCTGCGGCCGATCACGTCGATGAGCCACGCCAGGCCGTCGTTGTAGCGCGGGCCCGGGCGTTCGAGGATCGCGGCGTCCGGCAGCGTGTAGACGTGATGCAGCTTCACCGCACGCAAGGCGTTCCACGGGGGCTGTTCGATCACGTCGTTCAGACGGACGGACGGGTCGACCACGAGTTCGTCGGGTTGGCGCGCGACGAGCGCCTCCGCGCTGTAGCGCGCGTACGGCGCGTTGACGTCGGCCGCGGCGTTACGCCCGCCCGCCATGTCGATCAGCGTGGCGATGTACGAGCCTTTCCCTACCGTGAACACCGGCGCGACGCCGAGCACGACGAACACGGCCGGCTTGCGTGCGCGCGGTTTGACCGCGCGCACCAGCGCGGCCGTGCGCTCGTGCAGCCGCTTCACCAGCACGATCGCGGCATCCCGATGACCGGTCGTCGTGCCGATCGTCATCAGGTTGCGGAAGATGTCGTCGTAGCGGTCGTCGTGGAGCAGCTGCACCGGGACGCCGGCGCGCCGCAGGTCGCCGGCGAGCCGGTCCTGCGCGTCGATGCCGATCGCCAGGTCGGCGTGGAGCGCGACGATCCGTTCCGTGGCGATCGAAGCGAACGTTGCGACCACCGGCAACCGCTTCGCACGCGGCGGGAAGTCGGTGTAGGAAGAAACACCGACGACGCGATCGCCGGCGCCAACGGCGAACAGATCCTCGGTCATCGAGGGCACGAGCGAAACGATCCGCCGCGGCGACCCCGTCGTCCCTTCGGCGTGTCCGGCAACGTCGTTCGCTGCGTGCGCGCACGAAACGAGCGCGATGACGGCCGCAAACATGAGGAAACGGAACATCATCGTCGCGGCACCGTCGCGCAGGTCGCGGACCTAGGTCGAGAACGAGCCGAGAATATAGGTGACCGTTTCCGTACACGTCGACGAAACTCGTTGCGTCGTCGCTTGCACGCTGTACTCCGTCGCCCGGCTCAGCACAGGGATCGCCGCGGCCAAGTTCATTCCGCTGACGCTCGCGGCGAACCGCCCGCCGGAGATCACGGGGCTTGGCGGCGACAACGGGCTCGGTAGGAGCATCACGGTGACGTCGACGAGCTCGGGCGTGTACGTCACCGCGACCGATCCGACGGTCGTCGACACACCGCGCGCGCCGTTCGCGGGAAAGACGAGCGTGTTCGAGCCGAACGTTGCCGAATTGAATGGGCACGGCGGCAGCGGGGGCGGCCCAGAGGCAGCGCCGCCCCCGCCGCATCCGGCGACCACAATGGCAAGAAGGGCGACGAGACACCGCACGCTGCGCTGTTCGCCTACGGCGAGCCGGTGCCCCACCTTGACCGCCCCAGCGTACCGTGCTGTCGCAGCGAAGATACGGCATTCGCATGATGGCGCGTCGACCGATCAACCGATAGGATGGGCCTGCGCCGGTGACCGATGGTCCCAGCGCCTCCCGCCGGCCTCTCTGCGCGCTCGATCCACACCTCGATGCGCGCCTACACCCCGGAGACGGCCGGCGGGGTGCTTTCCTCTTCATCGGGCGGCGTCAGCCGCAGCTGCGAATCGCCTCGTCTTTGTTGACGTGCGGCGCGCGCGGCGATCGCAGCACGATACCGCGCCGGTGGCAGTCGACCACTAACGCGTGAATCGACGACGCCTGGAACGCCTCGCGCAGCCGGTCGATGTGCACGCGAACGGTGTTATACGCGCGGCCGCTGTGCGTGGCGATCTCGCGCGCGTTGAGGCCGTCCAGCAGCAGTGCGAGCACGTCGCGCTGCGCCGGCGTGAGGCGCGCGACAATCGGATCGGACACCGTATCGAGACCGACGCGCCGCGCGAGAAACGACTTGGGAAAGTGCTCGGTGACGATCGCTCGCGCAGTCTCGTCTTCATTTCCTCGCGGCATCGTCATGGCACATTCGGACAAAGCCAACGATGCGCGCCAAAGATGCCCGCATGCTTGAAAGCGCTGCGCCGCGGATCGCAAAAAGCGCTTCGCCGCACCATGGTCTCCGTTTGCGCGCGAGACGAGCCCCCGAACGTAGTCTTCGAGCGCTTGAAAACGCGGGTCGCTGACGAACGCGTGCTCCGGATCCATTCCGCCCGAGACCCCGTCATACATGGCTAAGATCGCCGTCGCTGCGTCTGAATCGGTTACCGCCAAGGTTTCCGCAAGCAGCAACAGGCCAACCCGCTCTTCACCGGTCGTCGTCGCCCATTGCACCCCCCGCGAAAGTTCAGTCGCCAAAGCGGCGTGCTCTCGCGCGCTTCCGACCTCGCCGAACGCAGCAGCGACCGAGGCACGACCCGCAAGGGCCCACACTCGCCAGGCGGGCTCCGAGGCCATCTCTTCGGCTCGGCGCATCAGGCGGAACGCCGTGTCGCGGTCACCGTCGTGGGCAAAAAGCCACGCATCGAAGACGAGCGTCTGCAGCCGAGTCACGGAGGCGACTTCCGGTGTCGCGTCCCACGGATCGCGCACTCTACGCCGTTCGGGAAGATGGTGCGTCCCATTCACCTGGCGCGACCGAAGCATGAGCTCGAGCACCGCGATCTCATAGATCGTCATCTCGGCGAGGTCGGCGTCACGTTCGCGACAGCGCCAGTATGCGTCGAGCGTCAAATTGAAGAGCGCAAGGGCTTCGGCGAATCGCTGCTGAGTCAGCGCGACGAATCCGCGAAGCTGGGTCGCACGAACGGAGATGATGTCTGCACCCGCAGCCTCCGCGAGCCTCGCAAGCCGCTCCGTCTCGTCGTGTTCTCGCCTCCGCCAATGTGCGAGGGCACGGGCGTGCGCGATCTCCGCGCGGATCGCGTGGTGCGCGCCGTGTGCGTCAGCGCGCGTCGCCGTCGCCTCGAGAACGTCAAGCCCGCGGTCGACCGATCCAGATCGTGCGAGCGACGAACCGTACAACATGCACGCGGTGCAGATCTCGTCACCTTCCGCGAAGCGCGGAAGAACAGGTTCCAACAGAGCGATCGTCTCGGGGTACCGCCGCAGCCGGTACAAGGAGCGCGCCCGAAGCAGGGTCGCCTCGACCCACAGGTCGCTTCCCACTTGAAGCGCGTGCATGTCGTCGAGGCGGCACAAACAGCCGATGAAATCACCGCCCGACCATGCCGACCGAGCATAGTCGAGTACGTGCGAAGGAAGCGCGCCCGCGCGCTCCCCTGATTGTGATTGCATCCCCGCGTGCGACCCCTCCGTGAACCCCGTTCCGATTGGATCGCCGCGGGGCGCATCGCGTCCTGCCGCAGCCTGACAAACCTCCCTAGTGGGTCGGCACGCCGCCGCCGACGTCGTCGACGGAGGCCGAGGAGGCTACAGGGGTCGTCACGGTCGGTACGCCGCCGCCGACATCGGTAACGATTGGGCCGTGGAAGGCGGCCAGGATTGCGGTCAGGATGAGGATCGGAATCATTGTTATTGCTGCTCCTGATGGGTGGTGTAATGCAATGGCACTACTGCCGCTATCGTAGCCTGCCCGCCGAGCCCATACCTACAGTGGGCTCGGCGTTACGAAAAGGCGGGGCGACCGCCACCAGGAGCGAGGCCGGCGGTCGCCCGAACAACAGCCCCGAGTTCGCGTGCGCGGGAAGCCGGTGAGAATCCGGCACGGTCGCGCCACTGTCAGCGGGGAGCCGCTGCGGTCACGGTTCGCAAGGACTGGAAGGCCGCAGCAATCGGTGCAGATCCGCAGAGTCAGGATACCGGCGCGCGGACGTTTTGGACTCGCCTCGAGCGAGTCCGCCCCCTCACCCCTCGCGTCAAGGGAAGGACTCTCATGACCATCCGCACGTCCGCGGCGCTCTGCGCCGCACTCGTCGCGCTCTGCGCGGCACCCGCCTTCGCGCAAACCGCGCCCGAACCCGAACCCAGCGCTTCGCCCTCGGCCGCCCTCGGCGAGATCGGGCGGGTCGGCACCAGCGACCGGCGCGACGAGCCGGCCGGCGCGACCAGCAAGACCACCTACGTCGTCACCAAGGCCGACATCGTGCGGCGCGGCTTCACCACGGTCGCCGCCGCGCTCGAGAACGTCCCCGGCGTCTCGGTCACGCGCACGGGCCCGATCGGCTCGTCGGCGAGCGTCACCATCCGCGGCACCGGGTCGAATCAAACGCTCGTGCTGCTCGACGGGCGCCCGCTCGCCGGCGCGCAGCTCGGTGCGCTCGACCTCGGCGCCCTGCCGACCGCGGGCGTGGAGCGCATCGAAGTCGTCGAAGGCGGCGGCGCGACGCTGTACGGTACCGGCGCGATCGGCGGCGTGATCAACATCGTCACGTCGGTGCGCAACCGGCGCGACACGATCGCGACGCTTTCGACCGCGACGTTCGGCGAACGCGCGCTCGTCGTCGACGCGCCGAACTTCTCGTTCGAACGGCGCATCGCGCGCAACGACTTCACGTATCCCGCGTTCGGCGGTGACCCGGGCGGCGTCCGCGACGACGTCGACCTCGCCTCGACGGCGTTGCGCGGGCGCACCGAGACGCGGCTCGGCGCGTTCGGCCTCGCACTCGATGCGGGCATCGTCGCGCGGCATCTCGGCGCCGCCGGGCCGACCTCGTTCATCACGCTCAACGCACGCCAGGACGACGTGAACGCCGACGCGCGCGCGTCGCTGTCACGCACGACGACGCGTTCTGCGGCGACGCTCGATCTCACCGGGACGCGCGAGTCGATCGTCTATCGCGATCCGGTTGCGGCGGAGAGCTTCACGGGCTCGCCGCTCGTGCTTCTCAGCGTCGAGGGGCGTGTGCAGGCGTCGCTGCGCAACGTCGTGCAGAACGACGGCGGCGCGCTCGTGTACGGCGCCGACTTCGCGCGCGGCGTCGACCGGATCGATGCGGGCGACGGCAGCCCGCCGTCGCACGGCTTCGCGCAGACCGCGGTGTACGCGCAGGATCAGTTCCGGCTCTCGACCGCACTGCGCGCGTACGCCGGGTTGCGCGCGGAGCGCGACGGCGCGCAAGGCGGCGCGCTCGCGCCGTCGCTGGGCGGCACGTGGAGCTTCGGCGACGGTTTGGCGCTGCGCGCGAACGCGTCGACCGCGTTCCGCGCGCCGACCGCACTCGACCTGTACTATCCCGGCTTCTCGAACCCGAGCTTGCATCCGGAGCGCACGAAGAGCTTCGACGTCGCGCTCGAAGCCGCGCGCGTGCTCGGCGGCGCGAGCTTCGGCTACTTCGTCACCACGGGCAACGACCTGATCGTCGTGACGTCGACGGGGCCGGAGAACGTGCAGAAAGCGGTGATCGGCGGGCTGACGCTCGACGTGCGCACGCGGCCGTTCCACGGCGTCTCCGCGCGCGTCAACTTGACCGACGTGTTTCGCGCGCAGGACCTCACGGCCGCGGAGCAGCGGCTGCCGCGGCGGCCGGTGATCGTGTCGAACGTCGAGCTCGCGTACGCCGGCGCGCCGCGCGCGCTGCTGGCGTCGGCGGGTATCGTCGCGCATTCGGTCGGGCTCAACGCCGACCCGTTCGGCAGCGCGCAGCCGTTCACGCGCGTCGACGCGTACGCGCGCTTGCGCGTCACGCCGCGCGCGCTCGTGTCGCTGCGCGTGTACGATCTCGGCGGCGAGCGCTACGAGGAGAGCGGCGGGTTCCCGATGCCGGGCCGCTCGTTCGCCGTCGAGCTGTCAACGCGCTGACCGCCGTGCGCGTGCCGCGGGTCGTCGCGCTGGCCGCGCTCGCCGCGCTCGTCCCCGTCGCGATGCTGATCGGCGTCGCGTTCGGGGGCGCGGCGCTCGCGCCTGACGCGCTCGCGCACGCGCTGCTGCATCCGTCGAGCGGCGGCGACGCGGGGACGATCGTGTGGCAGCTGCGCGTGCCGCGCGTCGCGATCGCCGCGGTCGTCGGCGCGTCGCTCGCGCTCGCGGGCACGCTGCTGCAGGCGCTGCTGCGCAACCCGCTCGTCGATCCGTACCTCACCGGCGTGTCGAGCGGCGCGGGCGCGTCGATCGCGATCGCGACCACGATCGGTCTCGCGCCCGCGCTGGTGCCGCCGCTCGGCTTCGTGTCGGGGCTCGCCACGTCGGTGCTCGTCGCGGTGCTCGCGCGGCGCGGGCCGCGGCTCGATCCCGAACGGCTGGTGCTCGCGGGCGTGTCGCTCTCGGCGCTGCTGTCGGCGTTCATCACGCTGGCGATCGAGCGGCTCGCGCGCGGCACCGCGAGCGAGGCGATCCTCGCGTGGCTGGCGGGCTCGCTCGCCGGCCGCGGCTGGGGCGACCTCGCGGCGGCGGCGCCGGAAGCGGTCCTCGGGGCGCTCATCGGCGTCGCGACGATCCCCGCGCTCAACGTCTTGCGGTTGGGCGAAGGCCGCGCGGCCGCGCTCGGCGTCGACGTGACGCGCTTGCAGTGGGCGCTGCTGATCGCGTCGACGCTGCTCACGGCCGCGGCGGTGGCGCTCGCCGGGTTGCTCGGGTTCGTGGGCTTGATCGTGCCGCATCTGGCACGGCGCGTCGTCGGCGCCGATCTGCGCGCGCTCGTACCGGCGAGCATCCTGACCGGTGCGTCGCTCGTGGTTCTCGCGGATGCGCTGGCGCGCACGGTCGCGGCGCCGGCGGAGATTCCGCTGGGGGTGCTGCTCGCCTTCGTCGGCGTGCCGACGTTCCTCGTGCTGTATTTGCGCGGTACCGCACGCGCCTACGCCTGACGCCGACGGGTGAAAATCCTGCGGCGGGCGTACTGAGGCCGGATGAAGTTGCATGGTGTGCGGCCCGCTCTCGCGGTCGCTGTGTTCGCTGCCGCGGTGCTCGCGGCGTGCGGTGGCGGCGGCGGAGGCGGTGCCGTTCCGGGCGGCGGTGGCGGTGGGGGCGGCGGAGCAACGCCGACGCCGGTGCCCACGGCGACTCCGCCGGGGACGAACTTCGTCAAAGGCGTGAGCGGTGTTGCGCAGATTCCGCAAATCGCGTCGAATACGTTTTCTTCGTCGATGCTCGGCGTGTCGACGGACGGAACGTTCGTCATCCAGAGCTCGGAGACGCCACCCGGGCCGAGCGCAAACTTCACCCTCACCGAGTACACGGTGACCGCCAGTGAAAGCGCCGCCGGCGTCACTTCGTCGACGTCGAAAGCACGCATCGCGAGCACCGTTGGACGTGAGGGCACAAATGCCGTTATGCCGTTCCGCCAGCGTACCGACCCGCGCACCCCGGCGCTGCAATTATTTCACGGTCGCTCGACGCTCAACGTCGTTCACGGTGGTCGCAGCGCGCAGAGCGTCCGGCGCGTCAGTGACATCCCTGTCAACACCGCGCGTACGTTCCACGTGCAGCAAGGCACGATCACGGGCGTCGGTGGTTCGTGCGTGCCGCCGCAGATCACGGTCGGGAGCGGGTGTTACGCGGACCGGCCCTCCCACTTGAAGGCGATCGGCGCGCACACCTATGTCTGGGTCGACGATGCCATAGACGCGACGTACAACCTCACCCAGAGCGACTGGAACGCGACCGCAACGACCTTCGACGGCGATTTCGCGCGGCTGACGACGGCGTTCGGGCCGGCGTTCAACGCAAAGCTAGCGCCATATAACAATAGCGGGAACACGAACACGTACCAGCAATGTGACACAAGCGGCACAGACCTCGCCCCCGGGAACAACAACCCGCCGGTACCGCCGTACCTTCCGACCCCCGACCTCAGCGGCGCGGATCCGCATATCAGCATCCTCGTCACCAATGCTTTGGAGAACACTGGTGAGGGCGGTTATTTCGACGCGCTCAACGAGCTCAACGATCAAGAGATCAACTGTTTCGCCCACCCGCACGTGCCCAGCAACAATCTGCCGATGTTCGTGATCGGCACGGATAAGTACAACTCCGGGAGCACCGCCGACGAGAACTATTGGCGCACGCAAGACATGCCGCGCTCGGTTCCGCATGAATTCCAGCACTATCTCCACACAGTAAACAAAATCTTCGTTCCGGAACTCGCCAACGGTGGTCGGGGTGTGGGCGACACCGCGTTCATCGACGAGGGTGACTCGATGCTCGCCGAGGATCTGGTTCTCGGCGCCGGCGCGAACCCGCCGCAGTCTTCGGACACGCAGCTGTTCGCTTTTGATTACTTGTTTGCGCCCGGCAACTATTCGATGACGGCGTTCGCGGGCTACGACGTTGACCCGCTGAGCGCGGGGACGACGCCCCCGACGTACGGGTTCTTCCGTTCGACGGCCGGCAACTACGGCGGTGCCTATCTGATGGCGCGCTATTTGTATGACCGATTCGGCGGCGATACCGCACTTCACCGGGTCTACGCCGACTTAACTCCGGGGGCAACCGGCGTTGCGAACGTATCGCCGATTCAAAGCGAGGCGAATGGCGAGCCGTTCGCGCAAGTGTACGGTGAGTTCGCGGAGGCGCTCGCCGCACGTAACGTTGCATCGGGGGGCGATCCGCGCTTTCAATTCTCCTCGAATGTCCTGTTGCGCGGCATCACGACGTTGCCGATCCCCGGCGGAGCCGTGTGGAACGAACGATTCAACGGCCCGCGTTCGCCGGAAGATCTGTCGACGAGTACATCGCCGTCGGGCGCCCGCATCAAGCTGACACCGGGCGGCACCGTGACGATGAAGCTGATCGTCGGTGCGACGTTGTTCCCCAACGTCGCACCGTCCGGCGGTTCGGTCGTTACTGGTACCGTTACGGGTGCGCCCGCGCTCGGCGTAAACGCGGCACTCGTGCAAGGTGCGTATGACGACACCGGCTCCTGCCGAGGTCCTCAGAGCGGTCCCGGCGCGTGCACCTAGCCTGACGTATGAGGCTCGTCCTCGAGCGCGTCGAGTTAGCACGCGGCGGCCGGACGCTGCTGCGTGACGTCTCGTTCGCGCTCGACGGCGGCGTCGTCGCGGTGGTCGGGCCGAACGGCGTCGGCAAGACGACGCTGCTTCGCGCCATGGCAGGTGCACTCGCCCCCGAACGCGGCACGATCGCGCTCGACGGCGTCGGCGTGCGCGCGCTCGATGCGCGCGAGCGCGCGCGCCGCATCGCCCTCGTCGACCCAACGGAGCCGGTACTCGCGGCACTCATCGTCGAAGACGCGGTCGCCGCAGCACGGTTTCCGCACCACCGCTGGTGGGAGTGGGAGGCGACCGCCGAGGACGACGTCGCAGTGGACGACGCGCTCGCGCGCGCAGGCTTGACGGCATTCCGGCACCGTGAGATCGGCACGCTGTCTGCCGGCGAACGACAGCGCGTGTGGATCGCTCTTGCGATCGCGCAGCGTGCGTCGGTGATATTATTCGACGAGCCGACCTCCCACCTCGATCTCAAAGCATCGGTCGAAACGCTCCAGCTCCTCCGCGAGCTCGCTGCCGGCGGCGCGCTCGTCGTCGCGGTGCTGCACCAGCTCGAAGAAGCCGCCGCCTTCGCCGAGCGCGTAGTCGTACTCGGCGACGGCGGCATCATCTCCGACGGGCCTCCGAAATGCGCGCTCACCGCGAACTCGATCGAACGTGCATACGGCGTCGCGGTGACGGTGGAGCTTCGCGCTACTGGCCTTGCCTTCCACCGTCCCGTGACGCCGCGCGGTTAGAACTCGGGTTTCATACCTACGTCACGCAGGGGGCAATGGGTGCCACCAAACGGGGGGATACGGGGGGTTCGGAGGCGGTGGTACCGGCGCGACTCTCGTGAAATTATCTCCGACGCACGTAATGTCAGCCTGCCCCAAAATGAGATTATCGCCGGGGTAGGGGTGCTCGATCACCTGAATGACCACGTACTTCAACGTCGTGATCGGGTCGGCGGAATACGTGAAGTTTGTCTCGTTAAGCTTGTTGTTTTCGAGTAGCGCTTGCGAGACGGTTTGAATCAGCGTACCGTCCACGAGCCTCACTGACTCGGTGATGTCGGCGGTATCCGTCCCGCCAGTGAAGTACGGATAACCCGGCTTATACTGGAGCTGCCACGTTGACGCTCCGAGGTAGTTCATGGTAACGCCGCCAGGGTAGCCGTTCGTCGTGAGTGTTTGCGTGCACGGCTGGCTTCGCGTCGACGCGATGCTTTCCGCTTGTGTCGTCGATCCGGATGAGATGACGCCGTCGCCGCTGTCATAGGCCCCGTCCGGCCCCGGCGTCGGATCCGGCGGAGGCGGCGGATCCGGGCACCCGTCCGGGTTGCAAATCTGATGTACCGTCGACGTCTGGCGGCCTTTTGGCGCCGTGACGAAGAACGATTTTGGAACTTCGGTAACGTCGGCTCGCGCGAATACGGACGATTGCGATCCGGCTCGAATGCCGATCGTGCTCGCCGTCCTCATCGCGACATTTCGGTCGGAGAAGACCACCGTGCCGGTTCCGCGTTTTACGATATACGTGGATCCGACGAACACGTCGGATCCCGCAGGCGCGGAACGACGCGTCTGCAGCTCGACCGACGCCCTGTATGCCTCGAAGCGCCCGCTATCTGGACTCTTGTTTGAAGCCTGTTGCGCTGTGGGCAAGGCCGGACCGGCGCTTCGACCTCCGCAGCCGGTCGACAGCAGGCCGGTGAACACGGCGACTACGCCGATGCCACGCATTGTACTCGGTATTTGCACCCTGACACCCTCTTGTACGCAAGCGAGCTCACGCCGCGCTGGAACAGCACGGCGTGGCTCGATTCCGGTTCCCAGCGGCGACGGGGCGGCCCTGTTCGGCCCGCGGCTCGGCCTAAAACTTCACCAGCACTTGCGCGGCGACGCTCTGCATGCCGTTGTGCAAGAACGAGCCCAGGTCGGCCCAGACGGGATGGTTCGATCGATCCGTGCGGCCTTCGACGCGGAACACTACCGGTGCCGACGGCGCGTATGCGAGCGTCAGCGTCGTTTCGCGCCATTGCTGGTCGTAGCCGGTGCGATAGCCGCCGTGGTCGTTGAACGTCTCGGCGCGCAGCGCGGCGGAGAGCTTCGCGTTGAGCTGGTATTGCGCGTAGCCCGCGACGCCGTTCCACGTCGCCGTGCCGAGGCCGCCGGGTAGTCCCGGCACGAATGCGCCCGTCGAATCGACGAGCGGGACCGCGGTTTGCCGGCCGCTGTCGAAGTTGCCGACGAACGTCAGTTTCGGCGTCGCTTTCACCGTCGCGACGACGTCGATCAGCGAACGGTGGCCCGCCGGTGAGTCGCCCGTGGCGGACCACATCGCGTTCGAATAACGCTCCATGCCGGAGTAGCCTTGCGCGGTCACCGAGACGACGCTGCCGGTGTACGCGATCCCGAGCTCGGCGGTTTTCGGTCCGCCCGGCCCTTTGAGATTGTCCCAGCCGTTGTTCACGCCGGCGATCAACGACACCGTCGGGTTCACGGTGTACGTCAGGCGCGCGCCGGTGTGCGTGAACGGCACGGCGTAGCCGAACAGGATCGAGCGCGAGACGTTCGCGTTGGCGGGATCTTCGATCACCTCGGCGCCCGCGAGCGTCTCGAACTTCCCGGCTTGCAGCGCGAACGCGCCGCTGGTGTAGCCGATGTAGAGCTGCGTCACGTCGAACGCCGTCTGCAGCGGGTTCGGGTTGTTCGCGTACGGATACGACGCGATCACGTTGGCGTTCGTGCCGGCCGTGAGCTCGAGCTTGCCGAACAGCGGGCCGTTCTTCTGCAGCTGCACGTTGACCGCGTTGAGCATCGGCTGGCGGCTGATCGTGTCGAACGTGCGCGACGCGCCGCCGTTGGCGAACGAGAACCCCGCCGTGCCGTTGCCGAGCGACGACGCGTTGTACGACGCCGCGGCAAACCCGGACGCGGCCCACGGTCGCGGTGTGGGCGACGGTGACGGCGACGGCGACGGAGCGGGCGAAGGCGACGGGAACGCGGGCGACGACGCCGGGGGCGTTTGCGCCGAGACAGGGACGGTTCCCAGGGCGCATGCGGCTGTCAAGGCCGCTATGAAGGTTCGCAAAATTCCTCCGAGTTTCAATGCGAGGGGAAAGAAAAAGCCGGGCGCAGCTCGCGCTGCGCACGGCCGTGTTGCGGTGGTGAAACGCTGCCGCCGAAGCGGCGCCCGTTACGCCGCCGAGGGCAACGCTTCGGGGACGCTTTGCGGCCGCGCTTGCAGCACGGGCGGTGTCGACGGCAGCACGAACCACGCGGCGACGAGAGCGAAGAATGCGATCATTGAGGCGATGAGTTCCACGGTACGACTCCTTGTGGTTATGAGGGGCTGTAGGCGACTTCGGAATGCTGCGAAAGATCGAGGCCCATGGCTTCTTCGTTTTCGGAGACGCGCAGCGGGACGAAGATGTTGACGAACTTGAGGATGAGGAAGGTCATCACGCCGCTGAACACCCACGCCGAGAACACGGCGATCGTTTGGATCCACAGCTGCTTGGGATTTCCGTAGAAGAGCCCGTTGGACGCGCCGGCGTTGATCGCGACGGTCGCAAACAAGCCAGTGGCGAGCGCGCCGACGGTGCCGCCGACGCCGTGCACGGCCCACACGTCGAGCGCATCGTCGACCTTCATCTTGTCGCGCAGCATCACGGCGCCGTAGCACACCACCGACACCATCAGGCCGATGAGGATCGACGCCGCGGGCGTCACGTAGCCGGCGGCCGGCGTGATCGCGACGAGCCCGGCCACGGCGCCGGCCGTCGCGCCGACGACACTCGGCACACCCTTGTGCGCCCACGAGATCGTGAGCCACGTCAGCGCGGCCATCGCCGCGGCGGTGTTGGTGTTGACGAACGCGCTGACCGCGAGTCCGTTCGCCGCGAGCGCGCTGCCGGCGTTGAAGCCGAACCAGCCGAACCACAGCAGCGCGCAGCCGAGCACGACCATCGGGATGTCGTGCGGCTCGACGTCTTCACCCGGCTTGTGCGTGATGCGCTTGCCGAGCACCCAAGCCGCGACCAGCGCGGAGACGCCCGACGAGATGTGGACGACGGTGCCGCCGGCGAAGTCGAGCGCGCCCATCTTGTTCAGCCAGCCGCCGTGGCCCCATACCCAATGCGCGAGCGGATCGTACACGAACGTCGCCCACAGCAAGCTGAACAGGACGAACGCCTTGAAGCGCTTGCGCTCGGCGAACGCACCGCTGATCAGCGCCGGCGTAATCACGGCGAACATAAGTTGGAACACCATGTACGCCTGGTGCGGGACCGTCGCCGCGTAGTCGGCGTTCGGTTTGAGCCCAACGCCGTTCAAGCCGATCCACGACAGGTCACCGATGATACCGAGGCCCTTCCAATCAGGCCCGAACGCGAGCGAGTATCCCCACAGCACCCACTGCACGCTGATGAGGCAGAGAATGAAGAAACTATGCATCACCGTCGAGAGCACGTTTTTCCGGCGCACGAGGCCGCCGTAGAAAAATCCGAGCCCCGGCGTCATGATCATGACGAGGGCGGCGGAGGCTAATACCCAAGCGGTATCACCGGCGCTGATCTTGTCCACGCGTTCATTTTAGGCTGAGCGCCCGCTCGCGGCATTAGGGATTTGGCGAACGGATCGGCACCCGCGCACGACGTGTGTAGACGACGTTGGTCGGAATGCGCGCTTCAGTTGGACGCGGCGCCTACGTTCGGTCGCACCCGCTGTCCAAATGGCGAACGCGCGCCGGGGTCAGCGCCGGGCGACCTCGTGGACGTCGTCCGACGTCACCCAGCCGTACCGCCCTCTGTTGGGCCCGTTGACCAGCTTGATGCCGATCGCGTCGCGCGTGTCGCCGCCCTTGGTGTGCACCGCGGCCGGCATGCACTGCACGATGACCGCGCGCGTCCCGGGCTTCGCCAGCACCGTGTGCGCGAGCACCTCGTCGCTGCCCCAGTGGCCGCCGGCGTAGTCTACGATGCGCTCACGGGTGTCCCACACGAAGACGTCCGGGTCCAAGTCGCCCGACTTGAGGAACACCGCATGCCCGGGCGAGACGCCGCACGGCGCCGCTTGCGCGGAAAAACTTACCGCGGCTAGCAGGGCAAGTGCGCCGAGGACGCGGGCGACCACGACGGCCGTTGCGACGGGACCTCGGTACGGTCCTTCGTGGGTACGTACGGAAGGCGTGAAGAAAATTGTTCGACCGTTCCTCGCGGGGGCGGGAGTGACCGGCGCTCTGGCGGCGACGAATCGCGCGCTGAGCAATGCACCGGTCCCGACGAACGCGCTCGGCGGTACGCCCCGTCCGTGGTCGTGGCACGGCAGCGAGATCTTCGCGACAGAAGCCGGTTCGGGTCCGCCGGTGCTCCTCGTCCACGGCGTCTACGCGGGCGCCTCGTCGTACGAGTTCCGCAACCTGTTCGCGCGGCTCGCGCAGAGGCACCGCGTCGTCGCCTTCGATTTGATCGGTTGCGGACTTTCGGACAAGCCGAAGCTGTCGTACAATGCGGAACTGTTCGTCGAGCAGATCGTCGACGCGGTGGACGCGCTGGCGGACGAACCGGTGGCGGTCGTCGCCTCGTCGCTGGGCGCCGCGTTCGCGATCCGCGCCGCGACGCGCGCGCGCGACGGCATCGAGCGGCTCGCCGTGATCTGTCCCACCGGGCTCGGCGGAACGCTCGATAAAGGCCCCAGGGGTCCCGGCGCCGCGATCACCGCGCTGTTTCGCTCGCCCGTGCTCGGTGAAGCGGCGTTCAACGCGCTTGCTTCGAAGGCGTCGATCCGCGCGTTCCTCACCAAGCAGGTCTACGGCGATCCGTCGCGCGTGACGCGCGAGGTCGTCGATCACTACTACGCGGTGACGCACCAGCCGGGAGCGCGCTTCGTACCGGCCGCGCTCGTCGGCGGCGCGCTCGACTGCGACGTCGCGCGCGATCTGCCGTTTCTCACGATCCCGCTCGACGTGCTGTGGGGCGAGCAGGCCGGCGCGATCAACCGGCGCACGAACGCCGACGAGTTTCTTCGCCTGACGCGCGACGCACGCTTGGTGACGTTCGCGCACAGCGGCCTGCTGCCGCATGAGGAAGAGCCGGAAGCCGTCGACGCGGCGCTCGCGTCGTTCCTCACGTCCGGCGGTCCGGTAGCGTCAACCCTCGGTTAAGCCTGCGCCGAACCGGCCGTCCGCGGCGTTTACCACTTGCAAGGCCTTGCTCGCTGGCCGTATGCTACGAGCACCGGGCGGGTGGACGGTCGCTTCCTCGCTTCTCTATGAAGGGAAGACTTCGCCATTCATTCGCACACGTTCGGCTATCTGCGGTCCGTCCTGGGCCCGCCGGCCCGCACGTTCTCGTACGCGCAGAGCGGCATCGCGAATGCGGAGGACCACCTCTGGCGCTGCGGCTGCGCCGCGCGCGAGCAGGCGGCGGCGTGCGATCTCGTCGCGTGCGGGCGGCACGCCGAGCTGAACGGGCCGGCGACGGTCGACGCCGCCCCAGCCTACTGATTGCCGCTGCGGTCGCGCTGCGGCTGCGCCTGCGTCTCGGCCAAGAGCCGGTCGTAGCTCATCTGGCGGCGCAGCGCCAGCTCGCCGAAGCCGAGCTTCCCGGCGTACATCAGGCGCGTGATCGCTCGCTCGCGGTCGGCCCAAGCGAAGAATGCGCGGGCATCATCGTCAGTCATGGCGAGCCTCGCGCCCAGAACCGTGCAGCATCATGCTGATTCCCCTTCATCCTTGACCACCCGGCACAGATACTATCGGCGCCCCGCGAAAGCGCCCTTAGCGGCCGGAATCACAATGCGGGCCGGTTGCCATTGGCCCACCGCGTGCCGGGCTGCAAGCTCGCGTCGGGATCGGGCGGCGCGGCGTTCGCGCAGTGACCCGCGCCGTCGCGGCACTCGTAGCGGACGTGGATCAGCGTTCCTCCGGCGGGCCAGGGGCTCTGCCCTGCGGGCGTCGCTCCAGGTTGCGGCGGCGGCGCGCCGCTGACGGTGTCGCCGCCCAGATCGCCTTCGTGCGGGCGCGCGGCGAGCGCACCGGCGCCGCTGCCGCTCGGGTCGTCCGCGCTCGCGTCCTCGCGGCCCACGACCGCGCTGTACGGCGGCTCGCCGAACAGCCGCAGCGTGACGTATTGCTCGCGGCGCGCGAGCGTCGCCGCGCCGGCGGTGTCGAGCACCCGCACGATCACCCGCAACGACATGCGCGACTCGCGGACGAAGCCGCCGCACTGCAGCCAGGCGATCGTGTCCGGGCCGGCCGACGGCGGCGTGCCGGGCTGCGGGCAAGCGGGCGGCGCGAGGGTCGTCGGCGTCACCGAGTACGCCAGCGTGAAGCCTCGGCCGGACGCGGCGTCACTCGTCTGCGGCGGGAACGTCCGCTCGAGCGGCGCAGCCGGCGTCTGCGGGTGCTCGCCGGCGGATTGGAGCTGGTTCTGATAATCCGCGACGGCATCGTGCAGTGCCGCCTCGATCGCGTGGTCCGCCGCGGCGTGCAGGCCGGCGCGACCGAACGTCGCGGCACCGTCGAGCAGCGCGACGGCGAGCAGCCCGATGACGACGACGAACCACAGCGTCGGGCCGAGCACGGCTACATCCGCGCCGGCGGCGCGACGTCGCGGTGGATCGTCTGGCCCGGCGGATACGCCGACGGCGGCAGCGTCTCGCCCAGCGTGACGGTCGCCGCGCCGCCGGCCGGGATCGCACCGTCGCTCGCGACGGCGCACGGATCGCGCGGGTACGTCACGACCACGGTGAAGCGCTCGTTCGCGGCGTCGTACGTCGTCGCGACCGGCAGTTGCAAGGTGCGCGACCCGGTCGCTCCGCACATCGCGCCTGCCCGAAGCTGCGCGCCTGCCACGTAGTCGCTCTCGCCCGGCCGCAGCGCCCACGTGCGCCCGGCGAGCAGCGCGCTCGCATCCTGCGACGGCGACGACGCGTACGCGACCGCGGCACGCGCCCGAGCCAGCGCGTTCTCGCCGACCATCAGCGCGACGTCGCGCGCCGTCCCCGGCGTCGCGTTGCGCGCGACGGCCGCGAACGCTCCGAACGTCGCCGCGCTGACGACCGCGAGGATCGCGACGCACACCAGCACTTCGAGCAGCGTGAAGCCGCGCTCAGCCGTTCGCGTAGAATCCACCGCTCGTTCCTTGCGCTTGCACGGCGTCGCAGCGCTGCTGCTCCGCCGCCAGCGGCGCGCTTTCACCGGCCGCGAGGTACGGCGCCAAGTCCGCCAGCCAGGCCGCGGGCGATTCGGCGCGCACGTCCCACGGCGCGAAGCTTCCCGCGCGCGAGCCGTCCGCCGCCGCGCGGTCGGGCGGAAACGCCGCGTAGTCGCGCGTCGTGTCCCAGTTCGTCGCGACGTACGGCTTCGCGAGCGTGTCGGTGCCGCCATCCGACGCGCGCGTCCCGGCGTACGTGAACACGAACGTCCCCGCGATGAACCATCCTCCCGGAAACGCCAGCGTGCCGTCCGGGTTGGTCGCGAAGTCGTTCCAGCGCACGAACGTGCTCCAGCCCGGCTGCCACGTCAGCGCGCAGCTCGTCAGCGTTTTCGGCGCGGCGGTGTCGTGGCCGACGTCGCAGCGCTCGCTGCACGTATAGCGCAGCACCTCGGTGAACCCGTTCGGAAAGACGCCGGGCAGTAGGTCGACGACGCGCGAGCCGTCGTCGGTGTCGAGCCGCAGCTCGACCACGGTGTTGCCGCCGCGCACGGGTGCACCGCTCGCATCGAGCACGCCGACGGGAATTGCCGCCGTCGCGGGGACGTTCGCTGCGACGAACGGCGAGTCACCGAGCGCGAGATAGACGTCGTCGTGCGCCGTGAGCGCGTCAGGTGCGATCGCGGCGACCGACACCGGCGCGCGCACGTGCGTCAGCACGATGGTACCGGGCTGCGCGGCATCGCACGGCGCGATCGGTGACGTCGCGCCGAGCCGCTGCAGCGCATCGTCCGCGACCGCGTCGGCACCGGTGTGGTTGGGGAAATTGCGATAGCTCCAGAACTTCGGCCCGGCCGCGTCGGCGGTGAAGAAATCGACTTGCACGCAGTCGTCGTGACCGGCGCTCGCGCTCGGCGCGCTCGCCCAGATCGCGGTCGCGCTGCGCGCCTCGGCGCGCAACTGCGCGGTCA